>NZ_JBIRMW010000010.1:163937-325883 GCF_044331325.1 Streptomyces sp. NPDC017246 | reverse complement strand
GCCCCGCTGGGTGACGGGCTGTACGGACTCGGCGACGGGCTGCGCGGTGTTCTCTGGCTGCTCAGACACAATGCCCCGATTCTACGGCGCCCCCCCCCCCCCCCCCCCCCCCCCCCCCCCCCCCCCCCCCCCCCCCCCGCCCCTCCTCCGTTTGTGTGGCATCAGATCCAGCCGTCGAGCGGCACTTCCTCGCAGAGCCGGACGACCGGCCTGCGGCCCGTGACACCGACTCCCGAGGAGACCTTGACCCGGACCCCGGGGCGCACCGCGTGCAGCGGCCCGTCGACGCGACAGCGGACCGTGAAGCCCTCCGTCATATAGACCGGCCAGAGGTCGGCGTCGGCGGCGGCGACCCCGCGCCGTACGGAGATCACGCCCTCGCCCTCGCTGAGTTCGGGGTTGAGCTCGGTCGACCCGCAGGTCGGACAGAGCAGTCGCTGGAACGTCGTGGTGTGGCACCAGCGGCAGCGCTGGAAGTAGAGCTCGGTGCCGGGGGCCGACTCCTCGGCGGCCTGGACGGCGGTCCCGCTCCTCAGTCCCGTGTGGAACACGATGCCTTCTCCTCGCACTCGGCGGCTCGACCGCGCATGGAGCAAAGATATGGCACTGAGTGCCATCAAATAAAGACCTGAGTTCCCTCAATTAGAGATACCGCGAACCCCGACGCCGTTTTCCGTTCACCTTCAGCCCTCGCCGAGGCTCGACTCCACCTCGCGCACCACGCGCCACATGGGAGTGGACCGCTTGGTGATCACGACGACGACGTCCTCGGTCTCCTCGACCGGCACGTCCACGACCGCGTCCGGACTCCAGGTGGCGCGGACGAACTCCAGGGCCCCGTCGACCTCCGCCAGCGGCTCGCCCTCACCGCCCGAGCGCAGCCAGTGCCGCAGGGCGTGGTTGTGGGCGGCGACCACGGCCGCCGCGGCGACGTTGGCGCGCAGGGTGCCGTCCCTGCGGTCGGCCCAGCGGGTGCGCAGATAGTCCCCGAGGGTCTTCTCGTACCGCCAGACGACCGACAGTTCGTAGGTGCGCAGCCCGGCCACCTCACGGGTGAGCCGGTAGCGCTGCACGGAGAAGGTGGGGTTCTCGGCGTACATCCGCATGACGAGCCGGGCGGCGCCGCAGACCCGGACCATCGGGTCGTCGGAGTCGGCGCTCGCCGCGAGGAAGCGGGTCATGTCGGCGAGGCACTGCTCGTGGTCGGGGAAGACCACGTCCTCCTTCGACGGGAAGTACCGGAAGAACGACCTCCGGCCGACGCCCGCGAGGGTGACGATGTCGTCGACCGTCGTCTGCTCGTAGCCCCGCTCCAGAAAGAGCTGGAAGGCCGCGGCGATGAGGGAGTCCCGCATCGCGGGCTTCGTGGAGTTCGTCGACGCTGTTCCCATGGCCCGAACCTAACACCCGTACGCCCCTCGCGCGGCACTAGGTGCCGAATGAATCCGGCACCCAGTGCTGTCGGGAGGGTACGGAGGCTCAGGCCTCCAGGCGGATCAGCGCGCGGTCATCCGGAGCGCGCCGTCCATCCGGATCGTCTCGCCGTTGAGGTAGTCGTGCTCGGCGATCATCGTCACCAGTCGGGCGTACTCCTCCGGGCGCGCGAGGCGCTGCGGGAAGGTGACGCTCGCGGCGAGACCGGCCCTGACGTCCTCGCCGAAGCCGGCCATCATCGGGGTGTCGACGATGCCGGGGGCGATGGTGACGACCCGGATGCCGAACTGCGCCAGGTCGCGGGCCGCGGTGACGGTCATGCCCGCGACGCCCGCCTTGGAGGCGGCGTAGGCGATCTGGCCGACCTGCCCCTCGAAGGCCGCGATCGAGGCGGTGTTGACGACGAGACCGCGCTGCCCGTTCTCGTCGGGCTCGTGCCGGGCGATGGCCTCGGCGGCGAGCCGCATCACATTGAACGTCCCGAGCAGATTGACGTTGAGCACCGCCCGGAAGAGGTCGAGGTCGTGCGGACCCTTCCGGCCCAGGATACGGGCGGAGGGGGCGATGCCCGCGCAGTTCACGGCGAGCCGCAGCTCGGCGCCGTCGGCGTCGATCGCGGCGAGCGCCTCGCGGACCTGCTGCTCGTCGGTGACGTCGGCCGCGAGCAGCCGGACGCCCTCGGGCAGCGGCCCGGCGGCGGCCACGGCCTTGTCCAGGTCGAGTCCGTAGACGGTGGCGCCCCGGGCGGCGAGCGCCGCCGCGGTGGCGGCGCCGAGGCCGGAAGCGGCACCGGTGACGAGAGCGGCGGAGCCGGCGATGTCCATGGAACTCCTCGTTCGTGTCGTGCGGGTGCGACCCTGCCGCCGGGTTGGCCGCCGGATCGGGCGCGTGCCCGCGGAGGACCGCGCGGTCCGCGCGATCTGCGCCGCCCACCATAGAACCGCAGGCCGCGCCCCCGGAAGCGGACCCGGGAGGGTCGTCAGGGGCGCGTCGGCACGATCGACGCGCCCCTGCCGGAGGAACCCGGTCAGAAGGGCTTGGCGGGGAGGTACTTGCCGTCGAGCGTGATGACCGCGCGCTCGCCGCCCTCGGGGTCGGCGACCTTCTTCACGTCCAGCGTGAAGTTGATCGCGGAGATGATGCCGTCCCCGAACTCCTCGTGGACCAGGGCCTTGAGGGTGGTCCCGTACACCTGGAGCATCTCGTGGAAGCGGTAGATGGTCGGGTCGGTCGGGATGCCGTCGAGGGACCCCCGGGTGGGGATCGTCCGCAGCAGCCGCACCGCGTTCTCGTCCAGGCCGAGGAGTTCGGCGACGGCCTTCGCGGCCGGCTCCGGAAGGGCGTGCTGGCCGAGGACGGCGGCGGTGGTGAAGGCGACGGAGAGGCCGGCGGCGTCGGCGATCTGCCGCCAGCTCAGGTCCTTGACGGTCTTGGCCTCGACGGCGGCGACGGCGAGCTCGCGACGGGCGGTGGGGTCGAACTGGGCGTGCACCATGAGAGGTACGTCCTTTCCTTACGGGGGGGGTGGGGTGGTTCAGGCGGCGGCACGGGCGCCGACGGGGGTGGCGTGAGGGCCGGTGGCGGTGACGTGAGCGCCGGTGGCGGTGGCCGTCCCGGTGACGTGAAGCTCCTCGACGGTGCCGTCGGCGATGTCGAAGACCCAGCCGTGCAGCCGCACCGCTCCCTGGGCGAGGGCGCGGGCCACGGAGGGGTGGGTGGCCAGGTTCGCCAGCTGCGCGGCGACGTTCTCCCGTACGAGCGCGGCCACGTCCCCCGCCCTGCCCGCCGCGGCGGTACGGGCCAGGGAGGCGTCGGCGTGACGGAGCCAGGCGGCGACGGCGGGCGCGCCGCTCAGATCGCGTCCCTCGGCGAGCGCGGTCATCGCGCCGCAGGCGGAGTGCCCGCAGACGATGACGTCCCGCACGCCGAGGACGGTGACGGCGTACTCGACTCCGGCGGCCACCCCGTCGGTGCCCGGGGCGTGGGCGGGGACGAGGTTTCCGGCGGTGCGGACGACGAAGAGTTCACCGGGGTCGGTCTGGGTGATCAGTTCGGGTACGACCCGGGCGTCGGAGCAGCCGATGAACAGCGTGCCCGGACGGTGGGCGGTGGCGAGGTGGGCGAAGAGCTCTGCTTTGGCTGGGAAGACCTCCCGCTGGAAGCGGGCGATTCCCTCGGCGAGATGAGGCATGCCCTCACCCTGCACGAACAGGCACTATAGCGTCCAAGACCCACTATCGATGCCTGCCATAGATCTCATCTATAGCGCTCTACACTCGGTGCCATGCAGCCGGAACTCCGTCATCTCCGCTATCTGCTCGCCGTCGCCGAGCACGCCAACTTCACCCGCGCCGCCGAAGGGCTCCGTATCGCCCAGCCCACGCTCTCCCAGCAGATCAAGCAGCTGGAGAAGGCCCTCGGGGTACTGCTGCTCGACCGGACCGGCCGCACCGTGCGCCTCACCGACTCGGGGGAGGCCTACGCCGCCTACGCCCGGCGGGCGCTCCAGGACCTGGCGGCCGGCGAGCGGGCGGTGCTCGACGTACGCGACCTCTCCCGCGGCCGGCTCCGGCTCGCCGCCACGCCGACCTTCACCGCCTACCTCACGGGCCCGCTGGTCGCCGCCTTCCACACCCGTCACCCGGGCATCACGGTGGAGGTACGGGAGTCGACCCAGGACCGCATCGAGGCCGAACTCCTCGCCGACCGCCTCGATCTCGGCATCGCCTTCGAGGGCGGCCATCTGCCGGGCGTCGAGGCCACCGCGCTGTTCACCGAGACCCTCGGCCTCGTCGTGGGTCCCGGTCACCCCTTCGCCGGCCGGACGGAGCCCGTACCGGCGGAGGAGCTGAACCATCACCATCTCGCCCTGCTCAGCCAGGACTTCGCCACCCGCAGACACATCGACGCGTACGTCGCCGAGCACGGCCTCCGGCCCCGGATCGCGATGGAGGCCAACGCCGTCGGCGCCCTCACCGAGATCGTCCGGCGCACCGCCCTGGCCACCGTGCTGCCCGACGCGGTCACCCTGGACCACCCGCAGCTGAGCCATGTCCCGCTCTCTCCCGCCCTGCCGACCCGCGGCGTCACCCTGCTGCGCCGGGCGACCGGCTACCGCAGCGCCGCCGCGCGCGCCTTCACGGAGCTGGCCAGCGGCTGGGAGGAGGACCGTGCCCCGTCCGCCGGACCGGCGTCGGACAACAGCTAGTCCGGCATACGGTTCCCGGCCGTCTTCTTCCCTGGTACACGAGGGAGCCGGCCGAGCGGGCCGGTTTCCGTCCGACGGGGTCAACCGATCGGATGACCCCGGGGTCGGCCGTTGCGGGCACCGGACGCAGCCGGGACGACGACGGCCGGTGCGGGGGGACGCCCCCAGGATGGAGGGGAAGCGGGCCACGGACTCCCGACGGCCCCCGCAGTCCACCGAGTTCACTGGAGCAGACCCCATGAAGCACGTGAAGAAGGCCACCTCGCGCACCCGTGTCCTGACCGGTGGCGCGATCGTCGCCGCGCTCGCCCTCGGTGGCTTCGGTGCCTACTCCGCCAGCGCCACCGGCGAGAACACGGCGGCCGCCCCCGCCGTCGTCGCCAAGGCGGACGCCAGGAACAAGAGCACCACGCAGTCGACGCATCTGACGGTCGAGGCCGCCACCAAGGCAGCGCGGGCCGCCCTGGACGCCGCCGAGAAGGAGAACCAGCGCGTCTCCGTCGCCGTCGTCGACCGCAACGGCAACACCGTCGTCACCCTGCGCGGCGACGGCGCCGGCCCGCAGTCCTACGAGTCGGCCGTCAAGAAGGCCTACACCGCCGTCTCCTGGAACGCCCCGACCTCGGAGCTGGCCAAGCGCCTCACCAACGCCCCGAACCTGAAGGACATCCCCGGCACCCTCTTCCTCGCCGGCGGCGCCCCCGTCACCGCCAAGGGCGCCCCGATCGCGGGCATCGGTGTCGCCGGCGCCCCCTCCGGCGACCTCGACGAGAAGTTCGCCCAGACCGGCGTCGCCTCCCTCGGCAAGTAGTCCCGTCCCGCGCCCGCACGAGGAACACCGCCATGAACGCCCTCGACGACACCCTCCTGGCGGCCGCCGCGCACGGTGACACCGGTGCCGTCCGCGCGGCCCTCGGCGCGGGCGCCCAGGTCGACGCCCGCGACCGGCACCGGCGCACACCGCTGCTGCGCGCCGTCCGGCGCGACCATGTCGCCGCCGCGCGCGTCCTCCTCGCCGCGGGCGCGGATCCGAACGCCCAGGACGACCGGTGCGACAGCCCCTGGCTGGTCACCGGTGTCACGGGCAGCGTCGCGATGATGCGGACGCTGCTCCCCGCCGGCCCGGACCTGGGCGTCACCGACCGCTACGGCCGTACGGCCCTGATCCCCGCGGCGGAGCGGGGGCACGTGGCCTACGTCCGCGCCGTCCTCGACGAGACGTCCGTCGACGTCGACCACGTCAACCGGCTGGGCTGGACGGCGCTCCTCAAGGCCGTGATCCTCGGCACGGGCGCCCGCCCCCACCAGGGGGTCGTCGCCCTCCTCCTCGCGGCGGGCGCCGACCCCGACCTGCCGGACCCGCACGGCCGCACGGCCCTGGACCACGCGGTCCGCCACGGTCTGACGGGGATCGCGGCCCTGCTCGTTTCAGGCCGTGCGGGGCGTGCGGGGCGTGCAGGCCCCGGAGGGGCGTCCCGAACCGCCGTCACGCCTGCGAGAGCCCCCGGGCGATGACCAGGCGCTGGATCTGGTTGGTGCCCTCGAAGATCTGGGTGATCTTGGCCTCGCGCATATAGCGCTCGACCGGGAAGTCACGGGTGTAGCCGTAGCCGCCGAGGACCTGGACGGCGTCCGTCGTGACCTTCATGGCCGTGTCGGTGGCGATGAGCTTGGCGGCACTGGCCTGCCGGCTGAAGGGGCGGCCGAGGTCACGGCGGCGGGCCGCGTCCAGGTAGGTGGCGCGGGCCGCGTCGACGGCGGCGGCCATGTCGGCGAGCAGGAAGCCCAGACCCTGGTGGTCGATGATCCGGCGGCCGAAGGTGGTGCGCTCGTTGGCGTACGCGACGGCGGCGTCGAGGGCGGCCTGGGCGAGGCCCGTGGCGCAGGCGGCGATGCCGAGCCGGCCGCTGTCGAGCGCGCTGAAGGCGATCTGGAGGCCCTGGCCCTCGTCGCCGACGAGCCGGTCGGCGTCGAGGAGGGCGCCGTCCCAGTAGGCGGAGGTGGTGGGGACCGCCTGGAGGCCCATCTTGCGCTCGGGGGCGCCGAAGCTCAGCCCCTCGGTGGCGCCGGGGGCGAGGAAGCAGGAGATGCCGTGGCTGCCGGGCGCGGTGCGGGCGAAGAGCGCGTAGAAGCCGGCCCTGCCGCCGTGGGTGATCCACGCCTTGGTGCCGGTGATCCGGTAGCCGTCGTCCTGTCGCTCGGCCTTGCAGGTGAGCGCGGCGGCGTCGGAGCCGGCCTGCGGCTCGGAGAGGCTGTAGCCGCCGACGGTCCGGCCCTCCAGCATCTCGGGCAGCCAGCGTTCCTTCTGCTCCGCGGTGCCGAAGGTGTGCAGGGGGTGGCAGGCGAGCGTGTGGACGCTGGTGGCGACGGCGACGGCCGCCCAGCGTGCGGCGAGCTCCTCCAGGACCTGGAGGTAGACCTCGTACGGCTGGCCTCCGCCGCCGTACTCCTCGGGGTACGGCAGGCCGAGCAGCCCGGCCTCGCCGAGGGTGGCGAAGAGGCCTTCGGGATAGGTCTCGGTGGCCTCGTACTCGTCCGCCTTGGGAGAGAGCTCCTTGTCGGCGATCTCCCTGGTGAGGGCGATGAGGTCCGCTGCCTCGGGGGTGGGAAGCAGGCGGTCGACATCCATGGCGTCTCCATCGGCGCGCAAAGTGGTACTGCGGAGGGTACTGCAGTACCGGTTAGCGTAGCGCAGAAGGATGTCGCCGTAACCCCCCGGAACGTCGGCCTGGAATACTGAGCGGGTGATCGAGACCTCAGCCGCCGATGCCCCGAAGCTGACGGGCCGCGGCGCGGCCCGCCGCTCCGCCCTCTTCGAGGAGCTCGTCGCCCTCCTCGTCGGCGAGGGTTTCGCCCGGCTGACGCTCGACGACCTCGCCGCCCGGCTGCGCTGCTCGAAGCGGACCCTGTACGGACTGGCCGGCAGCAAGGAACAGCTGGTCAGGGCGGCCGTCGTGCACTTCTTCCGACGCGCCACGGCCCGGGTCGAGGCGGTCCTCGCCGCCGCGACGGACCCCGCCGAGCGGCTCGCCGCCTATCTGCGGGCGGTCTCGGCCGAGCTGGCGCCGGTCTCGCCGCAGTTCTTCGACGACGTGGCCGCGTTCGAGCCGGCGGCGGAGGTGTACGAGCGCAACACGCGCGCGGCGGCCGGCCGGGTCCAGCAGCTCATCGAGGAGGGCGTCCGCGCGGGCGTCTTCCGTGAGGTGCACGTGACCTTCGCGGCCGACGTCATCTCCTCCGTGATGGTCCGCATCCAGCGGCGTCAGGTCGCCGCGGCGACCGGCCTGGCCGACGCGGAGGCGTACGAGCAGCTGGCCGAACTCCTCCTGAGCGGCCTCCGCAGGGCCTGAGCCCGGGACGCCGACGTCTCGCCGGGTCCACGTGGCCCGGCCCCCGGCCGTACAACCTTTCCCTGCGGCACGGTGTCAAAGGGGTGTACGCGGGGGCCCAGACGCGACCTCCGGCCGTGACAGGACCCCCCGCATCCGGGGGGCGAGGAGGTTCTCGTGGCTCGTGCACGAACGGCGGTGGTGGCAGCGGCGCTGATCGCGACCGTGGCGCCGCTGACATTCGGGGGACCGGTGGCCTTCGCCGCACCGGCGCCCGTGACGACGACGGCCGAGGCGACGGCCGGGATCGGCACGGTCGTCCAGGAGGGCGGCCGGCTGGCCGTCCCCGCGGGCGAGGAGGGCGCGGTGACGCTGCGGTTCACGGCGACGGTCGCCCCCGACGTGTGGGGCCCGGTGACCGCCGTACTCCGCCTCCCGACCCAGCTCGTCGAGAGCGCGGGTTCCTCGCCGGTGAGCGAGAACGTGATCCGTTCCACCTGCGCGGTCGACGGGGTCGCGTACGGGGCCTGCCGCTGGGTCATGCCGTACGCGATCGACGACCGGCCGGTGGACCCGCCGTCCCTCACCCTGCCGACGGTGACGACGACGGAGACGGCGACCTCGCCGACGAGGACGGTCCGCTACACCGTCACGCTGGACGCGGACCGGACGGCGCTCGTCCTGGGCACGCCGGACGCCGTGGTCCTCCTGCGGGACGGGCAGGGCGAGGTGGTGGCCGAGGGCACGGTCCGCCTCGACTTCGTCCCCGGCACTCCCCCGCCGGACGGACGCGGCGCCGTGCACGCGCGGGACAGGAGCGGCGTGCTGTGGAGGTACGAGGGCACCGGCGACGTCGGCAGGCCGTTCGCGGCGCGCAAGCGCGTCGGTGGCGGCTGGAACGCGTACACGGCCGTGGTTCCGGTCCGGAGCACCGACGCCGCCGGGCGGGGCAGCCTGGTGGCCCGCGACCGGAACGGGGTCCTCTGGTACTACGAGGGCACGGGCGACCCCGACCGGCCGTTCGCGCCGGCCCGGCGCGTCGGGGGCGGCTGGAACACGTACACGGCCCTCACGGGCTTCGACCACGGCGGCCTGGTCGCGCGGGACAGGGACGGCGTCCTGTGGTCGTACGAGAGGAACTACGGTTCCGGCGGCCCCTTCGAGGCACGTCGGCGGGTCGGCGGCGGCTGGAACGTGTACACCGCGCTGACCATGTCGGGGTACGGCGACGGAGCACTGGCACGGGACGCGAGCGGGGTGCTGTGGAAGTACGACCGCCCCGGCTACTCCCCCTCCGTGCCCTTCGTACCGAAGCGGCGCGTCGGGGGCGGCTGGAACGCCTACACCGCGATCGCCGGCACCGGCGAACTCGGCCGGGACGACACGCCCGACCTCGTCGCACGTGACACCTCCGGAAGGCTCTGGCTCTACCAGGGAGTGCCCCGGCACGCGCCCGGCCCGTACTACCTGAGCATCGTCCCGGGCCCCCACCGCACCCTCGTCGGCGGCGGCTGGAACACCTACGACCTGATCTTCTGAGCCCACCCTCCTCCGCCCTCCCTTCCGCGTTCAGGTCCTGAACGCGGAAGGGGCTTAATTCAGGATGTGACTTAAAGCTCAAGAGAAGAAGGTGCTGAGGTCACGGCAGCGGTATGTTGCCTCTAGGACTACTTCGCCAGGGGGCCCCAGTGACCATGCGGAACGGCCGCACCGTGCGTGACCTGCGACGCGAGAACCGCACCGCCGTCCTTCAGCGCCTCTACTTCGACGGGCCGCTGAGCCGCTTCTCGCTCGGCCCCGCCACCGGCCTCAGCTCCGGCTCGGTCAGCAACGTGGTCGCGGAACTCGTCGCCGAGGGCCTGGTCGAGGAGGCGGGCAGCGTCGACTCGGCGGGCGGACGGCCCCGCACCCTGCTCCGGATCACCCCGGACAGCGGCTGCATGATCGGCGTCGACGTCGGCGAGACCCGGGTCAGGATCGAGCTCTTCGACCTCACCCTCACCGAACTCGCCCGCACCGAACGCCCGTTGGCGATCGACGGACCGAACCCCCACGACCGGTACGAGGTCGGGGTCGTCGTCGGGCACGTCCGGGAGGGCATCGCGGAGGTGCTGCGGACCGCGGGCGTGTCCGCCGAACAGCTCCTCGGGGTCGGCATCGGCGTGCCCGGCATCGTGGCCCGCACCGCCGAGGACGGCGCGGTCGTGCACGGGCAGACCACCGGCTGGGACGCGGTCCCCCTGGAGCGGATGCTCCGCGAGAGCGTGGACCTGCCGGTCTCGGTGCCGTACTGGATCGACAACGGCGCCAAGACCCTCGGCCAGGCCGAGATGTGGTTCGGCGCCGGACGGGGCGCGCGCAGCGCCGTCGTCGTCCTCTTCGGCTCGGGCGTGGGCGCCTGTGTGGTCACCGACCCGATGGGGCCCGGCCGGGCGATCGAGTGGGGCCATCTGAAGGTGCGGGTCAGGGGCCGCCGCTGCCGCTGCGGAGCCCAGGGCTGCCTGGAGGCGTACGCGGGCGCGGAGGCACTCCTGGAACGGTGGCGGGAGGCGGGCGGGCGAGCCCCGAAGGGTACGGACGAGGAGACGGCGCTGACGGCGATGCTGACGGCCGCCCACCCGGCGGACGCCACGACGGAGCCCGACGCGACGGCGCTCGCCGTACTGGAGGAGACCGCCGAGTACTTGGGCGCCGGCTTCGCCGACCTGATCAACCTCTTCCAGCCCGAACGCATCCTCGTCGGCGGCTGGGCGGGCCTCCAGCTCGGCGCCCGCTTCCTGGAGACGGTCAAGGAGTACGCGACGGAGTACGCCCTGAAGTATCCGGCGGCCCGGGTCAGCATCTCCCTCGGCACCCTGGGGCCCGACGCGGTGACGGTCGGGGCGGCGATCCTGCCCCTCGCGGACTTCTTCGCCCGGGGCGGGCGACGGGCCGAGGCCGAGGCCGACGAGGAACAGCCGGCCTGGGCATCGGCGGTACGGGACCGGGGCGTGTCGCACTGAGCGTGCGCCGCCCGTCGGACGGCCGGGCCGGGGCCGGGGGAACGAGACCGCCGCACAGGGGAGGCGCCCGGGGGCGGGCCCCCGGGCACCCCCGTTCCACGCCCCCTGCCACCGACGCGCGACGGCGGCCCGGCGACTCCCGGGAAAGGCCGGAAACACGCCGGGGTCCGAAAGTCGGAGCCCGGCCCCGCCGGCGACCCCTCCCCTGTCCCCCCACGCCGTGCGACGGCCGGCGGGCGGCGCACCGGGCGCCTGCCGAGGCGCGGGCCGAGTGGTCCAGCCCGGCGGAGCCCTCGCGGCCCAGCGCCACGAAGGTCCGGACGGCGGGCGCGGGCGCCGTGGTCCACCAGCGCACGGCGACCGCGCAGGAGGCCGGGACCCAGGGCCACGGCACCGCGGACGGTGATTCCGGGCCGCCGCGCCCCCGGATCACGATGCGCCGACTGCCGTACCGCGCCGGAAATCGTCCGGCGAGCGCCATCCCCGAAACCCCCCGAAGGGAACATGCCGGGCGCGGGTCCCCGCATCCCCCCTGTCGAAAGGCGGGACCGTGGCGTGAAGATCTGCTCCATGTCACCCGAGACCACGCCTGAGACCGTCTCCGCGACCGCTCCCGAAAGCGGGCGCTGGACCCCGATACACGGTCAGCCGTACCGTTCCGCCCCGTACCGGCCCGAGCGGATGCCACAGCCGGAATCCCTCGCGCGCGCCGCCGAGTTGCGGGTGCGGATGGACGAGCGACGGACCGTGCGCCACTTCTCCCCCGACCCCGTGCCCGAGCAGGTGGTCCGGGACGCAATAGCCTGTGCCGCGACCGCTCCCTCCGGGGCGCACCAGCAGCCCTGGACCTTCGTGCTGGTCAAGGACCCGGCCGTGCGGCAGCGGATCCGCGCCGCCGCCGAGCAGGAGGAGGAGCTCTCCTACGACGGCCGGCTGGGCGACGAGTGGCTCGCGGCGCTGCGTCCGCTCGGTACGGACGCGGTGAAGTCCCATCTCACGGACGCCCCGGCGCTGATCGTCGTCTTCCAGCAGCGCTACTGGCTCGGCCCGGACGGCACGAAGCACAAGCACTACTACGTCGACGAGTCGGTCGGCATCGCGGTCGGCATGCTGCTGTCCGCTCTCCACCTGTCCGGGCTGGCGGCGCTGACCCACACCCCGAGCCCGATGCGCTTCCTCTCCCACGTCCTCGACCGCCCCGAGAACGAGAAGGCCTTCGCGGTGATCCCGGTCGGCTACCCCGCGGACGACTGCGAGGTGCCCGACCTGGTCCGCAAGTCCCTGGACCAGGTCCTGATCGAGCTCTAGGCCACGTCGCGCCCCGATTCGGCGCGATGCCGGGATGCGACGACTTCGCCGACCGCGACGTCCCGGCCGCCGGGGCCGTCCGCCGGGGCCTCTCTCTGATGTGGCGGCAGCCGACACGGAGTGCGGAAACTTTAGTTCCCATCGACGGATCGGTAAACTATAGTTGTCACATGGCGACCTCTGAGATCACCCCAGAAGAGCAGGCAGGACTCGACAAGGCTCTGTACGACGCCTTGAACCCCCTGGCCTTGGCCATCCGTTCCCGGGAGACCGGGTTGCCCGCCGACCGCATGTGGGACGCGAGCCCTGTCGAAGTGGCGCTGTCCGTCCTGGCCGCCTGGAAGGTGATGGATGGCGAGGTCAAGCGGCTCACGGAGTGGGCGGCAGCGACCGCCGGCTCCTACGGCGCGAGCTACGAGCAGTTGGGAGCGGTCTGGGGCATCACCCGGCAGGGCGCCCGCAAGAAATGGCCCGATGCCGTCAGCCGCCCAGCACCCGCGACAGCGGGCAAGAGCACGCTTGCGCTGTTTGGAGGGACTGCCGAGCTGGTGCAGTCCCCTTCCGGCGGTTGGGGCTGGACCGGTCGAGGCGCTGACGGAGCATCCGGCACGGCCGCCGATGGGGCGCAGTACGTGACCGCAGAGGAAGCGGCGGCCCACGCGGGCGCGTTCCTCAAAGAACACACCCTCGGCCCCGATCGGCCCTAGGGCTTCTCTCGCGGGCCAACCGCGAGCCCGGATGAGGATGACGGCGCGGATGCAGCGTCGGCGGAGGTGATCGCTAGGCGACGGAACCTATCCGCCCCGCGGGCTCGCGGGGGCCGTCGTGGTGGATCGGGGTGTGGGCGCCGGTGAGGGAGTGGCCGGTGCCGCCGCGGCGGTTGGCGACGATCTCGGCGCCGATCGACAGCGCGGTCTCCTCCGGCGTACGGGCGCCCAGGTCGAGGCCTATCGGGGAGCGGAGCCTGGCGAGTTCGAGCTCGGTGACGCCGACCTCGCGGAGGCGCTTGTTGCGGTCCTCGTGGGTGCGGCGGGAGCCCATCGCGCCGATGTAGGCGACGGGAAGCTTGAGGGCGGCCTGGATGAGGGGCACGTCGAACTTGGCGTCGTGGGTCAGGACGCAGAGCACGGTGCGGCTGTCCACCTCCGTGGACGCCAGATAGCGGTGGGGCCATTCGACGACGATCTCGTCGGCCTCGGGGAAGCGGGCCGGCGTCGCGAAGACGGGCCGCGCGTCGCAGACGGTGACGTGGTAGCCGAGGAACTTGCCGACCCGGACGAGGGCGGCGGCGAAGTCGATGGCACCGAAGACGATCATGCGGGGGGCGGGCACCGACGACTCGACCAGGAGGGTCAGCGGCTGTCCGCAGCGGCTGCCGTCCTCGCCGATCTCCACGATGCCGGTACGGCCCGCGTCGAGCATCGCGCGGGCCTCTGCCGCGGCGGTGCGGTCGAGTTCGGGGTGGCCGCCGAGCTTCCCCTCGTACGCACCGTCGGGGCGGACCAGGAGGGCCCGGCCCATCAGGTCCTCGGGTCCGGAGACGATCCGGGCCAGGGCCGCCGCCTCCCCGGTGGAGGCGGCCGCGAGCGCGGCGGGGAAGACCCCGCCGCGGACCGGGGTGACGAGGATGTCGATGATGCCGCCACAGGTCAGACCGACCGCGAAGGCGTCCTCGTCGCTGTAGCCGAAGCGCTCGACGACGGTCCTGCCGTCGTCGAGGGCCTGGACGCAGAGGTCGTAGACCGCACCCTCCACACATCCGCCGGACACCGAGCCGATCGCCGTGCCGTCGCTGTCGACGGCGAGCGCGGCGCCCGGCTGCCGGGGCGCGCTCCCGCCGACCGCCACGACGGTGGCGACGGCGAACTCGCGTCCCTGCTCGACCCACCGCTGCAGCTCCTCGGCGATGTCCAGCATCTCGAACTCCTCGATAGGTGTGTGGAGGGCGGCGTCAAGGGCGTCAGCTGACGCCCAGCCAGCTCTCGAGCGGATGGATCGCGAAGAACACGATGAAGATCGCGGTCAGGCCCCACATGAAGGCGCCCACTTCGCGTGCCTTGCCCTGCGCCGTCTTGATGACGGTGTAGGAGATGACGCCGGCCGCGACACCCGTGGTGATGGTGTACGTGAACGGCATCAGGACCACGGTGAGGAACACCGGGATCGCGACGGAGCGGTCGCTCCAGTCGACGTGCTTGGCGTTCTGCATCATCATCGCGCCGATGACGACCAGGGCCGCGGAGGCGACCTCGGCCGGGACGATCGCGGTGATCGGGGTGAAGAAGAGGCAGGCCGCGAAGAACGCGCCCGTGACGACGGAGGACAGGCCCGTACGGGCGCCCTCGCCGACGCCGGTCGCCGACTCGACGAAGACGGTCTGGCCGGAGCCGCCGACGCCGCCGCCGATGACACCGCCGGCACCGTCGATGAACAGCGCCTTGGAGAGGCCGGGCATCCGGCCCTGGGAGTCCGCGAGCTTGGCCTCGGAGCCGACGCCGATGATCGTGGCCATGGCGTCGAAGAAGCCGGCGAGCACCAGGGTGAAGATGATCATGGTGACGGTGATGTAGCCGACGTCGCCCCAGCCGCTGAAGGACACCTCACCGATGAGCGAGAAGTCCGGCGTGGAGACGGCGCTGCCGCTGAGCTCCGGCGGGCCGGAGAACCAGGCCTTGGCCGGCAGGTCGCCGACGGCGTTCACGACGGCGGCGATGACCGTGCCCGCCACGATGCCGATGAGGATGGCGCCGGGCACGTTGCGGGCCTGGAGCGCGAAGATCAGCAGCAGGGTGAAGGCGAAGATCAGGACCGGCCAGCCGGCCAGCTCGCCGGCCGGGCCGAGGACGACCGGGCCACCGCCGGGAGAGGGGTTCTCGTGGACGAAGCCCGCCTTGACGAAGCCGATGAGCGCGATGAAGAGACCGATGCCGATGGTGATCGCGTGCTTGATCGCCAAGGGGATCGCGTTCATGATCATCTCACGGAGGCCGGTGACCACCAGGAGACAGATCACCACGCCGTAGGCCACACACATGGCCATGGCCTGCGGCCAGGTCATGACGGCGATGACCTGCGAGGACAGCACGCCGGAGACGCTGAGACCGGCTGCGAGGGCGAGCGGGACCTTGCCCCAGAAGCCCATCAGCAGGGTGGTCACGGCGGCGGCGAGCGCGGTCGCGGTGATGAGTGCGGGCTGGCTGAGGACGTTGCCGTCCACATCCTTGCCGCCGAGGATCAGGGGGTTGAGCAGGAGAATGTACGCCATCGCCATGAAGGTGGTGACGCCGCCGCGGATCTCCGTCGCGACGGTGGATCCTCTCTCCGAGATGTGAAAGTACCGGTCGAGCCAAGAGCGGCCGGCGGGGACGTTCGAGCCGGAGCCCGCGTCCTCCGAAGCGGTCTTGGGCTCCACAGACGACTGGGTCATGGGGCCTACTCCCAAGGTTCAAAGGGGCACCCGCGTCAGACTTCGAAGGACTTCTGATCTGGTGAAGAATGCGGGATTTGGGATGATGCGTGGGCTGCACGACCCGGGGGACGGCCCGAGGCGAACGGAATGGTTCGGTACTGCTGGTACTGCCGGTACTGCTGGTACTGCGATGTGCTGCTGATGATCCCGATACTGCGGGGGTACTGCTGGGGGTTGACTCCGGGCGGTACGAGCGGGGAAGTGTGACGTTCCTTGGGAGGCACGGACCGCCCGGAGAGTCCTACAGGGTGCCGGTGAGCGCCTCGGGGCGTACCGGCGTCTTGTTGAGCTCCAGGCCCGTCGCGTTCCGGATCGCCGCGAGGACGGCCGGAGTGGACGAGAGGGTCGGAGCCTCGCCGAGTCCCCGCAGGCCGTACGGCGCGTTGGGGTCGGCCAGTTCGAGTACGTCGACCGGGATGGTCGGCGTGTCGAGGATCGTCGGGATCAGGTAGTCCGTGAAGGAGGGGTTGCGCACCTTCGCGGTCTTCGGGTCCACGATGATCTCTTCCATCACCGCGACGCCCAGGCCCTGGGTGGTGCCACCCTGGATCTGGCCGACCACGGAGAGCATGTTGAGCGCCTTGCCGACGTCCTGGGCGGTCGCGAGCTCGATGACCTTCACGAGGCCGAGCTCGGTGTCCACCTCCACCACCGCGCGGTGCGCGGCGAAGGTGTACTGGACGTGTCCGTCGCCCTGGCCGGTGACCAGGTCGAACGCCTGGGTCTGGCGGTGCCGGAACTCGAGCTCGATGTCGATCGGCGCCTCGTCCTCCAGGATGTCGGCGATGGTCGCGAGGACCTCGCCGCCGTCGGTGACGATCTTGCCCGCCTCCAGGAGGAGTTCGGCGGTCGCCCAGGCCGGGTGGTAGGAGCCGTTCTTCCGGCGCCCGATCTCCAGGACCTTCTCGCGGACGGCCTCGCAGGTGTTCTTCACCGCGCCCCCGGTCATGTACGTCTGCCGGGAGGCGGACGTCGAACCGGCGGAGCCGACCTGGGTGTCGGCCGGGTGGATGGTCACCTGCGTGACACCCAGCTCCGTGCGGGCGATCTGGGCGTGCACGGTGACACCGCCCTGACCGACCTCCGCCATGGCCGTGTGGACCATCGCGACGGGCTCCCCGTTGATGAGCTGGAGCACCACGCGGGCGGTGGAGTAGTCGTCGAAGCCCTCGGAGAAGCCGACGTTCTTGATGCCGACGGCATAGCCGACACCGCGGACGACGCCCTCGCCGTGGGTGGTGTTGGAGAGGCCGCCGGGCAGCGCGCGGACGTCCGCGCCCTCGCCCGCGGTCTCCCACTGGCGCTCCGGCGGCAGCGGGCGGGCCTTGACCCGGCGCAGCAGCTCGGCGACCGGGGCCGGCGAGTCCACGACCTGGCCGGTCGGCATGATCGTGCCCTGCTCCATGGCGTTGAGCTGGCGCAGTTCCACCGGGTCCATGCCCAGCTTCGCCGCGAGCTTGTCCATCTGGGCCTCGTAGGCGAAGCAGGCCTGGACGGCGCCGAAGCCGCGCATCGCGCCGCAGGGCGGGTTGTTGGTGTAGAGCGCGATCGCCTCGATGTCGACGTCGTCGATGACGTAGGGGCCGACGGAGAGGGAGGAGGCGTTGCCGACGACGGCCGGGGAGGCCGAGGCGTAGGCGCCGCCGTCCAGCACGATCCGGCACTTCATGTGCGTGATCTTGCCGTCCTTGGTGGCGCCGTGCTCGTACCAGAGCTTCGCCGGGTGGCGGTGCACATGGCCGAAGAAGGACTCGAAGCGGTTGTAGACGATCTTGACGGGCTTGCCGGTGCGGAGGGCGAGCAGGCACGCGTGGATCTGCATCGAGATGTCCTCGCGACCGCCGAAGGCACCGCCGACGCCGGAGAGCGTCATCCGGACCTTCTCCTCGGGCAGGCCGAGGACGGGGGCGATCTGCTGGAGGTCGGAGTGCAGCCACTGGGTGGCGACGTACAGGTCGACGCCGCCGTCCTCGGAGGGTACGGCGAGGCCGGACTCCGGCCCGAGGAAGGCCTGGTCCTGCATGCCGAAGGTGTACTCGCCGGAGACGATGACGTCGGCGCGCTTGGCGGCCTCGTCCGCGTCGCCGCGGATGATCGGCTGGCGGTGCACGATGTTCGGGTGCGGGACGTGACCGATGTGGTGGTCGTCGCGGCCCTCGTGGATGAGCGGCGCGTCGGGGGCGAGCGCGGACGCCTCGTCCGTGACGAGCGGCAGCTCCCGGTAGTCGATCTTGATCTTGGCGGCCGCGCGGCGGGCGGTCTCCGGGTGGTCGGCGGCGACCAGGGCCACCGGCTCGCCGTGGTGCCGTACCCGGCCGTGGGCGAGGACGGGGGTGTCCTGGATCTCCAGGCCGTAGTTCTTCATCTCGGCCGGCAGGTCGTCGTACGTGAGCACGGCGTACACGCCGGACATCGCGAGGGCCTCGGAGACATCGATGGAGACGATCTCGGCGTGCGCGACGGTCGAGCGGAGCGTCTGGCCCCAGAGCATGTCCTCGTGCCACATGTCCGAGGAGTAGGCGAACTCGCCGGTGACCTTGAGGGTGCCGTCCGGGCGGAGCGTGGACTCGCCGATGCCGCCCTTGGTGTGGTTCTGGGTGACGTTCGTCGGCGTACCGGACGGAACGGTGCGGGTGTTCTGAGCCATGGTCAGACCGCCTCTCCCTGACGGGCGGCCGCGAGGCGGACCGCGTCGAGGATCTTCTCGTAGCCCGTGCAGCGGCAGAGGTTGCCGGAGAGGGCCTCACGGATGTCCTGGTCGGACGGGTCGCTCTGCCGCTCCAGGAGCTCGTCGGCCGCGACCAGCAGACCCGGGGTGCAGAATCCGCACTGGACGGCGCCGGCGTCGATGAACGCCTGCTGGATGGGGCTCAGTTCGACGCCCTCGCCGGTCTGCGAGTCCTGACCCGGCTTGGCCTGCCACCTCTTGGCGGCGTCGAGCGAGGTGCCGCAGGTGCCGGAGGCACAACCGGCGTGCTCCGCACGGTCCTTGGCGAACTCGGCGAGGCCTTCGACGGTGACGACCTCGCGGCCCTCGACCTGGCCGGCGGCGACCAGACAGGAACAGACCGGCACTCCGTCGAGGCGGACCGTGCAGGAACCGCACTCGCCCTGCTCGCAGGCGTTCTTGGAGCCGGGGAGCCCCATCCGCTCACGCAGGACGTAGAGGAGGGACTCGCCCTCCCAGACGTCGTCGGCTTCCTGCGGACGTCCGTTGACCGTGAAATTGACGCGCATGGTTATGCAGCTCCCTCAAGCGTGCGGCCGGTGCCGCGGTACTGCTCCCAGGTCCAGCCGAGCTGGCGGCGGGCCATGATGCCGACGGCGTGGCGGCGGTACTTGGCGGTGCCTCGGACATCGTCGATCGGGTTGGCGGCGCCCGAGCAGAGGTCGGCGAACTGCTTCGCGATCGACGGGGTGATGATCTTGCCGTTGTCCCAGAAGCCGCCCTCTTCCAGAGCCGCGTTCAGGAAGACCTCGGCCTCCTTGGCGCGGATGGGGGTGGGCGCGGCGGAGCCGATGCCGGTGCGCACGGTCCGGGTCTCCGGGTGCAGGGCCAGGCCGAAGGCGCAGACGGCGATGACCATCGCGTTGCGGGTGCCGACCTTGGAGTACTGCTGGGGGCCGTCCGCCTTCTTGATGTGGACGGTCTTGATGAGCTCGTCGGGCTGGAGCGCGTTGCGCTTCACGCCCGTGTAGAACTCGTCGATCGGGATGAAGCGGTTGCCGCGTACCGACTCGACCTCGACCTCGGCGCCCGCGGCGAGCAGGGCCGGGTGGGCGTCGCCGGCGGGCGAGGCGGTACCGAGGTTGCCCCCGACGCCGCCGCGGTTACGGATCTGCGGGGAGGCGACCGTGTGCGAGGCGAGTGCCAGGCCGGGCAGCTCGGCCCGCAGGTTCTCCATGATCTGGGTGTACGGAACGGCGGCGCCGAGGCGGACGTTCTCCTCGCCGACCTCCCACTCGCGCAGCAGCTCGATGCGGTTCAGGTCCAGGAGGTACTCGGGCCGCCGGTGGTCGAAATTGATCTCGACCATGACGTCCGTGCCACCCGAAAGGGGCACGGCCGTGGGGTGCTCTGCCTTGGCGGCGAGCGCCTCCTCCCAGCTGGCGGGGCGAAGGAAGTCCATGGTGGCTCTCTTCCAGTGATTCTGGTGATCGGGGGTCGTGCGCAGGGTCCCGGGGGGACGGCCGGTCCTCGACTTCACGTTCATGTGCTGTTCACGCGGTGTGTGGCCTAGTACACAAGCCCACGATCGCCCGGGTGCAGTCACCGAAAACATGAAGGAGTTGGCTGGCTCCCGTCGTCGTCTTGTAGATTCGAACGAAAGGCGGGGAACAGTTACCTCGCTGTTTTCCCCTGGAAACGGTGGCCCCACGCCACCGTCGACAACGCGACAACCCCACCACCCACTGACGAAGGAACGGCGGCGACACGATGCGGCTGCGCGCACTGCTGGAGAACGACGCGCTCGGGCTGCGCCTGCTCGGCGGCGAGGACGAGCTGGACCGCACCGTCCGCGGCGTGATGACGACGGACCTCAAGGATCCCAGCCGGTACCTGTCCGGTGGCGAGCTGGTGCTCACCGGCCTCGCCTGGCTGCGGGAGCCGGCCGACGCCGAGCCGTTCGCCCGGATCCTGGCCTCGGCCGGGGTCGCCGCCCTGGCGGCGGGCGAGGCGGATCTGGGCGACATTCCGGACGACCTCGTAGAGGCGTGTTCACGCCATCGGCTGCCGCTCTTCGCGGTGAACGAGACGGTTGCGTTCGCGACGATCACCGAGCACGTTGTTCGACAGGTCTCCGGCGAGCGGGCGGGGGACCTGGCGGCCGTCGTCGACCGGCACCGGCGGCTCATGACCTCGGGACCGGCGGGCGGCGGACCCGAGGTGGTCCTCGACCTGCTGGGCTCCGACCTGGACCTGCGGGCCTGGGTCCTCTCCCCCACCGGCCGCCAGATCGCGGGCGCGGGCGAGCCCCTCCCGGCCTCCCTGGCCGCCACCCTGGCCGGTGAGCACCTGGCCGCCACCCGGACCGGCAGGCGCGGCCCGCACCGGCTGAGCACCGGCGGAACGGCGTACTCGCTGTTCCCGATCCGCAACACCGGCCGGGGTGCCGCCCCCGCCTCCCGGGACGTGCGCGAGACGGTCCTCTCGGACTGGCTGCTGGCCGTCGAGGCGGACGCGGGCGACTGGCCGGCCGCCCGGCTCGACCTGCTCCAGGGCGTCACCCAGCTGATCGCCGTCGAACGGGACCGGCGCGACGCGGCCCGTACGGTACGGCACCGGCTCGCCCAGGAGGTCCTGGAGCTGGTGCAGACGGGCGCCGCGCCGGCCGAGATCGCGGCCAGGCTGCGGGTCGCCGCCCCGGTGCTGCTGCCCGGGCTCGGCACGGCCCCGCACTGGCAGGTGGTCGTGGCCAGGGTCGACTGGGAGCAGGAGGCCGGTCAGAGCCCCGCCGTGGACGGCGGCCCGGTGGCCCAGGCGCTCCTGGAGGAGATCCTCGTCGACCCGGCGGCCGCGGGCGCCGAGTCGGCCGACCGGATCGCCGTCGCGCACAGCGGCGACGAGGCCATCGCGCTGGTCCCGCTGGCCGCGGGTCCGCTGCCGGACAGCGAGGACGAGAGCCCCGCCCCCGCTCTCGGGCTGCACGCGGACGCGCTGCTCGCCGCCGTGCGGGCCCCGCTCTCGGCCGGTCTCGCCGACGACGGACGGCTCACCCTCGGTGTCAGCGCGGCCGTGCACTCGGCGGAGGGGCTGCGCGGGGCCCTGGAGGAGGCCCGGCACGCCCGCCGGGTCGCCGCGGCCCGTCCGGGCCGGGTCTGCGCCGCCGGCCACCACGAGCTGGCCTCGCACGTGCTGCTGCTGCCGTTCGTCCCGGACGACGTCCGGCGGGCCTTCACGGCCCGGCTGCTCGACCCGCTGCGCGACTACGACCGCCGTCACCGGGCGGAGCTGATCCCGACCCTGGAGGCCTTCCTGGACTGCGACGGCTCCTGGACCCGCTGCGCGACCCGTCTGCACCTGCACGTGAACACGCTGCGCTACCGGGTGGGCCGGATCGAGCAGCTCACCGGCCGTGATCTGTCCCGTCTGGAGGACAAGCTCGACTTCTTCCTCGCCCTGCGGATGAGCTGAGGGGCCGTTCACGGATTCACCCTTTCGGTTGAGTCCGGTGGAGTGACGTCCGGGCCGGTGGGAGGCTGTCCGCAGGGCCGGCCGGCGGGCCGCGCCGGGGCCTGATCACAGGCCCGGGAGTGATCTGACGGCCTGTCGGCCGCGGTCGGGAGCGCACTGCCTCGATGCATCGGACACTTGTGAATTCTTTCACCTGACCCCTTGGCCAGGTGCTGCCCTTCGTGCTGAGATGCGGGTCTTACTCAACAGCTCAATGGCGCGCTCGGGGAGGGCAATGTGGCGGACACCGCCATGTCTGGTTCCGAATCAAGGGGCGGCGAAGATCCGTCCCTCGCCTACGGCAAGGAGACTCCCGTGGAGACCGCCATATGGCGGCTCCGCTCCCGAGGGTGCTGGACGGACGCGGCGGCGCTCCTCGCGCCGCACGCGACGGAACCCGCCGCCGCACTCGAACGGGCCGCGCTGCTGATCGAGCGCTGCCTCTACACCGAACAGGGCTGGGCCGACGCCGAGGAGGCGCTCCGGGCGGCGGAGGCGGTGGCCGGCACGGACGAGGAACGCGGCGCCGCCGCCTGCGAACGCGGTTATCTGGCCTACGCGTCGACGCTTCTGGGGGTACGCGACCGGGCCGACGAGGCACGGATGGCACTCGGCCGGGCAGCGGCCCTGATCGCCCCGTCGGCCGAGGGCCGCCCCCTGCTCGACCTGCGGCGCGGGCTCATCGCGCAGAACCTCGGCGACTCCCCGCAGGCGGCCCGCGCCGCGTACCGCAGGGCCCATGCCGGGGCCACCGCGCAGGGGGACTCGCTGCTGCTCTCCTCCACCTGGCGGCATCTCGCCGGACTCGCCCTGAGGGAGGGCGAGTTGGCGGAGGCCCGGCACGGCTTCGCGGAGTCGCTCCGCATCCGTGAGGAGCTGGGCTATCTGGTCGGTACGGCCCCGGCCCTCACCGCGCTCGCCACCACGGAGACGGAACCGGAGGCGGGCCGCCTGCGCGCCGAGGCCCGCCGCCTCTTCCGTCTCCTGGGCGGGGTGCCGACCTGGCTCGCGAGCCAGCTGATGCCTCAGCCAGCGACGTGAAGTCCTTTACGGGGAGAGGTCAGTGACGGTCTCTCAGTAGGGCGTGCGCTTCGGCACCAGACAGACCAGGCTCTCGTCGGTGCCGACGAGCAGGGAGCCGGCGCCGGTGACGGCGACCGCGCGGACCGGGGGGCCCGGGCGGAACGAGAGCGTCGGGCCGCCCTCCGGGCGGTGGAGTTCGACGAGACCGTCGCCCCAGGCCGCGGCGACCAGCGGTCCGTGCGGGGTCTCCGTCGCGTGCAGGGCGACCACCGGCGAGGGGCGTTCGGCGAGGGGTTCGGGGCGCGGGTCGCGGCCCGGGGTCCAGAGGCGGACGGTCCCGTCGACGCCGCCGGAACAGACGAACGGGGTCTCGGACTCGACCGCCGAGACCGCCGTCACCCGCCCGCTGTGCGAGGCCGCCTGGTGCAGGCCCCGCAGACCGAAGGCGTGCACGGAGCCGAGCCGGTCCCCCACGACCACCGAACCGGCGATCGCCGCGAGGGCGGTCCCGGGATGGCGGACGAGGGTCGCCGAGACGGCCTCCGTGAGGCGCTCCAGGTACGGGGCACGCGGCGTCGTCCCCCGTACGGTGTGCAGCCTGCCCCGGTCGTCCAGGAGGAGCACCGTGCCGTCGGGCGCGGGCGCCAGCGCGGTGACGCGGCCGGGGACGGTGTGCGCGAGGCGTCCCGCCGGGCTCGCGTCCGCCTCGTGGAGGAGCCGTACGACCCCGGTGCGGTCGCCGACGAGCAGGGTCCCCTCCAGGGGGCCGCCCGCCGTGCCGAGGACCGTGACCGGACCCGGCCAGGGCGGGGTCAGATCGCCGCGGTGCCGGGCCCACCGGAACCGCCACGGAGAGCCCTCCGCGAGCTCGGCGAGCGCGGGCCGCAGCCGGGGGTCCGCGCCGTCGCCGAGCGCGGAGAGCAGCACCAACGCCCTTTCCGCGGGGGCCTGTTCGCGGCAGAGCGACTGTCCGGCCCGCATCCAGGCGGCCCGCAGTCCCCCGTGGTCCTCGGCCGCGTTCTCGCCGGGGCGGGAGGGCGCCTCGGGGCCGTCGAGCGTGCCCGGCACACCGGCGGCCGCGGAACCGGAGACGTACGCCGTGGTGACGAGCAGCGGGTCCGCCGCACAGACGGCCGCCGGGTCGGACAGGTCGGGCAGCGGCCGCGCGGGCTCCGGGGCGGCTGTCTCGGCAGGCTCGGCGTCGCCGTCGAGGTCCACGACGGCGACCCGGCGCTCGGCGCGGAGTGCGGCGGGGGCCGGGGTGCCGCTGCGGGCCTCGACCACCAGACGGACCCGTCCGACCCCCGCGAGCTCGGCGATCAGGTCGGTGAGCGCGGCCGGTTCGGCCGCGGCGTGCAGATCGGTCAGCAGGAGGACGGCGCGGGCGGCGGGCCGGGCCTCGCTGGTGGCGAGGGCGTGCACGAGGTCGCCGGGCGACCTCGCCACCACACCGAGGCGGTCGGCGATCGTCCAGGTCGCGCCGAGCGCGCTCTGTCCGGCCAGCGGGACGAGCACCCGGGCCGTACGGCGGCGCGGCCGGCCTGCCCGCGGACCGTGCTGGGCGAACCAGCCGAGCAGCGCCGACTTGCCGCTGCCGGGGGCGCCGGTGACGAGGCAGAGCCGGGGCGCCTCGGGATCGGTGAGCCAGCCGAGCAGGGCCGTGGCCTCGGCCTCCGTACCGGTGGCGGGCCGGCGTCCGTCCCATGCCGGGGACGGGGTCGCGGACGGCATGGGACACCTCACGGGCAACACGGTGCGGGCGGCTGACGTCACCGACCTTAGTCGTCCCGGGCCCCGGGGACCGCCCGGTCGGCGGAGGCGGTCTTCGGGAGCTTCGGCGAGCGGCCCGGGCGGGTCAGAGGTCGGGGTTGCCGCCCGCCGCGACGAGCTTGAGCCGGCCGACCTGGACCTGGGCGCCGCGCTCCGCCCATTCGCGCCCCCAGTGGAGGGTGCTCACATAGGAGACCACCGTGCCGACGCGCAGGTAGACACCGACGAACTCGCCCCGCTCGAAGGCGTAGGTCTCGTCGGCCCCGGCCTCCACCTTCACCGGCTCGAAGGGGCCGGACGTACCGTCCGACGCCTTCCTCTCCTTCTCCACCGCCTTCAGTACGGCGGTCGCCTCCTGCTCCGTGCCGAAGGTGTAGAGCGTGAAGGTGGCGCCCGTCTCCGACGAGGAGCCGCTCAGGACCAGGTCCTTGATGCTCGCACCCGTCACTCCGGGGCAGTCCACGTCGAGCCTGTCGGCACAGAACTTCACGGCCTCGGCCGCCGGGACCGCTTCGGGGTCGTCGCCGGTGTACGTGCCGTCGGTGAACTCGGACGACACCGGCAGGGCGTTGATCAGTCCGGTCGCGTCCAGCGAGGCCGGCACGTCCTCCTTGCCGTCCGTGGTTCCCGTGACCGCGTCGGTCCCCGTGGCAGCGCCGCCGCCTCCGCATCCCGTGAGCGCGATCACCAGAGCCGCCCCGACAGCGATCCCCCGTACACCCGTCCTCATCCCGACTCCCCGTGTGGCGTGACCGATTGACATGATCATCAACCCTAGCGGGGCGGAGTTCAGGCGTTCGCGCCGGTGAAGTGTTCGCGGACGAGGGCTTCGACGACCGGGAGGTCCTGGGCGATCAGGGCGTCGAGCAGGGCGGTGTGCTCGGCCGCGTCGGCGACGAGCACACCGTGGCGGACGACGGGCGCGCTGATCAGGGGCCACTGGGAGCGACGGTGGAGATCGTCGGCGACGGCGAGCAGTTGCTGGTTGCCCGCGAGGGAGAGGACGGCCCGGTGGAAGGCCCGGTCGGCCTCGGCGTAGTGGGCACGGTCGCCCCGGGCGGCGGCGTTCGAGGTCGCCTCGGCGAGCGGGCGGAGCTCGGCCCAGCGGGCCGCCGGGACCGTGCGGGCGAGCCGGAGCATGACGGGGACCTCGATGAGCGCGCGGACCTCGGCGAGTTCGGCGAGTTCGCGCGGGGTGCGCTCGGTGACGCGGAAGCCCCGGTTCGGCACGACCTCGACGGCGCCCTCGACGGCGAGGCGCTGCATGGCCTCGCGGACGGGGGTGGCCGAGACGCCGAAGCGCTCTCCGAGGGCGGGGGCGGAGTACACCTCGCCGGGGACGAGCTCGCCGCCGACGAGGGCGGTACGGAGGGCGTCGAGGATCTGACCGCGGACGGAGTGCCGCACGACGCGGGAGGCCGGGGCGGCGGGTTCGCCGTGGGTGTGCTCGCCCCGGGTGTCCTCGGCCCGGGTGTCCTCGGCCCGGGTGTCCTCGGCCCGGCGGGCCGGGCCGGTGGGGGTGCCGGTCCCGGGGTGAGTGCCGGTGCCGGGGTCCGGCTCGGCGCCCTGGGTCCCGTGGGAGCGGCGGACCGGATCGCCGGCGTGGGTGCGGGCTCCGGCGGTGGCTTCGGGGGTCCGCGAGGGCTGCCCCGCGGCTCGGGCCTGCTCCGGGACGCGGGCGGCGTCGCCGAAGGGCGGGGACGGCCTCTCCGTCGCCCGCTCCCACGTTGCGCCCTGCTCCACCCGGGTCCTCCTGCGGCTTCGTGCCGGGCCCGGCTCGCGTCGCCCGGGTCCTCTGTGCACCATAGGCGAACGGACCGACATCAGAGGTGCCGGGGCCGCCCCGCCGGTGGGCGGCGCCGGGCCGGTGGTGAGAGACGACCCCGAATCGGGTAAGGTAAGGCTAACCTGCCAATGCTCGCGATTCGGTGGTCCGCATGACCGTCCCCGCCCTGTTGCCCGCCCTCCCGACCTCACCCGTCGCGGCCTCGTACGCCCGGCTCGCCGAGGTCTTCCCCCATCTGCGGATAGAGGAACACGTCCCGGGCGAGCGACTGCCGCGCGGCGCGGGCTGGGTCGGCGCGGACGAACTCGCGGCCGGCGGCCCCGACCTCGACGCCTTCCTCGCCTGGGACAACGCGCAGGTGCTGCGCGACTACGGCACCCAGGCCCGCCCCGACGTCGTCGCCGGCTTCGGACTGCACCGGTACGCCTGGCCCGCCTGCCTCCTCGTCACCGTCCCCTGGTTCCTCGACCGCAGGGTGCCCCGGCTGCCCGCCGCCAACGTGTCCTTCCAGCGCGCGCTCGGACGGATGGCCGTCCGCGTCGAGGAGTTCGCCTGCCTGCCGGGCGACCCCGCCGCCGCACTGCCCGGCGCGCGGGTCGTCGCCGACGAGGACGCCCTGCGGGCCGAGGTGCGCGCCTCCCTCGCCGAGCACTTCGAGGCGGTCCTCGACGGCTTCGGCTCCCGGATGCGGCGCGGCCGCCGCGCCCTGTGGGGCATGGCCACGGACGAGATCGTCGAGGGCCTCTGGTACATCGGCGCCCTGCTCGGCGAGGAACGGCGGGCGATGGACGAGCTCGATCTCCTCATGCCGGGCACCGCCAAGCCGTACAAGCCGTACGCCGGCGCCGCGGGCTTCCGCGAACTGCCCGGCACCGAGGGTCCTGACGGGGCCCCGCGCGCCACGCGCGACCGGGCGACCTGCTGCTTCTTCTACACGCTGCGCCCCGAGGACACCTGCATCACCTGCCCGCGCACCTGCGACGCCGAGCGCGTTCGCCGCCTCGCCGCGGCCGCCTGAGGCACCCGAGTGGTTACGCCACCCGGACGGGTGGCGTAAATCGAACTCAACCCTCTTTCCCTGTATGGGTGTTCGACCAGATCGCACCTATTCGTATGCCGTGGCGACCCGATGGCGTGCTCTTGCCCGGAAACACCTTGAGCGCCCCGCGGGGTCGGCCAGTATGGGCCGCCAAACGCCCTACTGCGATGCAAGGGACACCGCATGAGACTGACCGACATATCGCTGGACTGGCTGCTTCCGGGCGGCGTGATGGTGGCCGGAGTCCTGACGGCGGTGGCGGTGCTCGCGCGCGGGAAGCGCGCCGGTGACCAGGCCGCGGCCGAGGACTCCTGGGAACGCAGCGAGGAGCGCCGCAGACGGAAGGAAGCCGTCTACGGCACCGCTTCCTACGTCCTCCTCTTCTGTTGTGCCGCGGTCGCCGCGGCGCTCTCCTTCCACGGTCTCGTCGGCTTCGGCCGGCAGAACCTCAACCTCACCGGGGGCTGGGAGTACCTCGTCCCCTTCGGCCTCGACGGCGCCGCCATGTTCTGTTCGGTGCTCGCGGTCCGCGAGGCCAGCCACGGCGACGCGGCCCTCGGCTCGCGCCTGCTCGTCTGGCTGTTCGCGGGCGCGGCTGCCTGGTTCAACTGGGTGCACGCGCCGCGCGGCCTGGGCCACGACGGCGCCCCGCAGTTCTTCGCGGGCATGTCCCTCTCGGCGGCGGTCCTCTTCGACCGGGCGCTCAAGCAGACCCGCAGGGCCGCGCTGCGCGAGCAGGGCCTGGTGCCCCGCCCGCTGCCGCAGATCCGGATCGTCCGGTGGATGCGGGCGCCCAGGGAGACCTTCGCCGCCTGGTCGCTGATGCTTCTGGAGGGCGTACGGACCCTGGACGAGGCCGTCGACGAGGTGCGCGAGGACCGGCGGGAGAAGGAGCAGAACCGCATCCGGCGGCGCGACCAGGTCAAGCTCGACCGGGCGCGGCTCAAGGCGATCAACCGCCAGCACCGGGCGTTCGGCAGGGGCGGCGGGCGGCAGGTCGAGATGGCCGCGCTCAACGCCACGCCGGGTTCCGGTACGGGCCCGGGTCCGGGGTCCGGCACCGGTTCGGGTTCCGGTTCCGCCACGGCGTCCGTACAGGCCGCCGTAGCGGAACCCGCCATAGCGGATCCTGGACAACTGCCGCTTCGACCCCGGCCATCCCTCCAAGCCGTCAGGGGCCGTGACACCTCCACGGGCGACTCCCGGACGGTGGACCTCACCGCGGAGGACGACACCCAGACGCTGCCCCGTCTCGACTCCCTCGAGCGCAAGCTCAAGGATCTGGAGCAGCAGTTCGGCTGAGCAACCGCTCCGTCCACCGCACACCGGCGGGGCCGCCTCTCAGGCGGCCCCGCCGTCCAGTTCGAACCACACCACCTTGCCCAGCCCGTGGTCCTCGACCCCCCAGGAGTCGGCCAGGGCCTCGACGAGGATCAGCCCCCGCCCGTGCGTACCGTCGTCGGCGGGCGGTACGTGCGGTGGCGCGAGACCGGAGACGAAGTCACGGACCTCGACCCTCAGCTGCGCGGGCACGACCGTCGCGGTGACGACCGCCCCGTGCTCGGTGTGGATCAGGGCATTGGTCACCAGCTCGCTGGTGAGCAGCTCCGCCACGTCGGAGGCGCCCGGCCCGCCCCACTTCCGCAGCAGTTCGCGCAAGGCATGTCGCACCTTTGGCACCGCGGTGAGATCCGCGCATCCCACCTTTCTGAGCAGTTGAGTCGGCTGTCCTGCCTCCCCGGCCATAACCCCCACCCACAGATCGCGTCGAACAGGCTCACGGGGATGCATGCCCCGCCAAAACGCCCGCACTCCCTCAGAGTCGGGGCACGTTGCGCAGATTGGAACGGGCCATCTGCACCATTCGGCCCACACCGCCGTCCAGGACGATCTTGCTGGCGGAGAGCGCGAAGCCGGTCACCATGTCGGCGCTGATCTTCGGCGGGATGGAGAGCGCGTTGGGGTCGGTGACGACGTCCACCAGGACCGGGCCCTTGTGCTTGAAGGCCTCCTTGAGCGCGCCGGTGAGCTGCTTGGGCTTCTCCACCCGGATGCCGTGGGCCCCGGCGGCGCGGGCGATGGCCGCGAAGTCCGGGTTCTTGTTCGTCGTTCCGTACGAGGGAAGTCCGGAGACCAGCATCTCCAGTTCGACCATGCCGAGCGAGGAGTTGTTGAACACGATCACCTTCACGGGCAGGTCGTACTGCACGAGGGTGAGGAAGTCGCCCATCAGCATGGAGAAGCCGCCGTCGCCGGAGAGCGACACGACCTGCCGGTTCCGGTCGGTGAACTGCGCTCCGATGGCCTGCGGCAGCGCGTTCGCCATCGAGCCGTGGCTGAACGAACCGATGATCCTGCGCCGCCCGTTGGGGCTGAGGTAGCGGGCCGCCCATACGTTGCACATACCGGTGTCCACGGTGAACACGGCGTCGTCGTCGGCCAGATCGTCGATCACGGAGGCGACGTACTCGGGGTGGATCGGGACGTGCTTCTCGACCTTGCGGGTGTACGCCTTGACGACGCCTTCGAGCGCGTCGGCGTGCTTCTTCAGCATCTTGTCGAGGAAGCGGCGGTCCTGCTTGGCGCGGACGCGCGGGACCACACAGCGCAGGGTCTCCCGGACGTCGCCCCAGACGGCGAGGTCGAGCCGGGAGCGGCGGCCGAGGTGCTCGGGCCGTACGTCCACCTGCACGATCCTGACGTCGTCGGGCAGGAAGGCGTTGTACGGGAAGTCGGTGCCGAGCAGGATCAGCAGATCGCACTCGTGGGTGGCCTCGTAGGCGGCGCCGTATCCGAGCAGTCCGCTCATGCCGACGTCGTACGGGTTGTCGTACTGGATCCACTCCTTGCCGCGCAGGGCGTGGCCGACCGGTGCCTTGATCCGCTCGGCGAACTGCATCACCTCGGCGTGCGCCCCGGCCGTGCCGCTGCCGCAGAAGAGGGTCACCCGGTCGGCCTCGTCGATCATCCGGACCAGGGCGTCGATCTCGGTGTCGCCCGGGCGGACGGTCGGCCGTGAGGTGACCAGCGCGGTCTCCGCCGCCTTCTCCGGGGCCGGCTGGGAGGCGACGTCGCCGGGCAGCGCGACCACACTGACGCCGCCGCGGCCGACGGCGTGCTGGATCGCCGTGTGGAGCAGCCGGGGCATCTGCTTCGGGCTGGAGATGAGTTCGCTGTAGTGGCTGCACTCGCGGAACAGCTGGTCGGGGTGGGTCTCCTGGAAGTAGCCCAGGCCGATCTCGCTGGACGGGATGTGCGAGGCGAGGGCCAGGACCGGGGCCATCGAACGGTGGGCGTCGTAGAGACCGTTGATGAGGTGCAGGTTCCCCGGCCCGCAGGAGCCGGCGCAGGCGGCGAGCCCGCCGGTGATCTGCGCCTCGGCGCCGGCGGCGAAGGCCGCGACCTCCTCGTGCCGCACCTGGATCCAGTCGAGGGACTTGGTGCGGCGGATCGCGTCGACGACGGGGTTCAGGCTGTCACCGACGACGCCGTACAGGCGCCGGACTCCCGCGCGCACGAGGATGTCGACGAACTGTTCCGCCACGTTCTGTTTGGCCATGGCTCCATCAACACATGACCCGGGGGGTTACGCCTCCCAGACGCCCACCCCCGTGCGGTCGTCGGCGTAACCGGTCACCCTCAGCTGGGTGTCGGCGAGGAACGCGGCCAGTCCGGGCGCCTCGGCGTCGCCCCAGCGGGCGGCGAGCTCGCGGGCGAGGGCGGGTTCGCCGCGCATCGGCTCGGCGAGGCCGGGCGAGGCGAGGAGCAGGGTGTCGCCGGGGCGGGCGACCGAGGCACGGAAGCGGAACGGCTCGGCGGGCGGCGGTACGGGCTCCTCGACGAGCGGCCCGGGAGCGGTCGTGATCCCGAGGTCCATGGTGAGCCGGTCGCCCTCCTCGGTCTCGGAGGCGGCCGCCTCGCGGGGCGGCGAGCCGAAGCCCGGGACGGGGGCGCCGGTGACGGCGGCCTGTTCCGGCAGCAGGGGTTCGATGTCCTGCCAGGAGCCGTCCCGGAGCCGGAAGAGACCGCCGCCGCCGATGCCGAAGAAGACCCGGGTCCGGCACTCGGGGTCGGCGGGGACGAGCAGACAGCGGAGGGTCGCGGTGTACTCGTCGGAGGCGAGGCCCCGTTCGGCCGCGCGGGCCCTGAGCTTGCCGTACGTGCGGTCGGTGAGGCGGTGCAGTCCCGACTTGAGGTCGCCGCGGCGGCCGGACCTGATGTCCTCGGAGAGCCGGGAGTGGCTGCGGCAGACGGCCTCGGCGATCCACTGGCAGGCGTCGGAGGCGGCGAGGTGGGCGTCCTCGGCGGCGCGGGACCCGGCGGCGACGGCGACGAGGACGAGCGCGGTCTCGTCGTGGCCGAAGCGGGCGGTGAGCAGGGCGTCGCGGCGGGGCTCGCCCCGGTAGCGGGCGGAGTCCCCGCGTACGGAGGCGGCCCGCAGGGTGCAGGTGCCGTAGCGGGCTCCGTCGAGCACGGTGTCGGAGACGAGTTCGCCGAGCTCTCCGGGACGGGCGACGGGCAGCGCGGTCGGCTCCGGCTCGTAGGTGGGCGGCCGGCTCCCGACGTGACCGGTCCGGGGCCGGGGCACGGACACCTCGACGGTGAGGTCGTGGTCGGGTCCGGTACCGGCCTCGTCCTCGTCCTCGGCCCCGTCCACGAGCCAGGTCTCCGGCGCCGCCCGCTCCGGCCCCGGGGGCGGCTGCACCTGGACGGTGGGCGCCTCGACGGGAGGGGCGACCGGCGGAGGCGGGACGGAGAACGTCCGAGGGCCCTCCGGGGGCGTCTCCCAGGGTGCCGCGCCGGGCGGGCGGGGTACGGGCGGCGGTGCGGCCGGCCGGGCAGGGGCCGCCGGCACGGGCGGCGGTCCGGGGGCCGTACCGCTCACCGGCGCGGGGGGCGCACTCGGTGCGCTCGGTGCGCTCGGTGCGCTCGGCGCGCTCGGCGCGCTCGGTGCGCTCGGTGCGCTCGGCGCGCTCGGTGCGCTCGGCGCGCTCGGTGCGCTCGGCGCGGGAGGCCCCGGCGGAGGTCCGGGTGCACGCGCCGGGCCCGGCGATGGGGCGACCGTGGACCGCGGGCCCGCCGGAGGCGGTGGCGGCGGGCCGGTCGTGGCCCGTGCCGCCGTCGTGAAGTGGTCGTCGAGGGTGTCACCCGACGCCGTCGGGGCCGTGTCCGGCGCCGACTCGTCGTAGAGCTTGTCCCACCAGTTGTCGTCCCCCTGCTGAGTCATGCCCTTATTGTCCACCGCTCAGGGCGTCCGAAAACGGGACATCAGGAAAACCGTTGCTGCAAATGGGTGGTCCGCCGGGCGGCCCCACCCCCCACGGGAAGGACGCCCGGCGGACCGGCGTGATCAGCGCACGTCGTAGGCGCGGACCACGGTCTGGGTGACGGAGTTGCCGTTGGCGTCCGTCAGTTCGGTCTTCAGGGTGACCGGCTTGCCGCCCGCGCCCGTGTGGTTCACGGTCGCGGTCCACGTACCGCCCTGCTGAGAGACCCGCGCTTCGGTCCAGGTCGTACCCCCGTCGTAGGAGTACGAGAGCTTCGCCGAGGTGAGCGCTGCGGGGGTGTAGCCCGCGTGACCCGTCGCGGTGAGGCCGATGTGCTGGCCGTCGGTCGCGGCGAGGGTCTTGAGTCCGTCCTCCGGAAGGTCGTACCGGGGGAAGAGAATCGGGATGCCCTGAGAATAGACGCTCTCGTCAAGCTTGGAGGTGAATTCCCACACCGAGTTGACGGAAGTGGAGCGGGCCCACACCTTGCTGCCGATCTTCGTGGTGTTCTGTTCGAGGGTGTACGTCCCGGCTTCGGCCGGTACCTCGAAGACTCCGAACGGCCAGCCGGTCCGCCCGAGGAGCTCGCCGTCGCGGCGGAGGATGAGGTTGCCGATGTCCCCGAAGGAGCCGGGCTCGGCGTGGTGGGTGCTGTCGCCCCACATGGCGTTCGCGAAGCCGATCAGGTTGCCCTGGCGTTCGGAGACGAGGACCGGCCTGCCCTCGGCGTCGCGCGGGGCGGTGGGGGCGAGGACGTCGTCGTACCAGCTCTCGGTGCGCTTCTCGCCCGCCTTGTAGGTGTGCGGGGCGCCGATCATCAGCTCGCCGAACGGGAAGCTGCTGCCGGCCATCTCGGCCCAGGCGGTGTCGCCGGTCGTGTAGTACTCGGTGCGGCTGCCGGGGGCCGGGACGGTCTCCAGGGAGCCGAAGGAGACACGGGTGCCGTTGGGGCGGGAGGCGTCGACGAAGTACATGAAGTCGGTGGCGATGCCGGCCGATCCGAAGCGTGCCTCCTTGCGGCCGAGGCGGTCGTCCCGGACGCGGTAGGTCCTGTCGTCGCGGACGGAGCCGGACTCGGGGAAGGCCAGGCTGAACGAGTACGGGCTCTTCGCGGTGGCCTTCCAGGCGAGGGTCACCTGGCCGGCCGCCAGCTTGCCGCGGAGGGCCGTCGCCTCGCCGGACGGGAGGGAGAGGACGGGCAGACCGAAACCGGTGAACGAGCCGCTGGGGTACCAGCGTTCGGGCGTCGAGTGGTGGACGATCACGGCGACGGCGCCGGCGGCCTTGGCGTCCCGGGCGAGCGCGCCCGCGTTGGTGGAGTCGTCGGGCAGCCGGACGAGGGCGATACGGCCCTGGACTCCGGCGGCCGCGAGCTCCGCCGGGGTGCCGGTTCCGGCGTCGACGAGCCGGGCGGAGGCGGCGCCGTCGAGGTTGTCGGAGCCGGTGGAGGCGGTGAGCGGGTGCAGGGTCAGGCCGTCGGCGGTGCGCAGCGAGCTGATCTGCGGGGCCGCGGCGCGCCAGTAGCTGCCGAACTCGAAGTCGCCCTCGTCGGCGGCGCCTTCGACCGAGGCGTAGTAGTTCCGGATGGTGCGCGGCGCCGCGGCGGTGCCGGCGTGCATCCAGTAGTCGCCCCAGGAGCGGGCGAACGCGAGGGTGGCACCACGGGTTTCGGAGGGCTTCTCGGTCGCGACCGAGAGCCTGTGGGCCTTGCGGGCGTCGAGGACGACCGTGGTGTCCTTCTTCAGCTCCAGCTGCGGGCGGCCGAGGTAGCTGAGCGAGTCGTTCAGCCTGGCGCCCTCCCCGGCGTCGGGGGTGGTGACGAAGGAGGACAGGAAGTAGCTGCCGGGGCGCAGGCGGTAGACCTGGTCGGCGGCCCCCTCGTTGAAGCGGCGCTCGCCGCCGGCGTCGTCCGTGCCGATGACGTCGAGGGAGGAGGCGCCGGAGGCCGACTCACCCTGACGGTCGATCAGCTTGACGCGGAGGGTGACGGTCTCGGGCTCGACGTAGAGCGAGAACGGAGTGGAGACGTGGACGCCGCCCTTGCCGGTGGCGATCACGCGGCCGGTGACGTCGCCGTACTGGGCGCGGTCAAGGCGGGCCGTGGGGTCGAGCTCCAGCGGCACCTGGACGGTGGCGCCGGCGGGTACGGTGACGGTGCGCTTGCCGAGTCTGGCGACCGAACTCCGCACAGTGGAACCGTCGTTGCCGGTGACCTTCTCGACGGCCAGGTTCAGGGTGACCGCGGCGCCGGAGGTGTTGGTGTACGGGACGGAGACCGTGGTGCGGTCGGTCCTGTCCTGCGGCCAGTTGTAAGTGCCGCCCTGGACGGCGGGGGCGCCGAGGACCGTCTGGTCGAGCGCGGCCTTGACGTCGAGGCGGCCGCCGCCGACCTCGCGGACGTCGCCGGGGACGGAGCTCTCGGCGGAGGCGACGAGCGCGGCCTTGACCTGCTGGGCGGTCCAGTCGGGGTGGCGCTGCTTGACGATGGCGGCGGCGCCCGCGACGTGCGGGGTGGCCATCGACGTACCGGACATGGACTGGTAGGCGTACACGCCCCGGCCGCCGGCCGCGGCGGCGGAGATGCCGACGCCGGGCGCCGCTATCTCGGGCTTCAGGGTGTGGTTGACGATCGTCGGGCCGCGGCTGGAGAAGTAGGCGGTGGAGTCGTCGCGGTCGGTGGCGCCGACGGTGAGCACACTGGGCGCGCAGCCGGGCGAGGAGACCGTGTTGAGGGTCGGGCCGGAGTTGCCGGCGGCGATGACGAACAGCGTGCCCTTGTTCTGGGCGAGTTCCTCGGCCGCGATGCTCATCGGGTCGGTGCAGTCGGTGGGGACGGGGCTGCCGAGGCTCATCGAGACGACGTCGGCGCCCTGCGCGACGGCCCATTCCATGCCCGCGATGATCCAGGAGGCGGCGCCGGAGCCGGCGTCGTTGAGGACCTTGCCGTTGAGGAGGGCCGCGCCGGGCGCGACGCCCTTCTTCTTGCCGCCGCTCGCGGCGCCGGAGCCGCCGACGGTGGAGATGGTGTGGGTGCCGTGGCCCTGGCGGTCGTCGGTGGTCTCGGAGTCGGTGAAGTTCTCCGACGCGGTGACCCGGCCCTTGAGGTCGGGGTGCTCGACGTCGGCGCCGGTGTCGAGGACGGCGACCTTGGTGCCGGTGCCGTCGTAGCCGGCGGCCCAGGCCTCGGGGGCGTGGATCTGCTTCGTCGAGCGCTCCAGGGTGGCCTGGACCTTGCGGTCGAGCCAGAGCTTCCTGATCCCGGAGGCGGAGCGGGCGGCGGGGGCGTCGAGCTCGGCCCAGAAGGTGGCGGCCTGCTTCTTCTCCGCCTTGAGGGCGACGCCGTCGACGGTCCTGAGGACCTGGCCGCGCCGGGAGCCGCGCGGGGCTGCGGGGACGGAGCGGGTCAGGTCGGAGCCGTAGACCGCGATGAGGGGCAGCGTGGTGGTGGCGTCGTCGTCGTAGCCCTGGCGGACGAGCCCGGTGACGTTGAAGAGCTCCTCGTCGACGCGTCCGGCGGCGAGCGCGGCGGTGGCGGCCTCGGGGTAGACGTACAGGTCCTGGCCGGAGCGGCGGGTCTGGATCAGGGGGACGGTTCCGTCCGCGCCCGGCAGGGCGGTGGCTGCCGGGTTGCCGTCGGCGTCGCGGGTGACCACGACACGGTCTCCGGTGACGAGGGTCACCGTGACCGGACGGTCGCCGGCGCGGGCCGAGGCCTCACTGCCTACCAGCGGTCGCTTGCCGGCCGTGTCGTCCTGCGGCTCATTCGCCATGGACGGCGCGACCGCGGTGACGGCCAGGACGACGGCGGTCGCCGCCCCCAGGGCCGTACGCGAAATCGGGCGCATCGCTCTCCCCATCTGATTCCGGAAAAAAGGCATAAGACACCCGTCTCCGGAGGCTGTTGGTGCTGCGGTGGCGCCACATTGGCAGAGGTGAGAGCGGTACAGGGATGATGGGCAAGGCGGGAATACGCCGTGGCCGTTTCCCGCCAGGTCACCAACGGAACGAATGCCTCCGGTGAACGTCCCGGGAAGATCCGGGACGCCCGCCGCAGGTAGGGCGAGGGGTGGGGCATCCATGCTGGGAGCGATAGGACTCGACGAGCGCCAGGAGTCCGCGTACCGCGCGCTCGTCGCGCTGGGCGCGGCCGAGGTGACCGACCTCGCGCACCGGCTGGCGCTGCCCGAACGGGACACCGAGCGGGCGCTGCGCCGCCTGGAAGCGCAGGGGCTCGCCGCGCAGTCCTCGGCCAGGACCGGCCGGTGGGTGGCGGCCCCGCCCGGGGTGGCCCTGGGCGCGCTGCTGACCCAGCAGCGCCACGAGCTGGAGCAGGCGGAGCTGGCGGCCGCGCTGCTCGCCGAGGAGTACCGGGCGGAGGCCGCGGAGGCGGCCGTGCACGACCTGGTGGAGGTGGTGACCGGCGCGAGCGCCGTCACCCACCGCTTCCTCCAGCTCCAGCTGGGCGCGCAGGAGGAGGTCTGCGCCCTGGTGACGGGCAAGCCGATCGCGGTCTCGGGCCTGGAGAACGACGCGGAGGAGCAGGCCGCCGGGCGGGGCGTGCGCTACCGGGTGGTGATCGAGCGCGAGGTGCTGACCCTGCCGTCCGGGCTGCTGGAACTGTCGGCGGCGCTCGGCCGTGAGGAGCGGATCCGGGTCGCCGACCGGGTCCCGACGAAGCTGGTGGTCGCCGACGGCAATCTGGCGATGGTGCCGCTGACCGGGCGGGGCGTGGAGCCGGCGGCGATCGTCGTGCACGCGAGCGGGCTCCTCGAATCGCTGATGGGCCTCTTCGAGTCGGTGTGGCGGGAGGCGCTGCCGCTGAGACTCGGGGCGGGCGCGCAGGTCACCGAGGACGAGGCGCCCGGTCCCGACGTCATGGACCTGGAGATCCTCTCGCTGCTGCTCGCGGGGATGACGGACGCGAGCGTGGCCAAGCAGCTGGACCTGGGTCTGCGGACGGTGCAGCGGCGGGTGAAGGGCCTGATGGAGCTGACCGGGGTGACGACCCGGCTGCAGCTGGGCTGGCACGCGTACGAGAAGGGCTGGGTGGCGCGCGGCTGAGCCCGCGTCCGTGCCCGCACCTCCTCGCCCGGCCCCCGTATGCACTGTGCGACCTGCGCGGACGTCGTTTGTGGGGGACCCTGGGCAGCGTGGGTGTGTGGCAGCTCCTGATGGTCGCGACGGTGATGCTGCTCGGCCTGTTCGGGGTGCTGACCCCGGGCGTGCCGGGGACGTGGCTGGTGTGGGCGGCGATGCTCTGGTGGTCCCTGCACGAGCGGACCGACCTCGCCTGGATCCTGCTGGCCTGTACCACCGGCCTGCTGCTGCTCACCCAGGTGGTCGTCTGGCAGCTTCCGCCCCGCCGCTTCCGGGGCGTGGGCATCACCCGGCGGATGGTGACGTACGCCGGTCTCGGCGCGCTCCTGGGCTTCGTCCTGATCCCGGTGCTGGGCGCGATTCCCGGCTTCGTGGGCGGGATCTACCTCTCGGAGCGGCTCCGGCTCGGCGGCCACGGCCAGGCCAGGGCGGCGACCCGCACGGTGATGCGGGCCGCGGGCACGAGCGTCCTCGTCGAGCTCTTCTCCTGCCTGCTGATCGTGGGGGCGTGGGCGGGCGCGGTGCTCTGGGGCTGAAGGATCCGGAGCCGGCCGGCGCCCGCGGGCGCGAGTCCTAGGCCCCTGGAGGGAGACGGACTACATCCCGCTGCCGATCCGCCGGGGCGGCCGCGGCGCGATGCTGGATCCATGAGGGAATTCGAGGGCTTCAGCGAGGCGGAACGCGCCTATCTCACGGACGGCCCGCGGCTGGGCCGGATGGCCACGGTCGACCCGTCCGGTCAGCCGCAGGCCAATCCGGTCGGCTTCTTCCCGCAGGAGGACGGCACCGTCCTGGTGGGAGGTCTGGCGATGGGCCGTACGAAGAAGTGGCGCAACCTGCGGGAGAACCCGAAGGTGGCGCTGGTCGTCGACGACCTCGCGAGCGTCCGCCCCTGGCGGGTGCGGGGCGTCGAGATCCGCGGCGAGGCGGAGCTCCTCGTCGGTCCGCACGATCTGGGCGCGCACTTCAGCGAGGAGGTCATCCGGATCCGTCCGCGGCGGATCCACAGCTGGGGCCTCGAGGACGCCCCTCAGGCGGCCGGGGAGAGCGGGGCCGCCCCCAGGTAGCGCGCGGCGTACGAGCGCCAGGGGCGCCACTCCTCCGCGTCGGGCCCGCCCGCCGGGCGCACGTCCGGGTCTCCGAGGGCCCTCATCCGGATCAGGGCGGCGTCCCCGGCACCCACGCCGGGGACGGCGAGCAGCGCCCGCTCGGCCTCGTCGCGGTCGGCGCCCGGGCCGAGGCCGACCTCGCCGGCGGCGAGCGCGCGGGCGAGGGGGCCCACGACGGGGTGGCCGGTCAGGGCTTGGGGACCGGGGAAGACATGGGTGAGGCTGCCGCAGGCGGTGGCCAGTGGGGTGCCGTGCTCCTCGACGACCCGGGCGGCCTCCTCCGCGCCGAGGAGCGTCCGCAGCGCGAACTCCTCGGGGTCGGCCGTCCCCGGTGACCGTACGCCGGGCCGGGCGGCCACCTCGGCGGCGAGCCCGGGGGCGGCCCCGAGGCGCTCGGCGACCGCGTAGGGGTCGGCGTCCAGGTCGAAGAGGCGCCGCAGGCGGTGCACGGCGGTGGTCAGGTCACGGAGCTCGGTGAGGTGGATCCGCGCGTCCAGCCAGCGCCCGGCGGACCGCTCGTCGACGGAGACGACGCCGGTGCCGTACGGGAGCCGGAGGGTACGCCGGTAGGTGCGGGCGCCGGGGCTCCCGACGACCTCCTCCACCCGGGGCACGGCCTCGGCCGCGAGCAGGTCGAAGACCTCGCCGGCCGCGTACGGGCCCCGGTGGGCGAGCCGCAGCGGGACCCCGGCGGCGAGCGCCGTACGGGCTCCCGCGCCGCTGCCCGCCTCGGCGCGCAGGGCGGTGGGCGTACGGGCGTAGACGGCGCGGATCGTCTCGTTGAACTGGCGGACGCTGGCGAAGCCCGCGGCGAAGGCGATCTCGGTCACCGGCAGTCCGGTGGTCTGGAGCAGCAGCCGCGCGGTGTGCGCCCGCTGGGCGCGGGCGAGCGCGACGGGCCCGGCGCCGAGCTCCGCGGTGAGCTGGCGCTGCACCTGCCGGGTGCTGTAGCCGAGACGTCCGGCGAGGCCGGGCACGCCTTCGCGGTCGACGACGCCGTCGCCGATCATCCGCATGGCGCGGCCGACGACATCGGCCCGTACGTCCCAGGCGGCGGAGCCGGGCACGGCGTCCGGGCGGCAGCGGCGGCAGGCCCGGAAGCCGTGGCCCTGGGCGGCGGCGGCCGTCGGGAAGAACGCGACGTTCTGCCGTTTGGGGGTGACGGCGGGGCAGCTGGGGCGGCAGTAGATGCCGGTGGTGCGGACGGCGAAGAAGAACTCTCCGTCGAACCGCGCGTCCCTGCTGCTGACCGCCTCGTAGCGGGTGTCGTCGTCCTTCACGTGTTCCAGTGTGCGACGGCCGACGACCTCCGGCTCGCGGTTTTCGGACACGGCGTTGCGGGAGCGGGGAGGGGCGCCCGGCCGACGCGCCTCCCCGGTGCACCCGCACCCGCACCCGCACCCGTCAGCGGACGCGCCCGCGCTTCATCTCCATGGCGTGGCGGCCCTCGGCACCCTTGCGCTTCCAGTCCTTCAGGATCTCGCTGCGCACGCGGGCGTCGGTCTTGGCCACGATCCGCTGGTTCTCGCGGATCAGCTTGCGGTAGCTCTCCAGGCGGCGCACCGGCAGCGAACCGTCCTCGATCGCGGCGGCCACCGCGCAGCCGGGCTCCGACTCGTGGGCGCAGTCGTGGAAGCGGCAGTCACCGGCCAGTTCCTCGATCTCCGAGAAGACCTGGCCGACGCCGGTCTCCGCGTCCCAGAGGCCGACTCCTCGCAGTCCGGGGGTGTCGATGAGGACGCCCCCGGTCGGGAGGACGAAGAGGTTGCGGGTGGTGGTGGTGTGACGACCCTTGCCGTCGATGTCACGGGCGGCCCGGACATCCATGACGTCCTCGCCGACGAGGGCGTTGGCGAGGGTCGACTTCCCGGCCCCGGAGACGCCGAGCAGCACGGTCGTACCGCCCGCGACCACCGCGGACAGCACGTCGAGCCCCTCCCCCGTGGCCGAGCTCAGGGGCACGACCTGGACGCCGGGGGCGACCGTCTCGACGTCCTCGACGAGGTAGGACAGCCCGACGGGGTCGGGCACGAGGTCGGCCTTGCTGAGGACGACGGTCGGCTGGGCACCGGACTCCCAGGCCAGGGCGAGGAAGCGCTCGATGCGGCCGAGGTCGAGCTCGACGGCGAGCGAGACGGTGATGACGGCGTGGTCGACGTTGGCCGCGAGGATCTGGCCCTCGGACCGCTTGGACGAGGTGGACCGCGCGAAGGCCGTACGGCGCGGCAGGCACGCCCGTACGTAGCGCGGGTCGCCGGCCTCCTCGGGATCGATGGCGGCCCAGTCGCCGGTGCAGATGACCCGGAGCGGGTCGTGCGGGGTCACGAACGCCGTGTCGGCGCGCACGATCCCGTCGGCGGTGGCGACGTCGCACTTACCGCGGTCGACCCGGATCACCCGGCCGGGGACGAGCCCCTGGGCGACGTACGGAGCGAAGGACTCGGCCCAGCCGGAGTCCCAGCCGTGGGCGTCGAGCGAGGAGGAGGCGGAGAAGGAAGAAGTGACGTGGGAAAGCGGGAAAGACAAGGGGGACCCTTCACAGGGGTGGCCCCGGCGCTGTGTGTCGGAACGGTGAGGTCAGCCGGTGGCCACGGAGGTGGTGTGGATGAACTTCTGCGTGAGGGCAAGGCCCGTCGTGATGACAGCCATCGGTCACACCTCCTGTGCGTCTTTTCGCGCGATCTCGTCACGATCGCGCGGTCGCGATCGTGTACGGGAGAGACCGTAGCCGGAACGCACCGGCACGCGCCACAGGTTTTATTCAGGCCATCGCGGGCCCCTTTTCGGGCCACTGCGAGCAGGGCCGACAGGACGGCACCGGAACGGGGCCTGGGAGAGGGGCCGGGACGGGAGCCAGGGACGGGGGCGCACCGTTCGGGTTGCGCGTCCGATTCGTACAAGACCCGTCGGGCGCCCCGTGCCTACCGTGCTCGCATGAACACAGCACCCCGCCTCGACCTCATCGGCGTCGTGGTCTCAGACATGGCCGCCTCGCTCGCCTTCTACCGCCGTCTCGGCCTGGACATCCCGGACGGGGCCGAGTCCGCCCCGCACGTGGAGGCCGCGCTGCCCGGCGGGCTGCGGATCGCCTGGGACACGGAGGACGTCGTGCGTTCCTTCGATCCCGGATGGCGGCGGCCCGAGGGCGGCAACCGGATCGAGCTCGCCTTCCGGTGCGACGCGCCGGAGGCCGTGGACGCGGCGTACGACGAGCTGGTGGCCGCCGGGTACCGGGGGCATCTGAAGCCCTGGGACGCGGTCTGGGGACAGCGTTACGCCGTGGTCCTCGATCCGGACGGTTCGGGCGTCTCGCTGTTCGCCGACTCCGCCGCGGCCGCCACGTAGGCGCCGAGCGTCGTCCCGGCCAGCGCCCTGGTCTCGCGTGCGAGATGGGCCTGGTCGGCACAGCCCGCACGGAGGGCGGCCTCGGCGTACGGCACCCCGGCCAGGACCAGGGCGAGCGCGCGCTGGAGCCGCAGGACGCGGGCGAGGGTCTTGGGGCCGTAGCCGAAGGCCTCCAGGGAGCGCCGGTGCAGCTGCCGGGCGCCGAGCCCGACGGCCTCGGCCGTCTCGGCGACCGCCCGGCCCGCCGCGAGGCGCGCCGCCACGGCCCGGAGCAGGGGATCGGGCGCGGGGGCCGCGGCCGCCCGGAGCCGTACGAACGTGTCAAGGGCGGTGGCCGGGTCGGGGGTCTCGGTGATCCGTTCGCCGAGCCGTCGCGCCTCGGCCTCGCCCCACAGCGCGCCGAGGGCGACCCGCCGGTCGCGGAGTTCATGGGCCGGTACGCCGAGGAAGCCGGGCGCGTCCCCGGGGGCGAAGCGGATGCCCGCGTACCGTTCGGCGGTCTCCGTCGGCACGTACGCGTGCGTGTCGGGTCCGGCGACGAGGAGGTGTCCGTCGGCCCAGATCAGATCCATGCAGCCGTCGGGCAGGACCGGCCGGGGGCCCTCCGTGGCGGGGCCGGCGGTCCGGGTCCACAGGACGGCTCCGTCGAGCAGGGCGGGGCGTTCCTCGTACACACGTCAAAACTAGACCCCCGCCGGGTGGTCAGTCCTTCTCCCAGCCGGAGTGGAGGCGGGCCTTCACGTCGTCCGGCGGCAGGAACCTGGACCAGCGCTCGGGGAACTCGGAGGGCATGTCCGGGTCGTCCTCGTCGACGTCCTCCGCCTCGGCCCGCACCCGGGCGACGAGTTCCGCCGCCTGGACGGCGCGGGCCCGCTCGTTGGCCTCGCGGGCCGCTGCGGTGGCGACGGAGGGCCAGACGCGGTCGATGGCGGCGTTCACGGCGGCGCCGACCAGGACGGCGAAGGCCGAGATGCCGATCCACAGGAGGACGGCGATGGGGGCGGCGAGGGAGCCGTAGATCGTCGGGCCCTCGACCTGGCTGGTGAGGTAGATGCGCAGCAGGAAACTGCCGAGGACCCACATCCCGAGGGCGACGAGGGCGCCGGGGATGTCCTCGATCCAGGGCGATCTGACGGGCACGGACACGTGGTAGAGCGTGGTCAGGAAGGCGATGGAGAGCAGGATGACGGCCGGCCAGTAGAGGACGGAGACGACCTCCGTTCCCCAGGGGACGAGTTCGACCACCCGGTCGGGGCCGACGACCGCGAGCGGCAGCACCACGGCTCCGATGATCAGGGCCACGATGTAGAGCAGGAAGGCGAGGAGCCGGGTCTTCACGATGCCGCGGTGGCCGTCGAGTCCGTACATGACGGTGATGGTGTCGATGAAGACGTTCACCGCGCGCGAGCCGGACCAGAGGGCGATGGCGAACCCGAGGGAGATCAGGTCGGGCCGTTTGCCCTGGGTGACGTCGTCCAGGATCGGTTTGGCGATGTCGTCGACGCCCCGGTCGGAGAGAACCGTTCCGGCGGCGCGGAGGATGTTCTCCTGGATGCTCGCGACCGTGTCGGTGTTGGTCCAGTCGTCCGCGTAGCCGAGGAGGGCGATCAGCCCGAGGAGCAGCGGCGGCAGCGACAGCAGCGTGAAGAACGCGGCCTCGGCCGCGAGCCCGAGGATCCGGTACTCGATGCACGAGTTGACGGTGTCCTTGAGGAGCAGCCAGACCATCTTCCGCTTCGAGACGTTGCGGTAGAGGACGCGCGCGCGGTGGAGCCTGCTCCAGGGCCGCCGCTCGGGCCGTTCGGGTGTTTCGCTTGCTGCCTGCACCTGCTTACCGTATCGGCATGGCAGCGACCTCCCACACCGTGACCAACCAGCCTCCGCCCCTGGTGGGACATGACGTCTTCACGAGCGATCGGGCACTGGCCGAGGCGGTCGAGCGGCACCTGGCGCCGGAGCTGCTCGCCGAGGCCCGCGATGACCTCGTCGTCCTCGGCAGGGCGGCCGGTTCCGCGCAGGTCCAGGAGTGGGGCGAGCGGGCGAACGCCCGTCCGCCCCGGCTGCGGACGCACGACCGCTACGGCCACCGGATCGACGAGGTCGAGTTCGACCCTGCCTGGCACCGGCTCCTGGGCAAGTCGGTGGGGGCCGGCCTCACCGACGCGTGGGGCCGTCCGGGTGGTCATGTGCGGCGGGCCGCCGGGTTTCTGGTGGTGTCACAGGCGGAGTCGGGGCACGGCTGCCCGCTGTCGATGACGCACGCCGCCGTGCCCGCGCTGCGCGCCGAGCCGGAGGTCGCGGAGGTCTGGGAGCCTGCGGCCACCTCCCATGTGTACGAGCAGGGGCTGCGTCCGGTGGCCGAGAAGCCGGGTGTTCTGCTCGGGATGGCCATGACGGAGAAACAGGGCGGCAGCGACGTACGGACGAACACGACGCAGGCGCGTCCGCTGGCGGCGGCCGGGGAGTACGTCCTGACCGGGCACAAGTGGTTCTGTTCGGCGCCGATGTCGGACGCCTTCCTGGTCCTGGCCCAGGCCCCGGCGGGGCTCACCTGCTTCCTGGTGCCCCGGGTGCTCGCGGACGGCTCGCGCAACGCCTTCGCGCTCCAGCGGCTGAAGGACAAGCTGGGCAACCGTTCGAACGCCTCGGCCGAGGTGGAGTTCGACGGGACGACCTGGGCGCGCCGGATCGGCGAGGAGGGGCAGGGGCTGCGCACCGTCATGGGGATGGTCGCGGCGACCCGGCTCGACTGTGTGCTCGGGTCGGCGGCTCTGATGCGGCAGGCGGTGGCGCAGGCCGTGCACCACTGCGCGTACCGCAGTGCCTTCGGCGGGCCGCTGATCGAGAAGCCGCTGATGCGGAACGTCCTCGCCGATCTCGCCCTGGAGTCGGAGGCGGCGACGGTCCTCGGTCTGCGTCTGGCCGCGGCCTACGACGCCGACACCCCGCAGGAGCGGGCGCTGCTGCGGATCGCGGTCCCGGCGGCGAAGTACTGGGTGACGAAGCGGTGTACGCCCCTGGTGGCGGAGGCCCTGGAGTGCCTGGGCGGCAACGGGTACGTGGAGGAGTCGGGGATGCCCCGGCTGCTGCGGGAGTCGCCGGTCAACTCGGTCTGGGAGGGCTCGGGCAACATCCAGGCGCTCGACGTGGTCCGGGCGCTGCGGACCGAGCCCGCCGCGCTCGACGCGCTGCTGCGCGAGGTGGGGGCGGCGCGGGGCGCGGACCACCGGCTGGACCGGGCGATCCGTGGGCTGCTGGTCGAACTGGCGGACCTGGAGGGGGTCGAGGCGCGGGCGCGGCGGCTCGCGGAGCGGCTCGCGCTGGTCCTCCAGGGAGCGCTGCTGGTGCGGTGGGCGCCGCCGGAGGTCGCGGACGCGTTCTGCGCGGGGCGGCTCGGCGGGGACGGGGGCGCGGCCTTCGGGACGCTGCCGCACACCCTGGACCTGAGGGCGCTGGTGGAGCGGGCGCGGGTGGAGGCCTGAGGAACCGCGGGAAGGCCTCGGGTGCCGAGCGGCGGCGGGGCCGCGGGGTGGCATCGGGGATCGACCGGAGGTGTCGGCTCCGGGGGCCGCGGGAAGGCCTCGGGGCCGTGCGTCCGTGCGGTGGCGGGAAGCTGGGCCGCGCGCACCAGGGGTGGGCCGCGAAGGGCCGGTACGCGCGGAAAAGCGGGGGTGGTGCTGCGCCGACACGGCACCACCCGCCGCTCGCACCAGCTTCACCCCGGGGGCCGGTCGACGACCAGAGTTGCAAAGGGTTGCAGGATTACCCGAACCGGGCCTCGCCGGACGGTTCCGAACGGCACGATGGGCACCGACACTCCGGACATCTGCCCTGTGCAGAACCGATACAGCACCCCGGGCGGCTGGGAGAGACCGATGAATAACACTCAGCTCGACATGAAGCGCCTCGCCGCCATGGACGCAGCCCAGGCCACCCGGCTGCTGCACCGGGTCCGGGAGGAGACCCTGGCGGGCCGTACGCCGCCGATCGCGCCCCGCCCGGTGATCGACGCCTCCTGGCAGCGGATGGCCCGGCTCGGCCTCGACCCCGACCGGGGCACGGACAGCGTGCTGCTCCAGCGCGACGAGCTGGAGCAGCGGCGCAGGACCACACTGCTCTCCGAGGTCATGCAGACGCTGAGCGGCGGGCTCGCCGGCATCGCCGACACCTCGCTCCAGATCATGGTGGTGACCGACGAGCACGGCCGCGTGCTGTGGCGGCAGGGGAACCCGGCGGTCATGCGCCAGGCGAACGGCATCTGCCTGGAGGAGGGCGCGGCCTGGACCGAGCACACGACCGGCACGAACGCGGTCGGCACGGCCCTCGCCATGGGCCGGGCGGTGCAGGTGCACTCCGCCGAGCACTACGTCCAGGCGCTCCACAACTGGACCTGCGCCGCAGCCCCCGTCCACGACCCGCGCGACCGGCGGCTCCTCGGCATCCTGGACGTGAGCGGTCCGGCGTCCAGCTTCCATCCGGCGATGCTCGCCCTGGTCGGCTCGGTGGCCCAGCTCGCCGAGGCCGAGATGCGGGAGCGCCACCTCAGATCGGTGGAGCGGCTGCGGGCGGTGGCCGCGCCGATCCTGTGCCGGGTGGGCGGCCGGGCGATCGCGGTGGACACCCACGGCTGGACGGCGGCGGTGACCGGGCTGGCTCCGGTGGACCGCGTCCCGCTGCCGAAGTCCTTCCGGTCCGGCCGGCTCTGGCTGCCCTCGCTGGGCGTGTGCGCGGTGGAGCCGCTCCCGGGCGGCTGGCTGCTGCGGGTGGAGGAGGAGACGCCGGAGGAGGAGCCGGGCGCGGAGGCCGCGAGCCGGGTGGTCCTCGACCTGAGCCGGCCGCGCCGCTGGACGGTGTCCGTCTCGGGGGCGGCCGGCAGCTGGCAGCAGGAGCTGAGCCCCCGGCACGCGGAGCTCCTCTATGTACTGGCGATGCACCGGGACGGGCGGACGGCGGCGGAGCTGGCGGACGACGTGTTCGGGGACCGGACGCGGACGGTGACCGTACGGGCGGAGATGTCCCGGGTGCGGCGGAACCTGGCCGGGGTCCTGGCGCACCGCCCGTACCGCTTCCGCGAGGAGGTCGCGGTGGAGATCCTGCGGCCGCGGCGCCCGGCGGACCTGCTGCCCCACTCGCTGGCGCCGGCGGTCCGTGCGGAGGCCGGTACCGGGGCTCCGGTGGGCGACTCCGGCGCCTAGGCGCCGTGCGGACAGGCCGTACGGGGCCCGTCCGCGCGTGTCCACATGGCGGACGGATGCCTTCCGGCCCCGCCCCCGGTCACCCTCCCCCGTGCGGCACCCCTCACCGGACCGCTATGGGAATTCGGCGCTCCGCATGATGCGATGACCTCATGAGCATCACTCTCACCACCTGGTCCCTCGAACAGACCTCGCCGTCCGACCTGCGCCCCGCCACCCCGCCGGAGGGCGACGACGTCACGATCCGGCGCGCCGAGGTGCCGTCGGCGGAGTTCAGCCGCTTCCTCTACACCGCGGTCGGCGGCGACATCCGCTGGGCCGACCGGCTGTCGCTGACGTACAAGCAGTGGCAGGAGATCGTGGAGAAGCCGGGCGCCGAGATCTGGGTGGCGTACGACAAGGGGACGCCCGCCGGGTACGTGGAGCTCGACCCGCAGGACGACGGCGTGGTGGAGATCGTCTACTTCGGCCTGATCCCGGCCTTCCGGGGGCGCCGCATCGGCGGCCACCTGCTGTCGCACGGGGTGGCGCGGGCCTGGGACCTGGCCGGGCGCTGGCCCGGGCGGGAGGCGACGAAGCGCGTCTGGCTGCACACCTGCTCGCTCGACGGCCCGCACGCGATGGCGAACTACGAGCGACGCGGCTTCCGGCTGTTCGAGACCAGGACAGAGGAGACCGAGGAGACCGAGACCCCCGGCCCCTGGCCCGGCGCCCAGGCCTGACCGCCCGGTCCCGGTGTCCACTCCCGGTCCCGGTGTCCACCCCCCGGGGCCACACGAGACCGTTCGGTACCGCCGCACGGGCGAGACCGCTCGGTACACCCCGCCGAAGACCCGTGAAGGGGCCCTGATCAGGGCCCCTTTCGCGTGACCCGTGCCACACCATCCCACGAAGCGAGACGACTATGTCCGCATCCTGGACGATGCTGGACTGAGTCCAAAGTCCCGTGACACGCTTCCGTCATGTCTGGAACTGGAATTGCCTTGGTGAGTCGGCGGCACGTCGACCTAGGCCGCATGTCCAGCGCCATCTGTCCGGCGCGCTGAGAGAACCAGCACCGCCGCGATCACTTTTCAGCACGACTCTGCCCCGCCCTGCTGCGCACTGACGCGCCACCCTCCGACCTGAGCGCCAGTGTGCAGGTCAGAGCCGCCCTCTCGCAGTCCCGAAGGACAAGACGCCATGGCCGCCACCCCGGAAAACCCCACTCCAGCCGCCGCACGCCGCAAGACCGGGCGCCACCGTGGCGAGGGTCAGTGGGCCGTGGGGCACTTCACCCCCCTGAACGGCAATGAGCAGTTCAAGAAGGACGACGACGGTCTCAACGTACGGACACGTATTGAGACGGTCTACTCGAAGCGCGGATTCGACTCCATCGACCCCAACGACCTGCGCGGACGCATGCGCTGGTGGGGCCTCTACACCCAGCGCAAGCAGGGTCTGGACGGCACCAAGACCGGTGTCCTGGAGCCGGAGGAGCTGGACGACGAGTACTTCATGCTCCGCGTCCGCATCGACGGCGGCCGGCTGACCACCGACCAGCTGCGGGTCATCGGCGAGATCTCCGAGGAGTTCGCCCGGGGCACCGCCGACATCACGGACCGGCAGAACGTCCAGTACCACTGGATCCGCATCGAGGACGTCCCCGAGATCTGGAACCGCCTGGAGGCGGTCGGCCTGTCCACCACCGAGGCCTGCGGCGACACCCCGCGTGTCATCCTCGGCTCCCCGGTGGCCGGCATCGCCGCCGACGAGATCATCGACGGCACGCCCGCCATCGACGAGATCTACCGGCGGATCGTCGGCAACCCCGACTTCTCCAACCTGCCCCGCAAGTTCAAGTCCGCGATCTCAGGCTCGCCGCTGCTCGACGTGGCGCACGAGATCAACGACATCGCCTTCGTCGGCGTGAACCACCCGGACCACGGCCCCGGCTTCGACGTCTGGGTCGGCGGCGGCCTCTCCACCAACCCCAAGCTCGGCGTCCGCCTCGGCACCTGGGTCTCCCTCGACGAGGTCCCGGACGTCTACGAGGGCGTCATCTCGATCTTCCGCGACTACGGCTACCGCCGGCTGCGCAACCGCGCCCGGCTGAAGTTCCTCGTCGCCGACTGGGGCCCGGAGAAGTTCCGCCAGGTCCTGGAGGACGAGTACCTCCAGCGCAAGCTGAACGACGGCCCCGCCCCCGAGCAGCCCGCCGGCCGCTGGCGCGACCACGTCGGTGTGCACCGGCAGCAGGACGGCAAGTTCTACGTCGGCTTCGCACCGCGGGTCGGCCGTGTCGACGGCGCCACCCTGACGAAGATCGCCGCGGTCGCCGAGGCGCACGGCTCCGGCCGGGTCCGCACCACCGCCGAGCAGAAGATGCTCGTCCTCGACGTCGAGGAGGCGCAGGTCGACTCGATCGTCGCCGCCCTCGAGGCCCTGGACCTGCGCGTCACCCCCTCGCCGTTCCGGCGCGGCACGATGGCCTGCACCGGCATCGAGTTCTGCAAGCTCGCGATCGTCGAGACCAAGGCCCGCGGGGCCTCGCTCATCGACGAGCTGGAGCGTCGCGTCCCGGAGTTCGACGAGCCGCTGACGATCAACATCAACGGCTGCCCGAACGCCTGCGCCCGCATCCAGGTCGCGGACATCGGTCTCAAGGGCCAGCTGGTCCTGGACGACGAGGGCAACCGCGTCGAGGGCTACCAGGTGCACCTGGGCGGCGCGCTCGGCCTGGAGGCCGGCTTCGGCCGCAAGGTGCGCGGCCTCAAGGTCACCGCGGACGAGCTCCCCGACTACGTGGAGCGGGTCCTCAAGCGCTTCCAGGCCGAGCGCGAGACCGGCGAGCGCTTCGCGACCTGGGCGGCCCGCGCCTCCGAGGAGGCCCTGTCATGAGCGAGCGTGCCGCACCGTTCCACTGCCCCTACTGCGGCGACGAGGACCTGCGTCCCAACGAGCAGGGCCACGGCGCCTGGGAATGCGCCGCGTGCAGTCGAGCCTTCCAGTTGAAGTTCCTGGGGCTGCTCGCCCCGGCGACTTCGAGCGACACCCCTGGGAGGAAAGAGATATGACGATCACTCAGGACGCCACCGCGGCCGACCTCAAGGCACTCGCCGAGCAGGCCGGCCGTGATCTGGAGGACGCCTCCGCGCTGGAGATCCTCCGGTGGGCCGTGGACACCTTCGGCGAGGGCTTCTGCGTCACCTCCTCCATGGAGGACGCGGTCGTCGCCCATCTCGCCTCGCGGGTCCGGCCCGGTGTGGACGTCGTCTTCCTCGACACGGGCTACCACTTCGAGGAGACCATCGGCACCCGTGACGCCGTGGACGCCGTCATGGACGTCAACGTCATCACCCTGACCCCGCGGCAGACCGTGGCCGAGCAGGACGCCGAGCACGGCCCGAAGCTGCACGACCGCGACCCCGACCTGTGCTGCGCGCTGCGCAAGGTCAAGCCGCTCGAAGAGGGCCTGACCCGGTACGGCGCCTGGGCGACCGGCCTGCGCCGCGACGAGTCCCCGACCCGGGCGAACACCCCGGTCGTCGGCTGGGACGAGAAGCGGCGCAAGGTCAAGGTCTCCCCCATCGCCCGCTGGACGCAGGACGACGTCGACGCCTACGTCACCGAGCACGGAGTCCTCACCAACCCGCTCCTCATGGACGGATACGCCTCCGTCGGCTGCGCCCCCTGCACCCGTCGCGTCCTGGAGGGCGAGGACGCCCGCGCCGGACGCTGGGCGGGCCGCGCCAAGACCGAATGCGGACTGCACGGATGACGGACACTCAGAACATTCAGGAGACGCACGTGACGGGTGCCACCATCTGGCTCACCGGCCTGCCGAGCGCCGGAAAGACCACCATCGCGTACGAGCTGGCCGGCCGGCTGCGCGAGGAGGGCCACCGGGTCGAGGTGCTCGACGGTGACGAGATCCGCGAGTTCCTCTCCGCGGGCCTCGGCTTCACCCGTGAGGACCGGCACACCAACGTGCAGCGGATCGGCTTCGTCGCGGAACTGCTCGCCTCCAACGGCGTGAAGGTCCTCGTCCCCGTCATCGCCCCGTACGAGGACAGCCGCGAGGCGGTCCGCAAGCGCCACGCCTCCGAGGCCACCCCGTACGTCGAGGTGCACGTCGCCACTCCGGTGGACGTGTGCTCCGTACGCGATGTGAAGGGGCTGTACGCCAAGCAGGCCGCCGGCGAGATCAGCGGACTGACCGGCGTCGACGACCCGTACGACGAGCCGCGCAACCCCGATCTCCGGATCGAGTCCCACACCCAGACCGTGCAGGAGTCGGCAGCGACGCTCCACGCGCTGCTCACCGAGAGGGGTCTCGCATGACGACCGTCGCTCATGTTCACGACAGCACGGACAGCCCGTTCGCGCTGTCGCACCTCGACTCCCTGGAGTCCGAGGGCGTCCACATCTTCCGCGAGGTGGCGGGCGAGTTCGAGCGGCCGGTGATCCTCTTCTCCGGCGGCAAGGACTCCATCGTCATGCTGCACCTGGCGCTGAAGGCCTTCGCCCCCGCGGCGATCCCCTTCACGCTGCTGCACGTCGACACCGGGCACAACTTCCCCGAGGTCCTCGAGTACCGCGACCGAATCGTCGCCCAGCACGGGCTGCGGCTGCACGTCGCCTCCGTGCAGGAGTACATCGACGCCGGAAAGCTGCGCGAGCGCCCCGACGGCACCCGCAACCCGCTGCAGACCGTCCCGCTCACCGAGGCGATCCAGCAGCACCGCTTCGACGCCGTCTTCGGCGGCGGCCGCCGCGACGAGGAGAAGGCCCGCGCCAAGGAGCGGGTGTTCTCGCTGCGCGACGAGTTCTCCCAGTGGGACCCCCGCCGCCAGCGCCCCGAGCTGTGGCAGCTCTACAACGGCCGCCACGCGCCCGGCGAGCACGTCCGCGTCTTCCCGCTGTCCAACTGGACCGAGCTCGACGTGTGGCAGTACATCCAGCGCGAGAAGATCGAGCTCCCGGGGATCTACTTCGCCCACGAGCGCGAGGTGTTCGCCCGCAGCGGCATGTGGCTGACCGCAGGCGACTGGGGCGGCCCCAAGGAGTCGGAGACGGTCGAGACGCGGCTCATCCGCTACCGCACCGTCGGTGACATGTCCTGCACCGGCGCCGTCGACTCCGACGCCACCACCCTGGACGCCGTCATCACCGAGATCGCCGCCTCCCGGCTGACCGAGCGGGGCGCGACCCGCGCCGACGACAAGATGTCCGAGGCCGCGATGGAAGACCGCAAGCGCGAAGGGTACTTCTAGCCATGACGAGCACCACCGAGCAGTTCGCCGACGTGGCGGCCACGACCCTGCTGCGCTTCGCCACCGCCGGCTCCGTCGACGACGGCAAGTCCACCCTGGTGGGCCGGCTCCTCCACGACTCCAAGTCGGTCCTCACCGACCAGCTGGAGGCCGTCGAGGCCGCGTCCCTCAAGCGCGGGCAGGAAGCGCCCGACCTGGCGCTCCTCACCGACGGTCTGCGGGCCGAGCGCGAGCAGGGCATCACCATCGACGTGGCCTACCGCTACTTCGCGACGCCCCGCCGCCGCTTCATCCTGGCCGACACCCCCGGGCACGTGCAGTACACCCGGAACATGGTGACCGGCGCCTCCACCGCCGAGCTGGCCGTGGTCCTCGTCGACGCCCGCAACGGCGTGGTCGAGCAGACCCGCCGGCACGCCGCCGTCGCCGCGCTGCTGCGCGTCCCGCACGTCGTCCTGGCCGTGAACAAGATGGACCTGGTCGACTACCGGGAGCCCGTCTTCGCCGCGATCGCCGAGGAGTTCACGACGTACGCCTCCGAGCTCGGCGTCCCGGAGATCACCGCGATCCCGATCTCGGCGCTCGCCGGCGACAACGTCGTGGAGCCGTCCGCGAACATGGACTGGTACGGCGGCCCGACGGTCCTGGAGCACCTGGAGACCGTCCCGGTCAGCCACGACCTGACGGCCTGCCACGCGCGGTTCCCCGTGCAGTACGTGATCCGCCCGCAGACCGCCGAGCACCCCGACTACCGGGGCTACGCCGGTCAGATCGCCGCGGGTGCCTTCCGGGTCGGCGAGCCGGTCACCGTCCTGCCCTCGGGGAAGACCTCCACGATCACCGGGATCGACGCGCTCGGCGAGTCGGTGGACATCGCCTGGGCCCCGCAGTCGGTCACGATCCGCCTCGCCGACGACATCGACATCTCGCGCGGCGACCTGATCGCCCCGAGCGGTGACGCCCCGGAGACCACGCAGGACATCGAGGCGACCGTCTGCCACGTGGCGGACCGGGCGCTCGCCGTCGGTCAGCGGGTGCTGCTCAAGCACACGACCCGCACGGTCAAGGCGATCGTCAAGGAGATCCCCTCGCGGCTCACCCTGGACGACCTGTCCCAGCACCCGAACCCCGGTCAGCTGGTCGCCAACGACATCGGCCGTGTCGTGGTGCGCACGGCCGAGCCTCTCGCGCTCGACGCGTACGTGGACTCGCGCCGTACCGGTTCGTTCCTGCTGATCGACCCGGCGGACGGCACCACCCTGGCGGCGGGCATGGCGGGCGAGTCCTTCGCCTCCAGGGCCGAGACCACCGTCCAGGCGGATGAGGAAGGGTGGGACTTCTAGATCATGCTCTCCGACATCTACTCGACCTTCGCGAAGGAGGGTGGCCGCGTAGGCAGCGGCACCCTCGGCAGTGGCCAGGGAGGGGTGGCGCGATGTGCGCGATGACGTACGCGCACCGCATGCGCGCCCACACCCCCCACGAGCTGTATCCGCCCCTGCTCCACCGCCGAAGACGTGCGTCATGAGACCACGTGTCGAGAGGAAAGCCTCCCGTGTCTGCCAACGGAAATTCCCGCACCACCCGTAACACCGTGCGCCGCGGCATCGTCGCCGCCGCCGCGCTGCCCCTGCTGGTCGGTGCCCTCGCCTCGTGCGGCTACGGTTCCAACGCCAAGGACGAGTCCTCGGACAAGAAGGCCCCGGTCGCGGCCGACGGGAAGAAGCTCTCCGCCGACGAGGTCCGGATCGGCTACTTCCCGAACCTGACCCACGCCACCGCCCTCATCGGCGTCCAGGACGGCCTGATCCAGAAGGAGCTGGGCGGCACCGCGCTGAAGCCGCAGACCTTCAACGCCGGCCCCTCCGAGATCGAGGCGCTCAACGGCGGCTCTCTCGACATCGGCTTCATCGGCCCCTCGCCGTCCATCAACGCGTACGTCAAGTCCAAGGGCAAGAACCTGCGGATCATCTCCGGCTCCGCCTCCGGCGGCGTGAAGCTGGTCGTGAACCCGGACAAGATCAAGACCCTGGACGACGTCAAGGGCAAGAGGATCGCCACCCCGCAGAAGGGGAACACGCAGGACGTCGCGCTCCTGAACTGGATCGCTGAGCAGGGCTGGAAGGTCGACCCGGAGTCCGGCAAGGGTGACGTCTCCGTCGTCCGCACGGACAACAAGGTCACCCCGGACGCCTTCAAGTCCGGCTCCATCGACGGCGCCTGGGTTCCCGAGCCGACCGCCTCCAAGCTGGTCGCCCAGGGCGGCTCAGTCCTCCTCGACGAGACCTCCCTGTGGCCCGACAAGAAGTTCGTGATCACGAACGTCATCGTGTCGCAGAAGTTCCTCTCGGAGCACCCGGACGTGGTCGAGGCCGTGCTGACGGGCACGGTGAAGACCAACGAATGGATCAACGCCAACCCGGACAAGGCGAAGGCGTCCGCCAACGCGGCGCTGAAGTCCCTCGGCGGCAAGGCCCTGGACGCCAAGGTCATCGACCCGGCGTGGCCGAGCATCGCGATCACGAACGACCCGCTGGCCGCGACGCTGAAGACCCAGTCCGAGTGGGCGGTCAAGGCCGAACTCATCAAGCAGCCCGACCTGGCCGGCATCTACGACCTGAAGCTCCTCAACAAGGTGCTGAAGGCCGAGGGCAAGCCCGAGGTCTCCGACGCCGGTCTCGGCGTCAAGTAACCCCGCCGAGCAGCGACACAGACCGCGAATCCGTAACCCCAGGAGGTGACGACCATGGCCACGACGTTCGCCAAGGCTGCCGAGGGCACCGTAGCGGAGCAGACGCACGCCGCCCGGATCGAGCACGTCTCGAAGTCCTTCTCCGGCCCGGCCGGTACCCAGCTCGTCCTGGACGACGTCAGTCTCGACGTCGCTCCCGGCGAGTTCGTCACCATCCTGGGGGCCTCGGGGTGCGGCAAGTCCACGCTGCTGAATCTGGTCGCGGGACTCGACCGGCCGACCCAGGGTTCCATCGAGACCCCGGGCGGCCGGCCGGCCCTGATGTTCCAGGAGCACGCCCTCTTCCCGTGGCTGACCGCGGGCAAGAACATCGAACTCGCCCTGCGGCTGCGCGGGGTGTCCAAGGCCGAGCGCAGGCCTGAGGCCGAGCGGCTGCTCGAACTCGTCCGGCTCGGCGGCGCGTACGGCAAGCGGGTGCACGAGCTGTCCGGCGGCATGCGGCAGCGCGTGGCCCTCGCCCGGGCGCTGGCCCAGGACAGCCAACTGCTGCTGATGGACGAGCCGTTCGCGGCCCTGGACGCCATCACCCGTGACGTGCTGCACGGCGAGCTGACGCGCATCTGGGAGGAGACCAACCTCTCGGTCCTGTTCGTCACCCACAACGTGCGCGAGGCCGTGCGTCTCGCGCAGCGGGTCGTCCTTCTCTCCTCCCGCCCCGGCCGGGTGGCGAAGGAGTGGACCGTGGGCATCGAGCAGCCGCGCCGCATCGAGGACGCGGACGTGGCCGAGCTGTCCCTTGAGATCACCGAACACCTGCGTGGGGAGATCCGCCGTCATGGCCAGCACTGACACCGCAGCGACGGTCAAGAAGGACGACCTCGCCGGTCTGGAGGCCGGGCTCGACGCCCTGGACGCGGTCGAGATCCGCCGCACGCCGGTCCGGGAGGTCCTGCTCAAGAAGGTCCTCCCGCCCACCATCGCCGTAGCCCTGGTCCTCGCCGTCTGGCAGATCCTCGTCTCCGCGAAGATCGCCGAGGAGACCAAGCTGCCCGCGCCGTCCGCGGTGTGGGACGGCCTGGCCGACATGTGGCTCCAGGGGACGCTGCTCGAAGTCATCTGGACCAGCGTGTCCCGGGGTCTGGCCGGCTTCCTGCTGGCGCTCGCCATCGGCACCCCGCTGGGCCTGCTGGTCGCCCGGGTGAAGTTCGTGCGGGCCGCGATCGGCCCGATCCTGTCGGGTCTCCAGTCGCTGCCCTCGGTGGCGTGGGTGCCGCCGGCCGTGCTCTGGTTCGGTCTGAACGACGCGATGATGTTCACGGTGATCCTGCTGGGCGCCGTCCCGTCCATCGCCAACGGTCTGGTGTCGGGCGTCGACCAGGTCCCGCCGCTCTTCCTGCGGGCCGGCCGCACCATGGGCGCCACCGGTCTCAAGGGCACCTGGCACGTGGTGCTCCCTGCCGCGCTGCCCGGCTATCTGGCCGGTCTGAAGCAGGGCTGGGCGTTCTCCTGGCGCTCGCTGATGGCCGCCGAGATCATCGCCTCCTCCCCGGATCTGGGCCTGGGCCTGGGCCAGTTGCTGGAGAACGGGCGGAACAACATCGACCTGCCCGGCGTGTTCCTGGCGATCCTGCTGATCCTGGTCGTCGGCATCGCGATCGACCTGCTGATCTTCAGCCCGCTGGAGCGCTGGGTGCTCCGCAGCCGCGGCCTGCTGGTGAAGTGAGCCGATCGACCATGAACCGACCCGTCCTCCTCGTCATAGCCCACGGCAGCCGCGACCCGCGGCACGCGGCGACCGTCCAGGCGCTGGTGCGCCGGGCCGGTGCGCTGCGGCCGGGGCTGCGCGTGGAGACGGCGTTCCTGGACTTCAACCTGCCCTCGGTGACGGGGGTGCTCGACCGGCTCGCCGCCGAGGGAGTACGGGACGTGGTGGCGCTGCCGCTGCTGCTGACCCGGGCCTTCCACGCGAAGGCCGACGTCCCCGCCGTCCTTCGCCAGGCGCCCGCGTCACTGCGGATCCGCCAGGCGGAGGTCCTCGGCCCCTCGCCACTGCTGATCGCGGCGGTGGAGCGGCGGCTGTACGAGGCCGGGCTCACGCCCGGCGACAAGAGCACCACCGGGGTCGTCCTGGCCTCGGCGGGCTCCACCGACCCGGAGGCGATCGCGGTGATCGCAGAAACGGCGCGGGAGCTGCGGCGCACCGGTTGGTGCTCCGTGCGGCCCGCTTTCGCCTCCGCATCTCTTCCGCGTACGGAGGACGCCGTGCGGGCCCTGCGGGCCGACCCGGGTGTCCGGCGGGTGGCCGTCGCCCCGTACGTGATCGCCCCGGGCCGCCTCCCGGACCGCATCGCGGCGGGCGCGGCGGGGGCGGACGTCCTGGCGGACGTCCTCGGCCCCTCCTCCGAACTGGCCCGGCTGCTCCTGGAGCGCTACGACGGCGCGCACGCGAACCGTGTCGCGGTGGCGCACTCGGCCTAGGCGGCCCTTCGGGGACTCGTCCGCCGGACCGGTTCCTCAGTTCTCGGGGTTCCGGCCGCTCGTCGCCAGTGCGCGGACGAACGCCGGTGCGTCGTCGGGTACGTCGACGACGGCGGCGAAGCCCTGGTACTGCCGGTAGACCTCGGCGTGCTCCTCGACGACACCGAGGACGAAGGCCGCCGTCTCCTCGGGCACCTCGAACTCCTGGCCCGTGGAGCGGGCCAGGTCCCAGCCGTGCAGGGCGAGTTCCTTGACGAGCAGCGAGGCGACCGCGGTGGCCGGCATGGCGGTGAAGCCGAGGTCCACCTCGCCCTCCCAGACGCCGGGCCTTTCCCAGGCGGCGAGGGCCCGGCCGAGCTGGGCCGTGTACGCCTCGGCCCAGGCGTCCTCGGCGGCGAAGTCGCGCTGGACGGTCTCCTCCGGGAGCTGGGTGCGCAGGGCCCGGTGTTCGAGGCCGTGGGCGGAGTAGAGCACCAGGTGGTTGGCGAGTTCGCGGACCGTCCAGTCGGCGCAGACGGAGGGCGCGGCGAGCTGCTCGGCGGTGACGGCGCGGGCGACCCGGCCCGCCTCGGCGGCGCAGACGGTGAGATGGGTGTGGATCTCGTTCATACCGTCGACGCTACGGAGCGGACCCCGGGCGGTCTTGAAGTTTCGCGACAGCCCGATGCGAGGAATTTCATGCCCCGGACGGCGCATCCTTGGAGCCTTCTCGTGCGTCTTCTGTGCGCCGGGTCGTTACAGGCCCGGAAGACATCGGTTTCTACCAAGGGCAGAAGACTTTGATCACTTCGACACTCGGTGTACGCAGTGCGCTGACCGTCACGATCACGGCCTCGGCCGTACTGGCCGGCGGCGTCTTCGCCGGCCAGGCGTATGCCGCGCCGCCCACCCCGTCGATCACCGCTCCGGGCGGCTTCGTCATGAACAACGGGACGGGCACGACGCTGTACGGGAAGACGGCGGACACCCGCCGGTCGACCGGTTCCACCACGAAGATCATGACCGCGAAGGTGGTGCTGGCCCAGCGGGGTCTGAACCTGGACGCGAAGGTCACCGTCCAGAAGGCCTACAGCGACTACATCGTCTCCAAGAACGCCTCGTCCGCGCGGCTCATCGTCGGCGACAAGGTGACGGTCCGGCAGCTCCTCTACGGCCTGATGCTTCCGTCGGGCTGCGACGCCGCCTACGCGCTGGCCGACAAGTTCGGCACCGGCACCACGCGGGCGGCCCGGATCAAGTCGTTCATCGGGAAGATGAACACCGAGGCCAGGAACCTCGGCATGCGGAACACCCACTTCGACTCGTTCGACGGAATAAGCAATGGGAGCAACTACTCGACTCCCCGCGATCTGACGAAGCTCGCGAGCAGTGCGATGAAGAACTCCACGTTCCGCACCGTCGTCAAGACGAAGTCGACGAAGCAGAAGGTGACCACGAAGACCGGCGGTTACCGGTACATGTCGTGGAGCAACACGAACAAGCTGCTGAGCACGTACAGCGGTGCGATCGGTGTGAAGACCGGCTCGGGTCCGCAGGCGAAGTACTGCCTCGTCTTCGCGGCCACCCGCGGCAGCAAGACGGTCATCGGTGCGGTGCTCGGCTCGTCGAGTGAGGCGAACAGGGCGAACGACGTCAAGAAGCTGCTGGACTACGGCTTCGCGAGGTAGTCGGCGGGGACCGGCGCCCCCGCGGGCGCCGGTCCCGCCCACGGCTGCCTCCCGCTCGGCGGGAGGCAGCCCGCGCGACGCCCCTGCCGGGGACGCGCTTCCCCGGGAACGGCGCTCCCCCGGGATCGTTTCGTCCTCGTCCTAGCCGAAGTCGAGGCCGCCGGTGCGGGTGCGCTTGAGTTCGAAGAGGTCCGGGTGGTTGGCCAGGGCCCGGAAGCTGTCGAAGAGTTCGGCCGCGCGCTCGCCGCGCGGGACGGCGCGCAGGACCGGGCCGAACCAGACGGTGCCGTCGACGTGGATCGTCGGGGTGCCGACGTACGCCCCGGCCTCGGGGTCCTTGCCGGCGTCGTGGCTGCGACGCACGATCTCGTCGTACGCCGGGTCGTGGGCGGCCCCGGCCAGTTCGGCGGGGAGGCCGAGTTCGGTGAGCGACTCGGCGACGACGGCGTCGAAGTCCGTCTGCTTCTTCTCGTGGATGCGGGTTCCGTACGCGGTGTAGAGCGGGCGCAGGATCTCCTCGCCGTGCTGTGCCGCGGCGGCCGCCGCGACTCTGACGGGGCCGACGGAGGCGTCGACGAGGGTGCGGTACCAGTCGGGCAGGGTGTTGCCCTCGTTGTGCAGGTACAGGCTCATGACCTTGAAGCGGAGGTCGATGTCCCGTTCGCGCTCGACCTCCAGGATCCATCGGGAGGTGATCCAGGCGAAGGGGCAGGCGGGGTCGAAGTAGAAGTCGACGGTGGGGCGGGACGGGGTCGGCGGCTGGATCTCGGTGGTCGTCATAGGTCGAATCTAGCCAGCGAGTGGCCTGTCCCCGTGGTCCAATCGGACCTCGTGAAAGCGGGCCACTTGCCCCTCAGTCCTCCCGTGTCATCTCCACCAGCTTGGCCACCGTGTTCCAGTTGCGGGCGGTGACCACCATCCCCTTGACGACGGACGGCCGCATGAGGACCTCGGCCAGCCGGGACGTGCCCAGGCCTCCGGGGACGTAGAGGTAGACGACCCGGTCACCGAGGGCGAAGGCCTCGGGCGCGTAGGCCTCCCGGTCGATCGCGGCGAAGCGCTCGGCCTCGGCGGGGCCGGAGCAGTAGAGGGCGTGGAGTTCCCTGCCCTCCAGTTCGGCCGCCGGGAAGGGACAGGCCTCGCGCACCGCGGCCAGGTAGTCGGCATCGCGGACGAGGCAGTCGACGCGGAAGCCGAAGTGGCCCTCGATCGCCTCCTCGACGGCGGTGGCGAGCGCGTCCCCGGAGGCGGTGGAGTCGGTGGTGAAGACGGCGTTGCCGCTCTGCAGATAGGTGCGGACGTTCTGGTGCCCGAGGCCTTCGAGGACCGAACGGAGTTCCGCCATGGGGACCTTCCGGCGGCCGCTCACGTTGATGCCGCGCAGCAGGAGCGCGTATGTCTGCGTCATGGGCTCAGCCTAGGCGGGCCACCGCGCCTCGTGGGGGGCGGCGCGGTGGCCGGTTCGAACACTGTCCGATGAGGGGAGCCGCGAGAAGACCCTTCACCCATCTGTGACTTATTCAACAATGTTTCGTAATGGCGAACCCCGCGCGAGCGGATCATTTGCGCTGATAGCGGGCGAGTACCCGGTTGCCGTCCACGACCAGGCGCCGGCGCAGCTCGGCCGCGTCGATCGCGCCGCTGTAGTACTCCTGGAAGGCCGGCGTGGCCACCTTGTCCTTCCACTCCGGGTATCCCCGCACCGACTGCGCGGGCGCCGGGCGGAGCTTCTCGGCCACCGCGGCGCCGGTCGCCCAGCCGTCCCGGGCGGTGTGCAGGGAGGGGTCGGCGAGCGCCGCCGTCCCGGTGGGGAGCATCCAGTCGCCGCGCGCGAGCCGCACCATGTTCTCCGGGCGCAGGAAGAAGTCGAGGAACGCCGCCGCCTCCTTCTTGTGCGGGCTGTCCTCGGAGATCGACAGGGTCTGCGGGGAGACGCCCTGGGTGAGTCCGGTGCTGCCGGCGGGGGCGGGCAGCACGGTCCATTCGAAGTCCTTGGGCGCCTGCTGCGCCATCTGCTGCCGGTAGGCGAAGCCCAGCGGGACCATGGCGTACCTGCCGGCGAAGAAGCCGGGCAGGGTGTCGGAGCCGCCGCTGCCGAGCGTGGTGCGCGGGGCGGTGCGGTCGGTGACGACCTGGTCGTGGATTGTGCCCGGGACGACGGCGTCGGCCTCGGTGAAGCGGACGGTGACCCGGCCGTCGGTCTCCCGGTGGAAGAGCTGTCCTCCGGCGGAGAGCCCGAGGTTGAGACTGACGGAGACGGGTTCCCTGAGTGGCCAGGCGACGGCGTAACGGCCGGGTCCCATGCTCCGGGTGAGGTCCTGGGTGATCTGCCGGAACTCCTCCCAGCTCCAGGGCTTCGACGGGGTAGGGACGCGGACGCCGGAGGATTCGAGGATCTTCCTGTTGGCGATGATCACGCGCGGTTCCTGGAGGAACGGCACGCCGTAGATACCGTCGCCGAAGGTGGTGGTCTCCCAGCTGGAGGCGGGGATGTCGGCGCGGAGCCGTTCGGGCAGCAGCGGGCGGAGGTCGGCGAGGTCACCGCCGTAGGCGAAGTCGGCCAGGTCGTCGGAGGCGTCGTGGATGATGTCGGGCGCCTCGCCGCCCTCGAAGGAGGTGAGGAGCTGGTCGTGGACGGAGTCCCAGCTGCCCTGGACGTAGTCGATCTGGACCTCGGGGTGGGCGGCGTTCCACTCCTTCACCAGCTGCCGGTTGGCGTCGACGGACTCCTTCTGCCAGGCGAGGGACTGGAAGCGGAGCCGTACGACCCCGTCGTCCCGCCCGTCGTCCGCCGCGGTGCAGCCGGGGAGGAGCAGGGCGAGCGCGGCGGTGAGGGTGAGGAGGCGTCGTCTCATGACTTCACCGCCCCGGCCAGCATCCCGCCGGTGATCCGCCGCTGGAGTACGGCGAAGACGACGAGGGACGGCAGGGTGGCGAGGAAGGCGGCCGCGGCCAGCGGGCCGAGGTCGGCGACGCCCTCGGCGCCGAGGAAGTGGGTGAGGACGACGGGCAGGGTCTGCTTCTCCGGGGTCTTGAGCAGCACGAGCGCGAAGAAGAACTCGTTCCACGCGGTGACGAAGGCGAAGAGTGCGGTGGCGACGATGCCGGGGGCGAGCAGCGGGGCGGTGACCGAGACGAGGGTACGGAGCCGGCCCGCGCCGTCGACGGCGGCGGCCTCCTCCAGTTCGGCGGGGACGGCCCGGACGTAGCCCATCAGCATCCAGAGGGCGAAGGGCAGCGACCAGACCACGTAGACGAGGACGAGGCCGAACACGCTGTTGACCAGGTGCAGGTTCTTGAGGATCAGGAAGAGCGGGATGATCACCAGGACGAACGGGAAGACCTGGCTGATCACCACCCAGCCGGTGGCGGCCGAGGCGAGCCTGCCCCGGTGGCGGGCCGTCACATAGGCGAGCGGGGTCGCGACGGCCACCGCGATCAGGGCGGCGGCGACCGCGGCGACCAGGCTGTTCGCGGCGGCCCTGAGCAGCGGCTGCTCATCGAAGGCCTGCCGGAAGTTGTCGAGCGTGGGATCCCTCGGGATCCAGGTGGGATGGAGCGAGGCCAGCTCGGGGGCGGGCTTGAAGGCGGTGGAGACCAGCCAGAGGAAGGGGAGGGCGAGGAAGACCAGGTACGCGAGGAGGGCGAGGTACTGGCCGATCCGCGCGGGTCTGCTCGTCCGGAGGGCGCTCACCGGTCCTGGTCCCCTTTCAGCCGGCGTACGAGGGAGAGGGCGATGAGCACCGAGACGGCGGCGATCATCACACAGCCCATCGCGGCGGCGTAGCCGAACTGTCCGTAGCGGAAGGCCTCTTCGTAGGCGAAGAGCATGGGGAGCCGGGTCCGGCCGCCCGGTCCGCCGCCGGTCAGCACATAGACGAGGGCGAAGGAGTTGAAGTTCCAGATGAGGTTGAGGGCGGTGATGGCGAGGGCCACCGGTCTGAGCGCGGGCCAGGTGACGGCGCGGAAGCGGCGCCAGGCGCCGGCGCCGTCGAGGGCGGCGGCCTCGTGGAGCTCGCGCGGGGTGTTCTGGAGTCCGGCGAGGAGGGCGACGGTGGTCTGCGGCATTCCGGCCCAGACGCCGACGACGACGACGGCGGGGAGGGCGGTGCCGAGCCCGGAGAGCCAGTCGTGGCCCTCGCCGAGGCCGAGGGTACGGAGCGTCTCGTTGAGGATGCCGGCGTCGGGGTTGTAGACCAGCCGCCACATGATGCCGACGACGACCTCCGGCATCGCCCAGGGAACGATGGCGAGGGCCCTGGCGAGCCAGCGGAGGCGGAGGGGCTGGTTGAGCAGCAGGGCGAGGCCGAGGGCGAGCAGGAACTGGGGGACGGTGACCCCGACGGCCCAGACCGCGCCGATGCGGAACGAGTCCCAGAAGAGGGAGTCGTGCAGCAGGTCCTGGAAGTTGAGGGTGCCCACCCAGCTCGTGGCCCGGGTGCGGCCGGACTGGGCGTCCGTGAAGGCCAGCGCGATGCCGTAGAGGAGGGGGCCGACGCTCAGGATCAGGATCGGCAGCAGCGCCGGGAGCACCAGGAACCAGGCGCCGAAGTCGGGGCCGCGCGGGCGCTTCACAGGGGCGGTGCGCGGTGTGCGCGTCCCGTCCGGCCGTTTCGTCGCGGTCACCGAGCTCACCGATCGACCCCCGTCCGCCCTCTTCCGCCCGCGTGGGAACCCCGCCATGGTCCTGAGGCGCCCGGGGGCCGTCAAGGCGATCCGCGCGGTGAGCTGCGCGGATGGGAGACTTTGGCTCAATCGCACAGGTAGGGAGAGATCGATGGACGAGGCGCGGGCGCGGGAGATCCTGGCCGCGGCGGGACTTCCGGTCGCGGAGTCGCGGCTGCTGGCCCTCGGTGAGAACGCGGTCTTCGCCGTGGGGGATCTCGCCGTGAAGGTGGGCCGGGACGCGGAGGTCTACGAGCGGGCGGAGCGGGAGCTGGCGCTCGCCGCCTGGCTGGCCGCCGCGGATGTGCCGGCGGTGCGCGCCGCCGAGGAGAAGCCGCGTCTGGTCGACGGGCATCCGCTGACCTTCTGGCACCGGCTTCCCGAGGCGGTACGGCCCGCGGAGCCCCGCGATCTGGCGCCGCTGCTGCGGCGGGTGCACGCCCTGCCGGAGCCGGCGGCCTTCACGCTGCCGCGCCGTGAACTGCTCGGCGGGGTGGAGCGGTGGCTGCGGCTCGCGGGGGACGCGATCGACCCGGCGGACGCGGCGTTCCTGCGGGAGCGGCGCGATTCCTTCGCCCCGGCGGCGGCCGCCCTGACCCCGCATCTGGCACCGGGACCGATCCACGGGGACGCGCTCCCCCGGAACGTCCATGTCGGTCCGGACGGCCCCGTCCTGGTGGACCTGGAGACCTTCTCGTCCGACCTGCGTGAGCACGACCTCGTGGTGCTCGCGCTCTCCCGGGACCGGTACGGGCTGGATCCGGCCGCGTACGAGGCCTTCACCGAGGCGTACGGCTGGGACGTCCGGGAGTGGGAGGGGTGCGCGGTGCTGCGCGGGGCGCGGGAGACCGCGAGCTGTGCGTGGGTGGCGCAGCACGCGCCGGCGAACCCGAAGGCACTGGCCGAGTTCCAGCGGCGGGTGGCCTCGCTGCGGGACGGCGACACCGAGGTGCGCTGGTACCCGTTCTGACATCATGGTGCCCGACCGAACCGGGTTGACCGAACGGGGTGTTGGGATGCGGGTCGAACTGTCCGAGGTGGCGCTCGACGTCGAGGTGAGCGGTGCGGGACCGGCCGTGCTGCTGGTGCACGGCTTCCCCGACAGTCACCGGCTGTGGCGCCATCAGATCCCGGCGCTGAACGCGGCCGGGTTCATGACGGTCGCCCCGACGCTGCGGGGCTTCGGCGCCTCGGACCGTCCGGAGGGCGGCCCGGAGGCGTACGACCCGGCCAGGCACGTGGGCGATCTGCTGGAGCTGCTCGCCCGGCTGGAGGTCGACCGGTTCCATCTGGTCGGCCACGACTGGGGCTCGGGGCTGGCGCAGGGCATCGCCCAGGTCGTCCCCGACCGGGTGGCGAGCGTGACGCTCATGTCGGTGGGCAACCTCGCGGCGATCCTCTCCGCGGGCTGGGAGCAGCGGCAGCGCCTCTGGCACCTGTCGATGTTCCAGCACGAGGGACTCGCCGAGGAGTGGCTCTCCCGCGACGACTTCTCGCGGCTGCGCGAGATGCTCGACGACCACGCGGAGGCGGAGGCGGTCCTGGAGCCGTTGCGCGCTCCGGGCGCGCTGACCGCCGCTCTGCAGATCTACCGGGCGGGGCTGCCGATCGAGGTCCAGCTGGCCGCGCCCCCGGTGGTTCCCCCGCTGTCCGTCCCGGCGATGGGCGTCTGGTCCACAGGCGACCGCTTCCTCTCCGAGCGCCAGATGGTGGACACCGGTGAACACGTCGCCGGTCCCTGGCGCTACGAGCGCGTGGAGGACGCGGGCCACTGGTTCCCGCTGGACCGGCCGGACCGGGTGAACGAGCTGCTGCTCTCCTTCCTCAAGGAGAACTCCTAGCCGACGGGCGCGGCCACCGGGCCGCGCAGCGGCCAGACGGGGTCGACGACCGCCTCCGCGTCGCCCTTGCGGCGCAGGAAGTCCTGGAAGTTCTCGGCCCAGAGGCGGTACCAGGCGATCTGGCGCTCGTGGAGTTCGGCCGGGTCGAGCTCGGCGACCTGACGGTGCCGCTCGGCTATCGCGACGGCGACCCGGACGGCGGCGAGCGCGTCGGCCGCCGCCTGGTGGGCGGCTTCGAGGACGACTCCGTACTCCCCGCAGACCGCTTCCAGGGTCCGCTTGCCGCGCCGGTAGCGGTCGACGGCGCGGTCGATGGTGTACGGGTCGACGACGGGCCCGACGGGGGCGCCGCCGAGCCGCTCGCTCAGCGAGGGCAGTCCGTGCCGGTACAGCTCGGCGGAGAGCAGCGTCAGGTCGAAGGAGGCGTTGTACGCCACGACCGGGACGCCGTCCTCCCAGTACTCGGTGAGGGCCTTCGCGATCTCGTCGGCGACCTCGCGCACCGGCCGGCCCTCGGCGGCGGCACGCTCGTTGCTGATGCCGTGGATCGCGGAGGCCTGTTCCGGGATGCGGATGCCCGGGTCGGCGAGCCAGTCCCGCCGGCCCGTGATGTGTCCCCCGCCGTCGACCTCGATGATCGAGGCCGTCACGATGCGGGCCTCCAGCGGTTCGGTGCCGGTCGTCTCCAGGTCGAAGCCGACCAGCGTTTCGCCGTGCCAAGCCATCGGGTCCTCCTTACGTGATCTCCCCCGTGGTGCTGACCACCCTCGCACGCGCCACTGACAACGTCTCCGGCCTCCCCCGGCGAGGGGTCAGGAGACGGGCCGGGAGTCGAGCCAGACGGACTCGAATTCCTCCCGGTATGTCTCGAAAAGTCCGTGATCGCCGTCACGGATGCCCTGCCCGTGGCGCACCACGTTCCGCCCGCCGCCGCGCAGGACGAGGACGGGCGCCTCCATGCCCCGGGCCCGCCGCAGATAGGACTGCACGACGCCGACCCCGTCCGGGCCGTCGCCGTCCACCAGATAGGCGGTGAAGCGGGGCGTCTCGTCGAAGACGTGGATCTGGAAGGCGCCCGGGTCGCGGAGCTTGGAGCGGACCCGGCGCATGTGCAGGATGTTCATCTCGACCGAGCGGCTCAGCTCGCCCTTCTTCAGGCCGAGTTCGCGCTCGCGGCGCTTGACGGCGCTGCTCGCGGGATTGAGGAAGAGGAGCCGGGTCCGGCAGCCGGACTCGGCGAGCCGGACCATGCGCCGGCCGGAGAAGTTCTGCACGAGCAGATTCAGGCCTATGCCGGTGGCGTCGAGGCGGCGGGCCCCGCCGAAGAGGTCCTCGGCGGGCAGCTGCCGCTGGAGCCGGACCCGGTCGGGGTGGACGGAGACCACGTCCGCGTACCGGTCGCCGACGAGGTCCTCGACCGCGTCCACGGGCAGCCGGTCGGCGGAGGGCACGCCGGCACCGCCGCCGAGGATCTCCAGGATGCGGGCGGAGGCCCGCTCGGACTGGGCGAGGACGGTGAGCGAGAGGGCCCGGTTGCGGGAGACCACGTTGCGCGTGACCTCCAGCTCGTCGAGGGCCAGCTCGACCTCGCGCCGGTCGTCGAAGTAGGGCTCGAAGCAGGGCCAGTGCTGCACCATCAGCTCCCGCAGCTGCGGGAGCGTGAGGAAGCTGAGGACGTTGTCGTCGGCGGGGTCGAGGAGGTAGCCCTTGCGCCGCGAGACCTCGCGCACGGCGACGGCCCGCTGCACCCACTCCTGACCTGCGGGGCCGGCCGCGGCCACCACCCACTCCTCGCCGTGCACGGGTTCGTACACGGGCCGCAGGACGGCGGCGACCACGGCGCGCAGCCGCTGCTCGACCAGGTTCAGCCAGATGTAGGCCCGCCCGGCGCGCTGGGCGCGGGTGCGGACCTCGCCCCAGTCCTCGGCGTCCCAGTCGAGCTCCGCCCCTATCTCCACCGGCCGGGTGACGGTGACCGTCCCGGGCGGCGCGGCACCCGGCGACGCGACGGGACCGGGCGAGGCCTCCGCGGGGTCGGCCGGACCCCCCTCGCGACCCGAATCACCTGGGGGCAGCTCCAGACCTCCCGAGCTCACCCGCGCACCGCCTTCTGCTCCTGGACGCCCGTGTCGACCGGTCCGACAACGATCAAGGAAGGGTACTCCGGGAGCGGGAGGCGGTGCAGCAGGATCGTCAGGCTCCTTGTTCAACTCCCCAGATCCGGCTGCCCGTTCTGGGAGGCGAGATCGGCCGGAGTGAGCGGATTCATAGCGGTTACGTCCCTGGGGGCGAGCTGGAAGCCCTGCCAGTGGACCGGCATCGGCTGCTGGTCCTCGTCCCGGGCGATGTGGTGGAACCCTATGTTGACCCAGACGGACGGTTTGGTCAGAGTTTCCCCGTTGACCCATTTGTCCACGCTGTCACCGGCGTTGGGCGCGCAGCTGCCGATGTTGTTGCTCGCGAACTTCTCACAGGCCCGCGCCTGGGTGAAGTAGACGTCGTGCTTGGTGAATCCGCGCCCGGCGTGGGTGTCGGTGTGGCCGGGGACGATCTCGTACGAGCGGGCGTGGCCGTCGGCGTTCTTGCCGGTGCCGCTGACCACCCGCCACCAGCGCATGTTCCTGGCGTCTCCGGCGAGCTCCTTGGTGACGACGGTGCGCGTGGTCTTCACGGTCGGTCCGCCGCCGCTCGCGGGAGGCGCGGTGACGGTGGAGTCGAACTGCTCGATCCGGTCCTTGGTGGAGCCGTCGAGACCGAAGTCGAGCTTCCAGAAGACGTTGTGGGCGTGGCTGGTGGCGTAGGCGCGGGAGCCCTTGCCGATGGGCCAGCCGCGGCCGTCGGTGGCGTTGTAGTCGACGGGCGAGAGGCTGCCGGTGGCACCGACGTTGGCGCCGATGGTGCCGTCGGCGGAGAACCGCCACTCGGAGATGTACTCGTACCAGCCGACCTTGTTGACGGTGTAGACGAGCATGTCCTTGGCCTGGGCCTGCCAGACCTTGGTGCCGCCGTCGCTGGCCATGCGGTACGCGTGGCCGCGCGCCCGCGTGGTGGTGCACAGACCCTTGATCTGGCCGACCTCGGGCACCTTGACGGTGGTGAGGGTGCCGCCGGGGCACTCGGCCGGCTTGAGGTTCTGCAGGCCCCAGCCGAAGCCGGCGCCGGTGAGGTCGTCGTACTCGGCGACGCCGTCGTCGTACGGCACGTGGATCTGGGCGAGCCGGGCGCTGGCGAGGACCTTGATGGGCGCGGTGGCGCCGGGCGGCTGGTAGGTCACGCGGTCGAGGGTGAGCCCGGCGGCGGTGTCGTAGCGCCAGCACATGCGCCAGACGGCGCCGCCGTCGAGCTTCTGGGTGATGCGGTAGGCGGTGGAGCAGTCGGCTTCGGCCGGGCCGGCGGGGCGGGTCGGGCCGGGCGGCCGGGGCGCGGACGGGGCGGCGGTGGCACCGGCGACGGGTCCGGCGGCGGCCGTGGCGGTGCCGAGCAGGGCGGCCGCGGTCAGGACGGCGCCCCGCCCGCGGGTGCGCCGGTTTCGCTGGGTGGACATGGGGACGTACTCCCTCGTACGGAGATGCGGCGGGAAGGACCGGTGGCGGCGGTGGTCAGCCGACGCGGGTGACGGTCCTCGCGGAGAGGTCGACGATCAGGTTCCGGGTGTCGATCCAGGCCCCGTTGAGGACCTTGGTGACCAGCCGGACGCACCGGTGCTCCCCGCAACGGGTCAGCTGCGCGGGGACGTCGGCCTCGCGGTAGGTGCGGTAGAGGTCGCCGTTGAACCACAACTGGTCGGTGGAGGTGAGCGCCTTGCCGGTGGCGTCCTTGTAGTCCTCCTTGACGCCCTTGCCGAGCGGGCTCGCCAGGATCAGCTCCAGGGCCTCGCGCAGTTCCTCGGGGTGGGCGGAGGGCTGGACCCCCCGCTGCGAGACGGACTTCTCGACCTTCCCCGTGTCGAGGTTGACCGTCCGGGTGATGAGCTCGTCACGCCCGTAGTCGTAGAAGCGGACCTCGGCGCGGCGCGTCCTGTCCCCGTGCAGCGGGTCGGCGAGGTCGGTGCCCAGGTGCTGGGGTCCCCGGCCGCCCTCGACGTTCTGCTGGGCGGCGGCGCCGGGCGGGGTCAGCGCCAGCGTCTCGGCCCGGGAGAGCTCGCCGTCGGTGAGCGGGTCGCTGCCCACGCCCCTGTCCCCCTCCGCGGCCACGGGGGCCACGGTCGCCGGCGGGGGCGCGGTGCCCCCGGCCCCCGTCGCGGTTCCGGACCCCGCCGCGCCGACGGCGTCCGCCTCCCCGCCTCCTCCGCCCGCGGCGGCCGCACCGCCGAGGGCGGTACCGCCCGCCGGCCTGGGCACGGCTTCACCCGCCGATACCCCCGGCAGGCCGATCGCGACCGCGACGGCGGTTCCCGTCACCGCCATGGCCGCTCCGGCCACCACCTTCCCCAGGTGGCGGCGCGCTATTTCGTACACACTTCCCCCTCTTTCCCCCTCTTGGTCTGCGGTCACCCGGTAGGACGGGGCGAAGTCCTAGGAGGTTGCCCCAATTTCGGGCAGGATCTGGCCGAGGAACACCTACAAAACCCGGACAGAAGAGGAAGAGTCGTATCCATGCAGGTCTGGCCGGGACAGGCGTACCCCTTGGGCGCCACCTATGACGGTGCGGGAACCAACTTCGCGGTCTTCTCGGAGGCCGCCCACAGGATCGAGCTGTGTCTGCTCCATGACGACGGCTCGGAGACGGCGGTGGAGCTGCGCGAGACCGACGCCTTCGTGCGGCACGCCTATCTGCCGGGCGTGATGCCCGGTCAGCGGTACGGGTTCCGGGTGCACGGCCCGTACGCCCCGGAGCGCGGGCTCCGCTGCAACGCGGCGAAGCTGCTCCTCGACCCCTACGCTCGCGCGGTGTCGGGGCAGGTCAAGTGGGGCGAGGCGGTGTACGGCTATCCCTTCGGGAAGCCGGACGCGCGCAACGACCTCGACTCGGGCCCGCACACGATGACCTCGGTCGTGGTCAATCCGTACTTCGACTGGGGCGACGACCGGCGGCCGCGCACCGAGTACCACCACACGGTGATCTACGAGGCCCATGTGAAGGGCCTGACCATGCTCCACCCGGACCTTCCGGAGGAGCTGCGCGGGACGTACGCGGGGCTCGCGCACCCGTCGGTGATCGGGCACCTGAAGGAGCTCGGCGTGACGGCCCTCGAACTGATGCCCGTCCACCAGTTCGTGAACGACCACCGCCTGGCCGACGCGGGGCTCTCCAACTACTGGGGCTACAACACCATCGGCTTCTTCGCCCCGCACAACGCCTACGCGTCCTGGGGCGACCGGGGCCAGCAGGTCCTGGAGTTCAAGTCGGCGGTCCGGGCGCTGCACCAGGCGGGCATCGAGGTCATCCTCGACGTGGTCTACAACCACACCGCCGAGGGCAACCACCTCGGTCCGACCCTCTCCATGCGGGGCCTGGACAATCCCTCGTACTACCGGCTCGCGGACGACCCCCGCTACTACATGGACACCACGGGCACCGGGAACTCGCTGCTCATGCGTTCCCCGCACGTGCTCCAGCTCATCATGGACAGCCTGCGGTACTGGGTGACCGAGATGCACGTGGACGGCTTCCGCTTCGATCTGGCGGCCACCCTGGCCCGCCAGTTCCACGAGGTGGACCGGCTGTCCTCGTTCTTCGACCTGGTGCAGCAGGACCCGGTGGTGAGCCAGGTGAAGCTCATCGCCGAACCCTGGGACGTGGGCGAGGGCGGCTACCAGGTGGGCAACTTCCCGCCGCTGTGGACCGAGTGGAACGGCAAGTACCGGGACTGCGTGCGGGACCTGTGGCGCGGCGAGCCGCGTACCCTCGCCGAGTTCGCCTCCCGGCTGACCGGCTCCTCCGACCTGTACCAGGACGACGGGCGGCGACCGCTCGCCTCGGTCAACTTCGTGACCTGCCACGACGGTTTCACGCTGCGGGACCTCGTCTCGTACAACGAGAAGCACAACGAGGCGAACGGCGAGGGCAGCCGGGACGGCGAGAGCCACAACCGCTCGTGGAACTGCGGCACGGAGGGCGAGACCGAGGACGTCGGCATCGCCGAGCTGCGCGCCCGCCAGACCCGTAACTTCCTCGCCACCCTGATGCTGTCCCAGGGCGTGCCGATGCTCAGCCACGGCGACGAGTTCGGGCGCACCCAGGGCGGCAACAACAACGCCTACTGCCAGGACAACGAGGTGTCCTGGGTGCGCTGGCCGAAGGAGAACAGCGAGGCGGAGGCCACCCTGCTCCGCTTCACCCGGGCGATGGTGCGGCTGCGCCGGGACCACCCGGTCTTCCGCCGCCGCCGCTTCTTCCACGGGCGGCCGGTGGAGGGCACCCACGACGAGCTCACCGACATCGCCTGGTTCACCCCGGAGGGCGAGGAGATGACGGCCCGCGACTGGCAGGCGGCGCACGCCCAGGCGCTGACCGTCTTCCTCAACGGCAACGCCATCTCCGAGCCGGGCACCCAGGGTGAGCGGATCGCCGACGACTCCTTCCTGCTGATGTTCAACGCCTCGGCGAAGGAGCTGGAGTTCTCGGTCCCCGACAGTCACGGGGCCTGCTGGCGCACGGTGGTGGACACCTCGGACCCGGAGGGCATGCCGCCGCAGGAGGGTCCTGAGCTCGCGGGCGGCGAGCGGGTGACCCTCGCGCCGCTCAGCCTGACGGTTCTGCGGAGGCCCGCCTGACGGCGGGGTCCTCCGGAGCGCCTTCCTTCACCTCGGACGGTACGGGCGTCGCCCGTACCGTCCAGGACAGCAGCGCGCAGGCCACGGCCGCCCCCACCGCCACCGCGAAGGCGGCGGGGGCGCCGTGGCCTTCGGCGAGCCGGCCGGAGACGGCCAGGGCGAGGGCCTGGCCGCCGACGATCCCGCTGGTGAGGAAGGCCATGGACTCGGCGAGCCGGGTGGCCGGCACGGTCCGCTCGGTGAGCCCGAACACGGTGATGAGATGCGGGGCGTACGCGGCGCCGAGGACGGCCACGACCGCGTAGAGCGCGCCGAGCGAGCCGACGGACAGCAGCGGCACGGAGAGGACGACGAGCGCGAGGGTCGCCGTGCGCCAGCGGGTCGTCAGCCCGATCCGGGCGGGCAGGGCCGCCATGGAGAGACCGACGGCGGCGCTCATCACCCCCATCGCCGCGTAGACGAGCCCGGCCTGGGCGGGCACGCCGAGCTCCTCGGTGAGGGCGGTGATCCCCGCCTGCGAGGCGCCGAACATCGCGCCCTGGAGCACCATCGTGCCCCGCAGGACGTACGCCGGACCCGGCAGTCGCGTCCGTTCGGCGGCACCCGATCGGGTGGAGCCGGACGGCCCCGGGGCGGTGGTCCGGGCGGTCGGGTGGAGCGCGAACGCGGTGCCGCAGCCGGCGAGCAGCAGGGCCGCCAGGAGGAGCGCGGCCGCGGGGTGGGCGAGCGCGGCGGCGAGGCCGACCAGTGCCGGGCCGAGGACGAAGGACACCTCGTCGAGGGTGCCCTCGAAGGAGAGCACCGTGCCGACCGTCCGGTCGTCCGCGCCGGAGCGGCGGGCGAGGGCCACCGAGCGGGTCCTGGCGAGCGGGCCGATCTGGGGGACGGTGGCCCCGGCGAGCGCGGCGAGGACCATCAGCGGGCCGGGGGGTGCCCCGTCGAGTGCGGCGAGGACCAGGGCGGCGACGGCGACAGCGTTGGCGAGGGAGGCCACGAGGACGACCCCGCGCTGGCCGTGCCGGTCGGCGAGCCGGCCGACGACCGGCCCGGCGACGGTCTGCCCCGCCGCGAGCGCACCGCCCGTGAGCCCGGCCGTGGTGAGGGAGCCGCTCGTCTCGGCGACCAGGAGCAGGCTGCCGAGCTGGCACATGGCGGTGGGCAGCCGGCCGAGGAAGGAGACGACCGGCAGGGCCGGGCCGAGCAGGGAGAACGTGTCGCGATACATGCGGAGCATCGGCCGAACGTAACGCGATGCACACGAACGGGTGCATGGGGCGATGACACAGAAGCCCTCGCGCGGGGTACGTACGTTCGCATGACCTCCCTCCCGTCCGGTCCCGCAGCCGTCCTTCCCACCGCCACCTACCGGCTCCAGCTCCGGCCGGAGTTCCCCTTCGCGGCGGCCGAGCGGGCCGTGCCGCATCTCGCGGGGCTCGGGATCTCGCACCTCCATCTCTCCCCCGTCCTGGAGGCGGTCCCCGGCTCGGCCCATGGGTACGACGTCACCGACCACCGGTCCGTACGGGCCGAACTCGGCGGCGAGGAAGGACTGCGGGCCCTCGCCGCGACCGCGCGGGCGCACGGGATCGGCCTCGTCGTCGACCTGGTGCCGAACCACATGGCGGCCTCGCCGCGGCACAACCACGCGCTGCGCGCCGTACTCCGCGACGGCCCCGGATCGCCGTACGCCCGCTGGTTCGACGTCGACCGGTCCGCCGGGGACGGCCGGCTGCTCCTGCCGGTGCTGCCCGCCCGGCTTCCGGAGGTACGGGACCGGCTGCGGGTCTCCGGCGGGGCGCTGCACCTGGACGGTCAGGAGTTCCCGCTGCGGCCCGGCACGGAGGGGCTGCCGCTCGACGAGCTGCTCGACGCCCAGTCGTACCGGCTCGGCTGGTGGCGACTGGCCCGCACCGAGCTCAACTACCGCCGCTTCTTCACCATCTCGGATCTCATCGGTGTGCGGGTGGAGGACCCCGAGGTGTTCGCGGCCACCCACGCGAAGATCGTCGAGCTGGTCGGGGACGGGGTGGTCGAGGGGCTGCGGATCGACCACCCGGACGGGCTCGCGGACCCGCAGGGCTACCTGGAGGATCTGGCGGCGGCGACCGGCGGGCGCTGCTGGACGGTGGTCGAGAAGATCCTCACGGGGCCGGAGGTCCTGCCCACCGCCTGGCCGGTCGCCGGGACCACCGGGTACGACGCCCTGCACCATGTCGACGGGGTGTTCACCGACCCGGTCGGAGCCGACGAACTCGCGGACGTCTACCGCGAGTTCGTGAGCAGGGCCGGGGACAGGGGCGGCCGTTGGGAGGCGACCGAGCGGCGCGCCGCGTACGAGGTGGTCGGTCACGACCTGGCCGCCGAGACGGCCGTCCTGACCCGGATCGCGGAGCGGATCTGCGCCGCCGACCCCGCGCTGCGGGACCACGCGCCCTGGGCGCTGCGCACCGCGATCCGCGAACTCCTGGTCCGGGTGCCGGTCTACCGCCCCTACCGGAGCGGCGGCGAGGCGGTACTGACCCCGGAGGCGGCGCGCGGCGCGAAGGCGGCCTTCGCGGTGCCGGAGGAGGCCGCCGCGGTCGACCTCGTACGGGATCTCGCGCTCGGAGTACTCGGCGACGGACCGGAACACCGGGCGTTCCGGACGCGGTTCGCGCAGACCTCGTCGGCGCTTCGGGCCAAGTCCGTGGAGGACACGGCCTTCTACCGCTACACACCGCTGCTCTCGGCGAACGAGGTCGGCGGGGACGCGGGCCGCCCGGCGGTGCCGGTGGACGAGTTCCACGCGTACTGCCTGCGGATCTCGCGGGACTGGCCGGGCACCGGCACCGTCCTGTCCACGCACGACACCAAGCGCAGCGCCGATGTCCGGGCCGCCATCGCGGTCCTCTCCCAGTGCCCGCAGGTGTGGGCGGAGCTCCTCGCGGAGGTGGCGGGGGTCCCGGCGCCCGATCCGCACGTGGCGTGGACGGCCTGGCAGACCGCCTTCGGTTTCGGCGCCCCGGACCCGGACCGGCTCGGCCCCGCGATCCTCAAGTCCGTACGGGAAGCGGGGCTGCGGACCAGCTGGACGGAGCCCGACCCGGAGTACGAGCGGGCGGTGGCCGAGTTCGCGGCGGCCGGGCCCGGCCGGATCCCGCTCCGGTCGGCCTCGGAGGCGGCCTTCGCCCTGGAGCCGCACATCCGGGCGCACGCGCTGGGCGCGCTCCTCGCGCAGCTGACGATGCCGGGGGTGCCGGAGCTGTACCAGAACACGGAGCGGGAGTACCGGGCGCTGGTCGACCCGGACAACCGGGCCCTGTTCGCGATCGGCGAGGACGACGACCACACGGCACTGGTCCGCGCGGCCCTGCGCCTGCGCCGCGAACGCCCTGCGGCCTTCGGCGGCCGGGGGACGTACACCCCGCTGACGGCCGAGGGACCGACCGCCGCCCACTGCCTGGCCTTCAGCCGCGCCGACCGGGTGATCACCGCCGTGACCCGGCTGCCCCTGCGCCTCTGGGAGGCCGGTGGCTGGCAGGACACGGAGCTGGTCCTGCCGGAGGGCCGCTGGGCCGATGTCCTGGACGGGGTACGGGAGTTCACGGGTGGCCCGGCGACGGAACTGAAACTGGCGGAACTGTTCGCGGAGCGGCCGGTGGCGCTGCTCGCGCGGATGGAGTGAGGCGTCGGAACTCCGCGAGGGCACGAAGCGCGAGGACACGAAGAACGGGACGCCCCCCGGGGGGCGTCCCGTGCTGCTCCGACCGGTCGTCAGGAGCGGGAGGCTCGCGAGACCTCGCACTTGGTGTACTCGGAGCCGTCGCCGGATCCGGGGTAGGAGGTGGTGAGTTCGGCGCTCGCCGAGGCACCCGCCGCGACCGCGATGGCGGTCTTGGTGGCGGTCGCCGGAATCGCGGTGCCGCTCGCGTCGCCCTTGAAGTTCATGGTGACGCTGTAGTCGTAGTCGAGCGCGCCGTCGTTCTTGACGGTGATCCGGGCGACGAGGTTCTTGGTCGCCGCGTCGTACTTGCACTCGTTGATGGTCACGTCGCGGATCGCCTTGTCGGCGCTGCTGGAGCCGCCGAGGGAGCCGCCGGAAGTGCCGCCGGAGGTGCTGTCGTTGTCGCTGTTGTGGTTGCTGCTGGAGCTGCCGGAGCCGCTGCTGCCGCCGCAGCTGCCGCCGTGCGAGCCGCGGGCACCGGTCAGGGCGACGACCGCGATGCCGAAGACAGCGATCGCGCGGACATGACGCATCTTCACGTTTGAATCCCCGTTGAAAGTGGTACTGGTTAAGGCGCTCTTTGACGAGCGCACGTCACCCTAGCAGCGGCCGGGACGCACCCGCCCCGCCCCGGGATCAGCCACCGGGACGGACGATCAGGCTCCGCGGCGCCCTCGTGATGAGGCCGGCCCACACCGGACGGAAGCCGTCGGCCAGACGGAGCCGGGGCATCGCCGCGAACAGGGCCCGCAGGGCGTACTCGGCTTCCAGGCCCGCCAGGAGCACGGCGGGGCAGAAGCCGTCGCCGTACGTGAGCTGGCCCGGGTCGTCGCGGAGCGGGTCGAAGCGGTCGGGCTCGCGGAAGCGCTCCGGGTCCCGGCCCGCCGAACCGAGGAGCAGGGCGACGGGCGCGCCCGCGGGGACGACGCCGCCGCTGACCGGCACCTCGGCACTGGTACGGCGCACGGCGATCTGCACCGGCGGGTCCCGGCGCAGCGACTCGGTCCAGGCACGGGCGACGAGACCGGCCGGGGCGTCGCGGAGGGCGGCGACCCGGTCCGGGTCCGAGAGGACGTTGCCGAGGAAGGAGGCCAGGGCCTTCTCCCGTACGGCGATCTGGCCGCCGCACTCCCCGGCCAGCGCCCCGGCGGCCCGGCCCCGCACGAGCCGCATCATGTCGCGGTAGGGCACGCCGACGGCGGCGGCGACCGTGCCGGCCGGCAGCCAGTGGCAGAAGTCCGCGACCAGGTCGGCCTGCGGGCGCTCGGCGATCCGGCGGGCCAGGACGTACGCGGTGCGCTCGGTGACCGAGCGCAGGGCGCCCATGTCGACGTCGACATGGGCCCGTACGCACGGCGGGTCACCGGGCCGGTGCCCGTGCGTGAAGCGGCTGTCGGTGAGCGCGGTGGCCACGTCCGCGAACCTGCTGAGCACCCAGGACCTCAGCAGCGGGTCGTAGGTGAGCGGGAACTCCTCGCGCAGGGTCCGGTGGATCCCGTGCGGGTCGCGGGAGGCGCCGGGGTCGAGGGGGCTCGGCGCGACGGTCCTGGCCCGGGGCGCGAGGGCCGCGGAGGGCCCCGCGGGTCCGGTGCGTCCCGTGGCGGCCGGATCGGGCGCGGTCCGCCCCCGGCCCGGCGCGGGCGCCGCGAGACCGGCCCGGAGAAGGGCGCCGGCCTCTCCGTCGGCCATGGGCGTCGCCGGTGCCATGGACGGCAGTCGCGTCCAGGGGTCCCCGGGCGGCACCTCCGGCCGGTCGTTCCCTATGCCTCGGCCCGGCTCGCGGTTCGGCTCGTCGCTCATCGCGCCCCCTGTCGATCGGCGGTGGGTGCCGCGGCCGGAGATCGTGGCGCGCGTCCCCACAGCCCATCACCGCCTCTGCCGCACCGCCCGCCGCATACCGCCGAACGAGTGAACACCGCCGGGGCGGTCAAGGGGACGTCACCGCGTCGCGGGAGGTGCTCAAGGATCAGCGGGGCTCAGACGCGGGGCCAGTCCCGGCCGGCGGTCACCTCGCGGCGAACACGGCGCCACGCGGCCTCCCCGCCGGGCAGGGGCCAGGCCCAGGTGCGTTGTTCCGCGGTGTCCAGGTCGTGGAACAGCCGGGCGAGCCGCGGGCCGGCGGTGGCGGCGCCGTCGGGGACGGTGGGACCGTGGACGGCTCGGAGTGCGGCGAAGCGTGCCGGCTCGGCCTCGTAGCGGCCCACGGCCTCATGGGTGCGTCGTTCCGCCGCGTGCCGAGAGCGTGGACGGCCGGGTCGCTCGGGCCTTCCGGGCGGTGCCTACCCGTGCGAGAGCCGGAACGTCATCTGGCCGAAGCCGACGACGTCCCCCGGCCGCACGACCACCGCACCCGTGACCCGCCGGCCGTTGACGGTCGTGCCGTTCGTCGAGCCGAGGTCGCGCAGGACCCACATCCCGCTCTGCATCGACAGTTCGGCGTGCAGCCGGGAGGCCGTCTCGTGGCTGAGCCGGAGGCCGTTGACCGGGTCGCGGCCGATCCGCAGCGGGTGCGGGCCCGGCAGGGGCATCAGCAGCTTCGGCAGCCGCTCCGCGGACCAGGCGCGCCCCAGCCTGGCCGTGAAGGCGGACATCCGCTCGACCGCGCCCACCACCCGGCGGGTCCAGGTGCCCTCGGTCCTCAGGTCGGCGGTGAGCAGGGCGAGTTCGTCCGAGCGCCGGGCCTGGAGCGCGCGCTCCATCCGGTAGACGAACGTGTCGTGCGAGAGGCGGCCCTGGGCGGCGCCCTCACGGAGCAGCCCCAGCGCGCGGTCCCGCTCGGCGTCGGTCAGCCGAGGGGTGTTCGCCGGAAGCTCGAAAGGGGTCGTCACAAAGGTGATTGTCCGTCCGCCGGGGCCGCAGTGTCCAGAAGGGCCCCCGGCCGCCGAAAGTCGGTGCCGCTCGTACGAGCACGCCTGCTACGGTCTGCCGTCTCCACAGCACGGATCCCCAGGGGGAAACACGACGTGACCACGTCTTCTTCGAGCACCACCAGCACCACCAGCACGCCCAGCACCACCGGCACCACCGCCGCCGCGCACGGCCTCGTCATACGTCCGCTCGCCGGACCCGAGGAACTCGACCTGTTCCTCCGCCTCACCTACTCGCTCGACCACGAGCTCGCCGACGACCTCTCCACCGGCCGCCGCGTCCCCGAGTGGATGTGGGTCGCGCTCGACGGCGACCGGCTCCTCGGCCGGATCGCCTGGTGGACCAACACGGCCGGCGGCGCCCCGCAGGCCCTCGACTTCTTCGACCTCGACCCCGCGCTTTCGCCCGAGGAACGCTCCGAGATCGGCCTGCGGCTCCTGGAGACCGCCACGGCCGCCGTGATCCCGGCGGGCACGCAGCGCCCGGAGTTCGGCCGCTTCATGCCGGCCGACTGGCGCGAGGTGCCGGAGACCCGGTCGCTCCTGGAGTCCGTCTTCGGCGTCCTGGTGGCGGCGGGAGCCCGTCCGCTCGTCGAGCGGCTGCGCCTGGAGTGGCGGTCCGGCACCCCCGTACCTGAGCCGAAGGGCCGTCTGGAGTTCCGCCCGGTGCGGGACCGGGAGGACCTGGTCACCCTGATGACGCCGGTCATGGAGGGCACCCTCGACGCGCACGGGCAGGCCGACCTGGCCTCCGGCCTCTCGGCGCGGGAGGCCGCCGAGCTGCACTACGACGAGGAGTTCGCGCACTACTCCTCGCCGCAGGAGTGGTGGCGGGTGGCCCAGCTGCCGGAGAGCGGCGAGCCGGTCGGCTTCGTCATCCCCGCGCGCAACAACTACCACCACACGATCGCGTACATCGGCGTGCTGCCCGCCCACCGCGGCCACGGCTACATCGACGACGTCCTGGCCGAGGGGACGCGGATCCTGGCCGCCCACGACGTGCCCCGCATCCGGGCCGCGACGGACCTGGGGAACGTGCCGATGGCGGCCTCCTTCGCCCGTACGGGCTACATCACCTTCGAGCGCGCGATCAACTACGTGTGGGACGCGCCGGGCGCGGCGGTGTCCTGACTGCCAGGATGGGCACGGTAGTCATGCGTTGATTCGCTGAGTGACTGGTCCGTCGACGAGGGGATTCCCGTGCTCTTCGAGGTGTGGGCGCCGAACGCCCGTGACCGCGTGACGCTGGAGCTGAACGGCTCCGGGCATCCCCTGGAACGGGACGCGGAGCGGGACGGCTGGTGGACGGGGGTCGTGCCCGCCGAGGACGGCGACCGCTACGGCTTCTCGCTGGACGGCGGGCCCCTGCTGCCCGACCCGCGCTCCCGCCGGCAGCCCGACGGGCCCGACGGGCTGAGCGCGGTCGTCGACCACTCCGCGTACTCCTGGCTGCACGACTCCCCGCGGCTGCGGCTGCGCGGCGGGGTCCTGTACGAGCTGCACCTCGGCACCTTCACCCCGGAGGGGACCCTCGACGCGGCGGCCGCGCGGCTCGGCGACCTGGCGGGCCTCGGCATCACCCATGTGGAGCTGATGCCGCTGTGCCCGTTCCCCGGGGTGCGGGGCTGGGGGTACGACGGGGTGGCGCCCTGGGCGGTGCACGAGCCGTACGGCGGCCCCGAGGCGCTGAAGCGGTTCGTGGACACGGCGCACGGACTCGGCATGGGCGTGGTCCTGGACGTGGTGCACAACCACCTGGGGCCCGACGGCAACCATCTCCCCTTCTTCGGCCCCTACTTCACGGAGACCCACCACACGCCGTGGGGCGCGGCGGTGAACCTGGACGCGCCCGGCTCGGACGAGGTCCGGGCGTACTTCCGGGGCAGTGCGCTCGCCTGGCTGCGGGACTACCGGATCGACGGGCTGCGGCTCGACGCCGTGCACGCGCTCGCCGACACCCGGGCGCTGACCTTCCTGGAGGAGCTGTCGGCGGCCGTCGACGAACTGGCGAGGGAGCAGAGCCGCCCGCACTTCCTGATCGCCGAGTCCGATCTCGCCGACCCCCGCACCACCACCCCGCGCGCGCTCGGCGGGCTCGGGGTCCACGCCCAGTGGAACGACGACTTCCACCACTCCCTGCACACCGCCCTCACCGGTGAGTCCCAGGGCTACTACGCGGACTTCGCCCGCGCCCCGATGGCCGCCCTCGCCAAGACGCTCACCCACGTCTTCTTCCACGACGGCACGTACTCGGCCTTCCGCGGACGCCGGCACGGGCGGCCCGTGGACCGGGAGCGCACCCCCGCCCACCGCTTCCTCGGCTACGCCCAGACCCACGACCAGATCGGCAACCGGGCCCTGGGGGACCGCCTCTCGGCCTCCCTCTCCCCCGGTCTGCTGGCCTGCGCGGCGACCCTGGTGCTGACCGGGCCCTCGGTGCCGATGCTCTTCATGGGCGAGGAGTGGGGCGCCACCACGCCCTGGCAGTACTTCACCGACCACACCGACCCGGAGCTCGCCGAGGCCGTACGGCGCGGCAGGCGGCGGGAGTTCGCGGAGCACGGCTGGGACGAGAACGAGGTCCCCGACCCGCAGGAGGCGGCCACCCGCGACCGGTCCGTCCTCGACCGGGCCGAACGCGAGCGGGACCCGCACAAGCGGCTGCTCGCCTGGCACCGGCAGCTCATCGCGCTGCGCCGCACCCTGCCGGACCTGACGGACCCGGACCTGGCGGGGGTGAAGGTGGCCTTCGACGAGGAGGCACGCTGGCTGGTCTTCCGGCGCGGGGTGCTGCGGGTGGCCGTCAACCTGGGCGAGGAGCCGGCCGTGATCCCGCTCGGCTCCAACGGCCGGGACAAGGTCCTGGCGGCCTGGGAGCCGGTCGAGACCCCGGCGGCGGACGGGGTCCTGCGGCTCCCCGGCGCGTCGGCGGTCGTCCTCACGGACGGCTGAGGACCGCGCCGCCCGCCTATTCGACGAGGGCCATCTCGTGCGGGGTGTTGTTGAACCGGCGCCCCGCACCGTCCTCCGTCGCCGTGACGATGTCCTCGATCCGCACGCCGAAACGGCCCGGCAGATAGACACCGGGCTCGATGGAGAAGCACATGCCCGGGACGATCGGGAGCTCCTCGCCCTCGATCATGTACGGCGGTTCGTGGGTGGTGACGCCGATGCCGTGGCCGGTGCGGTGGATGAAGTACTCGCCGTATCCGGCGTCCGTGATGACCTTGCGGGCCGCCCGGTCGACGTCCTGGCAGGCGACCCCGGGCCGTACCGCCTCGAAACCGGCCTGCTGGGCCTCCCGTACGAGGTCGTGGACGCGCCGCTCCTCGTCGGTGGGTTCGCCGACGTGGACGGTACGGGTGGTGTCGGAGCCGTAGCCGTGCTTGAGGCCCCCGAAGTCGAGGACGACCATGTCGCCGTGCCCGATGACCCGGTCGCCGGCCTCGTGGTGCGGGTTGGCGCCGTTGGGGCCCGAGCCGACGACGGTGAAGTCGACCTGCGAGTGCCCGAAGCGCATCAGCAGCGCGGCGAGGTCGGCGGCGACGTCGGTCTCCTTGCGGCCGGCGAAACGGACCTTCAGGATCTCGCCGTACGCCCGGTCAGCGGCGGCCCCGGCGGCCGCGATCCGGGCCAGCTCGTGGGCGTCCTTGACACCCCGGAGCATCGGCAGGGCCTCGGTGAGGGAGACGTACGAGGTCTCCGGCAGCGCCTTCTGGAGCCCGAGGAGGTGCATGGCCCAGGCATTGTCGCTGACGCCGAACCGGCCGTCGGCGTCGAGCAGGGGCGCGGTGACGGCGTACGGGTCCTTGCCGTCGGTCCAGTCCCGCAGCGTGAGCGCGGCGGCCCCGGTGGCCCGCTCGGCGTCGGGCGCCTCCAGGGTCGGGACGACCAGGACCGGTTCCTGTCCGACGGCGAGGACGAGGAAGGTGAGCCGCTCGGTGATCGCGGTGGGCCGGTAGCCCGTGAGATAGACGAGATCGGGGCCCGGGGCGACGATCACGCCCGCGAGACCCGCCGCCGCGGCGGACTCGGTGGCGCGGGCCATCCGGGCCCGGTAGTCGTCCGCGGTGAACGGGACGGGGGTCTCGCCCCGCTCCTCGGCCGCTTCGGGGGCGGGGGTGCTCGACATGGGGTCTCCTTCGCGGCTCCGCTGCATCCTCGACGTACAGCATCCTGCCGGGAGGAGCCCCCCGCCGCGACCGGTCAGCGGCGGTCCGGGCCCTGGGCGATGAGCCGTTCCAGGAGCTCCTGGAAGTCGTCGCCGACGACGATCCGCAGGTCCCCGCGCTCCTCGTCGTGCTCGCTGAGCTGGGTGAGGGTGCCGCCGCGCCACCAGAAGACGTACGGGCTGATGGCGCCCGGGGTGTCCTCGTACCCGGAGGCGGCGAACGAGGCCATCGCGCCGAGGGCGGGGATGATCGAGGTGTCGCGGATGGGGTGGAAGGCGAGCTGGTGCCGGAACGGCATCGCGACGAGGGCGCCGTGCTCACCCAGCGGCAGACCGGTGACCCGCCGGGCCACACCGTCCAGGTCCAGGACCCGGCTCGCGGTGTAGAAGGAGTCGCCCAGGATGATCTCGAAGCACATGCCGTCGGCGTCCCGGACGGTCTCGTGCTCCTCGACGGGCAGCCCGCGCAGATTGCGCAGGGCCCGGTCGCGCAGCTGGGCGTGGTCACCGAGCCGTTCGAGCGCCTCGTCGGTGAGCATCATGACGCTCTCCGGCAGGTCGAGCGCGAGGATCTCGTACAGCCCGGGGCCGACGGTCCTGGCGTAGCCGAAGGCGGCGGCGTCGATGCCGTCGCCGCTGACCACCCTGGGATAGAGCTGGGAGCGGATCTGCTCGGGCGGCAGGGTGTCGAGCGCGGACGGCCCGTCCATCGCGCGCACGACCAGGCCGATGTGCCGATGGATCATCCCCGGCCAGACGCGCGGGCCGCGCCGGTCCTGGTGGCAGACGGCGGCCAGATTTCCGAGGCCGAAGCGGCGCCCCTTGTCGTCGATGACATGGTCGGCGTAGACGGTCACCTCGAGGCCGAGTTCGGCGAAGGTCTCCCGGACCCGGCCGCGGAAGAGCGCGGCCTCGCGCTGGGAGAAGTACGCGAACTCCGGGTCCCTCGGTGCGTCGTCGCCGTCCCGCCTGGGTCCCCGTCGCAGCCACCCCACGCCAGCCCGCCTTCCGTCGCCGTTGCGCTCAGGGTAGCGACTGCGGGTGTCGGCTCTTGAGCCGTCCGGTGAACTCGGCCACCGGACCGGTGCGTTCGGCGTCCGCGCCGGCCGGCAGCAGGAGTTCGGTGCGGTGGACGAGCCGGGGAACGACCAGGGGGACGGCGGTGGCCCCCGGGACGTCCGCCGCCACCGGCAGCGGCAGCAGCACGAGGCCGTGACCCGCGGCGGCCAGGGCGGCGAGGGTGCGGGTGTCGCCGCCCTCGTAGCGCAGGGCCGTACGGAAGCCCCGCCCGGCGGGCCCGCCGTGGACGGCCCGCAGCTGGTCGAGCGGGATGCCCGCGGCGGGTGCGTCCAGCCAGCGGGCGTCGACGAGGTCGTCGAGGCGGAGCCCGGAGCGACCGGCGAGCGGATGGGCCGCGGGCAGAACGACGGCCAGCGGCTCCTCCGCGACCCCGGTCGCGGCGAGCGGGGCGACATCGGGCAGGCGCAGGGGGTCGCTGGGGGCGGCGACGCCGTCGACGAGCCCCGCGTCGGCCTCGCCCGTGGCGACGACGACGGGCACCCGCTCGCGGGGCAGGGCGCGCAGGGTGACACCGCTGACGGGCAGCGCGGCGAGGGTACGGGCGTGCAGGGCGAGCGGGGAGGCGGCGACGGTCAGCGTCGCGCGGGGCGCCGCCGCGAACCGGTCGAGATCGGCGCGGGCCGCGTCGAGGCGGAGCAGCAGGGCCACGGCGTGTTCGAGGAGTCGCTCCCCGGCCGGGGTGGGGGCGACGGGCCTGCGGGTGAGCAGCGGCAGCGCGAGGTCGGTCTCCAGGGCGGCGATGTGCTGGGAGACGGCGGACTGGGTGTAGCCCAGCTCGCGCGCGGCCTCGGAGAAGGACGCCAGCCGGGCGACGGTGACGTAGGTACGGAGGAGGTGCGGGTCCATGGAGCGCGCCGGGCCGCTCAGGACCCGTCGGGGGCGGTGAGGAGGGCCCGGGCGTAGTGGGCGAGGGAGCGGTTGTAGCGGGGCAGCAGCGGGGCGAGGGCTCCGAGGGCGAGCGAGGCGGCCTCGCGGTCGCGGCCGGTGTCGGCGAGGGCCAGGGCGAGGAAGGCGTCGACGGCTCCGGCGAGCGCGGTCTCGTCGGCGTCGAGCCGGTCGGCGGGGATGTCCCGCTCGGCGGTGAGGAGTTCGACGCTGCGGTCGGGCCGGCCGAGGTTGCGCAGGCTGCTGGCGAGCTGGATGACGGCCCGGCGGCGGCGCAGCCCCGTGAGGCCGCGGTCGAGGGCCCGCCGGTAGAGCTCGACGGCCTCCTCGGGCAGACCGGTGGAGTCGTGGGCGGCGCCCTGTTCGAAGAGGGCCGCGGCGTCGTCGGCGGGGCGTTCGGCGGCGAGCGCGGCGACGAGGGCCCGGAAGTCGGCCGGCTCGTGGCTGTCGAGCCGCTCCCAGAGTGCGGCGACGCGGTGTTCCCAGCCGTTCAGGTCCTGATCGTTCGTCATCCGTCCACCCTATCCAGCCCGTCATAAGCATTCGTGATGGAAGGTGCAGAGATCATCGTTGGACGTGAACCGGGGGCGCTGCCGAGGATGGTCCCCATGGACACCACGCCCCCTCTCCCCCGCACCCCCCGTATCGCCCTGGTCGGCGACCGCTCCCCGCACGTCCGCTCCCACGTCCGGATCCCCGTGCTCCTCGACGCCCTCGCCGAGCGCGACGGCCTCGCCCTCGACGCGTACTGGATCCCGACCGGGGACGCGGAGGCACCCGGCGCGGTGAGGGGTTTCGACGCGCTGTGGGTGCTGCCGGGGAGCCCGTACGCCAGCGAGAAGGGGGCGCTGGCCGCGATCCGTACGGCCCGCGAGGACGGCATCCCGTTCCTCGGCACGTGCGGCGGCTTCCAGCACGCCCTCCTGGAGTTCGCGCGGGACGTCTGCGGCCTGACCGGGGCCGCGCACGCCGAGAACGACCCGTCGGCGGACGAGGGCGACCTGCTCATCGCCCCGCTGGCCTGCTCGCTGGTGGGCCACGAGGGAGTCGTACGGGTCACCCGGGGCTCACTCGCCGAGCGAGCCCTGGGCGCGGAGCGCACGACCGAGCGCTACCACTGCACCTACGGCCCCGACAGCCGCCACCTGGACACCCTGCGGGCGCACGGCATGCGGTTCACGGGCGCGGACGAGGAGGGCGGCATCCGCATCGCCGAACTCCCCTCGCACCCCTTCTTCCTGGCGACCCTCTTCCAGCCGGAACTGGCGGGCGACGGCACCCGTCCGCACCCGCTGATCCGGGCACTCGCGACGGCGGCGTCGCGGCACGCGGCCGGGCGCGCGGTCTAGGACCGCGGTCTGGCCACGCGTGCCGAAGCCGACACCGACACCGACACCGACACCGCCGGAGCTGACGGCTCCGCATCAGGTCATCGTGACGACCAGGTGGGCGCGGTCCCGGCCGTGGGCCACCAGGCGGGCGTTGGCCTCGTCCGACGCGTGGACCCAGCGTTCGGCGTGGGCCCGGTCCTTGCCGAAGCGGACATGGCGTTCGACGAGCCGGGGGACGCGGCGCCGGTCGTCCAGGTCGAGGTACCAGGCCTCGTCGAGCAGGGGCAGGACCCCGGCCCAGGCCCCCTCGTCGTGCAGCAGATAGTTGCCCTCGGTGACGACCAGCGGGACCTCGGGCCCGACGGGTACGGCCCCGGCGATCGGCTCCTCCAGGGAGCGGTCGAAGGCGGGCGCGTAGACCGTGGTGCCGGGGGCGGGGGCGCGCAGCCGGGCGAGGAGCGCGGTGTACCCGGCGGCGTCGAAGGTGTCGGGCGCGCCCTTCCTGCCGGCCCGGCCGAGGCGTTCCAGTTCGGCCTGGGCGAGATGGAAGCCGTCCATGGGGACGAGGACGGCGAGCCCGTCGAGGCGGGCGACGAGTCGCGCGGCGAGCGTGGACTTCCCGGCACCGGGCGGCCCGGCGAGACCGAGGATGCGGCGCGGCCGACGGCCGTCACCGGGGCGCGCGACGAGGGCCTCCGCCCGAGCGGCGAGGCGGTCGAACCGCTGCACGTCCATGCGGGGCATTCTCGCACCGGCCCGCAGAGGCGCGGCAGCCCACGGACGTCCGCGGCGCCGCGCCCGCCCCGGCCCTCGCCCGGCCCCCGTCCCGACCCTCGCCCCGCCCCCCCGTCCCGACCCTCGCCCCGCCCCCTTCCGGACCCTCGTTCGCACCCTGCAAGAGGCGAGGGTCGTGGCCGGGACGACACGGGTCGACGCGGGTAGATTCCTGCCGCTTGCGCGTATTACGTTGGGGTAATGCCGTCCATCGCACTTGTGACCCTGGTCGTCCGTGACTACGACGAGGCCATCGCCTTCTACTCCGACGCCCTCGGCTTCGACCTGGTCGAGGACACCGACCGGGGCGGCGGCAACCGCTGGGTCGTCGTCCGGCCGCCCGGTGCGGCCGGGGTCGGCGGCCTCGGGAACGTGGGCCTGCTCCTCGCCCGCGCCAAGAACGACTCCGAGCAGGCCTCCGTCGGCAACCAGACGGGGGGCCGGGTCGGCTTCTTCCTCCACACCGAGGACTTCGCCCGCGACCACGCCCGGATGACGGAGGCCGGCGTGAAGTTCCTGGAGGAGCCGCGCCACGAGCCCTACGGCTCGGTCGCCGTCTTCGAGGACCTGTACGGCAACCGCTGGGACCTCCTCCAGCCCGCCGACCCCGCCGCCGCCTAGGCTCCCTCAGCCCAGCAGTTGGAGGAGCCGGCCCACCGCTTCCGCGACGGGCTGGCCCACCGCGCCGACGGCCGCCGCGATCTGCGCGACGTTCGCCAGGACGAGGCCGCGGCCGCGCAGGGTCTCGCGGTCGGGGGTGAGCTCGGGCAGGGCCTGTTCGAGTGTGCGGTCCTGGTCCGGGGTGAGGTGGGGGCGCAGCTCCAGGAGGAGACGGGTGAGTTCGGCGACGGCGGTGCGGAGCTCGTCGTCCGGGGTGGCGGCACCGACGGTGCCGTTGTTGATGCCGATGTTCTGGTGTCCGCCGTTCATGTTGACCACGGGACCGTAGTTGTTCGTCGTGTCGCTCACAGGTTGATCCCCCGGTTGTTGCGGCCGCCGTTCATGTTGACCACGGGGCCGTAGTTGTTCGTGTTGCTGTTGTTGAACTGCTGGACGACCGCGGTGAACTCGGCCTGCGGGTTGTCGATGGCGTGCACGATCCGCCCGGCGATCTCCCGCAGTTCGTCCACGCTCGGCAGGGTGACGGTCAGCACCGAGCCGCCGGCCGTCTCGACGGCCAGCACCGGCGTCGCCCGCTGGAACAGTTCCTTGCAGAGGAGGACGCCCAGCACGACCAGGACGATGAGGAGCAGCGGGCCGCCACTCGCCTCGCCGTCGCTCGCGACGTTGACCCCGACGGCGACCAGGACGACGAGGACGAGCCACTTCAGGAAGCGGAGGAGGGCCGCGCCCCGGTCGGGCCTGAGCCGGAAGGCCTCGACCAGGGTGATGTTGTGCAGCGGGACGGCCGCCGCGCCCACCCACAGGATCCGGCGGCTGACCTTGAGGACCAGGGTGCCGTCCCTGCGGGGCGCCGGGGCTGGGATCCACGGGCTCGGAGGCGTCGAGGACGGCGGGGCCGTCGGAGGCGTCGAGGCCGTCGAGGGCGTCGACTGAGGCGGGACGGGCGGCGGTGCCGACGGCATCGGCCTCGGGGGCGGCGGCCCGGAGGGCGGCGACCCGGGTGGTGTCGAGCCGGGTGGTGTCGGCCCGGCCGGGACGGGCCCGGAGGGCGTCGCGCCGGGCGGTGGAGCCCCGTTGCTTCCCGTGGTGTCCATGCGTTTCCCCCGTGTCCTCGTCACTCGCACCCGCGCGTCGCGGGAGGACCATTAAGCGCCCGGAGGGAGGCATGGGGCAGGCGAGATACGGCCAACCCTCCTTTCTGGCCTGTACTTTGTCGCGCCGAACTCCGGCCCGCCCATGAGCCCCGCCGGCGAAAACCGCTGTCGCGCGGTCCGCCCGACTCCCTACACTCACGTCTCGCGGCGCACCGACCGGTGCGCCCCGTGAGACGTTCGACCGAGGGGAGAAGACCGTGCGCAGCCGTGCCGCCGTCGCCGTGTCCTCCTCCCGTGCCCGGTACGACGTGATCCTCGCCTCTCCCTCCGGCCGGTGGCGGCTGCGCGCCCGCCATCGCCGACCCTCGACGACGCCCCTGGCCTGACGGCCCGTCGTCCGGGAATCGCGCTGCCCCGTCTCCACGCAGCAGCGAAAGGCACGACACCGTGCGTACTCACCTCACCGACCGCGTCCGCAACCTCGGCATCCTCGCCCACGTCGACGCCGGCAAGACCACCGTCACCGAGCGGTTCCTGTACCTCACCGGCGCCACCCACAAGCGGGGCGAGGTCCACGACGGCACCACCGTCACCGACTTCGACCCGCAGGAGCGGGACCGGGGCATCACGATCTTCGCCGCGGCCGTCAGCTGCGACTGGTCCGGGCACCGGATCAATCTGATCGACACCCCGGGGCACGTCGACTTCTCCGACGAGGTCGAACGCTCCCTGCGCGTCCTCGACGGCGCCGTCGCCGTCTTCGACGCCGTCGCGGGCGTCGAGCCGCAGAGCGAGACGGTGTGGCGGCAGGCCGACCGGCACGGCGTCCCGCGCATCGCGTTCGTCAACAAGCTGGACCGCGCGGGCGCGGAGCTCGACACCGCCGTGGAGTCGATCCGTACCCGCCTCGGCACCGTCCCGCTCCCCGTCCAGCTCCCCATCGGGCGCGAGGACGACTTCACGGGGGTCGTGGATCTGGTCGGGATGCGGGCGTACGTATGGGCCGACGGCGCCGAAACGTACACCGACCGGCCGGTCCCGGACGCGCTCCTCGACGAGGCACGGCGCCGCAGGCGACGCCTGGAGGAGACGGTGGCGGAGCTGCACCCGGGCGCGCTCGAGGAGTTCTGCGACCGAGGGGAACTCTCCGAGGGGACGCTGACGGGCGCGCTCCGCGACCTCACCCTCACGGGCGAGGCCGTGGTCGTGCTGTGCGGCTCGGCGTATCGCAACCGGGGTGTCGAGCCGCTCCTCGACGCGGTCGTCGCGTACCTCCCGGCGCCCTCGGACATGCCTCCGGTCCGCGGGGAGGTCCCGGCGGACCCGGAGGCGCCGTTCACCGCGCTGGCCTTCAAGGTGAGCGCGACCGCCACCGGCCGCATGACCTACGTCCGCGTCTACGCGGGCACGATCGGGAAGGGGGACACCGTGCTCGACACCGTCACCGGCCGCACCGAGCGGATCGCCCGCATCCTGCGGGTGCAGGCCGACCGGGCGACCGAGGTGGACGTGGCGCGCGCCGGGGACATCGTCGCCGTCGTGGGCCCGAAGGGCGCCCGCGCCGGGGCGACCCTGTGTGCCCCGGGCGCGCCGATCGTCCTCGAACCGCCGACGACCGCCGACCCCGTGGTCTCGGTCGCCGTGGAGGCGCGCCGGAGCACGGACACCGGCCGGCTGGCCACGGCTCTCGCTCGGCTCTCCGAGGAGGATCCGTCGCTCGTCGTGCGCTCCGACCCGGAGACGGGCCAGACCGTGCTGTCGGGTCTGGGCGAACTGCACCTGGAGGTCGCGGTGGAGAAGCTGCGGCGCGACCGGGGCCTGGAGGTCACGGTCGGCCGTCCGCAGGTCGCGTACCGGGAGACGGTGGCGAAGGGCGTCACCGGTCTGCTGCACCGTCATGTCAAACAGGACGGCGGTGCGGGCCAGTTCGCCCATGTCGTCATCGACGTCGAACCGCTCGCGGACACCGAGGAGGCGGAGTTCGCGTTCGCCTCGACGGTCACGGGCGGCCGGGTCCCGCAGGAGTACGTGCGCGCGGTCGAGGCCGGCTGCCGTGACGCCCTCGTCGAGGGTCCGCTCGGCGGTCACCCGGTGACGGGTGTCCGGGTCACGCTCACGGACGGCGCCACGCATCCGAAGGACTCCTCGGAGATGGCGTTCCGCACGGCGGGCAGGTTCGCGCTGCGCGAGGCGCTCCGCACGAGCGTGATGACGCTCCTGGAACCGGTGGCCGACGTGACGGTCACCGTCCCGGCCGATTCCGTGGGCACGGTCCTGGGCGACCTCGCGGCCCGCCGCGGCCGGGTCACGGACCAGACGACCCGCTCCGGTACGGCGGTGGTGGAGGCGACGGTGCCGCTGGCCGAACTCTTCGGCTACGCGTCCCGCCTGCGCGGCCGTACGCAGGGCCGGGGCACGTTCACGACCCGGCCGGCGGGTTACGCGCCGGCGCCGGCGCCGTAGGGAAAAGCGGGGTGCGCTCGCTGTGAGCGCACCCCGCCGTCCTGGCCCGACCGGTGTCTACGGTCCGTACGCGGAGCGGACCTGATCCGTTCCGCGCATGGCGGCGACGGTGTCGACCATGCCCTGGTGGAACTGCTCCTGGGTCATGCCGGTGCCGTACTTCTTGAACATCTCGATGCCCTGGCGGACGCTGATGAGGTCACCGGCGTCGGTCCCGCCGTTGAAGATGCTGGCACCGGGGAACGCCGAGGAGGCTCCGCCCTCCAGGTAGCCCTCTTCGAATCCCGCCGCCATGCCCACGAAGCTGTAGTGCACGTTCGACCAGATGTCGTAGAAGGCCTCTTCGCCGGTGCCGGGCACGGCGAAGTAGAAGTCGGGCTTGGTGCGCAGATGCATCATCTCCTTGAGCTTGGGCTTGTGGTCCCAGTCGGCGCCGTCGCGGACCTTGTCCACCCAGATGCCCGTGGCGATGAGCCATCCGGCGCCGCCGGCCACCGGATTGGCCCCGTCCTCGTGCAGGCCGTTGTACATCGACGTGAAGGCGCCGGACTTCAGGTTCCGCATGATCTCGGCGTACATGTACGCCTCGGCGGTCTCCCAGCGTTGTGCTCCCAGCAGATGTGCGGCGGCCTTCTCCCTGGCCTGGCGCTCGATCTTGCGGGACCGGTTCCAGTCCTTCTTGGCCTGGGACATGTGGTTCGGTCCTTCGCCCTTGTTGTGCGGGTCGCGGTTCCACGTGCCCTTTTTGTCGGCCTCCTCCTCCATGGCCTGGGCGTGTCCGGCGCAGTAGTCCCAGACGCAGTTGTTGGAGCCGTCGCCGATGACGCCGTCGTGGTCGCCGCCTCCGCCTTCGTAGTACGGCTTGGGCGGTACTCCCGCGCAGACTCCGTCCTTGCCGCCACCCGGTGAACCGTGCAGGCACTGTCTGCCGTCCGGGTCGGAGTTGGTGACGGGGTTGTTGTCCGAGTAGGCGTAGCCGTTCCAGCTCTGCGGGTCGGCGCCGTCCAGCAGGGGGTCGGCGCTGATGAAGCGGCCGGTGGTGGGCTGGTACTGGCGGACACCGAGGTTGGTGAGGCCGGTCGTGGTGTCCTTGCTGCCGCCCACGAAGCCCTTGCCGCCGGCCCAGCCGGTGGGCTGGGCGCCGCGCGGGTTGCCGAAGGGGTCGCTGACGCGCCGGGTGACGGCGAGCGTCGACAGGTCGACGGCGAGACCGTCGGTCCCGTGGTGGTCGGCGACCTGGGCGACGAACGCTCCGGCGGCCGTGCCCGCGCCGGTGCGGACGATGGCCATTCCGCCCGGGATCGGGTAGGTGCGGACGCCGGTCTGCGGCTTGGGCGTGGTGGTCGCCGTGGTGTCGACGGTCAGCTCGTCGGTGCCGAGGGTGAGCGTGGTTCTTCCGGGGTTGCGGCGCACCAGTTGGTTGCCGTCCGCGTCGTAGACGAACGTGGTGGTGGTGTCGGGAACGGTCCACTTCTGTCCGGCGGGCACCTGGGTGGCGCAGTCGCCGATGACGAGGTCGGTGCCGTCGGTGGTGACGTCGCCGGGGACGGCGAGGCAGCGGCCCGAGGCGGGGTTGTGGAGGGAGGTGTCGGGGCGTGCGGTCCAGGTCTGGGCGGCGGAGCCGTCACAGGTCTGGAGCTGGACGGGCGAGCCCGCCGCGGTGCCCATGGCCTGCAGGCACTTGTTGGCGTTCGAGAGCCGGCTGCCGCTGGTGGCGAACTTCTGTGCCCCGCTGTTGTTGCAGGTGTAGATCTGTGCCGGCGTTCCGTTGGAGGTGCCGCTGCTCTGCATGTCGACGCACTTGCCCCCGATGCCCTTGATCGGGGTGGCCGTCGTGAGGGAGGCGACCTTGCCCTCGCTGTTCCAGGTCAGTGCGCTGGTGCCCGCCCTGCCGGCGCGGAACGACGTGGTGTTGCCGCTCGCGTCGTACTGGAAGGTGTCGTTGTCGGTGCTCGTCGACGTCCTGGCGGTCGAGGTGAGCAGGGCGTGCGGGCCACCGGTGCCACCGCCCGTGGCGGGAGCGCCGGTCGGGGTGTTGACGACGCCGGCCGTGCCGAACGTCTGCGTGGTGGTGACGTCCTTGGCGGTGTCACCGGCCGGGTCGTGGCCGACCAGCTTGGTGCGGTTGCCGGTCAGGTCGTAGCTGTAGTCCTGCCAGTAGGGGGCCGGTCCGCCGATGGTCGCGGCGGACGGGGTGGCGTTGGCGCAGCCGCCCTGGTCCTGGGTCTGTCCCTGCTGCGGTGCGGCCAGGGCCCCGGTGTCGGTCCAGGCCGTCGCGAGCCGGCCGGAGGTGTCGTAGGTGAAGCACTGCCGGTCGGTCTGGGAGGGGGTGTTGTCGGCGATGCCGGTGATCGAGGTGACCTGGCCGGCGTCGTTGTAGGTGTAGCCGGTCTGCTGGACGGCGCCCGTCAGGGACGTCTGCTTGTCGATGAACTGCTGCCGCATCCGGCCGGTCGACTGGTCGTAGTCCATGGTGGCGACGACCTGGGTGGCCCAGGGGTTGACGGTCGAGCGGATCGGGCGTCCGAAGGCGTCGTACTGCGTCTGCGTGTCGTACGTCGTGGCACCCGCGTACTTGTACATCAGACCGTAGTCGTTGTACGAGTACAGGATGTCGTCGAGCGGGACGCCGCCGAGCGCCGGGAGGATCGTCTCCTTGGGACTGCCGGTGACCTTGTCGTAGACCGTGCTGGTCGTGTACGAGAACGTGCCCGAGGCCAGCCCGGCGTCCGTGCCGGGGAGGGTGATCGTCGATCCCGTGACGTGGTAGGCGTCGTCGTACCCCTTGATCGCCGTGGTGTACGCCTGCCCCGCCGTGCCTCCGACGTAGCGCGTCGACGAGGCGGGCCTGCCCTTGCCGGCCGTCGCGGTGTCGAACGTCCACGCCGTGAGCTGCTTGTCGGAGGTGGGCGAGGCGCCTTCGTACACGCCGGTCTTCCGGCCGATCAGGTCGTAGGTGTACGTGAGGGTCCGGCCCTTGGCGTCGGTGGTGCTGCCGAGCCGTCCGGCGCCGTCCCAGGTCTGGGTGGACGTGCCCGTGTCCGGGTCGGTCGCGGTGATCTGGCGGCCCCGCTGGTCGTAGCCGTACGTCCAGGTGTTGCCCGCCGCGTCCTTACGGGTGCGCGGACTGCCGTCCGCCTCGTAGGTGGTCCGGGTGACGGTGGCGTCGGCCGCGTTGCCGGTCACGGTGGGGGTCGTGTACTGCCACAGCTCCGCGGTCCGGCCGCGGCCGTCGATGAGCGTCGTCGTGGGCGAGGCGCCCTTGGGGGGCACCACGTCGGTCCGGTCGACGCCCTTGACGTCGGTCGTGGTCCGGGACTGTTCCACTCCCAGCGACCAGGCGGCGGTGACCAGCGCGCGTCCCTGCCCGTCGTAGGTGGTCCGGGTCTGCGACGGGATGGTGCTCTCCGCGGCGACCAGGAGGGTTCCGGTCGGGCCCGATACGTCGTTGTACCAGGGCGCGTTGACCGTCCGCGCCCGGCCCTGCGAGTCGAGCAGCGTGTCGGAGACGAGTCGGCCGGTGTAGGCGGGGTTGGCCGGTGACGTCTGCGTCTGCCGGGTGCGGGCGAAGCCGTCGAGGATGCCGACGCTCCTGGTGTAGACGGGCGTCTCGCTGTCCCTCGTCAGCGTGCTGGTGGTGGTCGTCGACGGGACGCCGCTCGTGCTGGACACCGAGTACGCGAACGTGAGGTTGGCGTTCGGGTTGGCGGCCGGTGTGCGGCCGGGCAGCCAGACGGCGGCGAGGCGTCCGAGCGCGTCGTAGGTCCGGGTGCTCGTCTTGAGATTCTGGTCCTTGACCGTCAGGGGGAGGTTGCGGCGGACGTCGAAGGTGGTGACGGTCGGCCAGGTGGTCGTCGGATCCTGACCGGGGACGGGTGCGGCGACCATCAGCGTGGACGGCAGTTCGCCGGTGGCGGCCGGGGTGTACGTGGTCGTCGTGACCGCGCCGTCCTGGTGCTTCGCGTCCTTGCTGTGGGGGTCCGTGACCGAGACGGACCGGCCGTAGACGTCGTAGCCGGTGAGGGCGGTGGATTCGAAGACGGGTGTTCCGTCCGTCGCGTAGCGGTCGAGGACCTCCTGCTTCGTCGGGTCGGCGGTGGCCGCGGCCTGTTCGAAGGGCAGGCCGTCGTAGGAGGTGCGGGTCCGGGCGACGGTGTTGGCGGACGTCGCGCCGGCGGTGCAGGCGGCGGTACCGGAGACGACGAGCTTCTCCGCGACCAGGCTGGTGACCTGGGCGTCGGGGCCCGTGGCGTAGGTCAGTCGTGTGCACAGGTCGGGCAGGCCCTCGGCCTGCTCCAGGGTGGTGTCGGCGCGGTTGTTGTGGGCGGGGTCGGTCGTCGCCGTGGTGACGGTCGACCGCCAGCTGCCGTCGGCCTTCCTGCCCTGGGCCGTGGCGGTGGTCGTGGTGGCGGAGTAGCGGGCGACGAGGTCCGGCAGGCCGGAACCACGCGCGTGCGTGGCGGTCTCCTTCTCGCCCGAGGAGGCGTTGACCGTGCGTGCGGTGACGTTTCCGCCGGCCTGGTCGTAGGTCTCGGTCTGGAGTGTCCGGCCGCTGAGCCATTCGTGGTCGGTGACCGAGCGGCCCAGGGCGTCGGTGATCCGGACGGTACGGCTGCTGTCGTCCTTGCGGACGTCACCGTTCATGCCCTGCAGGTACGTGGTGCGGAGCTGCGACTTGGGGCCGTCGCCGCCGCTGCCGGTGATCGCGGTCACGGTGGCGAATCCACGGAAGTCGCCCCAGGTGCGGGACTTGGGGTCGGTGAACTCGCTGTCGTCCCGGTGCCAGCCGGCCGCGCCGTAGGCGTAGGTGGTGATCTTCTGGGGGGCGTCGGTCGTCGTGTCGTTCTCGGTGAGCGAGTGGACGGTGTAGCGGTTGAACCAGTCGAGGACGGGGTCGGAGCCGACGACCGAGCCGTCCGGCGTCCAGCGGACCGGGTAGCAGGCCTTGGTGTTGTCGTCCTCCGCGGCCGGCATCTCGTGCCGCAGCCGCGAGCACTCCGGCAGGCCGTAGTCGACGTTGAGGATGCCGCCGGTCTCGTTCTTGATCTGCTGGATGCGTGCCCGGTTCATGAGCGGCGGAGCGGGGACGAGGTCGGTGCCGTCGACCCGGTTCGGGAGCATCACGGGGACGAACGTCACCGGGGGCAGCGGGAGGTGCGGGGTGCTCGTCCGGCCGGTGCGCAGGACCTGGTCCAGCCAGAGGACCTTCTGGCTGGTGGCGTCCTTCGGGTCGGGGAACGAGTGCTTCAGGGCGTAGAAGTCGACGTCCTGCCAGGCGTTGTTCACCCGCACCTGCGTCAGGACGGAGGCCAGCCGCCGGGTGGTGAAGAAGGTCGGCGCGACGGTGGTGCAGGTGCCGGTGCTCTTGCACTCCTGGTCGACCGGGACGTCGGGCCAGTTGTTCTTGTTGGCGACGGTTCGCTGCGAGGGGTCGCAGACGGCCGTGTCGAGGCAGCGCTCCTCGGTCGTGAGGGTGATGCGGGCGGCGGGCTGGAGGCCTCCGCGGGCCGCGATCTGCTCCGGCAGCCGCTGGCCGTACGCGACCGAGGCCAGCGTGGCGGCGCGGGTGTAGGCGGTGGGTGTCCCGTTGCCGGGGTTCTGGCCGCCGCCGCGTGCGTAGGTGTTGGTCTCGGGCGCCCAGGTGTACGTCGTCAGGTTGCCGTGGGTGTCGACGACGTGGTCGAGCTGGAGGCGCTGCCACATCTGGCACCAGGACGCGTTGCCCTTGGCCGCGTCGTGGCACGGGTCGCCGGCCTTCGGGGAGTACACCGGCACGTCGGCGACGGAGCCCGTCGCCGGGTCGGTCCTGTCGCCCCCGGGCAGGTGGTTGACGCCGAAGTAGTAGACGGTTCCGCCGGCGTCGGTGACCTTGGCGTAGGCACCGTCGCGGACGCCGTTGGCGGCGCCGGAGCCGAACTCGATCCTCGTGCCGTCGTCGTTCTTCAGCCGCCACACACCGGTCGCCTCGTCCGTCGAGGCGGCGCCGGTGCCGACCCGGACGAGCGGTCCGGAGTGGCCGCCCAGCGACAGGGTCGCGTTGAAGCCGGACCAGCAGAGGTCGCCGGAGCGGGTGATGCCCGCCTTGTCGCAGGGCTTGTAGGTGCGCTCGATAAAGCCGGGGTTCAGGTCCCAGCCGTCGCCGATCCACGAAGCCTGCGTGTTGGTGGCGGAGGTACGGCCGTCCACCGACGAGGAGTCGTAGGAAAGCGCCAGTTGGGGTGCCGCGCCGCCGATGGCCGCGGGCGTCAGGAACGGGTAGCTGTAGGACAGGGCACCGGTGGAGCCGCCCGCGGCCCATGCCGAGGAGGGGTTCAGCGCGGACGCCTTGTAGTCGCCGCCGCCGCCCGAGGTGCCGGTCTCGGCAGCCAGGAGCATCGGTGCGCCGAGGGGGCCGGTGGACCGCAGGGGCGACGCGGCCGCACCGGTGGCGGGCTTGACCAGGGCGGGGGCCGGAGCCGTGGCCGGTACGGCGATGTCGGCCGTCACGCGTCCGGTGGCTCTGTCGTAGCGGGTGACCAGCGGCGTACGGACCTGACACGCGGCTGTGCCGGGGGTCGTCGCGGCGCAGGCGGGCAGTGTCACCAGTCGGCCGCGGGAGGCGAACTGCCCGCCCGTGGCCTGCTGGAGGGCCGCCATGTCGAGACCGAGGTTCACCGGCACGGTGCCGCCGGTTCCCTGGCCGACGGCGGCGACGGAGAAGAGCAGGCCCTGTACTCCGGCGGCGCGGGCCGTCTTCGTGTCGTTGCGTACGACGGTCACCGCGGGCAGGGGGACCTTGCGGCCCTTCGCGGTCGGGGCCACCCACACGGGGAGGTCGCCGGCACGCGCGGCGGACGTCGTGGACCGGGCCGTTCCGGCCAAGTAGGTCGTGTTGCCCCCGGGTTGAGATCCGGCCTTGGCCCGTGGCGGCACCTCACGGGGCGGCTTCACCGGAACGCGCTTCGTCGCCTCCCGCGCGGACACGGGGGCGGTTGTCGGCAGCGGCGTCTTCGGTGGCTGCCAGAGTTTGTCGAAGTCCGGCCCGGCCGGGGCGGCTTGGGCCACCGGCACGGCCAGAAGGGTCGCCGTGAGGGCGAGGATCAGCGGGCTGACCGCCTGAATCCGTATATGTCGCCTGGAACGGCGCATGCCAAAGCGTGGCATCGCACTCCCCCGTTGAAAGCAATGAGAGCCGTCGACCCGAGTGATCGACGGCGCAATCGGTCGGGAACGTAACAGCCGCACAACCCCCCTGGCGCGCAATGGAAGTTGAAAGTCAGACGTGTCTTACATCACATGGTGTGTAAATGATGAAGACTGCACACAAGGCGGACACATTCCGCGTGGCGTGTTTTGGACCCTTCGTCATGCTCCTGCCACAGTGCCCCCGATCTCCGCGCGCCACGCGCCGTGACCACACACATGCATGGGGGAGCGAACAAGCATGTCCACTGCTGCACCAAGACCCGGGCTCGGACGGCCCTTGACGGCCGCCGTCGTCCTGGCGACATCGGCCGCGCTGCTGGTCGCGGCGCCGTACGCGGCGCAGGCCGCGCCCACGCCGCAGCCCGGCACCTCCGTTGCTCCGGCCACCCCCGCCCCGACGCGGGCCGGCACCGAACGCCCGCGGCCGACGGCCCGCACCGCGGCCGAGAAGGCGAGGCTGAAGGCCCGGACGTCCGGAAAGGACGTCCTGGTTCCCGAGCTGACGGACGAGTTCAGCACCACGGTCGTGACACCCCGGGGGAAGCTCCGCACGGAGCGGCACCTCGTGTCCCAGCGCAAGAAAGGCGGGGCCGAGGGCTGGACCACGCTCGACGACACCCTGGTGACGCGGCCGGACGGCACCGTGGCCCCCAAGGCCGCCGACGCCGACCTCGCCATCTCGGGCGGCGGCACCGGCCCCCTGGCCACGATGACCTCCGAGGACGGACAGCAGCTTTCGGTGTCCTCGCCGTTCCCCGGCGCGCTGCCCGAGCCGGTCCTCAGCGGCAACGGCGCCCTCTTCGAGAACGTCGCGCCGGACACCGACCTGAAGGTCACCGCCACCAAGTGGGGCGGCTACACCACCGTGGTGATCCTGCGCAGCCCGGCCGCCGCCGCCAACCCGGCCGTGCGCAACCTCTCGTTCCCCACCGTGACGAAGGGCCTCACGCTCGCCGAGGACAAGGACGGCAACCTCACGGCGAACAGCGGCCGTGACACCGTGTTCCGCGCCCCCGCGCCGCTGATGTGGTCCGCGAAGGAAGCCCGGAAGCCGGCGACACGGGGCGGGAAGTACGCGGACCTGGACGCCGCCGAGCCCACCGCCAAGGCCAACGGCAACGTCGACGGCCTGAGCAACGCCGAAGGACCGGGCACCCGGGCCACCGTCGCCGAGATCCCCACCTCCGCGAAGGTGACCGGCTCCTCGAAGCGGGCGACCGGCGCGATCACGCTCGCCCCGAGCACCGCGCTCCTCGACGGCCCGGACACCAGCTACCCGGTGTACATCGACCCGTCCTGGTCGGGCGACGCCCGGAACAAGCAGCACCACGCCTGGGTCATGCAGGCCTGGCCCAACACCGGCAACTTCGACCGGTCCGGCTCCTCCGACCGGGACCGCCCCGGCTCGGGCTACCAGGGCTGGGAGAGCCCGTACGGCATCGAGCGCGCCCTGTTCGAGTTCGACATCAACGGGTACTACGGCTCGACCATCAACTACGCGAACCTGCGGGTCAACCAGTACATCTCCTCCGACTGGTCCTGCACCACGAAGTACCCGGTGGGTCTGTACCGGGCCCGCGAGTTCGACGGCTCGGTGTCCTGGAACAACCACGAGGTCCGGGAGTGGGTGGACGGCAAGGACGTGCCCGGCAACGGCACGAACTCCGCCTGCTACAACGACATCCCCATCGACTTCAACGTCACCGGCGCCATGCGCGACGCGATCCGCGACACCGGCAGGCCGCTCGCCTTCGTCCTGCGCGGACAAGAGGGCACCGGCAACAAGATGGGCTTCAAGCGGTACAACTACAACGCGGTGCTCAGCACCGAGTACGACTTCCCGCCGAACACCCCGGCGAACCCGCACGCCTACCCGGCTCCGCGCCGTGTCGTCGCCGGCGACACCCAGAGCTGCGCCGCGGTTCCCACGTCCTCCTACGGATGGCTTACCGGCACCACCACCACGCTGATCTCCCAGGTCAGCAGCCCCAACCAGGGCCAGCTCACCGAGTGGGTGAACGTCTGGGACGAGACCACGCAGTCGACCGCGCACCAGAACTGGTCGGGCTTCGTCGGGAACGGCTCGGAGGCCTCGTACTCCCTGCCGCAGGGCACCCTGCAGAACGGCCACGCGTACGCCTGGGCGACCCACGGCGACGACGGTCTGCTGCGCGGCCCGTCCAGCACGACCTGCCACTTCGCCGTCGACTCCACCCCTCCGGTCATGGCCTTCGGCCAGTTCACCGACCCCGACACCCAGTACCCGCCGGCCGGCAACGGCCAGATCACCAATCTGCGCCTCGGCGGCACCGGCTCCATCCCGATCTCGGCGTCCGACCCGAGCCCCGGCGCCGGACTGCTCGCCTCCGGCCTCGCCTGCGTCCAGTGGGGCTTCGACCCCCAGCTGACCGGCGCCCAGCAGAACTGCGGCAGCCCGCTGAACACGAGCGGCATCAGCGTCACACCCAGCCACTGGGGCACCAACGTGGTCTACGCGCGGGTGCTGGACGAGGCGGGCAACGCCTCCCAGACCATGTCGTACGCCTTCTACGTGCCGTGGAAGGACGGCCCGGTGGCCTTCGGCGACACCACGGGTGACGCCCGCCCCGACATCCTCCTCCCGGACGACGCCGGAAACCTCGTCACCCACGGCCGTGCCACCGACGGAACCGCGGGCAGCATGCAGCCGAGCGGCACCGCCGCGACCGCCGTCCAGGCACCCGAGGTCTCCGCCGGCCGCACCTGGAAGAACTACCGGGTCGCACACCGCGGCTCCCTCGACCCGGGACGCAACGTCGACGACCTGTTCGTCCACCGCGAGCCCGCCACGGTCGGTGCCCTCGGCGGCCAGGACCTGTTCGTCTACGACAACGACCTGTCCGACCCGGGCCGGTTCACACTCGGCGCCAAGGACAACATCGCCAAGCCGGCGTGCGAGCCCGCCTACACCACGTGCGACGGGTACAACAGCTCCGTCGAGACCTGGCAGTACTCCAGCCAGATCACCCCGACCGGTTCCACGCGCACCTCGCGCACCCCGAGCCGGCAGGTCACCGACGCCACCGGCCTGCTGGCCGTGGAGGCCGGGAAGCTCTGGTACTACCCCGCCAAGGCCCACCAGACGCTCGCCTCGCCGACCCTGGTGTCGGGCACGACGGGCTGGGACAACAAGGACCTGATGGTCCCCGGCAACACGCTGGACCTGAGCACCAGCACCACGAACGACACCGCCCCCGCCCTGTGGGTACGCGACCGCACCAGCGGCGACGTCTTCCAGTACCGGCTGAGCACCGCCGTCCGCACCGAGGAATCGGGCCTCACGTACGCCGTGTTCAACGGTGTCACGGCCCAGCCCACGAGCAGGATCTTCAAGGACATCACCGGCACCGCCTATCCGCGGGTCGGCTCCGACGGTGACGTCACCGACGACGGCATCCCCGACTTCTGGGCCCTGGACAACGCCGGGACCCTGCACGCGTGGGCCGGCACGCCCGACCAGGGCATGGTGAAGAGCCTCACCGGCGAGCACGTACGGGGCGACACCCGGGCCCCGACGGCGCAGTGGCGCCTGGAGGGTGACGCCACGGCCATCCCCGCCGACCACAACGGGACCGCGGCGAACATCGGCTACGCCGACAGCACCGTCGACGGCCGCTCGACGAAGGTCGCCGTCTTCGACGACGTACTGAAGTCGAGCATCACCGCACCGGACAAGGTCGTCGACACCCGGCAGAGCTTCACCGTCAGCGCCTGGGCCAAGTACGACAAGGCCGACGGCGTCATCGTCAGCCAGGACACCGCCCACGGCAGCGCGTTCATGCTGTGGGGCGACGCCGGCTACTGGCGCTTCGCCATCGCCCGTGGCGACGACGACGGCTGGCCGTACGACTACACCGCCGCCGTCAACGCCGCCGGCGTCTTCCGGACCGGCGAGTGGACTCAGCTGACAGCCTCGTACAACGCCGCCACCGGTGCCATGAGCCTGTACGTCAACGGCCGCCTCGGCGCCAGCGGATACCACCTGGCGAGCACCAGCCCCGCCCCGAACGGCAAGCTCGTGATGGGCCGGTTCAAGTACCGGAGCCAGCCCTCCAACTGGCTGGCCGGCCGCGTCGCCGACGTCGCCGTCTACCAGGGCTACACCCCGCAGGCCACCACGGCCGACAGCCCGGTGCGCTTCGCGGCCAGCCCGGACATCTGCATGGACACCCCGGGCGGCAACAGCGGCAACGGCATGGCTCCGCAGCTGTACGGCTGCAACGGCACCGAAGCCCAGCGCTTCAGCGTCAACGCCAACGGCACCCTCACCATGAAGGGCCAGTGCGTCGCCGCCTCCGCCAACCAGACGGCCGGCGGCACCGGCGTGATCTTCTGGCAGTGCGTGAACGAGGGCGGCCAGCAGTGGATGCCCCGGGCCGACGGCTCGATCTACAACCCGCAGTCCGACCGCTGCCTCGACGTCCCCTGGGGCAACCGCACCTGGGGCACCACCTTCCAGCTGTACGACTGCAACGACACCTTCGCCCAGAAGTGGAGCGTCCCGACCCTCCACACCCCGGCCCTGCCGGTCAGCCCGTAACCCCACACCGCACCACCGGACGCCCCGTCCCCCCAGGACGGGGCGTCCCCCTTTCCCCGAACTCGCGCCGGAACCCTCCGCCCGGACCGAATTCCTCGCCCGTCCGGCCCGAGAACGTGTGTGCCAGGATGCGTGTACCGGCCCCTCCACCCGCACGCGGAGCGGCCGGTGCCGTGCGACGCGAGGAGCGACATTCATGAGCACCACCCCCGGCGGATACCTCTCCGGCCTCTTCTCCCTCGAAGGGCGCACCGCCCTCGTCACCGGTGGCAGCTCCGGTATCGGCCGCGCCATCGCCGGGGCCCTGGCCCGTGCCGGGGCGAGTGTCGTCGTCGTGGCCCGCAAGGAGTCCGAGCTCGTCGCGACCGTCGACGAGCTGACGGCCGAGGGCTGCCGGGCGGCCCGGGTGAGCGCCGACCTGAGCACCCGCGAGGGCATCAAGGCCGGGGCGGAGGCGGCCGCGGCGGTCTTCGGTGAGCCGGACATCCTGGTGAACTCGGCCGGCATCAATCTCCGCCCCCCGCTGGGCGACCTGAGCGACGAGGTCTGGGACACCACGATGACCGTGAACCTGGAGGCCCCGTTCCTCCTCGGTCGGCGCTTCGGTCCCGGGATGGCGGAGCGCGGCTTCGGCCGCATCATCCACATCACCTCGCAGCAGGCGCACCGCGCGTTCGTGCAGAGCGGCGCGTACGGGGTGTCCAAGGGCGCCCTGGAGTCGCTGGCCCGTTCGCAGGCGGAGGCGTGGTCCCCGTACGGCGTCACGGCCAACACCCTGGTCCCGGGCTTCGTGATGACCCCGCTCAACCAGCGCCTGTCCTCCGACCCGGAGAAGGTGGCCGCGCTCGCGGCCCGCACGATGGTCGGTCGCAACGGTCTCGCCGAGGACTTCGCGGGCGCGGCGGTCTTCCTGGCGAGCGCCTCCTCCGCGTACGTGACGGGCCAGTCCCTCTTCGTGGACGGCGGCTTCTCCGTCCACTGACCGGCACTGTCAGCGCGCCGGTGCGGCCTGCGACGTCGCCCAGTCGGCGAGGGCCCGGGCGCAGGTGTCCAGGGTCTTCGCCGTGGGGTCGAAGGACGCGGACAGGCCGGCCGACAGGGTCAGGGCGGGGCCCTCGGCCGAACCGCCCACCGTCACGGCGCACTCCACCGTGGCCGACGGCCCTTCCGTACCGGAGGGGACGGGAACCGTGAGCACCAGCTCGCAGCCGCCCGCGCGCACGCCCGCGGCGTCGAGCCGGGCGGTCATGGCCTCCGTCAGCGGTTCCGCGTTGCTCTCCAACGACCCCCGTCCCAGCGGGAATTCCTCGTCCACCGCGACGACTCCGATCCCCCGCAGGGTCGTCGCCCGCAGGTGCACACGGCGGGCGCCGAACACACCCGAGCTGTGCAGGACGAACACGGCGACGAGCACGGCCCGTACGGCCGCGCCGAGGTCGGCGGGACGAGCAGGGAGCGGGAAGCGCCACCGGGGAGCCCGGAGCCGCACCGGCGCGGTCCCGGTGGCGAGCGCCGAGAGACCCTCGTGGACCGTCTCTCCGAGGAGCCAGGGACCGCCGGGGCCGAGCATGAGGAGCCGGCCGTGCGCGTCGACCGCGAGCGGCGCGTCGGTGTCCGTACGGCCGAAGGGGAAGAGCCGTACGCCGAGGGAGCCGGCGAGCCGGTTCAGGGAGGGGACGTCGAGGCGGGCCTCGCGGGGGTCGACGACGCTGCCGATCGCGGCGACCTCCCGGCCGCCGTCGGCGGCGGGGTGGACGCGCAGGCCGTGGAACTCGCGCAGGGCCCGTTCGGCGGCCGCGAACAGCTCCGCGCCGACCGTCACCGTGACGAGGGCGGCCAGCATGGCGTCGTCCCCCGCGTCACGGCCGGGCCGCCACCCCGCCTCCGTCAGCACGCCCGTCATGTCTGGTCGTGGAGGATCGCGATGGCCAGCCGGTCGAGGAGCGCCGAGCACGAACGGCAGACGTCGGCCTCCGTGCCGTGCTCGGGGTCGCCGTGCGGGCGGATCTTGCGGGCGACGAGCGCGGCGCCCGCGAAGTGCGGTGCCGCCTCGTCCAGCGTGACCGTCCGTCCGTCGCCCCGCTGCCGGTCGAGGCCGAAGAGCTCGTCGGAGACGAGGGCGGACTCGGCGCAGTAGCCGATGAAGGGCTCGCGCAGGGCGGGCGGGAGTCCGTCGAAGAACTCCTGGACGGCGGGGTGGAGCTGCGGCTCGCCGTCTCCTGTGAGGTTGGTGTGGCTGGTGATGGCCCCGTGGATGAGCAGCGAGGCCGCCGTACCGGGAATCAGGTCAGACATAGAAATCCTCCGCGTCCTTCATGGGGCTGTGGAAGAGGGAGATCATGGCCTCGTGCTTGTCGGCGCCCATGTAGTAGTTGCCGGTGTGGTGCATGAAGAAGAACCGGCCCTGCTCGTCCACGACCATCACCTCGCCCTCCGAGGAGTCCCAGCCCACCGGGAAGAGCCGCACGCCCAGGTGGCGGCTCAGCTCCGCGATCTCCTCGGACGTACCGTCCCAGACGATGACCGGCGTGAAGTGCAGGTACTCCTCGCGCCGTGCGTCGAGGGTCAGGCGGAGCCCCGCGTGCTCGGCGATGAAGTCCGTGGCGGCGGCGAACGGCTCCATCGGGAACCCGTCGTTCCGGCTCTCCTCGGTGATCTCCGCAACGATGGCGGGCACCTGGTCGGCGACGTTCCGGCCGGGGTACCAGCCGTACTCGGCGAACCAGGCGTCGACGTCCGCGGGGACGTTGAGGTGGGGCACAGGGGGGGCTCCTAACCGGTGTAGGCCGTGACGCCGGCCATGTCCAGGGCGATCTCGCACGAGCGACACGGCGGCTTGTACTCGTTGTGCGCGAAGTTCCCACGCCGGTCCGGGCCGATCTGCACGGTGTACATATGCGCACCGTCCATCGCCTGGCGTACGTGGTCACGCGTGCTGATGGACGTGCCGGACGGATCGAGCTGGCGCAGCCGGTCCGAGAGGAGCATGGCCTCCGCGCACTGGCCGTGGCCTCCACCCACGTTCCGGCCTTCCCCTTCGATCACGGCGCGTACCTGATCGTAGATGTCCTGCGCGGCCGGATGCAGGTCGGGCTTGTCGTGGCCCTCCCACTTGGTCGCGCTGGAGTGGCTGGTGACCACACCGTCGTGGAGCAGCCCGCCGGAGCAGGCACCGTTGTTGAGCAGGTGCTCGCCCGTGGGGAACCGTGTCCTGGCCATGTCGATCTGGTGCTTGGGGTCGTCCGGATTGTTCGGGTCGGCCTTCCTCGCCCGGTCGGCGAGGTCCCGGGCCTCCTGGACGAGGGCTTCACGTTGCTGCTCGGGGGTGAGGCGGCTGACGTCGAGCGGGTCCGTCCGGTGGTGCTTCATCCCGCCGGCGGAGCTGCCGTGCCACGGCGGGGCCGGGGTGATGCGGTTGCCACCGGGGTTGTTGCCGGAGCCGCCGTTTCCTCCGCCACCACCTCCACCGCCACCACCTCCACCGCCGCCGCCCTTGCCGCCGTCGTTGTCGTGGTCGCCCTTGCGCTGGCGGGCGAAGCGGTCACGGAGGTCGTCGTCGGTGCTCTTGTGGTCGGCCGAGATCTGCTTGACGGCCTTGGGGAGGGTCTGGCCGACGTGGTCGCCCATGTTCTTGGCGGCCTTGGTGAGGGCTTCGAGCGCCTTGTCGGCGATCGGGTCGATCGCGTCCGCGATCGAGTCCCGGCCCCGGGTGCGACCGTGCGCGGTCTTCGCCTTCGTCAGCTTCCCCGCCGTCTTGCCGTGGATGCCCGCGCTGACGGTGTTGAGCTGGGTGGAGGCGTGGGTGTGCTCGGCGTGCTCGATGTGCAGGTTCTTCAGCCCACCGCCCTTCGAACCGCCGCCCCCGCCGGCCGAGGCCAGGTTCATGGCCTCCTTGCCCGACTGCACCCCGTCCTTGAAACCGTCCTTGCCCGCGTCCTTCGTCTGGTCGAGGTCGACGCCGTCCTGCAGACCGATCGCCACCGCGCCCAGCTGCACGACCAGATCGGCCGCCATGCCCTCGAGGGCCGCCACCGCCGGCTCGGTCATCGCCGCGACGACATACCCGACGGCCTCCTCCACACACTCCTTGATCAGCCGCTTGATCACCTCCTGCGTGGCCCGCATCGCCCCCGCGCCGATCAACGCCGACAGACCACCCGTCACCGGGATCAGGGAGATCGCGATACCCGCCTCTGCGGCCAGGTAGCCGAGCTGCACCACCGCGGCGAGCTTCATGCCCTCGATCGCACCGGCCGCCGTGTCCAGACCACCCGCGATCGTCCGCGCCGCACCGGAGATGTCCTTGATGTGCTTGGACTTGATCTTCGACCAGTGCTCGTTGAGCGCGTCCATCGACTCGCCCTGCCCCGAGGACAGCAGCCGCTCGAAGTGGTTGTTCGCGAGCTGACCGTCGTCCTCCAGATCCTCCGCGAACTCCCGGAGCGCGTCCGCCATCTCGCGATACGCGTCCTCGTCGACGTTCGGCCACGCGACCCCGATCAGATCGAGCAGCGTGTCGGCCCAGTCCGGCACCGTGACAGCCACGGTTCCCCACCCCCGTAGGTGACTCTTTGCAATGCGGAACAGTCCTATCACAGAGGACGTCTGACGGTGAGTCCGAGGTTCCGCGGTGGAACAGCACGACGGCGGCAGGGGAGAGTTCCCCTGCCGCCGTCGCTCCGCTCGGCCGGTCAGCTCTCGCCGGGCTCCAGCCGCAGCGAGATCGAGTTGATGCAATACCGCTGGTCCGTCGGGGTGGGGTAGCCCTCGCCCTCGAAGACATGACCCAGGTGCGAGCCGCAGCGGGAGCAGCGGACCTCGGTGCGGACCATGCCGTGGGAGGTGTCCGAGATGAGCTCGACGGCCTCGCTGTCCTTCGGGTCGAAGAAGGACGGCCAGCCGCAGTGCGACTCGAACTTCTCGTTCGACGTGAACAGCTCCGCGCCACAGGCCCGGCAGGAGTACACGCCCTTGGTGGTGGTGTCCGTGTACTCACCCCGGAACGCGGGCTCCGTGCCCGCCTGGCGCAGCACCTGGTACTCCGCCGGGGTCAGCTCCGCACGCCACTGCTCGTCCGGCTTCTCGACGTCGTACGCCATGAGCTCGCTCCCTCTGCTACTTCGACAGGTGGTCCAGGATCAGCGGGCCGAGGTCCGTGACGTCGCCCGCGCCCATGGTGAGAACGAGATCGCCGGGTCCGGCCATTCCCGCCACGACCTGCGGCACCGCGGCCTTGTCGTGGACGGGCGTCACGTCGGCGCCCGCCGTGCGCGCGGCGGCGATGATCAGCTCGCTGGTGATGCCCGGGATCGGGTCCTCGCGGGCCGGGTAGATGTCGAGGACGACGGACGCGTCGGCGAGGGCCAGCGCGTCGCCCATCTCCTTGCCCAGCTCCTGGGTGCGGGAGAAGAGGTGGGGCTGGAAGACGACGAGGAGGCGGGAGGCGCCGGCGGCGCCGCGCATGGCCTCCAGGTCGGCGGTCATCTCGGTGGGGTGGTGCGCGTACGAGTCGATGACCTGGACGCCCCGCGCCTCGCCCTTGAGCTGGAGGCGGCGGCCGACGCCCGTGTAGGCGGTGAGGGCCTGGGCGAGCTCGGCCGGGTCGATGCCGACGCGGGCGCCGGCGGCGAGGGCCGCGGCGGCGTTGTGGGCGTAGTGACGGCCGGGGACGGAGACGGTGAAGGTGTGCTCGGCGCCGTCGAGGGCGACCGTCACCTCGCTCTTCATCCCGTTCGGGACGATCTTCAGGATGTGGGCGTCGGAGCCCTCGGTCTCACCGACGGTGACGATGTTCAGACCGTCGCGGTCCGCGACCCGGCGGGCCAGCTCGCGGGCGCCCGCGTGCTCGCCGACGACCAGGGTGCCGCCGGGGCGGATCTTGGCGGTGAAGGCCTCGAAGGACTCGTAGATCTCGTCCATGGAGGCGTAGTTCGCGTGGTGGTCCAGCTCGACGTTGAGGACGATCGCGACCTCGGGGTCGTACTTCTGGAAGCTGCGGTCGCTCTCGTCGGCCTCGGCGACGAAGACCTCGCCCGCGCCGTGCAGCGCGTTGGTGCCGGGGCCCGCGAGGTCGCCGCCGATGGCGTACGAGGGGTCCAGACCGAGCTCGGTGAGGGCGACGGCCAGCATGGAGGTGGTCGTCGTCTTGCCGTGCGTACCGGCGACGGCGATCGCGCGCAGGCCGTCCATGAGGGAGGCGAGCGCGTCGGAGCGGTGGACGACGGGGATGCCGAGCTCGGCGGCGCGGGCCAGCTCGGGGTTGTCGGCGCGGATGGCGCTGGAGACGACGACGGCGGAGGCGTCGTCGGCGAGGTGCTCGGCGGCGTGGCCGATGTGCACGGTGGCGCCCAGGGCGCGCAGCGACTCCGCGGTCGCGGACTCCTTGGCGTCACTGCCGGCGACCTTGGCGCCGCGCTGGGCGAGGATCTTCGCGATGCCCGACATTCCGGCACCGCCGATGCCGATGAAGTGCGGCCGTTCCATGGCGGCAGGGATGGCGGGTGCCATGCGGATCTCTCCCCGGGGTGCGTCGTGCGTGGAAGTCCCCAGCCTAGTGGCTCCGGCCGGATGGCCCCGGCGGGCGCCGGACCCGTGTCCGTGCGGCCTGCGGGAACGGGGGCGGCTCGTGTCGTACGGGGCCGGGTCCGCGCCCCCTGCACGGGGCGCGGATCCGGTCGGCCGCCTACTCGGCCGCTTCCTCGCTGTGGGCGAAGAGCTTGAGGACGGGGACCCCCACCTTGTGGCGGGCCCGGGAGGCCCAGTCCCGGTGGAAGAACTCCTCCACGTAGTGCGGGGCGGTGAGCACGATCACCTCGTCCGCCTCCGACTCGTCGACCACCGCCTTCATCTTGTCGAGCGGGTGGTCCTCGACGACCTGGCCGACCGCTTCGCAGCCGGCGTCTCTCAGGGCCCGGAGCGAGTGCTCCAGGGCCAGCTCGGCGGGGACCCTGGCCTCCTTGCCCTCCGGTTCGTCGCCCTCCCGGGCGGCTTCCTTCAGTTCGCCCATGGCGACGTCGTCGATGGCACGCAGCAGTACATCGGCCTGGTCACCACGCGGCTGCATGAGAACGATGAAGGACACGCCCTCGTCGCCGTGCAGGGTGGTGACGAATTCCACGTCGACGGACGTCAGGGGCTTCTCGATCATCAGAACGCTTGTGAACACCTCAGGAGCCCTTCTGCGGAAACCATCCTTCCCCGTGCCCGCACGGGGTCTGCGACAGTAAGTGTGCCCAGCGAACGCTAAGCGGAACGACAAATTCCGCCGATTGTCAGATCCGACGGTAGCGGGTGAAGAGGAAGCCGTCCTGCTCCAGCACGGAAGCCACGGCGAAGCGTGTCGGGACGGCCACCGAAGGGCCTCCGGCGATCCGCTGGGCGCCGCCCGCCGTCATCGTCGGCGAGACCGTCAGACACAGCTCGTCGAGCGCCTCCGCCGCCACGAACTGGCCGAGCAGCCGGGGCCCGCCCTCGGTCAGCTGCCGCCGGAGCCCGCGCTCGGCGAGCACGGCCTTCGCGCGGGCCGCCTCCACGCCCTCGCCGTCGCCCGCCGTCAGCACCTCGGCGCCCGCGGCCCGGGCGGCCCGCACGCGGTCCGGGTCCGCGGCGGCCCCCGTGAGGATCAGGGTCGGCACCAGCGGCTCGGTGAAGAGCGGAAGCGAGAAGTCCAGGTTCAGCGAGGCGCTGACCACGGCGATCACGGGGGCGGGGCCCTGGCCCGCGGCGGCGCGGCGGGCGGCGAAGGCCTCACGCGCGCGTGCGGGGCGGTAACCCTCCAGGCGTACCGTTTCCGCACCGACGACGACCACATCGGCGAGACCCCGCAGGGTGCCGAAGATCCGCATGTCCGCGTCGGAGGAGAGCGGCTGGGAGCGCCCCTCGTGCTGGCCCGCCCCGTCGAGCGAGGAGACCATGTTGGCCCGCAGCCACGCGCCCTCCCTCGCGGGGAGCCCGGGGTAGGCGTAGGCGTCGGCCAGCTCGTCGAGCGACCACTCACGGCCGGAAGCGGACGTCTGCCCGTCGGAGACCGGCACCGAGGGGTGCGACCCGGCGGCGTCCCGCCCGGCGGAGGCCGGCGCGGCGGCGGCCTCGGCCTCGGGAGCTGTCATGTCCGTCACAGGGAGCAGTCGTCGCATCCTGTGAGTCTGACATGGCGCTTACAGTGGGGAACTGTGTCGACCCGCGCCCTCTCCGAAGCCGCTTCCACCCCAGCGGCCCCGCTCTCGCTCTGCTCCCGAGAGCCCCACGTCCCCGCCGACCGCCTCGTCGCGGAGATGGTGCCGCCGCCACGCTTCGACTCCGTACGGTTCGACACGTACCTCCCGGACCCGAACCAGCCCAGCCAGACGGACGCCGTCAAGGCACTGAGCTCCTTCGCCGAGGGCCTGGGCGGAGCACACGCCTCCGGCGCCGGGAAGCGCCGCTGGTTCGCCCGGAAGCCGGCCGCCCCCACCGGGCCGCGCGGGGTCTATCTGGACGGCGGGTACGGCGTCGGCAAGACCCACCTGCTGGCCTCGCTCTGGCACGCGACCCCCGCCGAGCCCGCCCTGAAGGCCTTCGGCACCTTCGTCGAGCTGACCAATCTGGTCGGCGCACTCGGCTTCCAGCAGACGGTGAAGACCCTCGGCGAGCACCGGCTCCTCTGCATCGACGAGTTCGAGCTCGACGACCCGGGCGACACCGTCCTCGTCTCCAGCCTGCTCCGCAAGCTGGTCGAATCGGGCGTGGCGCTCGCCGCCACCTCCAACACGCTGCCCGGCAAGCTCGGCGAGGGCCGTTTCGCCGCCGTCGACTTCCTCCGCGAGATCCAGGGGCTCTCCGCCCACTTCAGGCCGCTGCGGATCGACGGCGAGGACTACCGCCACCGCGGTCTCCCCGAGGCGCCGGCCCCTTACTCCGACCAGGTCGTCACGGAGACGGCGTACGCGACGCCGGGCGCCTCCCTCGACGACTTCCCGCACCTGCTCGAACACCTGGCCAAGGTCCACCCGAGCCGTTACGGCGCGCTCACCGACGACCTCGCCGCCGTCTGCCTCACCGACGTCCAGCCCGTCCCCGACCAGTCGACCGCGCTCCGGCTCGTCGTCCTGGCCGACCGGCTGTACGACCGTGAGATACCCGTGCTCGCCTCCGGACTCCCCTTCGACCGGCTCTTCAGCGACGAGATGCTGAACGGCGGCTACCGCAAGAAGTACTTCCGGGCGATCTCCCGGCTCACCGCACTCGCCCGCGACGCCAAGGGGCTTGTGGCGCAGTAGGTTGGAGGCCGTACCCGATCGAAAGGGATCCACCATGGCCACCGTGCGTCACGCCCACACCGTCTGGCAGGGCGACCTCCTCAAGGGTTCCGGTGTCGTCACCCTCGACTCCTCCGGTCTCGGCTCGTACGACGTCTCCTGGCCGGCCCGCTCGGAGGAGCCGAACGGGAAGACCAGCCCCGAGGAGCTCATCGCCGCCGCGCACTCCTCCTGCTTCTCGATGGCCTTCTCCAACGGTCTGGCCAAGGCCGGCAACGCGCCGACCCGCCTGGAGACCAAGGCCGACGTCACCTTCCAGCCGGGTGAGGGCATCACCGGCATCCACCTCACCGTGCGCGGCGAGGTCCCGGGCCTGGACGCGGACGAGTTCCGGGCGCTCGCGGAGGACGCGAAGAAGAACTGCCCGGTCAGCCAGGCGCTCACGGGCACGACGATCACGCTGACGGCCGAGCTGGTCTGATCATCGGGGCATTCTGACCTCACGTCAGAACACGCGCCACATGAGGCAGTTGTGGCCCGCATGGTTCACGTGTCACCACAGTGCGTGGTACACACATGCGGGTCACGCGTCACACACCTGTCCGCCAGCAGGGAGTTGTTGCCTCAATGTCCGCGACACGACGTCAGATCCTGTCCCGCACCGGCGCCACCGCCGCCGGGATCGCCTTCACCGGCGCCCTCTCCGAGCTCTTCGCCGGCACCGCGAGCGCCGCGCCCGGCGGCCACACGGGACGGGCGGGCTACGGTCCCCTGGTCCCCGACCCCGATGGCCTGCTCGACCTCCCGGCCGGCTTCCGCTACAAGGTCCTCTCCCGGCAGGGCGATCCGCTCCGCTCCGGCGAGGGCCTCGTCCCCAGCAACCACGACGGCATGGGCGCCTTCGCCAGCCGCCGCGGCCGTGTGCACCTCGTCCGCAACCACGAGAACCGGGTCAGCGGGAAGATCGCCGTCCCGACCGTCCCCGGCCTGACGTACGACCCGGCCGCCAAGGGCGGCTGTACGGCCCTGGAGCTCGACGGCCGGAACAACGTCCTCGACGAGCGGGTCGCCATCGCCGGCACGGCCGTCAACTGCGCCGGCGGTCCGACCCCCTGGCGCACCTGGCTGACCTGCGAGGAGACCGAGGACAGGGCCGGGACGAACGGCTACACCAAGGACCACGGCTTCATCTTCGAGGTCGACGGGGCCGACCCGCGCCGCACCGGAGCCGTCCCGCTCACCGCGATGGGCCGGTTCCAGCACGAGGCGATCGCCGTCGACCCGGCGAGCGGGATCGTGTACGAGACGGAGGACGCCTTCGAACGGCCCTTCGGGCTCTTCTACCGCTTCCTCCCCCGCAAGCCGCTCGGCGGCACCGGCTCGCTGCGCGCGGGCGGCGACCTGGAGGCCATGCGGGTGCCGGGCGTGCCCGACCTCTCCGTCGTCCAGGAGACCGGCGCCCGGTTCGAGGGCGTCGAGTGGGTCCCCGTACCGGATCCGCAGGCGGCGGGGACGCCGATCCGGCACCAGGACTTCGGCCCCCGGGGCATCACGCACGCCCAGAAGCTGGAGGGCTGCTACTGGGGCGGCCGCGCCGTGTACTTCGTGTCGTCCTTCGCGCGCACGAACGACGGCTCGGGCGGCACCCACTTCGGCCAGGTCTGGAAGTACGAGCCGCACCGGCGCCGGCTCACCCTGGTCGTCGTCTTCGGCCCGGACACCGACATCCAGCTCCCCGGCGAGTCGCCCGACAACATCTGCCTGGCGCCGAGCGGGGGCCTGATGGTCAGCGAGGACGGCAACGGGGCGCAGCACGTCTTCGGGGTGAGCGAGAAGGGCGAGGTGTACGCGGTCGCCCGGGGCGCGCAGAACATCGGCACGCCCGAGGACCCGGAGTGGGGCGAGTTCGCGGGCGTCACCTTCTCGCCCGACCGGGGAACCATGTACATCAACTGCTACACACCGGGGACCACCTTCGCGGTGACGGGTCCGTGGTGCTGAGCTGACCGTCCCCACCCGGTCGTCCGCGCTCGCGGGCGGCCGGGTTCCGTCGCAGGATCGGGAAGGACGAGCGGCGCGGCGGAAGGGACACGTGGTGGCGGAGAGAGACGGAAAGAGGGACGAGAAGAAGGCCGGCAAGAAGGCCGGGAAGCAGGACAGGAAGAAGGACGGCAAGAGCGGACCGGAGCAGCGGAAGTCCCGGGAGAAGCCCCCGGCGCTGCGGGAGGTGCTGCTCGCCCCCGGGGGCGAGCGGATCGACCTCACCGCGTACGACGCCTCGGCGACCCCGGCGGGCCCCGCCGGCAAGGCGGCCGGGCTGGCCGCCACCGCCGCCCTCGCGCCCCGCCTCGCGGACCTCCAGGAACGCCTGTACGCGGCGAGCACGGCCGGGGACCGCCGGCGGATGCTCCTGGTCCTTCAGGGCATGGACACCAGCGGCAAGGGCGGCACGGTCAAGCACGTCATCGGCCTCTTCAACCCGTCCGGCTGCCGGATCCGCGCCTTCAAGGCGCCGACCCAGGAGGAACGGAACCACCCCTTCCTCTGGCGGATCATGAAGGCGCTCCCCCGGCCGGGCGAGATCGGCATCTTCGACCGCTCGCACTACGAGGACGTCCTCATCGCGCGCGTACGGGAGCTGGTCCCGCGCGCACAGCTCGACCGCCGCTACAGCCAGATCGACCGCTTCGAGAAGTCTCTCGCCGACGACGGCGTGACGGTCGTCAAGGTCTTCCTCCACATCTCGTACGAGGAGCAGCGCAGCCGCCTTCTGGAGCGCCTGGACAACCCGGAGAAGCACTGGAAGTTCAACGTGGGCGACATCGAGGAACGCGCGCTGTGGCCGGCGTACCGGGAGGCGTACGAGATCGCCCTGGAACGCTGCTCGACGGACGAGGCCCCCTGGTACCTGGTCCCGGCGGACCGCAAGTGGTACCGCAACTGGGCGATCAGCAAGCTGCTCCTCGAACACCTGGAGGCGATGTCCCCGGCGTACCCGCCGGCCGCCTTCGACGTGGAGGAGTGCCGGCGGAGGCTCCTGGCGACGTGAGCGGCCCCGCCGGTCCCCGGCGGCGGCCCCGGCCCTGCCCTGCCCTGCCCTGCCCCCCGATGGCGCGTCAGCTCCGTGCGTGGACGCGGGTGCTGCCGCTGTCGAGTCGCGAGCGTAAGACACTTTGATCGGTTAACTTCCGATCGTGAACATTTCTGTACGAAACTTGGCGGCACTCGGTCTTCTGGGCGCCGTCCTCGTCGGCTGCGGCCGGGACGCCGTCGAGAGCTCACCAGCCAAGGAGCCGACCGTCCCCCGCAGCACCGCGCCCCGTGCGAGCGCGTCGCCCGGCGCCGCGGCCGGGCCCGGGCCCGCGGCCGAACCCGCCGCGCCCCCCACCATGGCACCGGGGCCCGGCGGCCTCACCCCCGTGTACACCCGCCGGGCCAGGACCGCGGAGAAGGTCGTCGCGCTCACCTTCGACGCCGACATGACGGCCGACCAGGGCCCCCGGGCCGCGCGCGGCGAACGCTTCGACAACCCGGAGCTCGTCACGACCCTGCGCCGGCTCAAGGTGGACGCCACCGTGTTCATGACGGGCCGCTGGGCGGAGGAGTACCCGGACCAGGCGAAGTCCATCGGCGGCGACCCGCGCTTCGAGATCGCGAACCACTCCTACAGCCACTACGCCTTCGCGTCCCCCTGCTACGGCCTCCCGACCGTCGCCGGACCCGACATGGCGGCCGACGTGCAGCGGGCCTTCGACGCCTTCCGCGACGCCGGGGCCGTCAACGTCGTCCCCTACTTCCGCTTCCCCGGCGGCTGCTACGACGACGCGGCACTGCGCGCGCTCGGCCCCGCCGGGGTGACGGCGGTCCAGTGGGACGTGGTCAGCGGGGACGCCTTCGCGAAGGACGCGGACGCGGTGGCCGAACAGGTCCTCGACGGGGTGAGGCCCGGCTCCCTGGTGGTCATGCACTGCACCCGCAGCGCGGCCCCCGTCACGGAGCGGGCGATCCGCCGGATCGTCCCGGAACTCCGCGCCCGCGGCTACCGCTTCGTGAAGGTCTCGGAACTCATGCGCGGCTGAACCGGCGTTCCCCGGTCCAGGCGGACGCGCGGCCGAACCGGCGTTCCCTAGCCCGAGCAGGCCGTGCGCTGGGCCTCCTGCCATTCGCAGACCGGGCACAGGGTGATGCCCTTCGTGGACTCCGGGTACTCCGTCGGCTCCTGGCACAGCACGCACGCGGCGAACGGGCCCTCGGTCGCCGTCGGGGGCTTCGGGGCGGGCTCCGGGGCGCAGTACGACGTGGACTCGCTCATGGATTCGAGCCTACTCACTCCAGGCGCGCCGTGGCACGGCACGCGAGAATCCCCGTCGCCGCCGCGAGGAGCACCGCACCGGCGCAGGCGAGCCACGGCGGGTCCGCGGTCGCCGTGCGGGCGCCGGCGACCAGCGCGGTCATCGCGTGCTTCGCCGGGGAGCCGGTGGTCACCAGGGCGAGGAGCGAGCCGAGGACGAGGGCCGCGAGGGACCAGCCGGGCGCCCGGACGAAGGGGCGGGAGGCCAGCGCGCCGACGACGGCGCCCGTCAGGGAGCAGGCGAGGGCCGCCAGGAGCCCCGTCGTCGTGGCGGCGGGCGCGGTGACGCCGCGCCGGTCGGCGGTCGCCGTCACCGCGAGGACGGCCACCGCGCCGACGAGGGCGGGCAGGGCGGTCCCCGTGACGAGCGCCGCGAGATGCGCCCGGCCCCGGCCGGCCGCCGCCGCGACCACGTTCCGTGCGGCGGGCGGCTCCTGCGTCACGCAGATCCGTACGGACCAGGCGGTCACCGGGAGGAGCGCGGCGGCGGTGAGGCCGAGCGCGCCGAGTACGGGCTCACCCACGTTCACGCCGACGCCGAGGACGGCCGCGTACAGGAGCAGTGGTGCGAGCCAGCGCTGGGAGCGGAGCAGCAGACCTGTCTGGTAGCGCAGGAGCGCCGTCATACCCGTACGCCTTCGGAGCAGAGGTGGTGGATGTGCCAGGAGGCGGAGAGGAGCGCCCCCAGAAGGTCGTCGGAGTGCTTCGCGTCGACGGTGAGGACGGTGAGGACCGCGCCGTCGTCGCCGTCGGGGCCGGGTGCGGGCGCGATGACGGGGTCGCCGGGGAGCCGGCCGGGGAGCGGGCGGTGTCCGCCGGAGACCGTGATCCGGACGCGCGGCGCCGCAGCGGGTCCCGTGAGGGCCGGTGCCGGGGCCTCCCGCCGCTCGCTGCCCGCGGCCTGTTCCGCGGCCTTCCGCACCCCTCCCGATCCCACCTCGTACACCGCGTCCGACTCCCCCGCCAGCCGTCGCGGGTCGTGGTCGACGAAGACGACCGTCGCACCCGCCGCGCGGCGTTCGCGGACCGCCGCGTCGAGTTCCGCGCGGGCCCCCGTGTCGAGGCCGGTCCAGGCCTCGTCGAGGACGAGCAGGGACGGGTCGGCGAGGAGGGCCTGGGCCACGGCGACCTTCTGGCTCGTGCCCTTGGAGAGCTCCGCCATCTCCGTACGGGCGTGCTCGGCGGCCCCGAAGCGCTCCAGCCACTCCCCCGCCCGGGCCCGCGCCGCCGTCCGGCCGAGGCCCTGGATCCGGCCCAGGTGGACCAGATAGTCGACGGCGGTGAAGGGGAGCGCGACCGGGAAGCGTTCGGGGACGTACGCGGTGCGGGGCGGTCGGCCCGTGACGCGGCCCTCGGTGGGCGCGTCGACACCGGCGAGGAGCCGGAGCAGGGTCGACTTGCCGGTGCCGTTGGTGCCGATGATCCGGACGAGGGTCCCGGCGGGCAGCTCGAGGCCGACCTCGCGGAGGACCCAGGGCCCCCGGAGGCCGTGGCGACGCCCGACCCGCTCCAGCCTCAATTCGAGGTCTTCTGCGGGGTCAGCTCGCTGGGACGGACGACCACGAAGCCCTGGCCCTCCAGCTTCAGCTGCACCGCCTCGCCGGAGCCGCCGCGGATCATCGAGCCGACGGACTGGGAGCGGTGCAGCGAGGTCCGCAGCTGCTCGCTCCAGCCGACGACGGCGTCGGTGTCGACGAAGACCGGGGCCCGGGGGCTGACGGGGATGACGATCGGGGTGCCCTCGCAGATCAGGGCGACCTTGCCGTATCCGGAGAAGACGGAGTTGAAGAGGCCGCCGCCGGTCATGCCGGCGCCCTTCACGGTCTTGATCTCGTAGTGGAGGGTGGGGTCGAAGCAGAGCACGTTGCGGCCGTTGACCGAGAAGGCGTCGCCCTGCTCGATCTCGACGATGAAGCAGTTCTGCGCCTCGTGCGCGAACCACACCTCGCCCTGGCCGCGGACGGCCATCAGGGCCAGGCCCTCGCCGGTGACGGCGCGCTTGAGCAGGCCGCCGATGCCCTGGCCCTTGCGCTCGAACTGCAGATCACCGCGGAAGGCGATCATGGAACCCTGACGGGCGTGCATCTCGCCGTTGACGGTGTACTTGACCGATTTGGCGTTCTGGAGGGTCATCCCCGGGAAATCCGCGGTCTCGGCGAGGTGTTCGCCGGTGAAAAGATCACTCTTCATGAGGGGCATCCTGTCCCGGAAGCTCTCCTTCCTACAAGAATCACTTGTGACGGCAGTGGCAGACTTGCCCGGTGAGCAGCAACGAGACCGATCTTCGCGATGAAAAGCCCCAGTTCGTCCTGCCGTTGGTCGTACGGATCGAGCGGGACGCTCCTCCCTCCCGTACCGACGCCCTGGAGACCGCGGCCCGCGCCGTCCTGGAGATCCTCACCGACGACCGCTCCCTCGGCGAGGGCGAGTGGGCCCGGGTGATGACCGACTGGCAGGACGCCCGGATCCGCAAGGTCGTGCGCCGGGCGCGCGGCGCGGAGTGGCGGCGCGCGAGCGCGCTCCCCGGGATCACCGTCACCGGTGAGGAGGCGGAGGTACGGGTCTTCCCGCCGGTCCCGCTCGACGGCTGGCCCAAGGAGCTGGCCAAGCTCCAGGTCTCGGGCACCGACCTCGACGACCCGGCCGCGCCCGGTCCGGTGCCGGACGGTGCCGCCGTGCTGTGGCTCAGCCCCGAGCTGGACATGTCGGCGGGCAAGGCGATGGCACAGGCCGGACACGGCGCGCAGCTGCTGTGGTGGGCGATGACGGACGCCGACCGGACGGCCTGGCGGGAAGCGGGCTTCCCCCTCGTGGTCCGGACCGCGACGGCCGGGGACTGGCCCGGCCTCACGACGAGCGGGCTTCCGGTGGTGCGGGACGCGGGGTTCACGGAGATCGCCCCGGGCTCGTGCACGGTGGTGTCCGCGTTCCCCCTCCCTGCCGTGTCCGGAACGGAACCTCAAATCAACCTCTGAACGTCCCCCTGTCGGGGTTCGAACGTTTCCCCCGGGGTCATCAGGTGGGTGACTGAGGACCGAAGGAGGGGGACATGACGGAACTCGGCATCGGCATCGGCTGGCGTCCCGAGATCGCTGAGGCGATCGAGGGGCTGTCCGGCGTCGACTGGGTGGAGGTCGTCGCGGAGAACATCTGCGCCGGCCATCTGCCCGACTCGCTGATCCGGCTGCGCGAGCGCGGCGTCACGGTCGTGCCGCACGGCGTCTCGCTCGGGCTCGGGGGCGCGGACCGGCCCGACCCGGCGCGGCTGGCCGCGCTCGGCGAGAAGGCGGTGGCGCTCGGGGCGCCGCTGGTCACGGAGCACATCGCGTTCGTACGGGCCGGGGGGCCGCTGACCGCGACCCCGCAGCTCGAAGCGGGCCATCTGCTTCCCGTGCCCAGGACCCGGGACGCGCTCGACGTGCTCTGCGAGAACGTACGGATCGCCCAGGAGGCGCTGCCCGTGCCGCTCGCCCTGGAGAACATCGCGGCACTGATCTCCTGGCCCGGCGAGGAGATGTCGGAGGGGCGGTTCCTGGCGGAACTGGTGGAGCGCACGGGGGTACGGCTCCTCATCGACGTCGCCAATCTGCACACCAATCACGTCAACCGGGGCGAGGACCCGGCACGGGCCCTGTCGGAGCTGCCGGTCGAGGCGATCGCGTACGTGCACGTGGCGGGAGGCGTGGAGCGGGACGGGGTCTGGCACGACACGCACGCGCATCCCGTGCCGCGCGCGGTCCTCGATGTTCTGGCGGATCTGGCCTCCCGGGTCGCACCGCCGGGCGTCCTGCTGGAGCGGGACGACGACTTTCCGGCGGCGGCGGAGCTGGGGGACGAGCTGAGCGCGATCCGGGCGACGTTGACCGGGGCCTCGGCCGGGCGTCGTGGTGGCGCGGGTCATGGGGTCAGGGCGCCGCGCGGTGGGGCCGTGCCCGCGCGTTCCGCCCCGGCGGCCCGCCCGGTGGAGGCGGCGCAGCCGCTGCTCATCGGGGCCGGTGCGCGGGTCTCCGGCGGACCGATGCCGAGTCCCGCCGCCGTCACGCCCTTCGGACCCGCCACACCCGCCGCACCCGAACCGACGCCGTCGCCCGCACCGACGTCGACGCAGGCTCCGGCCTCTCCTTCGGCTACGGCTCCGGCTCCGGCTCCGGCTTCCGCTCCGGCTCCGGCTCCGGCGCCTGAGGCCGGTGCCCGGCAGCGGGTCGCCGTCGCCCAGGCCGCTCTCCTGTCGGCGCTCGTCGCCGGGACGCCCGTGCCCGAGGGGTTCGACAGCCGGCGGCTCGGGGTGCAGAGCCGGGCGCTCGCGGCCAAGCGGGCCGGGGTGGTCGCCAAGGTCGCGCCCGAGCTGCCGGAGATCCTCGGCAAGGGCTTCCGGCCCGCGTTCCTCGCGTACGCCAGGTCCCGTCCCATGGCCGGCGGCTACCGCCGGGACGCGCTCGACTTCGCCGAGCATCTGCTGGTCGCCGGACGGCCGGAGGATCCGGCGGCACGACGGCGGCTCACGGAGTGGTGGCAGGACCGTTCCGGCAGCCGCCCGCCGGGCCTCGCCACCCGGTTCGCACGGGCCGCCCGTCACGCCCTGGTAAGGAGATGAGGTGCCCGTGAACGTCCTCACCACGCTGTACTACCTCGCCGGCGTCACCGGCATCACGCTGCTGATCGTGCGGGTCGCCCGCACCCGCGGGGGACCCGGCGGGCCCGTCCACGACCGGTACGAGGCCGCCTTCCTCAACGGCGGCCCCGCCAGGGTCGTCGACAGCGCCCTCGCCGCCCTCCAGGCGGACGGCAGGCTGGCCGTCGGCGGCCCCGGCATCGTGGCCGTCGTCCGCCCCACCGCGTACGACCCGGTGGAGCGCGCCGTGCTCCAGGCGCACGCCGCCGCCCCGCACGGGGCACTGCACCACCTGCGGACGGCCGTGATGCGGCACCCGGCGGTCCAGGAGATCGGGGACGGACTCGCGGCGCGCGGGCTCGTCGTCGACCCGGCGACCCGGCGCACCACCCTCCGGTGGTGCGGCGCGCTCGGCGTCGTCGCGCTCTTCCTCTTCCCGGTCTCCGCCCTCCTCACCGTCGTCGACTTCGCCGCCTCCGACGCGGTGTCGGTCCCGTTCGTCCTCAAGGTGGCGCCGGTGCTGCTCGCGGCCGGTGTCACGGCGATGGTCTGCGGCTCGCTCTCCGCCGGGCAGGTCACCTCGGCGGGCCGGCAGGCGGTCTCCGCGTTCGGGCGGGGGCACGCCCACCTCGCGGACGCGGGGCTGCTGGTGGCCCTGCACGGGCTTCGGGCGCTGCCGGACCCCGTCCTGCGGGAGCAGCTCCTCGCCGCCGCCCGGATCTACGGACCGCCCCGGCGGACCCGCGGCCATCGCGGCGGCCGTCCGGCGCACTACACGTCGCCCGTCGCGGACACGCACGACGACTTCGGAGCGGCCGTCGTGTGGTGTGCCGGAACCAGCGCCTGCGGCGGCGGTGGGGGCGGAGGCGGGGGCGGCAGCTCCTGCTCCGGTGGCGGATCGGGGTCGTCCTGCTCGTCCGGGTCCTGTTCGTCCGGGTCCTGTTCCGGGGGCGGCTCCAGCTGTGGCGGGGGCGGCGGCAGCTCGTGCTCCAGTTCGAGCTCGAGTTCGTGCTCCAGCTCCAGCGGGAGTTCCTGCTCCAGCTCCAGCAGCTGATCACCCGTTCGGGTGGCGGGCGCGCCCGGCCTGTCGTACAACTCGGGCATGGTCTGGGTTCCGTTGCTGCTCGTGGCGTGTGTCGTGGCCGGTGTCGGCTGTGCGCGGCTGTGCCGCGCGACGCTCGCCGCGGCCCGGCCCGGCCGCGGTGACACGTCCGGCGGCACCGCGCCGGAGCTCACCGTCGGCGAGGCGGCCTACCTCGCCGGCGGGCCGCTGCGGGTCACCGATCTGACCCTGGTGTCGATGCACCGGGAGCGTCGGCTGCTGCTGGCCCACACCGGCTGGGCGACGGTCGTGGACACCTCCGGACACCCGGGCGACGCCTTGGAGCGGGCCGTGATCGGCGCCATCGGGGCCGGTGGGCAGTCGCCGATTCCCGTCGTACGTCCGGTGGTCGCCGCCACGGACCCCGTACGCCTGCTCGCGGAGCACCTCGTCGAACGGGGGCTCGCCGTGTCCGCGGCGGGCCGCCGGGAGATCGAGGCCGGGGCGCGGACGGTGCGGACCGGTTTCCTGCTGAGTCTCGCCCTGGGAACGGTGTCGGCGCTGCTGGTGCCCGCCGCCGAACGGGCCCCGGTCCTCGCCGGGTTCGCCCTGCCGCTGCTCGCCTCGGGGCTCTGTCTGCTGATCGGGCGGATCGAGGTGTACCCGTACACCCGCTGGGCCTCTCCGGCGGGACAACGACTGCTCGCGGGTCTCTCGCCGGCCGATCCCCTGACCGCTCTCGCGACACGCGGGCCGGGAGTGCTCGAACCGGAGCTGCGCGCGGCGCTGCGCAGCCGGAGCAGGGGGGCCGAGGGGCTGCCGGGCTGAGCCGTCGAGGGGCCGAAGGGCCGCACGGCCGACGGGCTGCCGAACCGAGGGATCGCGGGGCCGAAGGTGGAAAGGCCCCGGAAATGACGCCGGTGCGGCGCGCGTCACGCGCGCCGCACCCGGAGCCGGATCCGGTGTCGCTGGAGTGGCAGGCGATGTTCCCGCCCGCCCTCTGATCTTCCGGATCGAGGGGTGACGCGCCCGGCCGGGAGCCGGGCCGCCACCGGGTTTCGTACGGCCGTCAGGCCAGGCCCGCCACCAGGTCGGCGACGCTCCTGCGGCGACCGGTGTAGAACGGGACCTCTTCGCGGACGTGCATCCGCGCCTCGGAGGCGCGCAGGTGACGCATGAGGTCCACGATGCGGTGCAGCTCGTCGGCCTCGAAGGCGAGGAGCCACTCGTAGTCGCCGAGCGAGAAGGAGGCGACCGTGTTGGCGCGGACGTCCGGGTAGCCACGGGCCATCTTGCCGTGGTCGGCGAGCATCCGGCGGCGGTCCTCGTCCGGCAGCAGGTACCAGTCGTAGGAGCGCACGAACGGGTACACCGAGACGTAGTCGCGCGGGTTCTCGTCGGCCAGGAAGGCCGGGATGTGCGACTTGTTGAACTCGGCGGGGCGGTGCAGCGCCATGTTCGACCAGACCGGCTCCAGGGCGCGGCCCAGGCGGGTGCGGCGGAAGAGGTTGTACGCCTCCTGGAGCTCGTCGCTCGTCTCGGCGTGCCACCAGATCATGACGTCGGCGTCGGCGCGCAGACCGGACAGGTCGTACGTGCCGCGGATCGTGATGTCCTTGGCCGCGAGCTGGTCGAACAGCTCCTGGACCTCGTCGGCGTAGCCGACGCGGTCCTCGGGGAGAACGTCGCGCAGCTTGAAGACGGACCACAGGGTGTAGCGGATGACCTCGTTGAGGTCCTTCGCCTTCTTACCGGCGTTCGGGATCTTTTCGGGCGCACTCATACGCCTATTCTCGCCCGTCACAGGGAGTGCCCCGCACCGGGGTCGGTCCTTTTCGACGTGGCGATGATCTCGTCGGCCGCCCGGTGGGCCGAGGCGATGCAGGCGGGGATGCCGACGCCGTCGTACGCGGCGCCCGCGACCCGCAGTCCGGGCAGGGCGGCGACGGCCTCGCGGACCCGGGCGACCCGGGCGAGATGGCCGACGGGGTACTGGGGCAGACCGCCGGTCCAGCGGGTGACCGTGGTCGCCACGGGACGGGCGGCGAGCCCGGTGGCGGCCGCCAGGTCCTTGAGCGAGGCGGCGACGAGGTCGGTGTCCTCGCGGTCGACCTGCTCCTCCTCGCCGTGGCGGCCCACGGAGGTACGCAGGACGAAGAGGTCGGAGGCGCCGTCGGCGACCCACCGCCACTTCTGCGAGGAGAAGGTGGAGGCCTTGATCGTGTGCCCGTCGACGGGCGGCACGAGGAAGCCGGAGCCCGCCAGGACGGGCATGTCGGTGCGGCGGAAGGCGAGGGTGACCAGGGCCATGGAGGCGTACGCGACCGAGTCGAGCCCCGCCGCGGCGGCGGGCGCGTGCGGGGCGAGCAGCGCCGCGGCGGGCCCGGCGGGGGTGGCGAGGACGACGGCGTCCGCGGTGAGGACCCGGTCGCGGCTCACGACCTGCCAGCCGGTGGCCCCGGTGCGGCGCAGCCCGGTCACGGGGGCGTCGGTGAGGATCTCTCCGCCGGCGGCCCGGATCGCCTCGGCGACGGCCCCGGGCAGGGTGCCGACACCGCCCTCGACGCCGAGGAAGACGGAACCCCCGAGGCCGGTGGCGGCACCCGCGGCGTCGGCGGGGACGGCGGCGCCCGCCCGCTGGACGGCGCGGACGGCGGCGGTGAGCGTGGGGTGGGCGCGGGCGGCCTCGAGGAGGGCGGGGACGGCGGCCTTCATCGAGATGCGGTAGGCGTCACCGGCGTACACCCCGCCGAGGAGGGGTTCCACGAGCCTGTCGACGACCTCGTGGCCCATCCGGGCGGCGACGTACGCGCCGATGGCGATGTCCTCGCCGATCTCGGTCGGGGGCAGCTCGGCGTCGAGGCCGATCCGGCGCACGCCCTCCGCGGAGAGGAGGCCCTCGACCGCGTGGGCGTCGCCGGGGACGCCCATGACGTGCCCCTTGGGCATGGGGACGAGCTCGCCCCGGGACCAGACGGACGCGGTCGTGGTGGCGGGGACCTGGAGCCGGTCGCCCAGACCGACGGCCCGGGCGAGGGCGACCGCCTCGGGGCGGCGGGCGAGCAGCGACTCGGCACCGAGGTCCACGGGGGCGCCCGCGATCTCCCCGGCGAGCAGCTTGCCGCCGAGCCGCGTCCCCGCTTCGAGGAGGGTCACCCGGTGGCCGGCGACGGCCAGCCGGTGGGCGGCCGCGAGTCCGGCGATACCGCCTCCGGCGACGACGACATGGGGTCCCGTGGAGTCCGCGTTCATGGGACCACTCTCTCAAATCGCCCACGGGCTCCCGCTCCGAGGCCGCCTCGCCCCCGCCGCTCCCGTTCCGAAGCCGGACCGTGACCGCATCGCTACCGCGGGAGGGCAACCCGTTCCCGGGCCTCGTACGTCGAAGAGGCGTCGAAGCGGCAACACACTCACCACCCTCGGGGGGACACGATGCGGAGCGCACGGACGACGGCGAGAAGGCGGGCGGCAGCGGCCGCGGCACTGCTGACGGCGGCACTGGTCCTGACCGGCTGCGGCGCGGGCGGCAGCGACATGGGCTCGGACGGCAAGGCGGCCGGCAAGGGGGACATGGGCGCGGCGAAGCCCGCCGACGCGCAGGCGGGCGCCGCCGACGGCTACGCGGGCGCCGAGAAGGCCCCGTCGGAGCCTTCGAAGGCCCCCGCCCGGCAGCAGCAGTACGTGATCCGTACCGCCTCGCTCTCGGTTGAGGTCGGCGACGTGACGAAGGCACTGGTCACGGTCCGCGGCGCGGCGGCGGACGCGGGCGGGCGCGTCGAGAACGAGTCGACGGAGCGGGTCGACGACGGATACGTCACCTCACGCATCGTGCTGCGGGTGCCGCAGGAGCGGTACGACTCGGTCCTCACCGAGCTCGCGGGCACGGGGAAGCTGCTGGCCCGCAAGGCCGACGCCAAGGACGTCACCGAGGAGGTGGTGGACGTGGAGAGCCGGATCGCCACCCAGCGCGCGAGCGTGGCGCGGGTGCGGGCGCTGATGCAGCGGGCGGAGAGGCTGGCCGACGTGGTGACCCTGGAGGGCGAGCTGAGCCGCCGTCAGTCGGACCTGGAGTCGCTGCTGGCCCAGCAGTCCTCGCTCAAGGACCGTACGTCGCTCGCGACCATCACCCTCCAGCTGACGGAGAAGGAGAAGCCGAGGGCCGAGGAGCACGAGGAGGAGGGCCGCCCCGGTTTCGGTGACGCCCTGAGCGGCGGCTGGAACTCCCTGGCCGGCGCGGTGGCCTGGGCGGGTGTCGTCCTGGCGGCCCTGGCCCCGTGGCTCGCGGTGGCCCTGATCGGCTACCTCGTGTGGCGTCACGTCGTCCGCCCGCGACGCGCCGGGCGCGCCACGACCCGCCCGGCGCCCCTGCCGGAGCCCCGGCCGGCGCGGAACGCGGCGGGAGCCGCCATGACCTCCGGGAGTGCCGGGAGTGCCGGGGCTCCGCCGACCGGTACGTCCGCCGGCGCCGACGAGTGAGCCGAAGGGCCGCGGGCGCTGTGAGCCCGGATTGAGTCCCCCCGAGGCGAACCGGGCCTGAAAATAGGGGGATGAGCGAACGACTGGTGGTCATCGGTGGCGACGCGGCGGGGATGTCCGCCGCGTCGCAGGCACGCAGGCTCAAGGGGCCCGGGGAACTGGAGATCGTCGCCTTCGAGCGCGGGCACTTCTCCTCCTACTCGGCCTGCGGCATCCCGTACTGGGTCGGTGGCGACGTCGCCACCCGCGACGAGCTGATCGCGCGCTCCCCCGAGGAGCACCGGGAGCGTGCCATCGATCTGCGGATGCGGACCGAGGTGACGGCGGTCGACGTGTCCGGCCGGCGGGTCCTCGCCCGGGACCTGGAGGCGGGCACGGAGGCCTGGACCGGGTTCGACAAGCTGGTGATCGCGACGGGGGCCCGGCCGAAGCGCCCGCCCCTGCCGGGGATCGACGCGCCCGGGGTGCACGGGGTGCAGACCCTGGACGACGGGCAGGCGCTGCTCGACTCGCTGGACGGGACGCCCGGCCGGCGGGCGGTCGTGGTCGGCGCGGGCTACATCGGTGTGGAGATGGCCGAGGCGCTGCTGAACCGGGGCTACGAGGTGACGCTCCTGCACCGGGGCGAGCAGCCGATGGCGACCCTCGATCCGGACATGGGCCGTCTGGTGCACCGGGCGATGGACGGTCTCGGCATCACGACGGTCGCCTCGGCGGCGGCCACGAAGATCCTGACCGGCGAGGACGGCCGGGTCCGGGCGGTGGCGACGGACGAGCGGGAGTACCCGGCGGACGTGGTGGTCCTCGGCATGGGCGTGGTGCCGGAGACCTCGCTGGCTCGGGCGGCGGGGCTGCCGATCGGGGCGCACGGCGGGCTGCTCACGGATCTGGCGATGCGGGTCCGGGGCCACGAGGACATCTGGGCGGGCGGCGACTGCGTGGAGGTCCTTGACCTGGTCTCGGGCCGGGAGCGGCACGTGCCGCTGGGGACGCACGCGAACAAGCAGGGCCAGGTCATCGGGGCGAACGCGGGCGGCGGCTACGCGACCTTCCCCGGGGTGGTGGGCACGGCGGTGTCGAAGGTCTGTGACCTGGAGATCGCGCGGACCGGCCTGCGGGAGAAGGACGCCCGGGAGGTGGGGCTGCGGTACGTGACGGTGACGGTGGAGTCGACGAGCCGGGCGGGGTACTACCCGGGGGCCGCGCCGATGACGGTGAAGATGCTGGCCGAGCGGCGTACCGGCCGGCTGCTCGGGGTGCAGATCGTGGGCCGGGAGGGTGCGGGGAAGCGGGTGGACATCGCGGCCGTGGCGCTGACGGCGGGGATGACGGTGGAGGCGATGACGGCCCTGGACCTGGGGTACGCGCCGCCGTTCTCGCCGGTCTGGGACCCGGTGCTGGTCGCGGCCCGCAAGGCGACGGCGGCGGTCCGCGCGGCGGGCTGACCCCCACCCGTGTGACGGCGACGCCGCCGCGCGAGGAAACGGCGACGCCTCCGCCCGGTGGAGCGGAGGCGTCGGCCGGAAGCGGGCGGGCGTCAGACGGCCGTCCGGGTGTGGACGTACTCGACGAGACGGCTCAGGGCGTCCGGGTCCATGGACGGCATGACGCCGTGTCCGAGGTTGAAGACGTGCCCCTCCAGGCCCTTCGCGGCGGCCAGGACCTCGTCCGCCTTGGCCTCCACGACCTCCGGGGAGGCGAACAGCACGGCCGGGTCCAGGTTGCCCTGGAGGGCCTTGCCGGGGCCGACGCGGCGGGCGGCCTCGTCGAGCGGGACGCGCCAGTCGACGCCGACGACGTCCGCGCCGGCCTCGCCCATGAGGCCGAGGAGCTCGCCCGTACCGACGCCGAAGTGGATGCGCGGGACGCCGTAGCCGGCGACCGCGTCGAACACCTTCACGGAGGCGGGCATCACCGAGCGGCGGTAGTCGGCCGGGGCGAGGGCGCCGACCCAGGAGTCGAAGAGCTGGACGGCGGAGGCCCCGGCCTCGATCTGGACCTTGAGGAAGGCCGAGGTGATCTCAGCGAGGCGGTCGAGGAGGTCGGCCCAGAGCTGCGGGTCGCCGTACATCATCGCCTTGGTGCGCTCGTGGCTGCGCGAGGGACCGCCCTCGACGAGGTAGCTCGCGAGGGTGAAAGGCGCGCCCGCGAAGCCGATGAGCGGGGTGTCGCCCAGCTCGCCGGTGAGCATCCCGATGGCCTCGGTGACGTAGTGGACGTCCTCGGGGGTCAGGTCGCGCAGCCGGTCCAGGTCGGCGCGGGTGCGGATCGGGTCGGCGACGACCGGGCCGACGCCGGGCTTGATGTCGAGGTCGAGGCCGATGGCCTTGAGGGGGACGACGATGTCGCTGAAGTAGATGGCGGCGTCGACCTTGTGGCGGCGGACCGGCTGCAGCGTGATCTCGGTGACCAGCTCGGGCCGCATGCACGACTCGAGCATGGGGATGCCCTCGCGCACCTTCAGGTACTCGGGGAGGGAGCGCCCGGCCTGCCGCATGAACCAGACGGGGGTGTGCGGCACGGGCTCCCGCCGGCATGCCTTGAGGAACGCGGAGTCGTAGGTCCGCGACTGCTGCTTCGTCTGCTGGCCCGTCGGGCGGTCGTTGGCGCTCACGCCCAGAATCTTCGCATGTGGCGGGAAGCCGCTCGTCCGGGCAGGGTGTCCCTCCCTGCACGGAGGCCCCGTTCCGCCTACTCTTCCCCGCATGGCTGCGGCTCAGGGACATTTTTCCGATCATTCCGACGGCGATCGAGGGACGGACGAAACGGCGGACAGTACGGAGGCGAACCCGGTGCCACCCGCGTTCCGGCGGGCGGTGGAGGCGTTGCGCTCGGCGCGGCTGCGACCCGAGATCGAGATCGACCCGACGAGGCCCCCGCAGCGCCTCGCCCCGTACGCGTACGCGGTGGAGGCGGCCGTCGTGGACGGCGAGGAGGATCTCGCGGACGGCCGACTGGTGCTGCTGCACGATCCGGACGGCCACGAGGCCTGGAAGGGAACGTTCCGGCTGGTGACGCTGGTCCGGGCGGAGCTGGAGCCGGAGATGGCGGCGGATCCGCTGCTGCCCGAGGTGTGCTGGTCCTGGCTGACCGGGGCCCTGGAGGCCCGGGGGCTCGTGTACGGGGAGGCGAGCGGGACCGTCACGATGGCGGGCTCGCACTACTTCGGCGGTCTCGCGGACCGCAGGCCGGCCACGCAGATCGAGATCCGGGCGTCCTGGACGCCGCGCGAGGGTCTGGGCGGGGTGCCGGACACGGGGGCGCATCTGGCCGCCTGGTGCGATCTGCTCTGCCAGATCGCGGGACTGCCTCCGGCGCCGGCGGATCAGGGGACGGGAGCGGCCGGGACGGTGTCCGGCGCGGGGGTCGTCTCGTTGCCCCAGCGGCGGGGGCCGCAGCAGGCCTGAGGGTCCCGGCGGCGTGGACGCGGGGCCCGGCGGGGGTCCGGCAGGGTGGGCACGGGGCCCGTCGTGGTCCCGGTGGCATGAACTCCGGCAGGTCCGAGGGGGGCCTGTGGCGGGGTGGCAGCACACCTCAGGGGCGGGATCAAGCCATTCCCGGGAGTGTCCGAACGGTGTCCGGACACTCCCTCGTGAGGGTGACGGAGCGGGGGCCGCTCGTAGGATGATCGATCACGCGTCCGAATTGCCCCAATTGTTACTCACCAAATCGTGATCATTCCCTAAAGGCGGGCGGCTCAGCTGCCGAAGGAGTCAGTGACCCCTTCACAGCACGGGTTCACCCCCGGTTTCTTCCCCGAGCCGGCTCCGTCCCGCACCCTTCCCCCCAGGAGGCCTGGTGTCCGTTCTCCTCGAGCAGCCCGCAAGCCTGGTCGCCTACCGCCCGAACAAGCCGACGGCCATGGTCGTCGTGGCCGACCCGCGCGTCCGCTCCACCGTGACCCGCCACCTGTGGGCCCTCGGAGTACGCGACGTGATCGAGGCTTCTTCCATCGCGGAGGCACGTCCCCGCGTCGGCAACCCGCGCGACATCTGCGTTGCCGACGTCCACCTGCCCGACGGCAGCGGCCTCACGCTGCTGTCCGAGACCCGCGCCGCGGGCTGGCCCAACGGCCTCGCCCTCTCGGCCGCCGATGACATCGGCGCCGTACGCAACGCCCTGGCGGGCGGCGTGAAGGGCTATGTAGTCACCGGAACCCGGACCAACATCGGTCACCCGACCCGGCCCGGCGCCGCCCCCATCGGCGCCGCGGCCGCACGCCTCGGCCACCGCCGCCCCCCGGGTGCCCCGAGCCACCCGGGCGGCTACCGCGAGCTCTCCGGCCGTGAGGTCGAGGTGCTCCGGCTCGTCGCGGAGGGCCAGTCGAACAAGGCGATCGGCGTCTCCATGGGCCTCTCGGCCCTGACCGTGAAGAGCCACCTCGCACGGATCGCCCGCAAGCTGGGCACCGGCGACCGCGCCGGCATGGTCGCGGTGGCCCTGCGGACGGGGATCATCCACTGACAGATCGGTCGACGAGAAGCCGGCGCCTGTCGACGGAACGTTCCGTCGACAGGCGCTTGCCGTTCACCGATACCCTTGACAGGTGACCGACGCCCAAGAGACCGCAGCAGACACAGCACTGCGCACCACCGGGGGCGGCCCCCCGGACGACGATGTCCCTGCGAATGGGCTTCCGATCCCGTTGCTGGAGCCCCGCGAGGGGATTCCGCCCGTCGTCGAGACCGAGGACGCCCTCGCCGAGGTGATCGCCGCCTTCGCCGCGGGCCGCGGCCCCGTGGCCGTGGACGCCGAGCGCGCCTCCGGCTACCGCTACGGCCAGCGCGCCTACCTCGTACAGCTCCGCCGCGAGGGCGCGGGCACCGCGCTCGTCGACCCGGTGGGCTGCCCCGACCTCTCGGGGCTCGGCGAGGCGCTCGCCGGGACCGAGTGGATCCTGCACGCCGCGACCCAGGACCTTCCGTGCCTGCGCGACATAGGCATGCTGCCGACCTCGCTGTTCGACACGGAGCTCGCCGGACGCCTCGCGGGCTTCCCCCGGGTCGGCCTCGGCGCCATGGTCGAGTCCGTCCTCGGCTACGCCCTGGAGAAGGGCCACTCGGCCGTCGACTGGTCCACCCGTCCGCTGCCCGAGCCCTGGCTGCGGTACGCGGCGCTCGACGTGGAGCTCCTCGTCGACCTGCGGGACGCCCTGGAGAAGGAGCTCGACCGGCAGGGCAAGCTGGAGTGGGCGCACCAGGAGTTCGACGCGATCGCCTCCGCCCCGCCCGCCCCGCCGCGCAAGGACCCGTGGCGGCGGACCTCCGGCATGCACAAGGTGCGCCGCCGTCGCCAGATGGCGGTCGTACGGGAGCTGTGGACGGCCCGTGACGCGGTCGCCCAGCGGCGGGACGTCTCCCCCGGCAAGGTACTGAGCGACGCGGCGATCGTGGAGGCCTCGCTCGCGGTGCCGGTGAACGTGGCCGCGCTCACGGCACTGCCCGGTTTCGGGCACCGGATGGGCCGCCGTCAGCTGGAGCAGTGGCAGGCGGCCGTCGACCGCGCCCGCGCCCTGCCGGAGAGCGAGCTTCCCCAGCCGGGCCAGCAGGTGGCCGGCCCGCCCCCGCCGCGCGCCTGGGCGGACAAGGACCCGGTCGCGGCGGCCCGTCTGTCGGCGGCGCGCACGGCGGTCTCGGCGCTCGCGGAGGAGCTGAACCTTCCGCAGGAGAACCTGATCACCCCGGACACCGTCCGCCGGGTCTGCTGGGAGCCGCCGTCCCCGGCGGACGCCGACAGCGTCGCCGCCGCCCTGACGGGCCACGGCGCCCGCCCCTGGCAGGTCGGTCTGGTGACCCCGCTCCTGGTGACGGCGCTGGCGAACGCCCAGGGCTGACCCGGCGACAGCCGTGAGTCCCCGGCCGCACGCGCGGCCGGGGGCTTCGCCGTCCTACGGGGCCGGGCCGAGGACGCCGTTGACGTCCATGTCGAAGACGCCCAGGGTCTTGCCGTCGACCTTGTGCTGCTTGAGCCAGTGCTTGGAGAGGTTGTGCACGTTCTTGTGCTGCATCTTTCACACCACCGAATGCCCCGCGCAGGCCAGCTTGACCATCAGCTTGTGGGCGCCCGCGACGGCATCGGTGCCAGCAGGAACAGGCACTCCACCTTCTCCGGGTTCTCGACCGCGTACGGTCCCATCGTGAACGCGGCCGCGGACCAGCCGATGAAGGCGACCTTCTCCACCTTGCACTCGTCGCGGATGAAGTCCACGACGGTGTTCAGCTCGTCCCGGTCGCCGTACGAGTTGGTCAGCTGGAACGGATAGTTCGGCGGGCCCGGGGTGAATCCCGGCGGCCTCGGCGTCAGCAGGGACTGCTGGGCCGGGTTGACGTTGCGGGGGTCGTCCATCGTGGGGCGCGGGGAGCGGCCCGACCCCTGGAGGTCCATCATGAAGACGTCGTAGCCGGCTTTCGCCAGCGCCTCGGCCCAGCTGTACGACTCGTGCTGGAGGTCGAAGCCGGCCAGCACCGGGACGCTCCGGCCGTGGAGCATGAGGACCGGTGTGCGCGGCCCGGCGCCGGACGTGTTGCGCCGCTCCCGTACGAAGAGCTTGACCGGCGTGTTCGCGTTCGCTGGGACGGTGGACGTGTGGGGACTGCGTGGTCGGTGGTGACGATCGCCATGGGAGTCCTTTCCGCGGCGGGGCCGGAGCCTCGCGCCCCGGCAGGTGCCACCCGCCGCCGCCGTCGGGCGGCTGCCCCGCGACACGGCCGCCCCTCTGCGCCCATCGGGTGGCGGGACCCGCCGATCAGTCGGGCGTACGCGGGGGGCGCGCGGTCGACGCGGTGGCATCCTCGGGGTGTGACCTTCGCCGCTTGCGCCCCAGGGGCTGGGCAGCCTGGTTACCCACAAGTAGCATGGGGGAAGCAAGCGCACGCTTAGGCGTGTGCCGCAGCAGTGCCATCCCGCACCCTGGAGGAGAGCCATCGTGCCTCGTACCGTCAGGGACGTCGTCTTCGTCGACGGCGTCCGCACCCCGTTCGGCAAGGCGGGCCCGAAGGGCATCTACCACGAGACCCGCGCCGACGACCTCGTCGTCAAGGCCATCCGGGAGCTGCTGCGCCGCAACCCCGGCCTGGACCCCGCGAAGATCGACGAGGTCGCCATCGCCGCGACCACGCAGATCGGTGACCAGGGTCTGACCCTCGGCCGTACGGCGGGCATCCTCGCCGGGCTGCCGCAGTCGGTGCCGGGCTACTCCATCGACCGCATGTGTGCCGGCGCGCTGACCGCCGTCACCTCGGTCGCCGGTTCGATCGCCTTCGGCGCCTACGACGCCGTCATCGCCGGTGGCGTCGAGCACATGGGCCGCCACCCCATGGGTGAGGGCGTCGACCCGAACCCGCGCTTCGTGTCGGAGAAGCTCGTCGACGAGTCCGCCCTCTTCATGGGCATGACCGCCGAGAACCTGCACGACCGCTACCCGAGCATCACCAAGCAGCGCGCCGACGAGTACGCGGTGCGCTCGCAGGAGAAGGCCGCCAAGGCGTACGCCGACGGCAAGATCCAGCAGGACCTGGTGCCGATCTCGGTCCGCCGTACCGACGCCTCCACCGGTGAGACCGGCTGGGGCCTGGTCACCGCCGACGAGCCGATGCGTCCGGGCACCACCCTGGAGTCGCTGGCCAACCTGAAGACGCCGTTCCGCGTCCACGGCAACGTGACCGCGGGCAACGCGGCCGGTCTCAACGACGGTGCCACCGCCTCGATCATCGCCTCCGAGGACTTCGCCCGGGAGCACGACCTCCCGGTCAAGATGCGCCTCGTCTCCTACGCCTTCGCCGGCGTCGAGCCCGAGGTCATGGGCTACGGCCCCATCCCGGCGACCGAGAAGGCCCTCGCCAAGGCCGGCCTGTCCATCGAGGACATCGACCTCTTCGAGGTCAACGAGGCCTTCGCCGTCCAGGTCCTCGCCTTCCTCGAGCACTACGGCATCGCCGACGACGACGCCCGCGTCAACCAGTACGGCGGCGCCATCGCCTACGGTCACCCGCTCGCCTCCTCCGGCGTCCGCCTCATGACGCAGCTGGCCCGCCAGTTCGAGGAGAACCCGCAGGTCCGCTACGGCCTCAACACGATGTGCGTCGGCTTCGGCATGGGCGCCACGGTCATCTGGGAAAACCCCCACTGGGAGGGCAAGTGAGCACCACCGCCGAGCTTCTGAAGGGCGCCGCGGAGCTCTTCCCCGACGAGGTCGTCACCAGCGCCCACGTACGGCACTTCGAGCTGCCCGCGGGTGCGGGCCGGTTCGCCCTGATCACGCTGGACAACGGCTTCGACCACACCAAGCCGACCACCTTCGGCCCGCAGTCGCTCGCCAACCTGAACACGGCGATCGACCAGGTCGAGGCCGAGGCCGCGAACGGTGAGATCACCGGCGTCGGTATCACCGGCAAGCCGTTCATCTTCGCCGTCGGCGCCGACCTCAAGGGCGTCGAGCTGCTGAAGAAGCACGACGAGGCGCTCGCCATCGGCAAGGGCGGCCACGACGTCTTCAAGCGTCTGTCCGCGCTCGCCGTGCCGACCTTCGCGTACTACAACGGCGCGGCCATGGGCGGCGGCGTCGAGGTCGGTCTGCACTGCACCTACCGCACCGTGTCGAAGGCCCTGCCGGCCTTCTCGCTGCCCGAGGTCTTCCTCGGTCTGGTGCCCGGCTGGGGCGGCTGCGCCATCCTGCCGAACCTGATCGGTGCCGAGAAGGCCGTCTCGGTCGTCATCGAGAACTCGCTCAACCAGAACCGCCAGCTCAAGGGCAAGCAGGTCTTCGAACTCGGCATCGCCGACGCGCTGTTCGAGGGTGCCGACTTCCTGGAGCAGTCGCTGATCTGGACGGCCTCCGTCCTCAACGGCTCCGTCACCGTCGAGCGTCCCGCGATCGACCGCGGCGAGGCCTGGGACCAGGCCGTCGCCAAGGGCCGCGCCATCGCCGACTCCAAGGTGCACGGCGCCGCCCCGGCCGCCTACCGCGCCCTCGAGATCATCGAGGCCGCCAAGGACGGCGACCTGCAGAAGGGCTTCGACGCCGAGGACCAGGCCCTCGCGGACCTGATCATGGGCGGCGAGCTGCGCTCCGGCATCTACGCCTTCAACCTGGTGCAGAAGCGCGGCAAGCGCCCCGCCGGTGCCCCGGACAAGTCGCTGGCCCGCCCGGTCACCAGGGTCGGTGTCGTCGGCGCCGGTCTGATGGCCTCCCAGCTGGCCCTGCTCTTCCTGCGCCGCCTCGAGGTGCCGGTCGTCCTGACCGACATCGATCAGGAGCGCGTCGACAAGGGTGTGGGCTACGTCCACGCCGAGATCGAGAAGCTGCTCGGCAAGGGCCGGATCAACCAGGACAAGGCCAACCGTCTCAAGGGCCTGGTCTCCGGTGTCCTGGACAAGGCCGAGGGCTTCGCGGACGCGGACTTCATCATCGAGGCCGTGTTCGAGGAGATGTCCGTCAAGCAGAAGGTGTTCGCGGAGGTCGAGGCGGTCGCCCCGGCGCACGCGATCCTCGCCACCAACACCTCCTCGCTGTCCGTCTCGGAGATGGCCTCCAAGCTCCAGCACCCGGAGCGCGTGGTCGGCTTCCACTTCTTCAACCCGGTCGCGATCCTCCCGCTCCTGGAGATCGTCCGCGGCGAGAAGACGGACGACGCCTCCCTCGCCACCGCGTTCGGTGTCGCGAAGAAGCTGAAGAAGACCGCGGTCCTCACCAAGGACGCCCCGGCGTTCGTCGTGAACCGCATCCTGACCCGCTTCATGGGCGAGATCCAGAACGTCATCGACGAGGGCACCTCGGTCGAGACGGCCGAGAAGGCCATCGAGCCGCTCGGTCTGCCGATGTCCCCGCTGGTCCTCCTGGAGCTCGTCGGCCCGGCGATCGGTCTGCACGTCTCCGAGACCCTGAACCGCTCCTTCCCCGAGCGCTTCACCGTCTCGCCGAACCTCAAGCGCGTCGTCGAGGCCGGCAAGCGCGGCTTCTACGTCTACAAGGCCGAGAACGGCTTCAAGCCGGAACTCGACCCGGAGGTCGCCGCCCTCCTCGTCCAGGGCGACTCCGTCCTGACCGAGGAGCAGGTCCGCGACCGCGTCCTGGACGCGGTGGCGCAGGAGATCGGCCTGATGCTGGAGGAGGGTGTCGTCGCCGAGGCGCAGGACATCGACCTCTGCCTGATCACGGGCGCGGGCTGGCCCTTCCACCTGGGCGGCATCACGCCGTACCTGGACCGTGAGGGCGTCTCCGAGCGCGTCAACGGCAAGCCGTTCCTCGCGCAGGGCGTGGCGAGCGTCCCGGCGTAACGCCTCAGGGCGTACGCGTACGGCCCCGGCACCTTCTCCAGGTGCCGGGGCCGTTCCCGTTCTCTTCGGGGGTGCGGCCGTCAGGGGGTGACGGTCACCCTATGGACCGCCAGCTCTCCAGGAGCAGACCCTCCGCCCCGGCCTTCTGCCGGGTGGTGATCGGCGAGGCCCCGCCGACCAGGGACGCCGCGACCAGGCGCCCGTCGAGGCCGCGCGTGAGGACGGTGTCGAGCTCGTCCTGCGGCTCTCCGGTCTCCGACCACTCGATGCCCTCGCCCTCCTGCTCGCTCGGGTAGGCGGCGAGGGCGAGCCGGCCGTCCGCGGACTGCTGGGCGAGGACCGTGCAGTCGAAGCCGTCGATGAGACAGCGGGTGGCGGCGAGCCGGCCGGTGCCGACCGCCTTGCCGAGGGGGGTGGGCTCCAGGTCGCGCCCGGGCGACCAGGCGCGGACCTGTCCGGCCTTGTCGACGTAGAACAGCGTCGCGTGCCCGGAGGGGCCGGTGACGGCCGTGAGGGTGCCGAAGGTGACCTCGGCGGGCAGGACGTCCTTGCGGACGGGGCGGCCGCCGGACTCCTCCTGGACGTAGCGCAGGAGGCCCTTGTCGGTGGCCGTGAGGAGCTCGACGCGCCCCTCGCCGTTGCAGACGGCGACCGGGGAGGGGTCGGTGCTCCAGCCGTGCAGGTCCCACCAGGGGTGCCAGCCGCCGGCGTCCTTCTGGGCCCGTACGCTCAGTCCGCCGCCCCCGTTGCGGACGAAGGCGTACGCGCGGCCCTGGGCGTCCACCGCGACGGCCGGGTTGCCGGTCCACGGCCCCTTGCCGTTGGAGTGCCCGATGGGGCGCCAGGCCACCGCCGGGCGGCCCGTCTGGAACTGGACGCTGTGCACCAGTTCGACGTGCCCCTCTCCCCCGGTGGTGGGCCGCAGACCGACGAGGTGGACGTAGCGGTCGGCGCCCTGGCCGACCGCGAGGAAGGGCGTCAGACCGTCGCCGCCGAGCGAGACGGGCCCGCTCCAGCCGCCGTCCGGCTCCTCGGTCCAGCGCACCACCTCTCCGTCCCGCGGCAGGTAGGCGCTGAACCGGCCCTCCTCCCCTCTGGTCAGCCATGCGCCCTGGAGCAGAGGGGCGGCGGAGGAGCCGTGAGAACGGTCGGCGGGGGCCTGGGATCGATTCGCCATGGGGGGATCCAGCACTCCGGTCGTCGGAAGGAGTTCGGGTACGAGCCGACTTTAGTCGCCCTCCTGAACGGTCCCTTCCGCGCCTGCGGTATCTCCCTCAGTACTCGGCGTTCCGGCCCGCCTGCCCGAGCCGACTGTGACCGCGCCCGTACAGGAAGTACACGAAGATGCCGATCACCATCCACACGGCGAACCGGAACCAGGTCTCGAGAGGCAGGTTCAGCATCAGCCAGAACGAGGCGGCGATGGAGAGGATCGGCAGCACCGGCACCCAGGGGGTGCGGAAGGCGCGCGGCAGGTCGGGGCGGGAGCGGCGGAGCACCATGACGCCGACGGCCACGACGACGAAGGCGAAGAGTGTGCCGATGTTCACCAGGGTCGCGAGTTCGTTGATGCTGGTGAAGCCGGCGACGATGGCGATGATCACACCGAGCAGGATCGTCGGGCGGTACGGGGTCTTGAACCGCGGGTGCGTGACGGAGAAGAAGCGCGGCAGCAGGCCGTCACGGCTCATCGCGAAGAACACTCGGGTCTGGCCGAGGAGCAGGATCAGACAGACCGTGGTGAGGCCGACGGCGGCGCCGAAGCTGATCACGCCCGCGTAGAAGGGATGCCCGGCGGCCTTGAAGGCGTCGGCGAGCGGGGCGCTCACGGACAGCTCCGTGTAGTGCTGCATACCGGTGACGACCAGGGCGACGGCCACGTAGAGCACGGTGCAGATCAGGAGCGAGCCGAGGATACCGCGGGGCATGTCCCGCTGCGGCAGTTTGGTCTCCTCGGCGGCGGTGGCCACCACGTCGAAGCCGATGAAGGCGAAGAAGACGACCGACGCGGCGGTGAAGATGCCCATGACGCCGAAGTTGGTCGGCTCGTACCCGAAGATCAGCTGGACGAGCGGGGAGTCCCAGTTGGAACCGCCGCCCTCGGGGGTGACGGCCGGCGGGATGAAGGGCTTGTAGTTGTCGCCGACGATGAAGAACAGGCCGGCGACGATCACGATCATCACGACCGTGACCTTGATCGCGACGACGATCGCGGTGATCCGGGCGGAGAGCTTCATGCCCAGGACGAGGACGACGGTCAGCACCAGGACGAGGAGGAACGCCAGGATGTCGAAGGTGCCGCCGGACACGTCCGGTCCTTCGAGAGCCGCGGGTAGATGCCAGCCGATGTTGTCCATGAGCGAGCGGACGTAGCCGGACCAGCCGACGGCGACCACCGCCGTGCCCAGGGCGAACTCCAGGACGAGGTCCCAGCCGATGATCCAGGCGGGCAGCTCGCCGATCGAGGCGTACGCGAAGGTGTACGCCGATCCGGCCACCGGCACCGTCGAGGCGAACTCGGCGTAGCAGAGGGCGGCCAGCGCACAGACGATGCCGGCCGCGACGAAGGCGAGGGCCGTGGCCGGGCCCGCGTTCTCCTTGGCGACCTTGCCCGTCAGAACGAAGATGCCGGTGCCGATGATGACGCCGACACCGAACACCATCAGATCCCAGGCGGACAGGGATTTCCGGAGCGCGTGCTCCGGTTCCTCCGTGTCGCGGATCGACTGCTCGACCGATTTGGTCCGGAAGACTCCGGAATTGGCGCGTGGCTGCTGGTCCGTACTCACCGTCGTACCTCCCTGCCATGGGGCTGCCCGCCCTGTGGTCAGAATGCACGCGAAAGGGCCGGTCGGCACTCCGAAGAGTGAGCCGACCGGCCCAAAGGTGACGCCTGGTGACGGTGATCGTCAGTCGCGGGCGGGCTCCACGGCCTGCGCGCTGTTCTCGAAGCGACCGTCGAGACGGGACACCAGACCGGTGACCTGACGGGCGATGTCCGGGGCGGTCAGACCGATCTCGGCCAGGACCTCGCCGCGGGAGGCGTGGTCGAGGAAGCGCGGCGGGATGCCGAAGTCGCGCAGCGGCACGTCCACGCCCGCGTCGCGGAGCGCCTGGGCGACGGCCGAGCCGACGCCGCCGACGCGGCTGTTGTCCTCGACGGTGACGACGACCCGGTGGCCCTCGGCCAGCGGGGCGAGGGCCTCGTCGACGGGCTTGACCCAACGGGGGTCGACGACCGTGGTGGTGATGCCGTGCCGGTCGAGCAGGTCGGCGATCTCCAGGCACATGGGAGCCAGGGCGCCCACGGAGACCAGGAGGACGTCGGGCCGGTCCGAGCCGGGCTCACGGAGCACGTCCATGCCGCCGACGCGGCGCAGGGCCGGGACGGCCGGGCCGACCGCGCCCTTGGAGAAGCGGACCACGGTCGGGGCGTCGGTCACCTCGACGGCCTCGCGCAGCTGGGCGCGGACCTGGTCGGCGTCGCGCGGGGCGGCGAGCCGCAGGCCGGGCACGACCTGGAGGATCGACATGTCCCACATGCCGTTGTGGGAGGCGCCGTCGGTGCCGGTGACTCCGGCCCGGTCCAGGACGAAGGTGACACCGCACTTGTGCAGGGCCACGTCCATCAGGACCTGGTCGAAGGCACGGTTGAGGAAGGTCGCGTAGACCGCGAAGACCGGGTGGAGTCCGCCGGTGGCGAGGCCGGCCGCGGAGACCGCGGCGTGCTGCTCGGCGATGCCGACGTCGAAGACCCGCTCGGGGAAGGCCTTGGCGAACTTGTCGAGGCCGACGGGCTGGAGCATGGCCGCGGTGATGGCGACGATGTCCGCGCGCTCCTTGCCGAGCTTCACCATCTCCTCGCCGAAGACCGAGGTCCAGTCGGCGCCGGAGGAGGCGATGGGGAGACCGGTGTCGGGGTGGATCTTGCCGACGGCGTGGAAGCGGTCGGCCTCGTCCTGGAGGGCCGGCTGGTAGCCGCGTCCCTTCTCCGTGAGGCAGTGGACGATCACGGGGCCGCCGAAGCGCTTGGCGCGCGTCAGGGCGGATTCCAGGGCCTCGATGTCGTGGCCGTCGATGGGGCCGACGTACTTGAGGCCGAGGTCCTCGAACATGCCCTGCGGGGCGATGAAGTCCTTGAGGCCCTTCTTGGCGCCGTGCAGGGTCTCGTAGAGCGGCTTCCCGACGACGGGGGTGCGCTCCAGGATGTCCTTGCCGCGGGCCAGGAAGCGCTCGTAGCCGTCGGTGGTGCGCAGGGTCGCCAGGTGGTTGGCGAGGCCGCCGATGGTGGGCGCGTAGGAGCGCTCGTTGTCGTTGACGACGATGACGAGCGGGCGGTCCTTGGCGGCGGCGATGTTGTTCAGCGCCTCCCAGGCCATGCCTCCGGTGAGCGCACCGTCGCCGATGACGGCGACGACGTGGTCGTCCTTGCGCAGGACCTCGTTCGCCTTGGCGAGGCCGTCGGCCCAGCCGAGGACCGTCGAGGCGTGCGAGTTCTCGATGACGTCGTGCTCGGACTCGGCCTGTGAGGGGTAGCCGGAGAGGCCGCCCTTCATCTTGAGCTTCGAGAAGTCCTGGCGGCCGGTGAGCAGCTTGTGGACGTAGCTCTGGTGGCCGGTGTCCCAGAGGACCTTGTCCTTCGGGGAGTCGAACACGCGGTGCAGGGCGATGGTCAGCTCGACCACGCCGAGGTTGGGCCCGAGGTGCCCGCCGGTCTTGGAGACGGCGTCCACGAGGAACGTCCTGATCTCGTCGGCCAGCTGATCCAGCTGTTCCGGGGAGAGCCGGTCCAGATCTCGCGGTCCCCTGATACGGGTCAGCAGAGCCACCCGTGCCTCCTTGCGTTTGAGCTGGTCGAGCTTGCCGATTTGTCGAGTCTAATGTTCCGTCTTGGATCGTGGGCATCGGGCCGGGGGGTGAGGCGTCACCCTCATGGCCTACATGCCGCTGATCTGTACGGCTCTGTACAGGGCGGGGCACTGCTCCGGACGCAGCAGTGCCCGGCGCCGGTTTCACGGCGCCGGGCGGTGTGGCGAGCGTTACGCGCGCGCGTGACCCGGGTGCTGCGTGCGGGACGGGGAGGCTAGGCGCGCCCTGCCGTCTTCTGCGTCTTGCGGGAGACCGAGTCGATGATCACGGCGATGAGCAGGACCGCTCCGGTGATCATGTACTGGATCGCGTTCGAGGACAGGTTCATCTGGTTGAGGCCCTGGACGATCGACTGGATGACCAGGATGCCCAGGAGCGCCGACCAGACCTTGCCGCGTCCGCCGAACAGGGACGTACCGCCGATGACCGCGGCCGCGATGCACATCATCAGCTGGTTGCCGCCGCCGAGGGAGCGGTCGGCGCCGCCGGTCGCGGAGGCGAGGAAGAGACCGCCGATCGCGCCCATCGTGCCGGAGATCATGAACACCGAGATCCGGATCCACGAGACGTTGATACCGGCGCGGCGGGCGGCCTCGATGCCACCGCCGACGGCGAAGACCTGACGGCCGTACGTGGTGCGGCGGAGCACGAAGTCGGTGACGAGCAGGATCACCAGGAAGATCACCAGGGAGAGCGGCAGGCCCTGCTCCTGGTTGAAGCCGTAGGCGGCGACGAGGACCAGGACCGCGAGGACGGCCGTGCGCAGCACGATCTCGCTCTGCGGGCGGTGCGGCAGCTCGGCGGCCTTGCGGCGGCGGGCGTCGCGCAGCTGGGCGAGGTAGAAGGCGGCGACGACGGCCACGGCGAGGCCGTAGGCGGCGACGACATCGGTGAAGTAGTACTTCGTGAGGTCGCCGACGAAGCTGCCGATCGGGGTGGGGATGGTGGACTTGTCCCCCATCACCCAGGTCTGGAGACCGGCCCAGCCGAGGAAGCCCGCGAGGGTGACGACGAAGGCGGGCACGCCGATCTTGGCGAAGACCAGACCGTGGAAGGCGCCGAGGAGGGTGCCGGAGAGGATGCCGAGGAGGATCGCGAGGCCGTCCGGCATGTCGGTGCCGAGGACGCCCCAGACCGAGCCGGCCAGACCCGCCACGGAGCCGACGGCGAGGTCGATCTCGCCGAGCAGCAGCACGAAGACGATGCCGACGGCCATGATGCCGGGGCCGACCGCGTACAGCGTGATCTGGTCGAGGTTGTACGAGGTGATGAAGTTGCCGGTGAGGGCCTGGAAGACGATGCCGATGACGATGAGGCCGACCACGACGGGCAGCGAGCCGATCTCACCGGAGCGGATCTTGCGCTTGAACTCCTCGACGTAACCCTTGAAGCCCTGCTCGCGGATGAGGAGGCGGGGGTCGACGGCGGGGATCGCGGCGGCGGCGGGGGCCTCGGTCACCGGGAGCTGCTCGTCCGCGGTGCGCGGCTCGGGCACGGCGGCCTCGTCGCTCGCGGTCGGAGGGGTGTTGCTCACTTCGCTACCTCCGCGTTGCGCGCCTGGCGACGGGTCACGGCGTTGTCCGTGGCACCGGTGATCGCGGCGATGATCTCTTCGTGCGTGGTGGTGGCCACCGGGAAGGTGCCGTTGTTGCGGCCCAGGCGCAGCACCGCCACGGTGTCGGCGACGGCCTTCACATCGGCCATGTTGTGGCTGATGAGGATGACGCCGAGGCCCTGCTCGCGCAGCCGCTCGACCAGGTCGAGGACCTGGGCGGTCTGCTCGACGCCGAGGGCGGCGGTCGGCTCGTCCAGGATCACGATCTTGGGGTTGCCGACCAGGGCGCGCGCGATGGCGACGACCTGCCGCTGACCGCCGGAGAGGGCGGCGACGGGGATGCGGACGCTGGGGATGCGGATGGAGAGCGTGGAGAGCAGGTCCTTGGCCCGCTTCTCCATGGCGACCTCGTCGAGGACGCCGCCCTTCTTGATCTCGCGGCCGAGGAACAGGTTGGCCACGACGTCGAGGTTGTCGCAGAGCGCGAGGTCCTGGTAGACGGTCGCGACACCGAGGTTCTGGGAGTCGTGCGGGCGCTGGATCTCGACCGGCTCGCCCTCCCACTCGATGACGCCCTCGTCGATCGGGTGCACACCGGCGATCGTCTTGACCAGCGTGGACTTTCCCGCTCCGTTGTCGCCGACGAGCGCGACGACCTCTCCTGCGTGGACTTCGAGATCGACACCGGAGAGGACCTGAACCGCTCCGAATCGCTTGAAGATCCCGCGCAACGCCAACACGGGCGTCTGGGACACGTGAACCAACTCCTTCGCCGCGCGCGGGCGGCGGCATGACGCGCCGCCGGTGCAGCGCCAAAGTTCGAGGGGGGGGCTGAGCTCGTCCGGCCCCCGGGCCGACAGCGGGGTCTGGGTCGGCCGGGGGCCGGACGGGCAGGGGGGTGACGGATCGGGTCGTCGTGCGCCGGGCGGCCGTACGGGGGGTGTTCACCCTGTGGCGGGGTGTTCACGCTCCGGAGGGGCGTTCACCCTCTGTACGGGGGGGCGGGACGGCGGGATCCGTGTCGCCGGGCCTCGGAAGGCCCGGCGGGCTCGGCTCAGGGGGTTACTTGACGCCCAGAGCCGTGCACTTGGCGGCCAGGTCCGAGGTGCACAGGTCGGCGGCCTTGTAGATGCCGTCCTGGATCACCGTGGTCTGGATGTTGGTCTTGTCGACCACGACCGGCGGGAAGAGCGTCGACGGCACGCCGTCGGTCTCGCCCTGGGCGCCGAGCTCCTTGCCCTGGAGCAGGCTCACCGCGAACTTGGCCGCCTCGGGGGCCAGCTGGAGCGGCGACTTGTAGATCGTGAAGGTCTGCGTACCGGCGATGATCCGCTGGATGCCCGCGACCTCGGCGTCCTGACCGCCGACCGGGATGTTCTTGATGCCGGCGTTCTCCAGGGAGGTGACGATGCCACCCGCCATGCCGTCGTTCGCCGAGTAGACGGCGCCGATCTTGTCCTTGCCGACCGAGGAGATCGCGGCGGACATCTTCTCGCCGGCGACCTTCGGGTCCCACTCGCCGGAGGCCTCGTAGGCGATCTTGCCGACCTTGCCGTCGAGCGCGGTGTGGGCGCCCTTCTTGAACAGCGCGGCGTTCGGGTCCTTCTCGTCGCCGTTGATCATCACGACGTTGGCGGAGGCGGCCTTGCCGCCGAGGGCGGCGAGGAGGGCCTGGCCCTGGAGCTCGCCGACCTTGTTGTTGTCGTGGCTGACGTAGGCGTCGGCACCCTTGATGGCGCGGTCGTACGCGACGACCTTGACGCCCTTGGCCTTGGCGTCCTTGACCCAGCCTTCGGCCTTGGTCGCGTCGACCGGGTCGAGGGCGATGACCTTGATGCCGTCGGCGATCAGCTGGTCGAACTGCTGCTTCTGCTTGACGACGTCGGAGACCGCGTTGTTGTACACGACCTCACAGTCGCCGCACGCGGCCTTGACGGCCTTCTCGAACTGGGGCTTGTCGAGGGCCTCGTAGCGCGAGGTCTTGTTCTCGGGAAGGAGCAGACCGATCTTGGTCGAGCTGCCCTTGTCTTCCTTGTCGCCGCCGCCCGCCTGGCCGCAAGCGGCGAGCGAGAGGGCCATCGAGACCGCGGCCGTTGCTATGACGGCACGACGCGTCACTGCGTTCATGTGGGTTGCCTCCCTGACGAGGCCGCGACGTTGCGGCCGAGGTGGCACGAAGTCAACTCGGCCGCAACGTTGCCGTCAAGAAGTAAATTCTTAACGAGATGACAACGGTGGTGTTCGTTATCTAAGTGAAGGCAAGACGGGAGGCCGGCGCGGCCGTCGGCAGCGCACTCTCCAACAGGGTCGAATCGCCCATTTCGCTCAGGACGAGGGCGAGCGCGCCGAGCACTTCGGCGCGGCCGCCCAGGGCCCCCTGGGCCAGCGAGAGCTGCCGGGCGGCACTGGGGATCGCGTACCGCGACACGGAGTCCCTGATGGGCGCCAGAACCAGCTCCCCGGCCTCCGCCAGGTCGCCGCCGAGCACCACCCGGCTCGGATTCAGAAGATTGCAGAGGTTGGCGATACCACTGCCGATGTGACGCCCGACGTCGGCGATCACCCGGCGGCAGCCGGGGTCGCCCTCCCGGGCCAGCTGGACGACCCGCTCCATGGTCAGATCGGGCCCGTGGCTGGGCTGGAGCAGCGGCAGCACGTACCGGGCGGCGGTGAAGGTCTCCAGGCAGCCCCGGTTGCCGCAGCGGCAGACCGGGCCCGACTCGTCGAGCGTGATGTGCCCGATCTCCCCCGCCGTGCCGCCGGGACCCCGGTAGACCCGGCCGTCGATGACGAGGCCGGCGCCGACACCGCTGGCCACCTTGATGTACGCCAGATCCTTGACGCCCCGCCCACTGCCCCAGACCAGTTCGCCGAGCGCGCCCAGATTGGCGTCGTTGTCGACGTGCACGGGGACGCCGAGACGGCCGGAGAGCTCCTCGGCGGGGTTGATCCCGCTCCAGCCCGGCAGGATCGAGGTCGAGCCGAGGGTCCCGGAGGAGACGTCGATCGGGCCGGGTACGCCGAGCCCGACGCCGATCACCTTGTCGGGACCGATCCCGGTGGCCAGGATCAGCCGTTTGACCAGCTGTTCCGCCCGGTCGAAGCCCTCGGCGGCGGAGGCGTCCACATCCAGCGGCTCGGCCTCCTCGGCGAGCACCTGATGGGCGAGGTTGCCGACGGCGACCCGGAGATGGGTGTGGCCGAAGTCGACGCCGATCACGATCCCCGCGTCGCCGGAGAGCGAGACGCTGCGGGCCCGGCGGCCTCCCGCGGAGGTGGGTGTGACGTCGACGGTGCCGCCGTCCTTCAACTCCCGGACGATGTTGGAGACCGTGGCGGCGGACAGGCCCGTCGCCCGGGCGATCTCCGCCTGGGTCAACGAGCCGGCCATCCGCACCGCCCGGACGACCCGTTCGAGATTGGCCCTGTGCAGAGACGTCTGCGACCCCGGAGTCTCCATCGACTCACTCACTCCCACCGTTTTCTCCAACATGTGAACTCTAAGGGGACGCTTTCGGCTTGCTCCCCGTCAAGACCTTGAGATGCGGAGGGTCTGTGTCACACCGTGGCCGGGGCCGCTCTCCCCCGGCGTCGCGCAGCGGGAAGGGCCCCCGGCGCGCGGTGCGCCGGGGGCCCTTCGGGGGTCGGGAGGAGGGGCCGGAGAGGCCCCGGGATCACTTCACGGCGCCGGCGGTCAGACCGGCCACCACCTGCCGCTGGAAGATGATGTACGCGGCGAGCACCGGGAGCATCGCCATCACCAGACCGGCGAAGAGACCGGACCAGTCGCCCTTGTAGCCCTGGCTGACGGCGAGCTGGACGAGCCCCTGCGAGAGCACCTTCTTCTCCGGCTCGGTGTTGAGCACCGTCGGCAGCAGGTACTGGTTCCACTGACCGAGGAAGTTGAAGATACCGACGCTGATGAGGCCCGGCTTGGCCATCGGCAGCATCACCTGGAAGAAGGTCCGGGTGTGCGAGGCGCCGTCGACGAAGGCCGCTTCCGCGACCGAGCTCGGCAGCGTGCGGAAGAAGGCGGTGAGGAAGAAGACGGTGAACGGCAGCGAGTACGCGATGTAGACCAGGATCAGGCCGTGCAGGGTGTTGAGCAGGGCCATGTTCTGCATCACGTAGAACAGCGGCACGAGCGCCAGGATGATCGGGAAGCTCATCCCTCCGATGAAGAGGAAGTAGATGAAGCGGTTGCCCGGGAAGTCGAAGCGGGCCAGGACGTAGGCCGCCATCGAGCCGAGGAGCAGCGTGCCGAACAGCGAGCCGCCGACCACCAGGATCGTGTTCAGGAAGTAGTCGCTCATGTGCGCCTCTGTCCAGGCGCGCGACCAGTTCTCGAAGTGCAGCTTGTCGGGCAGCGCCCACGGCGAGGTGAAGATCGCCTTGTCGGTCTTGAACGAGGTCATGACCGCCCAGAGCAGCGGCATGACGACCATGATCGCCCAGATGATCAGAACGCCGTGCGAGAAGACGTTGAGGGTCGCGCCCTCGCTCTTGGACCGCTTGCGGGGCGGGGTCACCGTCGCCTTGGTGACCACGGGCCCCGAGCCGCCCGGGGAGCCGGGGCTCTCGACGCCGGTGGGGGCAGTGTCGGTCGTCTTCATCAGAACTCCAGCCGCTCGCGCCGGCCCAGCTTCATCACGACGGCCGCGAAGGCCAGCGTGACGAGGAGGAGCGCGACACCGATGGTCGTTGCGTAGGCGGCCTGACCGTCCCGGAACGCCTTCTGGTACACGTACAGCGGAAGGACGATGGTCGAGTAGTCGGGCCCGCCGCCGCTGGGGCCGACGGTCATGATCTGGACGACGGCGAAGGATTCCGCGCCGAGCGCCAGGATGCCCATGTAGATCCAGCCCGACTGCACGGTGTCCCAGAGCAGCGGCAGCGTGATCTTGAAGAACGTGGTGAAGCGGTTCGCGCCGTCCAGCAGGGCCGCCTCGTAGAAGTCCCGCGGAATGGACGCCATGCCGGCCGAGAAGAGGACGACGAAGAATCCGACGGTGGACCAGACGAGGACGATCATCACGCAGATGAGGGCGAGGTCCGGATCGCCGAGCCAGTCGGGCTGGACACTGCCGAGACCGACGCCCTTCAAAACGGAATTGATCGCTCCGCTATTCGGGTTGTACGCGAACTGGAAGAGCAGCGCCACGATCGCGATCGACAGCACCTGCGGGAAGAAATAGACAATCTTGTAGAAAGACGATCCACGCACACCCGCGATGGCCGCGCCCCTACGGCGCCGACCGCCGACATTGAGCATGAAGGCGAAGAACAGCGCGAGTCCGACGGTCACCAGCGGCAGCACCACCGCGAAGGTCAGACTGTGCTGGAACGACTTCCAGAAGACCTCGTCGTCCAGCATTCTGCTGTAGTTGTCGAATCCGACCATCCCGAATTCGGGACTCAGCCCGGTCCAGTCCGTGAACGAGTAGTAGATGGACTGGATGAACGGCCAGACGACGAAGAGCGCGTAGAGCGCGAGGGGGGCCGCCAGGAACCCCACGATGAAACGGTACTTGCCGTGTTGCATTCCTACCGACCCCGATCTTCCCGCGGAGGCGCGCCGCTGGTGCCACGCGCTAAGGGGCCGGGGCCCGCTCCCGGTCGGCGGGAAGGGGCCCCGGCACTGCTCACTGGTGCTTGTAGTGCTTGATCGAGGAGTCCTTGGCCGCCTCGTCGGCGTACTTCTGGATCTTCTTGATCGTCTCGGCCGGGGTCGCGCGGCCTGCCATCAGCTCACCGATGCCGGCGACACCGATCTTCTCCTTCTGGAGGGCGACGTACCAGTCCTGGAGGCGCGGGTTGACGACGTTCTGGCCGGCCTTCTCCAGCGCCGCGACGCCGGACTTGAGGCCCGGGGAGAGCTCGATGCCGTCGGTGCCGCCGTTGAGGGCCGTCAGGGACTTCACCGACTGGGTGAAGTTCTTGGAGGAGGCCTCGCTGAGCATGATGCGCAGCTGCTCCATGCCGCCCTCGGGGTTCGCCGCCTTCGCCGGGACGATGAAGGGCTCGCCGCCGGCCGCCCAGATGGTGCCGAACGGCATCTTGTCCGAGGCGTCGATGCCGGTCGGACCGGAGACGGCCAGACCGAAGTCGGCCGGCATGGTCTTCGCGGCCTCGTTCTCGACCCAGGAGCCGTTCGGGATGAACAGCGCCTTGCCCTCGGTCCAGGCGGTCTGCGACTGGATGTGGTCGAGGCCGGGGGTGCCCTTGAGGATGTATCCCTTCCGGACGAGCTCGTAGTACGCCTCGAAACAGGCCTTGACCGCGGGGTGCTCCCAGGCCTTCGGCTCCAGGTTGTCGATGGCGTCCAGGACCTCGCGGCCGCCGACCTTGCCGATCATCGGGTAGAGCGAGAAGGGGACGTAGTACGGGTGCTTGCCCGCGTACGTCCAGGCGGCGATGCCCTTCTTCTTCGCCTTCTCGCAGACGTCGATCATCTCGTCCCAGGTCTCCGGGTACTTCGCGTCGAGCGAGTCCAGGAGCTTCTGCGAGTACCAGACGCCGTAGACCGTGTAGGCGTAGTTCAGGATCCAGCAGGGCTGGCCGTCGAACTGACCCATCTCGACGATGCCGGGCCGCAGGGTGTCACGGACCTTCTTGGCGGGGTCGTCGACGGACGGCGCGTCCAGGAGCGGGGTGAGGTCCGCGAGCTGCTTCTGACCGACGAGGACACCCATGTCCATCTGCTCGGCGCCGGAGTTGTCGATGAGGTCCGGCGGGTTGCCGCCGTTGAAGCGCGGCTGCAGCGTGGTGGTGATCTTCTGGGTCGGAGTGAACTTGACCTTCGCCTTCGGGTAATTGGTCTCGTAGATCTTGACCGCGTCCTTGGCGTACTCCTGTCCGAATCCACCGTCGAAGAGGACGAAATCGAGCGGTGCCGACTCGTTCACCGCGAGCGGGTTCTTTTCGGACTTCGTGCCCTTCTCGACCTTTCCGTTGCCACCGCTGTCACTGCTCGCACAGGCGGAGAGGAAGCCCATCGTCGGTACGGAGATCAGACCGATAGCGGCAGAACGCTTGATCAGATCGCGACGGCCAAGGCCCTCATTGGTGTGTGCGGAGGTGGATCCCATGCTCAAGTCCTCGCCTTCATTCAGGACTCAGGCGGTGTACCGGTCGCCCGTACTCTCGCCACAGGCGAAGGGCCCCGCCACCGCGGTCATTTGCAGCCGGGTCGTGCAGGCGTCGGGCCGTCGCGTGATGAAAACGACTGGCTGGACGCCGACAGGTATAGTCCACTTCCCTTCGCCTGAGCAAGATCGAAAGCAGGTTTCAACGGCCATCTTTCCCGAGTTGAGACCTCCGGGATAAGCGGGCGCGATCTGCGGCGTTTCGTCCAACCATTCGTCCGCCAATGCCCTTGACACTGCCTCAGACCTACCCGTACTGGGGGGACGTGGCGGGGGCGTCGGCGGCGCCGGCCGGATGTGTGCACACAAAGGGGACATATGACCGGGATCGAAACAGTTGTGTCACAGACCCACCTCCCGGTGAAGGTCTTGTAAGGACGATCCGGGATCATAGAGGTCCCGCCGTGTACGGCCGTCGCGTACGGCCGGAGGCGGGAACCTGCCTTTTTTCCTCTCTGATCTGGAGTACTACGTGGCCAACTCTTCTGGCCTGAACCGCACGGGCGTCCTGTCCCGTATCACCGTGGCCGCGATCACGGCGGCTCTCGTGGGCACCACCACGGCCGCGGTCGCGGCGGAGACGCCGGAGGCGTCCGCCAAGGCCGTCAGCACCACCCAGGCGGCGCCTCGCGCCACCACCTTCGGCGCGACCGCGGCTGCCGCGGTCACCCCGGTCAACGCCCTGTACGGCGTCAACAGCGCCGGTGACATCTACGGCTACGGCCTCACCGGCAACGGCGGCCTCACGGCCTCCGAGAAGACGGGCTACGGCTTCCAGTACAAGAAGTTCGTCACCCAGGCGGACGTCGACAGCGACGGCGAGTCGAACGGCGTCTGGTTCGTCGAGAACAACCGCCTGTACTACGGCCCCTGGAGCCAGGACCGGCGTGACCTCGGCGGTGGCTGGGGCATCTACAACCGTGTCTTCTCCCCCTCGAACGCGGGCGGCGCTGGCGCGGACGACCTGCTCGCCCGGGACAACTACGGCGTGCTGTGGCTGTACCTCGGCTACAACAACGGCGGCATCGCGCCGCGCGTCAGGGTCGGCGGCGGCTGGGGCGCCTACACCCAGATCACCGGCAAGGGCGACCTGACGGGTGACGGCAAGGCCGACATCGTCGCGCGCGACGGTTCGGGCGTGCTGTGGCTGTACAAGGGCACCGGCAACTACAAGGCGCCCTACTCCGCCCGTACGCGTATCGGCGGCGGCTGGAACACGTTCAACAACCTGCTGTCCACCGGCGACATGAACTACGACGGCATCGCGGACCTGGTGGCCCGTGACAGCGCGGGCGCCCTGTGGCTGTACAAGGGCACGGGCAACGCGTCCTCGCCGTTCCACGCCAAGGTCAAGATCGGCACCAACGGCTGGAACGGCTTCCGTCTGATGTTCTGATCCTCGGATCGGAACATGTGACGAACGAAAGGGCCCCGCTCCTCTTCCGAGGAGCGGGGCCCTTTGCGTACGACCCGATCAGATCATCGGCCGAAGCTGCGTTCAGCCACGGATCAGGTTGCGCAGCACGTACTGCATGATGCCACCGTTGCGGTAGTAGTCCGCCTCGCCGGGGGTGTCGATGCGGACGACCGCGTCGAAGTCGACACCGGTGTCGGTGGTGACCTTCACCGTGCGCGGGGTCGTGCCGTTGTTGAGCTCCTCGACGCCGGTGAAGGAGAAGGTCTCCTCGCCGGTCAGGCCCAGGGTCTCGGCCGACTGGCCCTCCGGGAACTGGAGGGGCAGGACGCCCATGCCGATGAGGTTCGAGCGGTGGATGCGCTCGTACGACTCGGCGATGACGGCCTTGACGCCGAGCAGCGCGGTGCCCTTGGCGGCCCAGTCGCGGGACGAGCCGGAGCCGTACTCCTTGCCCGCCAGGATCGCGAGCGGGGTGCCCTGCTCGATGTAGTTGCGGGAGGCGTCGTAGATGAACGCCACCGGCGCGTCGGCCTGGGTGAAGTCGCGGGTGAAGCCGCCCTCGGTGCCCGGCGCGATCTGGTTGCGCAGGCGGATGTTGGCGAACGTGCCGCGGATCATGACCTCGTGGTTGCCACGGCGCGATCCGTAGGAGTTGAAGTCACGACGCTCCACACCGTGCTCGGTGAGGTACTTGCCGGCCGGGGTGTCGGCCTTGATGGCGCCGGCCGGGGAGATGTGGTCGGTGGTGACCGAGTCGCCCAGCTTGGCCAGGACGCGGGCGCCGACGATGTCGGTGACCGGGGTGGTCTCCATCGTCATGCCCTCGAAGTACGGGGGCTTGCGGACGTAGGTGGACTCGGTGTCCCACTCGAAGGTGTTGCCGGTCGGGATCGGCAGCGCCTGCCACTGGGCATCGCCCGCGAAGACGTCCTGGTAGGACTTGTTGAACATGTCCTCGCCGATGGCGTTGGCGACGACGTCGTTGACCTCGGCCTCCGTCGGCCAGATGTCGGCCAGGTAGACGGGCTTGCCGTCCTGGTCGACGCCGAGGGCGTCCTTGGTGATGTCCACCTTCATGGAACCCGCGAGGGCGTACGCGACGACCAGCGGCGGGGAGGCCAGGTAGTTCATCTTGACGTCGGGGTTGATGCGGCCCTCGAAGTTGCGGTTGCCCGAGAGCACCGAGGTGACCGCCAGGTCGTGCTCGTTGACGGCCTTGGAGACCTCCTCCGGCAGCGGGCCGGAGTTGCCGATGCAGGTGGTGCAGCCGTAGCCGACGAGGTTGAAGCCGACCTTGTCGAGGTACGGGGTGAGACCCGCCTTGTCGAAGTAGTCGGTGACGACCTTCGAGCCCGGGGCGAGGGTGGTCTTGACCCACGGCTTGCGGGTCAGGCCCTTCTCCACGGCCTTCTTCGCGACGAGCGCGGCGGCGACCATGACGTACGGGTTCGACGTGTTGGTGCAGGAGGTGATCGCGGCGACGGTGACGGCGCCGTGGTCGATCTCGTACGTCGTGCCGTCGGGGGCGGTCACCTGGACCGGCTTCGACGGGGCGCCGTTCGGGTGGTTCGCCGGGGCGTCGGAGGCCGGGAAGGACTCCTTGCCCGCCTCGTCGGCCTCGTCGACGTAGTTGCGGACGTCCTGGGCGAACTGCACGGCGGCGTTCGCGAGGACGATGCGGTCCTGCGGGCGCTTCGGGCCGGCGATGGAGGGGACGACCGTGGAGAGGTCGAGCTCCAGCTTCTCGGAGAAGTCGGGCTCGGCGGCCGGGTCGAGCCAGAGGCCCTGTTCCTTGGCGTACGCCTCGACGAGGGCGACCTGCTGGGCGTCGCGGCCGGTGAGGCGCAGGTACTTCAGCGTCTCGTCGTCGATCGGGAAGATCGCGGCGGTGGAGCCGAACTCCGGCGACATGTTGCCGATGGTGGCGCGGTTCGCGAGGGAGGTCGCGGCGACGCCCTCGCCGTAGAACTCGACGAACTTGCCGACGACGCCGTGCTTGCGCAGCATCTCGGTGATCGTGAGGACCAGGTCGGTGGCGGTGGTGCCGGCCGGGAGCTCGCCGGTCAGCTTGAAGCCGACGACGCGCGGGATGAGCATGGAGACCGGCTGGCCGAGCATCGCGGCCTCGGCCTCGATGCCGCCGACGCCCCAGCCCAGCACGCCGAGGCCGTTGACCATGGTGGTGTGCGAGTCGGTGCCGACGAGGGTGTCGGGGTACGCCTGGCCGTTGCGGACCATGACCGTACGGGCCAGGTGCTCGATGTTCACCTGGTGGACGATGCCGGTGCCCGGGGGGACGACCTTGAAGTCGTCGAAGGCGGTCTGGCCCCAGCGCAGGAACTGGTAGCGCTCCTTGTTGCGGCCGTACTCCAGCTCGACGTTCTGGCCGAAGGCGTCCTTCGTGCCGAACTTGTCGGCGATGACGGAGTGGTCGATGACCAGCTCGGCCGGGGAGAGCGGGTTGACCTTCGCCGGGTCGCCGCCGAGCTCCTTCACGGCCTCACGCATGGTGGCGAGGTCCACCACACACGGGACGCCGGTGAAGTCCTGCATGATCACGCGGGCCGGCGTGAACTGGATCTCCTGGCTCGGCTGGGCCTGCGAGTCCCAGCCGCCGAGGGCCCGGATGTGGTCGGCGGTGATGTTCGCGCCGTCCTCGGTACGGAGGAGGTTCTCCAGGAGGACCTTCAGGCTGTAAGGGAGGCGCGCGGAGCCCTCGACCTTGTCCAGCTTGAAGATCTCGTACGACTCGTCGCCCACGTGCAGCGTGCTGCGGGCGTCGAAGCTGTTCGCCGACACGACAGTCTCCTTCATCAATGTGCGCGTATTACCGCCATGCTGCCGCCACGACTCCACGCCGATCCGTTAAGGTAAGGCTTAGTTAGGTAACCCTTACCGGGTGGGCGGCCACGGTGCGCCGTAAGCAGTTATCTCGATGTCGAGATAACTCTAGTGCATCCCCGCCGCCGGGTCATGCCCGGCTGCCCGTGACCGCCTCCGTGGCGTCGCGGCCGCCGCGGCTCAGGCGAACATCTCGCCGAGCAGCTCCGGACCGATGGCGATCGGGGCCGGGCGGTAGGCGGGGGGCGTCGCGCCCATCAGCTCGCGCACCAGGAAGTCCCAGCAGCGGGTGCGGACGAAGGACAGACAGTCGAGGAACGTGTGCTCGGCGCCGGGCACGACGAGCAGCTCGAAGTCCTTGCCGGCCGCGAGGAGCCGTTCGGCCAGCCGCAGGGTGTGCTGCGGGTGGACCTGGTCGTCCATCTCTCCGTGGACGAGCAGCAGCCTGCCCGCGAGCCGGTCCGCGAGGCCCACGTTGGAGGTACGGGCCCAGGCCTCGGGATCGTCCGCCCCGTCGTACGTCTCCACGAAGCCCGGGTTGAAGCAGCCGGCGTCGTGCGAGCCGGAGAGCGCGACCCCGGTCCGGTACGTCCCGGGGAAGTCGAGCATCGCCCGCGCCGCGGCGAAACCGCCCCCGGAGTGGCCGAACACGCCCACTCGGTCCAGGTCCATCCACGGCCGGTCCTGAGCCAGCTGCCCCAGCGCCGCGACATGGTCGGCCAGCGAGCCCGCGTCGGCCAGACGGCCGTAGGAGGCGTCGTGGAAGGACTTGCTCCGCCCCGGGGTGCCCCGCCCGTCCAGCGCCACCACCACGAAGCCCAGTGCCGCGAGCGGCTCCGCGTCCATGCCCATGCCGCCGGGGTCGAAGCACGGGGCGACCCGGTTGACCTGCGGTCCCGGGTAGAGGTTGTCCACCACCGGGTAGCGTTCGGCCGGGTCGAAGCCCCGCGGCCGGTACAGCACCCCGTAGAGGTCCGTCACGCCGTCGGCCGCCTTGACGCGGAACCGCTCGGGCGCCGTCCAGCCCGTAGCGGTGAGCTTCCCGATGTCGGCACGCTCCAACTCGACGAGCACCCGTCCGGTCCAGTCGCGGACGCGGGTCACCGGCGGGGTGTCGACGGTGGAGGCGGAGTCGAGGAAGTACTCCTGCCCGTCCGGGTACTCCCGGCCGTCCGCCACGGTGACGACATGGTCCAGCGCGTCGTCCGTGATCCTGGCGAAGCCGGAGCCGTCCAGACCGACCCGGCACACCGAGCGCCGGTAGGGGTCCTCGTCGACCAGACCGGAGGCCGTGAAGTAGACCACCCGCTCGGCCTCGTCGACGCGCAGGATCTGCCGGACCGCCCACGGACCGGAGGTGACCTGTCCGAGCAGCGCGCCGGTGCGCAGGTCGTACCGGTACAGATGGCCCCAGTCGTCCCGCTGGGAGTACCACAGCACCTCGTCGGCGAGGACCCGCACGATCGGGGGCTCCGTCATGAACTGGTTGGGCTCCACGCGGGTGTCCCCGGTCTCCGTGAGCACCTCGGTGACCTCGCCGGTGGACGGGTCGAGGCGGTACAGGGTGAGCGTGCGCAGGTCGCGGGGCCGACCGAGGTAGTACACCGCCGAGCCGTCCGGCGCCCACCAGGCCCACCGGGCCGCTATCGGCGAGAACACCGGCATGAGCAGCGGTTCGGCCTGCGCGCGGACCACCGTGCCCCCGGTGACGTCGAGGACGACCAGCTCGGCCAGCGGAATGTTCTCGTCCCCGGTGTGGGCGTACCGCTGGGAGTGCAGGCGGGGCGCGCCGCCGTCGGCGGGCGCTGCCTCCACGAGGTGGGCCTGGCGTACGGCCCGCTCGTCGGTCCGGTGCGTGAGGACCTTCGTCGAGTCGGGCGACCAGGCCACCGAGGGAGGAAGGTGAGGCAGGCCGATCTTGCGCAGCAGGGTGCCGTTGCCCGTGGAGGCCGGACCGGAGCCGTAACCGTGGTCGGGTGCGCCGTCGGTGGTCAGCGCCCACTCGCGGCCGTCGGACAGCGAGCGCGCCCACAGGTCGTGCCCTCGCAGGGACACCGCGACCTTCTTGTCGGGCGAGGGGACTTCCAGCGGGTTGCCCGGCGGCGTGAACTCGGCCCGCTCGCAGCTGTAGTCGTCCAGACGGCAGCGCCAGTACTCGGCGAACGCGACGAACTCCACGGCGTTCCCGGCCGTTTCGACGGCCGTGAACGGCAGGGCCTCGGGGTCGACCGGCTGCCCGGAGGCGGCGGCGAGCGCGGCGGCCAGCCGGGGGTGGTCGAAGGCCGGCTCGCGGGTACCCGCCGCCGGGTCGACCTGTACGAACCGCCTGCCGGCCCCGGTGCTCACCGCGTACCGGAAGCGGGCGCCGCCGTCGGTCCACTGCGGCCTGACCTTGTCGCCGACGACGAGCTCGCCGGGGCGGGCGGGTCGGCGGAGGAGCTGCTCTGCGGCCTGGTAGTCCTGAGTGGTGCTCATTCTTTCGACCTTCCTCGGTGATGCTGGCGGGGGGGGTGACGGTGGTGGTGCCGCGGAGGGGCGCCGCGGTTCAGAGACTGCGGGCGGTGATGTCGCCGTAGGCGGTGGTGGCGTGGATGGTGAGGGCGGTGGCGGGGCCTTCGGTGTTGTTGAGGGTGTTGTGGATGCGGCCGTAGGTGGTGCCGGCGTCGAGGGAGGCGGAGACGCCGCGGGCGGCGTCGACGGTGATGGAGCCGGCCTCGGTGCGCAGGGTGAGGGTGCCGCGGGTGGCCTCGGTGACGCGCAGGTCGCCCTTCTGGGTGCTGATCCGTGCGGTGCCGGACAGGCGGCCGACGGTGATGTCGCCGTCGAGGAGGGTCAGACGGGCGTCGGTGGTCTCGTCGAGCTTGACGGTGCCCTGCGCGCCGTCGAAGGTGACCTCGCCCAGGCGTCCGACGCCGCGGAGTTCTCCGGTGGCCGTCGTGGCCTCGACGCGGGAGCCGGCGGGCAGCTGGACGGTCACCTCGACCGCTCCGGAGTCGCCCAGGATCCGGTTCTTGGCGGGCGGGGCCGCGATCCGCAGGACGCCGTCGGCGTAGTCGACCGTGATCCGCTCCGCGGCCTTCACATCGCCGCTCTTCGCGGCGTTGGCGGGCAGGACCTCGACCGTGACGTCGGACCGGTCGGCGGCGATGAGCCGCAGGTGGCCGGCGGGGATGTCCAGGACGGCGGCGACCGGGGCGGCGGTGGCGAACTTCCGCATCGTTCTTCTCCTTCGTCAGCGGGCGGGCCCCTTGTCGGCCCGCCCCTTTTCCGATGAACGAAAAGCTACGTTGCATTCACAGAACCCACAACATACACGTTGCACGCGAGAGCCATAATCACAGGTCAGAGCAGGGAAATCGTTGCGGTGAGCCTGGCACCTAACGCAACAACCCTCACTCGGATCGTTGCAATGAAATGAAGGCGAACGCTATGATGAGCCCTCACGGACCACGAAGGAGAGCCGATGCCCGGAGGCAGACTCACCCAGCCCGAACGTCAGCAGATCGCGCTGGGGCTGGCCGACGGCCTCGCCTACGCCGAGATCGCCAGGCGCCTGGAGCGCCCGACCTCGACGATCACCCGCGAGGTGATGCGCAACGGCGGCCCCACCGGATACCGCGCCGACCTCGCCCACCGCGCCACCGAACGTCGCGCCCACCGCAGCAGGCAGACCGCACCCCGGGGGACACAGACACCCCCGCAGGCCCACGGGCGCGACGCCGAGGCCGTGCGCGAGTACGAGGAGGTCTTCACCACCGTCCTCATCCAGTCGGGCATGCCCAAGATGATGGCCCGGGTGATGGCCTGCATCTGCCTCACGGACTCGGGCAGCCTCACCGCGGCCGAACTCGTCCAGCGCCTCCAGGTCAGCCCGGCATCCGTCTCCAAGGCGATCGCGTTCCTGGAGAGCCAGGACCTGATCCGCCGGGAACGCGACGAGAACCGCCGCGACCGCTACGTCGTCGACGCCGACGTCTGGTACCAGTCGATGATGGCCAGCGCCCGCGCCACCGCCCACATAGTGGAGATCACACGGCAGGGCGTCGGCGTCCTGGGCTCCGACACCCCGGCCGGCAACCGCCTCGAGAACATCGCCCGCTTCCTCGACTTCGTCGCCGAGAGCACCGCCCGCGCCGCCGCGCAGGCCCGCGAGATCCTCCACACGAAGCCGGAGTCGACCCCCGACAGCAGCGCCTGAGCCACGCCGCGACCCCGGTTCCGGCCGGCGGCGCCACCCGGACACCCACACGCCCCCGGCACCCGTACGGCCTTCCGCGGATTGCCGGGGGGCCGGGGGCGGCCGAGGATCGGGGCATGTTCAGTGGCGCGCATGTGATCCTCTACACGCGGGACGCGGAGGCCGACCGGGCCTTCCTCAAGGACGTCTTCGGCTTCGCGCACGTGGACGCCGGGGGTGGCTGGCTCATCTTCGAGCTGCCGCCGTCCGAGGTGGCCGTGCACCCCACGGAGGACGAGCCGAAGCACGAGCTCTATCTCATGTGCGAGGACCTCACCCGGACCCTGACCGAGATCGAGGACCGGGGCGCCGAGATCTCACGGGCCATCAGCGACCAGGGCTGGGGCCTGCTCGCCGCGGTGCGGCTGCCGAGCGGAACCGAACTCCCCCTGTACGAACCGCGCCACCCGACCGCGCACGGCCTGTCACCCTGATGGCCCACCCCGACGACAGGGGTCATCTCATATTTGAGATAACGTGACGCCATGGCAGACGACTACCTCGTACGCATCGGCAAGCTCATCCGTGACGCCCGTCAGCACCGTGGCTGGACACAGACGCAGCTCGCCGAAGCACTGGCCACGAGCCAGAGCGCCGTCAACCGGATCGAGCGCGGCAACCAGAACATCAGCCTTGAGATGATCGCCCGGATCGGCGAAGCCCTCGACAGCGAGATCGTGTCCCTGGGCTACGCGGGACCGATGCACCTCCGGGTCGTCGGCCGCCGCCGGCTCTCCGGCGCCATCGACGTCAAGACGAGCAAGAACGCCTGTGTCGCGCTGCTCTGCGCCTCCCTCCTCAACAAGGGCCGCACGGTGCTGCGCCGGGTCGCCCGCATCGAAGAGGTCTTCCGGCTCCTCGAAGTCCTCAACTCCATCGGAGTGCGCACCCGCTGGATCAACGGCGGCGTCGACCTGGAGATCGTGCCGCCCGCGGAACTGGACATGGAGTCCATCGACGCCGAGGCCGCGATCCGCACCCGCTCGATCATCATGTTCTTCGGCCCGCTGCTGCACCGCATGGACCGCTTCAAACTGCCGTACGCGGGGGGCTGCGACCTCGGTACGCGCACGATCGAACCGCACATGATCGCGCTGCGCCGCTTCGGCCTCGACATCACCGCGACCGAGGGCATCTACCACGCCCAGGTCGAGCGCTCCGTCTCCCCCGACCGCCCGATCGTGCTGACCGAACGCGGGGACACGGTCACCGAGAACGCCCTCCTCGCGGCCGCCCGCCACGACGGCGTGACCGTCATCCGCAACGCCTCCTCCAACTACATGGTCCAGGACCTCTGCTTCTTCCTGGAGGCCCTGGGCGTACGGGTGGACGGCATCGGCACCACCACCCTCACCGTGCACGGTGTGCCGCAGATCGACGTGGACGTCGACTACTCCCCCTCCGAGGACCCGGTCGAGGCGATGAGCCTCCTCGCCGCGGCGGTCGTCACGGAATCCGAACTGACCATCCGCCGGGTCCCGATCGAGTTCATGGAGATCGAGCTCGCCGTCCTGGAGGAGATGGGCCTCGACCACGACCGTTCGCCCGAGTACCCGGCGGACAACGGCCGGACGCGCCTGGTCGACCTGACGGTCCGCCCCTCCAAGCTGGAGGCGCCGATCGACAAGATCCACCCGATGCCGTTCCCGGGCCTGAACATCGACAACGTCCCCTTCTTCGCGGCGATCGCGGCGACGGCGCAGGGCAAGACGCTGATCCATGACTGGGTCTACGACAACCGCGCCATCTACCTCACGGACCTCAACCGCCTCGGCGGCCGCCTCCAACTCCTCGACCCCCACCGCGTCCTGGTCGAAGGCCCCACCCGCTGGCGCGCCGCCGAAATGATGTGCCCCCCGGCCCTGCGCCCGGCGGTGGTCGTCCTCCTGGCGATGATGGCGGCCGAGGGCACGTCGGTCCTCCGGAACGTGTACGTCATCAACCGCGGCTACGAGGACCTGGCGGAGCGCCTGAACTCGATCGGCGCGCAGATCGAGATCTTCCGGGACATCTGAGCGCTGAACAGGGAAGGCCCCGCCAGGTGCTGGCGGGGCCTTCCGCTTTGTCGACGCTCACGCGAGGGCCTCATGCCGGGGCAGCGGGAGCCCTGAGGAATCGGCCTCTCCCTAGAACCGAAGAGCCTGGCCTCCCCGCACCCTGAGCAGCACGACCGAAATTGCTCGACTGGGTACGGGCGAGTTTGCCTGGGGGGGGGGGGGGGGGGGGGGGGGGGGGGGGGGGGGGGGGGGGGGGGGGGGGGTACG
>NZ_JBIRMW010000010.1:0-163931 GCF_044331325.1 Streptomyces sp. NPDC017246 | reverse complement strand
TTTTCCATACTCCTGCCCCCACCACCCCCCTGCGGGGCCCCCCCCCCCCCCACCCCCCCCCACCTTACTTGGGTGTGTTGGTTGGTGTTTTTTGGCCCCCCCCCCCCCCCCCCCCCCCCCCCGCGGCGGCTTGCCTCCTCGCTTCGTAAGCCACCGGGTGCGATTTCCTGCAGCCGTACGACACTGCATCACCGGGTCACCGGCTCTCACGCGGTCGAACCAAAGGAAATAGCCCTGCGAACGAGGGGCACATCGATCGCCGGAATTGCGAACTCCCAGCACCGACGAGAATCCTCTACAGAAAGCAGGCGGAACATGTCGCGATCAACCCGACCGCCTTCTCCAGTTATCGACCCTGCGCCATGAACGTGAAATGGGGCAACCAAATTCATAACGCTCGATTCCTTGGCGAATCGGACCGGCTTCCAGATTATGCATGAATCTGCGGCGGAGTCCAGGATCAACATCCCCCGGTGAAACCTTCCGCCTTCACGAATGTAAGCGGTGACAGCGCGAGGTTCTCCGGAATCGAAAGCCATAACATCCGCCCTTGCGCGCTCCGGAGCATCCACCAGGAACTGGTCGACGAGACGCTTGGGATTTCTCAGCAAATCCATGAAGGTTTGCGTTCCAGCGGCCCGATGTACCCTTTTTGCCACCCTTTATCCCATCCGCTGGAGCTTACATTCACGCTGGCTCGCTTCCGACGGCTTGGGTGGCTGAAGCCGTCAACCGAGCTTCAGCCACCCGACTACCGTTCGAGCTCTACGGCTTCCAGTACTTCTTCTTCGTGAACATCAGCCTCGCCATTCCAGACCAGGTGCTGCGGAACTGGTGCGCAGCGTGGAGCCTGAATGCAACCTTACCAGCGAATACTCCGCCGATATTTTGTGCCGCGCCCACGGTTGCCGCCTGCGCATATCCCCTTCCTGTGTGCTTTCCACCGCTGATCGAGTAACTTGCGGCTCCGCCGGCTGCACCGATCCCTGCGGCAATCACATAACCGGCGATGACCCCTCCACAGAGCCCTGCCGTGGCTGCGATACAGAGAGCCCCACCAAGGAGTGCTGCCGCGGTAATGCCGATCTGCGCAATTCCCCGCCAGTGATCGGATACGAACTCACCGGTGGCTTCTGCTGCATCTGCGACTCCAGATACAGCCTTCCCTCCCGTGTTATCCCAGGCCGTATCCAAGCCGCCGGCTATCTTCCCCCAGATACTCTCCTTCTTGCGACGCTCCGCGTCGGCCCTAGCCTGGCGTTCGGCTGCCCGCTTCGCCGCCTGGGCTTTCGCCGCCGCGACCGCCTTCGCGTTGTAGTGGTAGACCTTGTAGTGCGACGGGTTCGCCCGGTACGCCTTGTAGCGGCGCTGGGATTCCGCGTCCTTGCGCGGGCTCTGGTGCCAGATCCACTGGCCGCTCTTGTACGTGTAGCCCACCGACATGCCGCGGTCGTTGCCCCAGCGGGTGTCGTTGTACGACGCTCCGCCGGCCGGGCCGTCGGGGCGCAGGCCCGTCGGGTCCGCCTTGGTCAGCGGGTTGTTGTGGCCGTAGGCGTAGGCGTTCATCTGGGCCGGGTCGTCGAAGTCGATGACGGGGTCGACCGAGAGGAAGCGGCCCGTGCCCGGGTCGTACTCGCGGGCCCCCAGGTGTGTCAGGCCGGTCGGGTCGTTCGTGCCGCCGACGAAGCCGCGGGTGCCGAAGGTTCCCGACTGGGCCGTGCGCAGTTCGCCGAAGGGGAGCTGCTTGCGGTGGGTGACGCCCAGGGTGGCGGTGTCGATGGCCGTCATGGCCGTTCCCTGGTGGTCGCCGACCAGGTAGGAGATGGTCGCGCCGGTGCGGACCGCGACGGTCTCGCCGCCGTGGGTGTAGTAGCGGGTCGCGGTCTTGGTGCCGTTCGCCGCCCGCTTGAGTTCGTCACCGTTCGGCAGCGACAGCACGGTGCTGCCGTCCGCGTTCCGGGTGACGAGCCGGTCGCCGTCGGCGTCGTACAGGTAGCTGGTGGTCTTGCCGGCCTCGACCAGGGTGGCGAGGTGCCCTTCGGCGTCCCAGGTCAGGTCCTGCACCTTGGTGCCGATGGTGCGGTTGGTGGTGTTGCCGGTGGCGTCGTACTGGAAGGTGCTGACCCGGCCGTTGTCCGGACCGCCGGCGACGGTGGCCTGCTGGACGGCGTGCGGCCGGTCGGCCTTGGCCGCCGGGTGGGTGAAGTCGGTCGTGGCGCCGGCCAGCTTGTCGCTCTGTCCGGTGCGGTTGCCGAGCTTGTCGTAGCCGTAGGTGAGCCAGTACGCGTCCGGGCCGCCGACGCTTGTCGAGGCCGGTGCCGTGGCGCAGTCGGTCTTCGCCGTCCACGCCTCGGTCAGCCGGCCGAGGGCGTCGTTGGTGAAGCACTGACGGTCGGTGGACGCGGTGGCGTCCTGGCCGGTGGTGCTGGTGATCCCGGTGACGTTGCCCGAGGCGTCGTAGTCGTAGAGGGAGCGGTCGACCCGCCTCGGGGCGAGGAACCGGTCGGTGGTCCGCTCGATCAGGCGCCCGGTGTGCTCGTCGTACGCCTGGGTCCGGAAGACCTTCTTGTCGAGGGCGTCGCCGAACTCGGTGCCGACGGGGCGGCCGAAGACGTCGTACTGCACGTTGGCGACGAGCACGGATCCCGCACGCGTGGTGCGGTACGGCTGGTCGTCGCTGTTGTAGTTGGTGACGACCCGTTCGGCGGGGATGTCACCGACGGCCGGGTTGAGCGTCCACTGCAACGCGCCGGTCTCGGGGCTGTAGCCGTACGTCCAGGTGTAGGTGCCTTCGAGGCCGCTCACCGCGGTCGGCACGGTCAGGCTGGTGGACGTCGGCTGGTAGCGGTCGTCGAACCCGCCGTTCGCCATGGTGTACGCGACGGCGCCGTCGTAGCGGGTGCTGCTGGTGAGCTGTCCCTTGGCGAGGGTGTCGTAGGTCCACTTGGCGAGGGTGTCGCTGTCCTTCTTGACCTCGGTCTTGCGGCCGAGCTTGTCGTAGACGGTCGTCAGGGTGATGTTCCTGGCGTCCTTGCCGGTGAGGACCTGCCCGTTGGCGTCGTACGTGAGGGTCGTCTTCCCCTTGTCGGGGTCGTCGACCTCGGTCTTCTGGCCCCGGTTGTCGTAGGTGTAGGTCCAGGTGTTGCCCGCCGGGTCGGTGACCGAGGTGGGCTCGTCGAACTTGCCGTAGGTGTAGCTCGTCTTCTGGGGCTGGGTCTGCCCGGCGCCGGCGTACTGGATGAGCTCGGTGGTGCGTCCGGCGGCGTCGGTCACGGTGGTGGTGACGGTGCCGCCCTTGGGCGGGGTCACGGTGACCCGGTCGCCGCCGTAGGCCGTGGTCGTCCGCCACTTCTCGTCGCCTCGGAAGAGCGACAGGGCCTCGGTGACGCGGCCCATGCCGTCGAAGTGGTTCTCGGTGGCGTTGTCGACCTGGTGGATCTCCTTCGCCGTGTAGAGCGTCGCGGACGGGGCGACGTCGGCGTAGTACGGGGCGAAGCTCTTCCAGACCCAGCCCCGCGAGTCGTAACGGGTCTCCGTCATGATCGTGTGCTGGGTGCCGCCGGCCTGGGCCTGCGCCTGGCGCTCGCGCAGCAGACCGTCGTACAGGGCGTACGTGGTGCGGTAGGTGCCGTCCTGCTTGAGGGTCTTGGTGGTGACCGCGTTCGCCTGGGTCGCGGAGATCTTGTACGTGTACTCCGCGGACGGCTGGGTGGCGTGGTCGGCCTTCGTCCAGCCGGGCTGCCACACCTTGAGCACGCGGCCGAGTCCGTCGTGGACCGCGTCCGTGCGCTTGCCGTTGGCGTCGACGGACGCGACGACCACTCCGCGCACCGGGTCGTAGGTGGTGACCGCCGCGTGCCCGAGGGGGTTGGTCACCGTCATCGAGGTGGGGATGCCGGTGGTCGGGCTGTAGACGGTGGTGGTGGTCTGCGCGAGCGCGTCGGTGTCGGTGAGCTCGCGTCCGTGCTGGTCGTAGCTGTGCTTCGCCGTGGTGACGTAGCCGGTGCCCGCCGCGTCCTGCTCGTCGATCCGGGTGACGTCGCCCTTGACCGGCGCGGTGGTGAGGGCGGTGGCCCCGTCGTAGTAGCGGCGCTCGACGGAGATCAGGTCGTCGGGCAGGTTCGGAGCCGTACCGCAGGAGGTGGCCACGGTCCTGATCTCCGACGGCAGTCCGAGGATGCCGCCGGGGGCGTAGGTCGTGGTGGTGCACTCCTCGTCACCGGTGACGGCCGTGTCGCCGAGCCGGGACTCGGTGAGGACATGGCCGTTGGTGTCGAAGGTCCGGTGCGTCTCGGTGGTGCGCCAGCCCTGGCCGACGGCGGTGCGGAGCTTCTCCTTCTGGCCGCCGGTGATGTACGCGTGGCGGTCGGGAAGGCCTTCCCCGCGGTCCTCCGTCGCGGTCGCCGACGACACCCACGGGGTGAAGCTGCTGGTGGACTCCAGGCGGCCGCCGTCACCGTTGTACGTGGCCTCCTCGCGGGTCATGCCGGCGAAGGCCTCGTGGTCGGTCACCGCGATGCCTTCGCTGTCCTTCACGGCGGCACCGGGGATGCCGCGGAAGTAGCGGTACTCCTTGAGGGTGCGCTGGAAGGGGGACGCGCCGGTCCGCACCTGGACGAGGCCGAAGCCCTTGCGGTCGCCGTAGGTGAGGTGCGCGGCCTTGGTGAACTCGTCGTCCTTGGCCTTGGCCCAGGCCATGCCCTCGGGGTAGGTGTACTCGGTGCGCTTCGCGGCCGCCCCGCCGGTGTTGTCGTTCTCGACGATCAGGTTGACGGCGTAGGCGTGGAACCAGTCGAGGTACGGCTCGTAGTTCGCGGCCGGGGCGTCCGGCGGGGACCACTTGACCGGGTAGCAGCGCCGGTTGTTGGAGGTCGGGGACGGCACGCTCGTGGCCGAGCAGTCCGGCGGCGTGTAGCCGACGCCGATGGTGCCGCCCGTCTCGGTGTTGACGGCGGAGACGCGGAGGCGCCACATGGCCGGGACCGGGTCGGGCTCGCCGCCCGTGGTCGCGCCTTCGACGCGGTTGGGCATCGCGACGCTGTTGAAGGTCACCGGGGGCAGCTTGACGGTGCCGGTGCCGGTGTGACCGCTGCGGGTGATCGACTTGAGCCAGAGCGGCTTGGAGGTGGAGCTGTCGCCCGTCACCGGGAAGTCGTGGTCCAGGACCCAGCTGTCGACGGGCTTGTAGGCGGCCGCGGACCAGACGTACGTGGCGATGGTGGAGAGCTTCATCCGGGTCCAGAAGGACGGCGAGTAGCGGTCCTTGCACTCGGTCCCGGTGGCGCAGTACTGGTCGAAGGGTACGTCCGGCCAGTTCTTCGCGTTGGTCTTGTCGAAGACCGTGCAGCCGGTGAGGCAGCGCTCGGTGTGGGTGAACTCGACCTTCGCGGTGGGCTGACCGTAGGGGTTGGAGTCGCGCAGGCCGTACTCGATGCGCTTGAGGTAGCCGCTCCGGTCGTACGGGGTCGCGGTGGAGGCGCCTGTGTCGGGGTCGACGTTGCGGCCGTAGGAGTTGGCCTCCTCGCCCCAGTAGTACGTCATGGCGTCGCCGTGCGGGTCGACGACCAGGTCGAGGTTCCAGCGCCAGGCCTGCTGGCACCAGGCGTCCTTGAACGCGGCGTTGTAGCAGGGCTCGCCGGTGTGGTTGCCGAAGACGGGGACCGTCCAGGTGGAACGGGTCTCCGTCTTTCCGGTGGCCCAGCCGTTCAGCCGGTTGGCGCCGAAGTAGTACTGGGTGCCGTCCGGCGTCGTCACCTTCCAGTACTCACCGTTGTCGTCGCCGTTGTTGTCGCCGTAGTTGTCGGCGGCGGAGCTGGTGGCCTTGACGATCTTGGTGCCGTCGTCGGTCTCCAGGTTCCACGTGCTCGACGCGGTGTCCCAGATCAGCTGGTTGGTGCGGCCGCCGAGGTTGAGGACCGCGTTGTCCTTCTTCCAGCAGAGGTCGCCGACCTTTGCGGTGGTGTTGTTGCTGTTCGCCTTGTCGTCCGTACAGGGGATGTACTGACGCTCGATGTAGCCGGGCTCCATGGACCAGCCGTCGCCGACGCCGCCCGGCTGGTTGTTGGTGGCGGCCGTCCGGCCGTCGACGGCCTGTGAGCCGTACCCCAGCTTGAGCTGCGGGCTGACGTCGCCCGGGACGTCCGGGACGTCGATGTCGTAGTTCCAGGAGAAACCACCGCTGGCCCCGCCCGCCGACCAGGACGCGGACGCGGCGAGCGACGTGGCCTTGAAGTCGCCGGACGAGCCGGACGCCGCGGCGGTGGCCGCCAGGACGGTGGCTTCCCCGGCCGCGGCGGACAGCGTCACGGGCGCGGACAGCTTCCCCGCCTCGACGTCGTTGACCGTCGCCAGTTCCTTGCCCACGCCGCAGCCCTTGGCCTCGGGCGTGGTCAGCGCACAGGCGGGCAGCGCCCTCAGCCGCAGCCGGGAGGACCAGTCGCCGCCGTAGGCGTCGCGGAACGCGTCGTAGTCCAGCTCGACGCGTACCTCACCGGTCGCCTTCTGCAGGGGCTGTACGGAGAGCACGACCCCTTCGACGCCGAGGCGCCGCGCCGTGTCCCGGCCGAGCACGTTCACGCGCGTCCGCTCGGCGGCCTTCGCGTTCTGCTTCCAGACCCGGACGCCGGACACCGCCGGATCGGCGAGCGGCGAAAGGACGGCGCTCTTCGCGGCCTGCGGGATCGCGACGGATGCCCTGCCGAGGCTCTGGTCGGCCGATGCCTGGGCCGGCCAGGCCACCTGAGGAGTCCGCCACGTCGTGGCGGTGGATGCCTTCTGGCGTGCGCTCTTCTGATGGGGAGCCACCGGCTCCACCTGTACGGGATCGGTCTCCCGTGGCTTGTCAGGCCGCCATTCAGTGACCGCCGCCGCCACCGGTCCCCCCAGCAGACCCACGGAAAGCAATCCCGCGGTCAGGACGGCGACTGTCCTGATCTGTCTTCTCCCCAGAAGAGTTCTGCTCGTGTCGAGCTCACTCACTTGTACTTCTCCCCACCCAATTGTACGGATGCGCCACAGGCACGTCCGTAACCGACAGAAGTTAACGGCAGGCTCGTTCACCGAGGGTGAGGGTGAAAAGAAGAGAACTGAAAATCCGTCAAGTAGCCCTGGCCATTTTGGGCAAGCAGGCTAATTCCACTGGAACCGTGCACTCTCGGGCGTGAAAATCAGCCAAGTGACATAGTCCTGAAAACGGCGCATCCTCCTGGGCTGCAAACGATCTATTGTGCGGGGCGACCGAATCCTGGGAGGGGAAATCATGAGGAATCGGACCATTCGAAGAAGTGCGAAAAGACCCGTCGTCGGTGTCATAGCCGTCACCACCGCAGCCGTCCTCGGCTCCGCGCTCGCACCCCAGCCGACCGCCGAGGCCGCGCCGACCACCACGCGGACCGCCTCACCGCAGCCCGCGCCGGAGGACACCGCCGGCAAGCAGGCCAGAGAGACCGGTAAGCGCGTCGAGGTCCTGGCCCGTCGCACCGAGACGTCCCAGCTCTTCGCCAATCCATCGGGCGGCTACACCCAAGAGCAGTACGCGCTGCCGCGATGGACGCGGAAGGACAACCAGCTCGTGCCCATCGACACGGGCCTCGAGCCGACGAAGGACGGGCGGATAGGCCCGAAGGCCACGATGGCCGGACTCTCGTTCTCGGGCGGCGGAACGGGCCCTGCCGTCAGCATCGTCCACAACGGCCGGAAACTTTCGCTCAGTTGGCCGAACGCACTGCCGAAGCCCACCACCCAGGGCGACACCGCGACCTATGCGGAGGTGCTTCCCGGGGTCGACCTCACTCTCCGTGCGGGCAATGCCGGCTTCGGCCAGCTCCTCGTCGTCAAGACGCCCGAGGCCGCCGCGAACCCGGCCCTCAAGTCGATCCGCTTCTCCATGGCCACGGACGGCGTGAACGTCTCGGCGGACTCGAACGGCAACCTGACCGCGGTCGACGCGGCCGGCCAGCAGGTCTTCACCGCGCCGACACCCCGTATGTGGGACAGCTCGACCTCGAACGGCCTCGGCAAGACGCGTGCCGCCGGCGCATCGACACCGCCCACCGACAGGTTCGAGCCCGGGCACGGTGCCAAGGAGGCCGACCTGGGCGTCTCCCTCGGCAAGGGCTCCATGACCCTGACCCCGGACCAGCCTCTGCTGACCGGCGACGACACCACGTACCCGGTGTACATCGACCCCACCTATGCCGTCCCCGGCACTCGTGAGGCCTGGGCGCTCGCCTACAAGCGCACTCCGGGCACCGCCTACTTCAACGGCGCGGGCTGGCACAACTCCGACGGCAGTGTCGGGACCAGCGAAGCGCGGGTGGGCTACGAGAACATCACCAACGGACTCGGCCGCTCGTTCTTCCGGATGGATTCCAACAACCTCTGGAACACCAAGAAGAAGATCAAGAAGTCGACCTTCCGGATCAAGAACACCTGGTCCTGGTCATGCGAGGACCGAAGGACCGAGCTCTGGCTCACGGGGGGCATCTCGACCTCCACGACCTGGACCAGCCAGGACAACTCCACCATGTGGGCCAGGAAGCTGAGCCACTCCGACACCTCCCTCGGCTGGGCCGGCGGTGACTGCCCGGCCGGCAACCTCGCCTTCGACGTCACCTCCGCGGCCACCGAGGCGGCGACGAAGAAGTGGAACAACATCACGCTCGGTCTGCGCGCCAGCAGCGAGACCGACGTATACGCGTGGAAGAAGTTCGACGTGGCGACGGCGACGCTGTCCACCGACTTCAACACGTACCCCAAGGCGCCCACGAGCCTCGACACCACTCCGGACACGAACACCGACGCCTGTGTGGCCGGCGAAGCGATGATGGGCACCCCGACGATCGGCAACACCGACATCACGCTTTCGGGCACCTTCTCCGACCCGGACGGCGGCATGGCCAAGGCCCGCTTCGTCATGTGGCCCTACGGCCACGGCGGTCCCGACAACGAGGTCAACCAGGTCGTCGACGTCCCCTCCGGCAAGGGCGCGAAGCTCACGGTCCTCAAGGCGACGATGAAGACCCTCCTGGCTGACGCCGGAACCACCTCCTCGGGTCTCTTCTCCTGGCACGCACGCGCCGAGGACGGCGAGCTCACCAGTGCCTGGAGCCCCGTCTGCGTCTTCAGGTTCGACGCCACCCGGCCGAGTTTTCCGCCGAGCGTCAGCTCGACCCAGTTCCCGGACGGCTCCGAGGGCTGGCCCGAGACCACCGGCCTCGCCCGCAGCGAGGGAACGTTCCGGCTGAGGAACCAGGACACGGATCCCGCCTTCACCTTCGAGTACTGGACCGACTGGGATCCGACCATCCGCAAGATCGCGTTCGGCGCCCTGGGTGGCTTCCTCGCCGACGTCAAGCTCACGCCACCCAGTGTCGGCAGGCACTCCCTCAGCGTCCGGCAGACCGACAAGGGCGGCAACATCTCCGACACGGCGCGCTATTGGTTCTACGCCAACGGCCTCGACACCCCCGACAAGCCGGGTGACCTCAACGGTGACGGAGCCGCCGACTTCTACGGCGTCCGCACCGACGGTGACCTCTGGTTCTACGCCGGTCACGGCAAGGGCACCTTGTCGCCCGCCACCACGGCCGCGAACCAGGACTTCACCGGCGCCGACGTCACCCGCCGCGGAGACTGGACGCAGGACGGATTCGAGGACCTCGTGGCCCTCAACGCCGGAAGCGACGGGAAGACCATCACGGTCCACCCCAACAACGGCTTCGGCTACGCGTGCTCCGCGCGTGACGAACAGGCCGACGGTGTGTCGAAGGCGTGCCGGTACGACGAGATCGAGCTCTCCGTTTTCAGCGACACGAACAACCACTGGGAGAACGCCTCCCAGATCCTCGCCGTCGGCGATGTGGACGGCCCGCTGGACACGGACGCCGACGGTGTGATCGACGTTCCCGGCCACCCCGACCTCCTGGTCAAGGAGGGCGGCAAGCTCTGGCTCTACTTCGGGTCGGCCGACCACCGGCTCGACAGCGGCAAGGACCCGCTGCTCGTCGGCACCGGCGGCTGGACCGGTTTCGATCTCGCCGCCCCGGGTGACCGCGACAAGGACGGCGACGTCGACCTCATCGCGAGGAACGGGGCCAACGGCGAGCTCCGCCTCTACCCCGGCACCGCCGACGGTACCGGCCTCGGCAACGGCACCACGTCCACGGTCATCGGCACGGGCTGGACCAAGACCAACCGCCCGCTGTTCACCGCCGTCCCCGACGCCAACGGGGACGGGACCTCGGACATCTGGTCGACCAGCGGCGAGGGCCAGCTGTACTTCTACCCGAACGCCGTGGGCTCGGGCACGGTCGTCGGCACCGGCGGCTGGAGCTCGTTCCAAGACCTGGGCTGACCCCGGCAGCAGCACGGCGGCCCCGGCGGGATCCATCTCCCGTCGGGGCCGCGCTCCGTTGTGCCGCCGTCGCGCGGTTCAGCCGACGCCCGGTGGGCCCATTCCGCCCTTCAGGCGGTCGATGTCCGACTGGCGGACCTGGATCACGAAGACGGCTATCAGGGCGGCGACCACGGCGAACACCGCCGCCGTGACGAAGCCCGCGGAGACTCCGGCGGTCAGGACCTCGTCGCCCCAGGGGGGCGGCAGCTGGCCGGTCTTGGCGAACTGGGCCTTCTCCAGTGGTCCCGCCTGGGAGAGGAAGGCGGGGACCTGCGTGTCCGCCTCGGTGCGGCTGGCCGTTCCGAAGACCGTCACGAGGATCGACAGGCCCAGCGAACCGCCCACCTGTTGCGTGGCGTTGAGCAGGCCGGAGGCGGCGCCCGACTCGTGGGGTTCGACGTTCGACAGCGCCATGATGGTCAGGGAGACGAACATCAGGCCCATGCCGAGGCCGAAGACGAGGATCGGTCCGAGGATGCTGCCCAGATACGTGGAGTCGATGTCGGTGAGCGTCAGCCAGGACAGTCCGGCCGCGGCGAGCACCGAGCCGGTCACCATGAAGGGTTTCGGGCCGAACCGGGGCAGCAGGTTGGACGTCAGGGCGGCGCCGACGCCGATGATCGCGCTGATCGGCAGGAACGCGAGACCCGTCGTCAGGGGGCTGAAGCCGAGCACCTGCTGGACGAACAGGGTGAGGAAGAAGAACATCCCGAAGATGGCCGCCGCCAGGCAGAGCATGATGACGTAGGTGCCCGAGCGGTTGCGGTCGGCAAACATGTGCAGTGGTGTGATGGGCTGCTGGGAGCGGCGCTCGATCAGGATGAAGGTGGCCAGGAGGACGACCGCGGCGACGAACGAGCCGATCGTGTAGGGGTCGCTCCAGCCCTCCTGCGCGGCCCGGATGAATCCGTACACCAGGGCCACCATGCCGAGCGTCGAGGTCAGGGCACCGAGCAGGTCGAAGTGGCCGGGGTGCCGCTCGGACTCCTTGACGTGGCGCGGTGTGAGGAACGCGATCAGCAGGGCGATCGGGACGTTGACGAAGAAGATCCAGCGCCAGTCGAGCCATTGGACGAGCATGCCGCCGGCCACCAGGCCGATGGCGCCGCCGCCTGCCGAGACTCCCGCGAAGACACCGAAGGCCCGGTTGCGTTCCGGGCCTTCGTCGAACGTGGTGGTGATGAGGGAGAGCGAGGTCGGGGAGGCTATCGCGCCGCCGACGCCCTGCAGGGCCCGGGCCGCGAGGAGTTGCCACTCGCTCTGGGCCAGTCCGCAGAAGAGCGAGGCGAGACCGAAGAGCAGGACGCCGAAGATGAAGACGCGGCGCCGGCCCAGGATGTCGCCCGCGCGCCCGCCGAGGAGCAGCAGGCCGCCGAAGGTGAGGGTGTAGGCGTTGACGACCCAGGACAGGCTGGTCGTGGAGAAGTCCAGCGCGCTCTGGATGTGTGGGAGCGCGATGTTCACGATGGTGATGTCGAGAACCACCATCAGCTGGCAGGAGGCGATCACGAACAGGGCGATGCCCTTGCCGTCACTGCCTTTGCTGGGGGTGGCGGTCTGTGCCGGGGGCGTCGGCTGGGGTGTACTCATTTGGCGACCTCGGGTCCGCGCCTGGTGAGTGAGCCGTGGGCCGGTCAGTCCACCTTTCGACACTAAGCCCGGCCTGCCGGGGTGACCAGTTGATCAAGCGTGCGGCTCGTCCAGGACCGCGAAGCCGTCCAGTTCCACCCGGGCCTGCTCGTCCCAGAGGCGTACGACTCCGATCACGGCCATCGCCGGGTAGTCGCGGCCCGCCAACCGGCGCCAGATCCGTCCGAGTTCATGGGCGTGGGTGCGGTAGTCGTCGACGTCGGTGGTGTAGACGGTGACGCGGGCGAGGTCGGCGGGGGTGCCGCCGGCGTGCCGCAGGGCGGTGAGCAGATTGCCGAGGGCGGTGGTGAACTGCTCGGTGAGGGTGTCCCCCACGACGGCGCCCTCGTTGTCGAGGGCGGTCTGTCCGGCGAGGAAGACCAGCCGGGAGCCGGTGGCGGTCACCGCGTGGGAGAAGCCGGTGGGCGGGGCGAGTTCGGCGGGGTTGTGCCGGTGCAGGCTCATGAGGAGGGCACCTCCTGGAGGCTGTCGAGCCTACGCCGGTGGGACGCGTACAGCTCCTTGGCGATGATCGCGCGCTGGACCTCGGTCGCCCCCTCGTAGATCCGGGGTGCGCGGACCTCGCGGTAGAGGTGTTCGAGGAGGTGGCCTCGTTGCAGGGCGCGGGCGCCGTGGAGTTGGACGGCGGAGTCGACGACGTACTGGGCGGTCTCGGTGGCGAGGAGCTTGGCCATGGCGGAGCGGCGGGGTACGTCCGGGTCGCCCTCGTCGTACGCGGTGGCGGCCGCGTAGACGAGCAGGCGGGCGGCCTCGGTGCGGGTGGCCATCTCGGCGATCCGGTGGGCGACGGTCTGGAGGTCGGCGAGGTGGCCGCCGAAGGCGGGGCGGGCGGCGGTGTGGGCGAGGGCGGCGTCGAGGGCGGCCTGGGCCATGCCGACGGCGAACGCCCCGACGCTGGGGCGGAAGAGGTTGAGGGTGTGCATGGCGACCCGGAAGCCCCGGTCGGGTTCGCCGAGCAGGTCGTCGGGTCCGACGGGGACGCCGTCGAAGGTGAGGGTGCCGAGGGCGTGCGGGGCGAGCATGTCGAGGGGGCTGCCGCCGAGCCCCGGCCGGTCGGCGGGGACGAGGAAGGCGCTGACGCCGCGGGCTCCGGCGCCTTGGGTGGTGCGGGCGAAGACGGTGGCGAAGTCGGCCTCGGGGGCGTTGGAGATCCAGCGCTTCTCGCCGTACAGGCGCCAGCCTCCGGCGCCGTCGGGGCGGGCCTCCAGGGCGAGTGCGGCGGCGTCGGAGCCGGCGTCGGGTTCGGAGAGCGCGAAGGCGGCGACGGCCCGTCCCGCGGTGGCCTCGGGGAGCCAGCGGGCGCGCTGCGCGGGGGTGCCGAAGGCGGCGACGGGGTGGGTGCCGAGGCCTTGGAGGGCGAGGGCGGTCTCGGCTTCGGTGCAGGTGCGGGCGAGGGATTCGCGCAGGAGGCAGAGTTCGAGGGCGCCCGCGTCGAAGAGCCGGGCGAGGAGGCCGAGCTCGCCGAGCTCGGCCACGAGGGGGCGGTTGACCCGGCCGGGTTCGCCCTTGTCGGCGAGGGGTTTCAGGCGTTCGGCGGCGAGTGCGCGGAGTTCCGCACACCAGGTGATCTGTTGCGGATCGAGCGAGAATGCGGGCATGTGGGCCCTCTCCGACGCCCTCGGGCGCCTTCGTCCCTGCGCCGACGGGCGTCTGCGTCCCCGCGCCGCCCGGCGCCTTCCTCGGAGCGCTTCCGGGCGCTCTTGTCGCGAACCGTTGACTGCCGTCACCAACACGATACGCTCGTGGAGCGACGAGCGACCCCACCACGACAGGGGGACGGACTCATGGAGCTGACACCCTCGGCCCACCTCGACACGTTCGCCCGCGACGGGCTTCCGCCGCCGGACCGCTGGCCGCGTCTCCTCTTCGACCTCCCCGAGCTCTCGTACCCCGACCGGCTCAACTGCGGCGCGGAACTCCTCGACCGCACGGTGGAACGATTCGGCGCCGACCGGCCCGCCTTCCACGACGGCGAGGGCGGCGTCTGGACCTACGGGGAGCTCCAGGACCGGGTCGACCGCATCGCCCATGTCCTCACCTCCGACCTGCGGGTCCGGCCCGGCAACCGGGTCCTGCTGCGCGGACCCACCACTCCCTGGCTGGCCGCCTGCTGGCTCGCCGTGATGAAGGCGGGCGGGGTCGCCGTCACCGTGCTGGCCCAGCAGCGCGCCCCCGAACTGGCCGCGATGGCCGACGCGGCCCGCTGCACCCACGCCCTCTGCGACAGCCGTGCCGTCGACGAGCTGCTCGCGGCCCGGATACCCGGGCTCCGAATCACCCCCTTCGACGGCGAGGGGCCGGACGACCTGCTCGCCCTCGCCGCCCGTCGCACCGGCCCCTACACGGCGGTGGCGACGGCCGCCGACGACGTGGCCCTCATCGCCTTCACCTCCGGCACGACCGGGCGGCCCAAGGGCTGCGTCCACTTCCACCGGGACCTCCTGGCCGTCGCCGACACCTTCTCCGCGCACGTCCTGCGCCCGCTGCCCGACGACGTCTTCGCCGGTTCGCCGCCGCTCGCCTTCACCTTCGGCCTCGGCGGGCTCGTCGTCTTCCCCCTGCGGGCCGGGGCGAGCGCGGTCCTGCTCGAACAGGCCGGGCCCAAGCAGCTGCTCGCCGCGATCGAGCGGCACGGGGTGTCGGTGCTCTTCACCGCCCCGACGGCCTACCGGGTCATGCTCGAAGAGCTCGCCCAGGGCACCGCCCCCGACATCGACTCGCTGCGCCGCTGCGTCTCGGCCGGCGAGAACCTCCCGGAGGCGACCTGGACGGCCTGGTACGCCCGCACCGGCCTCCGTCTGATCAACGGCATCGGCGCGACCGAGCTCCTGCACATCTTCATCTCCGCCGCCGACGGCGACATCCGCCCCGGCACCACCGGCCGCCCGGTGCCCGGCTGGCAGGCCAGGATCGTGGACCACGCGGGCAAGGGGGTTCCGGACGGCGAGGAGGGACTGCTCGCGGTGCGCGGACCGGTGGGCTGCCGCTATCTGGCCGACCCCCGCCAGACGGAGTACGTGCGCGAGGGCTGGAACGTCACGGGCGACACGTACGTCCGCGAGCCCGACGGTTACTTCCGCTATGTCTCACGGGCCGACGACATGATCATCTCGGCCGGGTACAACATCGCGGGACCGCAGGTCGAGGAGGTCCTCATCGACCACCCCGACGTCGTGGAGACGGCGGTGGTGGGCCGCCCCGACACCCTGCGCGGCCAGGTCGTCGTGGCCTACACGGTGGTACGGGACGGGGTGCCGCGCGACGCGAGCACGGCGGCCGCGCTGCGGGCCTTCGTCCGCGCCCGGCTGGCCCCCTACAAGTCGCCCCGCGAGATCGTCTTCCTGGACGCGCTGCCGCGCACGCCCACGGGCAAGCTCCAGCGCTTCCGGCTGCGGGACCCGGCATGACCGACGGGCCCGCCGCCGCCGGGCACGGCCGAGAGCCACCTGGCACACCCGGGAGCCGCCCGCACACCCCGGGAGCCGCCCGCACGGCCGGGCGCGACCGTGGAACCACCCTCTAAAGTGATCACGTGGCCGAGCAGCACACCCCCCGATCCCTGATCGTCTCCCTCTACGGCGCGTACGGCCGTACGTCCGACGGCTCGCCGATGCCGGTGGCCGCGCTCATCCGGCTGCTCGCGGCCCTCGGGGTGGACGCGCCCTCGGTGCGCTCCTCGGTGTCGCGGCTGAAGCGGCGCGGACTGCTGCTGCCGGGCAGGACGGCCGACGGGGCCGCCGGGTACGCCCTCTCGGAGGACGCCCGCCGGCTCCTGGACGACGGCGACCGCCGGATCTACGCCCGTACCGAACCGAAGCTCTCCGAGGGCTGGGTCCTCGCCGTCTTCTCGGTCCCCGAGGCCGAGCGGCACAAGCGGCACCTGCTGCGCTCCCGGCTCGGCCGCCTCGGCTTCGGCACGGCGGCCCCGGGCGTCTGGATCGCACCCGCGCGGCTGTACGAGGAGACCCGGAACACCCTGGAGCGCCTGGAGCTCTCCTCGTACGTGGACCTCTTCCGGGGCGACCACCTCGGGTACGCGGCCACGGCCGGGGCGGTGGCCCGCTGGTGGGACCTGCCGACGATCGCCGGGCTCCACCAGGAGTTCCTCGCCGCCCACGAGCCCGTGCTGCGGGCCTGGCGGACGGCCCCCGCGGGCGCCGAGGACGCCTACCGGGACTATCTGCTCGCCCTGGACTCCTGGCGGCGCCTGCCGTACGCGGACCCGGTGCTCCCGGCGGAGCTCCTTCCGGAGGACTGGCCCGGGCGGCGCTCGGCGGAGGTCTTCGCGGCCCTGCACGAGCTGCTGCGGGACCGGGGCGCGGAGTTCGTGCGCCCGTCCGTGTCCGGCGCCGGGGACCGGTCCGGCGCCGCGGCCGGGGGCTAGACACCCTGGGCTCGGCGCCCGGACGCGCCTCATCCTCGATCCGGTTCGCCGGTTTCTTCCGACGTGCTTGTCCACCGGTCAGCTGTTAGTGGCACGTTATCGAAACGACAGCAGGGTGCGGGATGCTCGCGAAAGGCCTGTCGCCCTGCGGGGAAGAAGCTCCGCCTCTTCGTCTTCCTGACGATTGCCGAACCCCGTACGAGGCATCGAGGACAGATACGCGTGAACGCTCTCTTGGAGACCCTAGGTGAGACATTACATTGCGAAGAGGGCCGGGTGGCACAGAGTCGTCGCCCTGCTCTCGACGCTCATGACCATGACCGGAATCCTCGCCGTCCTGGCCCCTGGAACGGCATGGGCGCTGGACGACGACACGGACAATCCGGCCTACCGGTCGCTGGGAAAGGCCAACAATCCCGACTGGATGAAGGGGATCGATGGTGAGACGCCGCTCGGCTGGCTGTCCGTCCCCGGCACCCACGACACGCTGTCGATCCGCGGCGGCGACAGTACGTACACGCAGCAGAACGGCGGCCCCAGCGCCCAGACGCTCGCCGCTCAGCTCCAGGCGGGCATCAGGTCCATCGACATCCGCGTGCGGGCCATCGGGGGAAGTTTCACCATCCACCACGGCGCGGTGTACCAGGACGCGAACTTCGGCGATGTCCTCAAGGTGCTGAACGACTTCCTGACGGCGCATCCCTCCGAAACAGTCATGATGCACATGCGGGCCGAGTGCGACAACAGCAGCGAAGCCATCGAAGTCTGCAATGACGAACCGCAGAGTACGACCGACGCGCAACGCGCCGCGATTTTCCGCACGTATATCGACGGAGACCCGAACGCCAGGAAATTCTGGGGGCCGTCGGTCAGCGGGACGGGTCAGACCGCCGTTCCGAAGTTGAGTGAGGTACGCGGAAAGATCGTCCTGGAGCGCTTCCGTAATATCGGTGCGGACAGCGAAAAGTACGGCATCAACGGGGGCAGCCTCTCCATCCAGGACGACTGGAAGGTGGCGACCATCCTCCCCGGTGACATCGACGCAAAGGTTCGGAAGGTCACGGACCACCTCACCGCGGCGGACAACGACAACGACGCCTCACGTATCTACGTGAACCACACAAGCGGCTCCAGCGCCTTCGCCTATCCCAAGGCCGTCGCGGACCGGGTGAACGAAAAGGTTCTCGGGCCGCTGGGTGCAGTGAGGAACCGCACCGGCGAGATCATGATGGACTACCCCGGCTACGCCATGATCAATACGATCATCGCCGCCAACCGGCCGTGGGACGGCCTCACTTGGCAGGTGCCCCGGCTCACGGTCATGCCGCTGGGTGATTCGATCACCTTGGGCGTGGGCAGCTCCACCCGGACCGGATACCGGCCCGCCCTGGCGGAGAGGCTCGTCAAGCGTTCGGGCGGCGTGGTGGAGTTCGTGGGTTCGCTGGCCGACGCCGATGGCGTGACACGTCACGAGGGGCATTCGGGCTGGCGCATCGACGAGCTGCAGGCGAACATCGAGACCTGGCTGGCTGCGGCGAAGCCCAATCTGATCACGCTGCACATCGGTACCAACGACATGAACCGCAACTACCAGGTGGCGACCGCGCCCCAACGTCTGGCCGCGCTCATCGACCAGATCCATGCGGCCTCCCCCGACACCGTGGTCGTGGTCGCCACCCTGGTGCCGGCCACCGACCCCGCGGTCCAGGCCCGGATCGACACCTACAACCAGGCGATCCCGGGGATCGTCCTGGACCGCTTCCAGCGGGGCTACAAGATCCAGCAGGTCGGCATGGGCTCCTTGACCACTGACGACCTCAACGACAACCTGCATCCCAACAACAGCGGCTACGCCAAGATGACGAACGCGTTCATGCGCGGCATCGGGGAGGCCGCCGGCAAGGGCTGGATCAAGGAGACCGTCGAGGTCAAGCCCGCGCCGCCGCGCCAGGGAGGCGACTCCGGCGACTACGACGTGGACGTCAACGGCGACGGCCGGGCCGACTATCTGGTGGTGGACGACAACGGAGCCGTCCGCGCCTGGCTCAACACGGCCAATCCCACCACTGGTGCCGTCGAGTGGACCGACCAGGGCTTCATCGCCTCCGGCTCCAACGACTGGTCGGCCAAGCAGGTCCGCTTCGCCGACGTCGGCGGCGACGCCCGCGTGGACTACCTGGTCGTGGACCCCGCCAACGGGGCGGTCCGCGCCTTCGTCAACATGGGCGGCGACGGCCGCGGCGGCTGGCAGGACAGAGGTCTCATCGCCACCGGGTCCAGCGGGTGGACCGGTGACCAGGTCCGCTTCGCCGACATCGGCGGCGACGCGCGCGCCGACTACCTCGTCGTCGGCCCCAACGGTGCCACCCGCGCCCTGCTCAACACCACCGACGCCACGACCGGTGCCATCAAGTGGACCGACCAGGGCGTCATCGCCTCCGGCTCCACCGCGTGGACCGGTGGACAGGTCCGCTTCGCCGATGTCGGCGGCGACGCCCGGGCCGACTACCTCGTCGTCGGCGACCAGGGTGTCACCCACGCGTACGTCAACACCGGTGGAAACGGCCGCGGTGGCTGGTCGGACCAGGGCGTCATCGCCACCGGCTCCTCCCTCTGGCTCGCCGGCCAGATCCGCTTCGCCGACATCAACGCCGACGGCCGCGCCGACTATCTCGTCCTGGACGACAACGGCGCCATCCACGCCTACCTCCACACCACCAGCACGACCGGCACCGTCAAGTGGTCCGACCAGGGAGTGATCGCCACCGGTACCGGAGCCCCCGGCTACCGCGTCCGCATCTAGAAACCGCTCCCGTCCGGCCACTCGCCCCGCCGGCTCCCCGGCGGGGCGAGCACGCCTAGTCCCCGGCCCGGGTCCGCGTCGTCAGAGCCCGGAGCAGGCAGACGAAGGCCGCCGTGCTCAGGACGGCACGGGCGATGTTCCACGCCACCCAGGGGCCCTCGAAGGCGTCACGGGCGGCCGACAGGTCCTTGATGGTCGCGAGCGCGTCGTTGAGGGGCACGTTCACCGCCGAAGTGACCAGGAAGACGGCCACGGAGAGGGCGAGTCCGGCGAACGTCCAGGCCCGCGCCCGCGTGGCGCGGTACTGCCAGGCCGCCACCGCCGTGAGGACCGGCGCCCCGAAGAACACGCCGAAGAAGAGCGGGTTCTGGATCACGTCGTTGATGTTCCGCATCACCTCGGCGAAGACGCGGTCGTCGCTGCGTGCCAGGGCCGGCATCACCGAGCAGACGTACGCGAACCACACCCCCGCGACCAGTCCGGTCGCCACCGTCGCCGTGCCGAGGACAGCCCCGGCACCCTTCCCACCCCGCTGCTGTGTCATGTCCTCATTCAAGGGCAGGGAGCGGTGCGCGGACCATGGTCCCGCGTCGCACCCGCATACGCGAGCGTCCACGGACTCACGGCAGCCCTCAGCCGCGGCGGCCGGTCGGGGGCGGGCGGCTGCCCGCGCGGTACGGGGCCGGCCAGGGTGCGGCGGGGCCCTCGTAGCCCTGTTCGGCCGCCGCGTGCAGGGTCCAGTGCGGGTCGTAGAGGTGCGGGCGGGCCAGCGCGCACAGGTCGGCGCGGCCCGCCAGGAGCAGCGAGTTGACGTCGTCCCACGAGGAGATCGCGCCGACGGCGATCACGGGGACGCCGGTCTCGTTGCGGATCCGGTCGGCGTACGGGGTCTGGTACGAGCGGCCGTAGGCGGGGGTCTCGTCGGAGACGACCTGACCGGTGGAGACGTCGATCGCGTCGGCGCCGTGGTCCGCGAAGGCGCGCGCGATCGCGACGGCCTCCTCCTCGCTCGTTCCGCCCTCGGCCCAGTCGGTGGCCGAGACCCGGACGGTCATGGGGCGCCCCTCGGGCCACACCTCCCGTACCGCGTCGAAGACTTCGAGCGGGAAGCGCAGCCTGCCGTCGAGGTCTCCCCCGTACGCGTCGGTGCGGTGGTTGGTGAGCGGGGAGAGGAAGCCGGAGAGCAGATAGCCGTGGGCGCAGTGCAGTTCGAGGAGGTCGAAGCCGGAGCGGGCGGCGCGCCGGGCGGCGGCCGTGAACTCCTCGCGTACGGCGGTGAGTCCGGCGCGGTCGAGGGCCTCGGGCGTCTGGTTGACGCCGGGCCGGTACGGCAGGGGCGAGGCTGCGACGAGCGGCCAGTTGCCCTCGGGCAGGGGCTGGTCGATGCCCTCCCACATCCGACGGGTGGAGCCCTTGCGGCCGGAGTGGCCGAGTTGCACGCCCAGCGCGGTGCCGGGCGCCTGCGCGTGCGCGAAGGCGGTGATCCGGGACCAGGCGGCGGCCTGTTCGTCGGTCCACAGGCCGGTGCAGCCGGGGGTGATCCGGCCGGCGGGGCTCACGCAGACCATCTCGGTCATGACGAGTCCGGCGCCGCCGAGCGCCCTGGCCCCCAGGTGGACGAGGTGGAAGTCGCCGGGGACGCCGTCCTCGGCGACGTACATGTCCATGGGGGAGACGACGACCCGGTTGCGCAGGGTCAGTCCGCGGAGCCGGAAGGGGGTGAACATGGGCGGGGTGCCGGGCGGGCAGCCGAAGTCGCGTTCGACGGTGGCGGTGAAGGCCGGGTCGCGGAGGCGCAGATTGGCGTGGGTGACGCGGCGGCTGCGGGTGAGCAGGTCGAAGGCGAACCGGCGGGGCGGCCGGTCGGCATGGCCGGCGAGCTCCTCGAACCAGCGGAGGCTCGCGAGGGCCGCGCGCTGGGTGGACTCGACGACGGGGCGGCGCTCGGCCTCGTACGCGGCGAGGGCCTCCGGGAGGGTGCGGTGCCCGCCGGTGGCGGCCTCGCTCCCTTCGAGGCTGTTCGCGAGGGCCAGGGCGTCCTCGACGGCCAGTTTGGTGCCGGAGCCGATGGAGAAGTGCGCGGTGTGGGCGGCGTCGCCGATGAGCACGGTGTTGCCGTACGACCAGTGCGCGTTGACGACGGTGCGGAAGGCGGTCCAGGCGGAGCGGTGGGAGCGGAGCTCCCGGCCGCCGAGCGCCTCCGCGAAGATCTTGGCGCAGCGGGCGGTGGACTCGGCCTCGTCGAGCTCGGCGAACCCTGCGGCCCGCCAGACCTCCTCGCGCATCTCGACGATGGCGGTGGAGGCGTCGGCCTCGTAGGGGTAGGCGTGCAGCTGCATCACGCCGTACTCCGTCTCGGCGGTCTCGAAGCGGAAGGCGTCGAAGGCGAAGTCGGCGGCGAGCCAGATGTAGCGGCAGCGGTGGGTGGTGATCCGGGGGCGGAAGTGCGCGGCGTGGGCCTCGCGGGTGCGGCTGTGGACGCCGTCGGCGGCGACGACCAGGTCGTGAGCGGCGGCGAGGACGTCGGGGGGCGGGGCCTCGGTGCGGAAGCGGAGCCGTACGCCCAGGTCGGTGCAGCGGGCGTGCAGGATCTCCAGGAGCCGGCGGCGGCCGAGGGCGGCGAAGCCGTGGCCGGTGGAGGTGGTGCGGTGGCCGCGGTGGACCACGTCGATGTCGTCCCAGCGGACGAGGTCGCGGCGGAGTGCCTCGTACACGACGGGGTCGGCGTCCCGGATGCCGCCGAGGGTCTCGTCGGAGAGGACGACGCCGAAGCCGAAGGTGTCGGAGGGCGCGTTCCGCTCCCAGACGGTGACCTCGCGGCGGGGGTCGAGCCGTTTGAGCAGGGCGGCGGCGTAGAGACCGCCGGGGCCGCCCCCGACCACGGCGATACGGGACGGGGTGGGACCGGCGGCGGGGCCTCGGCCGGTGCCGGGCACCGTCAGCACCCCCGCCATTTCGGGGGCCGCTTCTCCGTGAAGGCGGCGTGGAACTCGGCGTAGTCCGCGCCGTTCATCAGGAGGGCCTGGGTGGCCGCGTCCATCTCGATCGAGGCGGCGAGCGGCATGTCGAGTTCGGCGGTGAGCAGGGCCTTCGTCTGGGCGAGGGCGAGCGCGGGGCCGTCGGCGAGGCGGCGGGCGAGCTCGGCGGCCCGCTCCCCCGCCAGGCCCTCCTCGGTGAGCTCGGAGAGCAGGCCGATGCGTTCGGCCTCGGCGGCGTGGACGGGTTCGCCCAGCATGAGGAGGCGGGTGGCGTGGCCGAGTCCGACGACCCGGGGCAGCAGATAGGCCGCGCCCATGTCGCCGCCGGAGAGGCCGACCCGGGTGAAGAGGAAGGCGAAGCGGGTGGTGGGGTCGGCGATCCGGAAGTCGGCGGCGAGCGCGAGGACGGCCCCGGCGCCCGCGGCGACCCCGTGGAGGGCGGCGACGACCGGGAAGGGGCACTCGCGGAGGGCCCGGACGACCTGGCCGGTCATCCGGTTGAAGTCGAGGAGCTGGGCGGTGTCGAGGGAGAGGGTGGCGCCGATGATCTCGTCGACGTCGCCGCCGGAGCAGAAGCCCCGGCCTTCGCCGTCGAGGACGAGGGCGCGGACGGCCCGCTCGCGGGAGAGCTCGGCAAGGAGATCGCGCAGGTCGGCGTAGGCGCCGAAGGTGAGGGCGTTGAGTTTGGCGGGGCGGGCCAGGGTGACGGTGGCGACGCCGCGGTCGATCTCCAGGCGCAGGTGCTGCCAGCGTGCCGTGCGGGGCGTGGAGCCGGTAAAGGGGCTCATTCGGAACGGCCTCCTTCCTCCGTCAGGAGGGTATCACTCTACTGTGACTGTCGTCACGAGTACGCGATAGAGGAGGAACGGGAAGGGCCGCCCAAGGTCCCGGCAGGTCCCGGCACCACGTGACCGAGGTCCCTACCGACCGGGGAGGGGCGCCTCTGGAGAAATAAATTGCACCTCGTAAGGTTGAAACCAGGACGTCTCGGGATGCTCCACCCCACTCGCCCACCCGCCCCCACTCGGTGAAGGGAGCCCGCCCCATGCCCGAAGCGACCGGACCCACAGCCGGCGGACCCACAGCCGACGGAACCGCCGGACCGAACGGACCCCCCACCCTCCCGGCCTCCGCCCGACCCGACGGACCCCCCGCCTTTCCGGCCTCCGCCGGACCCGCCACCGCCTGGCGCATCCGGCTTCCCCACACGACCGCCGCCGTACCGATCGCCCGCGCCCTGATCCGCACCGCGCTCACCGACCTCGACCCCGAGGCCGTCGGCCGGCCCGACAGCGACACGGCGGAGCTGCTCACCGCGGAGCTCGTGGCCAATGCCGTCGAGCACACCGCGGGCCAGGGCCCCATCGTGCTGGTCATCGAGCTGTTCTCCGCGCCCGGCGGCTGTCAGATCGAGGTCCACGACCCCCGGCCCGCCCGCCCCGGCGAGCTCGACGGCCCCGCCCCCGGCACCGAGGTCGACCCCTGGCAGGAGCACGGCCGCGGCCTGCTCCTCATCCGGGCCCTCAGCAGCGACTGCGGCCACCGCCCCACCGCGCGCGGCAAGGCGGTCTGGTTCACCCTCCCGGGGATACCGGCCCAGCGCCGTCCACTGCCGTGACCGGGGCGAGGCGAACGCGGCCATGCCCGAAGACATACGCGCGAAGACGACGCACGCGCAGAGATGCCGCGCGTAAGGATGCCGCACGCGTAAAGGGGTCCGGACGCCTGCGTCCGAACCCCCATCGACATGCGGCCGTACGCCGCACCCCGCGCGTCGCCCAAGAGGGCGTCGAGACTAGGCCGTCGCCGACGGGCCCGCCATCGTCGCGACCAGGACCGCCTTGATCGTGTGCATCCGGTTCTCCGCCTCGTCGAAGACGACCGAGTGCGCCGACTCGAAGACCTCGTCGGAGACCTCCAGCTCGGTCAGACCGTGCCGGGCGTGGATGTCCTGACCGACGGCCGTACCCAGGTCGTGGAAGGCCGGCAGGCAGTGCAGGAACTTGACGTCCGGGTTCCCGGTGGCGCGCAGCACGTCCATGGTCACCGAGTACGGGGCGAGGGCGGCGATCCGCTCGTCCCAGACCTCCTTGGGCTCCCCCATGGAGACCCACACGTCGGTGGCCACGAAGTCGGCGCCCCGGACCCCCTCCGCCACGTCCTCGGTGAGGGTGACGGTGGCGCCGCCGGCCTCGGCGAGCTCGCGGGCCGCGGCGACGACACCCTCGGCCGGCCAGTACGCCTTCGGGGCGACGATCCGTACGTCCATGCCGAGCAGGGCGCCGGTGACCAGGTAGGAGTTGCCCATGTTGAAGCGGGCGTCACCGAGGTAGGCGAAGGTGATCGCGTCCAGCGGCTTGTCCGTGTGCTCGGTCATGGTGAGCACGTCGGCGAGCATCTGGGTGGGGTGCCAGTCGTCGGTGAGTCCGTTGAAGACGGGGACTCCGGCGAAGGCGGCGAGCTCCTCGACCACGGCCTGCCCGTCACCCCGGTACTCGATGCCGTCGAACATCCGGCCGAGGACGCGCGCGGTGTCCTTGACCGACTCCTTGTGGCCCATCTGGGAGCCGGAGGGGTCCAGGTAGGTGGTGGAGGCGCCCTGGTCGGCGGCGGCGACCTCGAAGGCGCAGCGGGTGCGGGTCGAGGTCTTCTCGAAGATCAGGGCGATGTTCCTGCCGCGCAGCCGCTGGACCTCGGCGCCCGCCTTCTTGGCGGCCTTGAGTTCGGCGGCGAGCGCGACCAGGCCGCGGAACTCCTCGGCGGTGAAGTCCAGCTCCTTGAGGAAGTGGCGGCCGATGAGGTCTGTGGCCATGGGACGCGCTCCTGTGGGTACGGTCGGGGGACGGCGATCGGGGACCCTGGAAGTGTATACGCAGCCCGGCATTTATATACAGCCCCCTCCATGCGGGGCCCCGGCACGGCCCACGGCCCCGCCTCCCGAGCCCCTCAGGACGCGTCGTGTCCCCCCTCCCGCCGAGGAGACGTCCCGGTCAGGACGCGTCGCGCTCCACCGGGCAGCTCATACAGCGCGGGCCGCCCCTCCCCCTGCCCAGCTCACTGCCCGGGATCTCGATCACCTCGATGCCCTGCTTCCGCAGATGCGTGTTCGTGGTGACGTTCCGCTCGTACGCGACCACCACCCCCGGCTCCACGGCGAGCACGTTGCACCCGTCGTCCCACTGCTCGCGCTCCGCCGCGTGCACGTCCTGGGTCGCCGTCAGGACCCGGATCTCCGGAAGCCCGAGCGCCGCGGCGATGGCACTGTGCATCTGCTCCGGCGGATGGTCGGTCACCCGCAGCGGCTGCCCGGCGTCCCCCGGTTCGATCGTGTACGAGCGCAGCATCCCGAGCCCCGCGTACTGGGTGAACGTGTCCTGGTCGACCATCGTCATCACCGTGTCGAGGTGCATGAACGCGCGCCGCTTCGGCATGTCCAGCGCGACGATCGTGCGCGCCGAACCGGCCGCGAACATGCCCCGGGCCAGCATCTCCACCGCCTGCGGCGTCGTCCGCTCGCTCATCCCGATGAGCACGGCGCCGTTGCCGATGACCAGGACGTCCCCGCCCTCGATCGTCGACGGGTAGTCGGTCTGCCCCTCCGACCAGTGGTGGAACGACCCGGCCTCCGCCCCGGTGAAGAGGGGATGGTGCTTGTAGATCGCCTCGAAGTGGACGGTCTCGCGCTGCCGGGCCGGCCAGCGCATCGCGTTGATCGAGACGCCGTCGTAGATCCAGGCCGAGGTGTCCCGGGTGAAGAGATGGTTCGGCAGCGGCCCGAGGAGGAAGTCGTCCAGGTCCATGGCGTGGAAGCGGACCGAGGTCGGCTCGCGGTGCGCCGCCAGGAACTCCCGCTTCGTCATCCCGCCGACGAGCACCTCGGCCAGCGCGGGGGCGTCCAGCGAGTCGAACGCGGCCCGGAGATGGTCGGTGGCGAGCGGCCCGTACTCCTTCTCGTCGAAGACCCGGTCGAGCACCAGCGCGCGGGCGGTCGGCACCTCGAGGGACTCGCTCAGCAGGTCCCCGAAGAGATGCACCTCCACGCCCCGGTCCCGCAGCACGTCCGCGAAGCCGTCGTGCTCCTGCCGGGCCCGCCGCACCCAGAGCACGTCGTCGAAGAGCAGGGCGTCCTTGTTGGTGGGGGTGAGCCGCTTCAGCTCCAGATCGGGCCGGTGCAGGATGACGCGGCGCAGCCGCCCGGTCTCGGAATCGACGTGGAATCCCATGCGCCCATCCTGACGGAGCGGAGCGGCCGCGGCCTGCCTTTCGGAGCAGGCCGGGCCGGAGGGTGTCGGGAGCTCGCCGGGGCGCACCGGGCGGGCCCCGGGAGCCTCGGAGGGTGCCGGGCCGGTGTCGAGGGGCACGGTCAGCCGAACCACTCCCCCACGGCCACCAGCAGGATGATCGCCACCACCAGACCGCCGAGCAGTATTCCGGCGCGGCGCAGGAAGCGGCGGGTGTAGCCGTTGCCGGGGTCGTCCGGGTGGACGGCCACGCCGGAGGCCGGCACCCCCGGGCGGGGCGCCGTACGGGGAATGCCGTACGCCTCCCTGAGAAGGCTGGACCAGACCGCCTCCGGCAGCCCCGGGCGCTCCCCGTCGACGATCAGCCAGAACGTCTCACGGGCGGACGGCGCCGGGCTGGTCCGCAGCCGGGAGAGGAGCTCGGCGACCGTACCGACCGGGGCGTCGCCGCCGCCGAGGAGCGGGCGGACGGCCCAGCGGTGGAGCTCGGCGGCGTTGGCGGCGCGCTGCTCCTCCGGCGGTTCGGAGGGGCCGGCCTCGCCGCCCGGCGGTGCGACGGCCCAGAGTTCCCGGCCGAGGGCCACCTCGCACAGCTCCCGGCGCAGGGGGTGCTCCCAGGACGGCAGACGCCGGGCGGTCTCGCGGAGGAGGAGGGTGAGGACGAGGTACGCCTGCGGGCGGCGCAGTGCGTCGAGCAGCTCGCGGCTGCCGGCCCGTTCGACGAGCCCGAGGGCCTCCTCCACGGTGCGGATGGTCGGCAGCTTGTGCACCAGGCCGGTCTCGGCCTCCCGCTCCCGGCCGCGTCCCCGCAGCCTGGTCCAGGGCCGCCCGCCGGCCCCACCGGGCCCGGTCCACGCGGGCACGGCCGCCGGGAGGACGGGCCGGGGGTACGAGTCGGCGGCCGGCCCCGGGGACGGCCGCGGGTTCGGCGCCGCCCCCTGCGCGCCCCGGCCGCCCGGCCCCTCGGAGGCGGGTGCGGCGGGCCCGCTCGACGGGTCGTCCCTCCCCGGGGACACGGACCGGTCGGCGGACTCGGGCTTCGAGAGGTCGGGGCGGGGAGGAGGATCCTCTGGGCGGTTCCGGTACGGGGCAGCCGACGGGTCCTGGAGATCGGGGCGGGCCTGCGTGTCGGCCTGGGCGCGGCGGGACGGGTCGTTCCGCGGCTCCGGGGGTTCGGCCCGGGCCTCCGGATCCACCGGGTCGCGCCGGGCCGGCGCACCCCGGAGGTCCTGGCGGGTCTCCGCGTCCGCCGGGCCGCGACGGTACGGGTCGGCCTGCGCGCCCTGGATCTCCTGGCGGGTCTCCGCGTCCGCCGGGCCGCGCCGGTACGGATCGGCCCGCCGGTCCTCGGCGACGGGCGTCGGCAACGGGGCGACGTCGGGCCGAGGGGCCGAGGACTCGTACGACTCGGACGGAGAAGCCGAGGATTCGGACCCGTACGACTCGGACCGAGGAGCCGACAGCTCGGACTCGTACGGCTCGGGCCGGGGAGTCGGAACGTCAGGGGCCGTCGCCCCGGACCGGTGGTCCGGTGTCGTCGGGCGGTGCCGGCCGTCCTCTCCCGGCTGGTCCTGGCGGAACCACAGGTCCGGGCGTTCCGACGGGCCCGGGCGGTGGTCGCCCTCTCGGGGCTCCCCCGCGGCGGGCCCGGAACGCCCCTCCGGTGCCTCGTCCGCCCCGGGCGAGCCGCCCCGCGCCCCGGGAGGTACCGCGGCGCTCCCGCTCTCCGGCGGCGGGGCGTCCTCGGAGGTCCGGCCCCCCGAGCCCCACGGCCAGAGCCGTCCCGGTGTCTTCCGCGGCGGGGCGGGCGGGGTCTCCGGCGGGGCGGCGGGCTGCCGGGGCAGCGGGGGGCGCGCGCCCTCCGGGGCCGGGCCGGCCGGCCGAGGGGGTTCGGAGACCGGGGGCCACGAGGCGGTCCCGCCCCCGGGGCCGGAGGCATACCCGGTTCCGGACACGTGCCCGGTACTCCGGGCAGGCCCGTGCCCGGTGCCGGGGCCGGACGGATGCCCCGCGCCGGCCGCGTACCCGGTCCTCGGGCCGCCGGCGCGCCGGTCGAGGTTCTCCAGGGCCTGGGCCGCGGTCTCCAGGAGCGTGGCGCGGCGGGCCGCGAGCGCGGAGGAGGCCGCGTGGAGGGCGCTGCCGACCGTGTACTCGCCGCCCTCCCCCTCCTCGACCCCCCGCAGGTGGTGGCGGACGAGCCGGGCAGCGACGATCTCCGCCCGGTCGCCGGTCCGCTCGCGCGGGTCGACACGGCGGCGCTCGATGTTCCGGCTCGCCGCGCCCGACCAGCGGCCGACGAACACGAAGCGGAGCGCGGGGAGTTCGACGGTGTCGTGGGTGGCGAAGGCCCACCGGCCGGTGAGCGCGCCGAACATGCTGTGCAGCCCCCAGAGCACGGGGCAGGCGGTGTCGCCGCGTTCGTCCAGGACGGTGAAGCGTTCGTCGGAGTGGCGCAGCAACTCCGCGACGGTTCCGACGAGTTCCTCGGCCGCGTACGCGAGGCCGGCGTCGAGGTCCGCCTGTCCCCGCCCGGTCGCGGGGACGAGGACCTCCTCCGGGATCACCGGCAGCGGCCCGCGGACCCGCTCGGCGTCCACGTCCGCGCCCTCCCAGTTCCAGGCGTGGAGCCCGAGACAGGTGGCGGGTTCGAGGAGGCCGGGTGAGCCGACGAGGGCGTGGCAGAGCACGGAGGTCCTGCCGACGGCGTCCCTGAACGGCAGGCGCCGGATGAGCATCACGTCCGCGCGCCGCTGGAGCCTGATGAGGGCGGGCCGGGTCTCCTCTCCGCTGGCGCGCAGCACGGGCCCCGAGATCCGGAAGAGGTTCTCCGCCTCGTCGCGGGGCCCGGACCAGGCGACCGGCCCGAAGCCGGTGCTGCCGGTGAGGTTCTCGCTGTCCCAGCGGAAGACGATCTGGTCGACCTCGTTCTCCGACCGTGTCATCGGACGATCCCTTCCCTGGGTCCCGCGGGTTCCGCCCCGGGCAGCAGCCCGCACATGGCGAAGAGCGACAGCAGTGGCGCGAGGACCCGGCGCGGCCGGGCCCCGTGCGGAAATCGGTCGCCGCGCGCCTGTCCGCCGGTCGCGGCGACGAAGTGCAGGGTGCAGTCGGCGCAGTCGTCGAAGGGCTTGAGCCAGGCGGCGCTGGCGTGGTGGGCGAGGAAGGCGTACGCGTCCCGGCTCTCGGTCCGGAGCGCGGCCGGGTCGTGGCGGCCGGGCAGGGCCCGGCCGAGCCAGCGGTCGACGACCGGTTCGAAGCGCACCAGGTCGCTCTTGTTGACGGCGAGCGCGGCGGGTGCGGCGACGAGGCCGCCGCGCTGCCGGGGGATGCGGTTGAGCACGGTGGCGAAGGCCTCGTCGCCGAGCTCGCGCCGCCGCAGTCCGCTCTGTTCCCGTACCGGGTCGAGGGCGGGGAGCCGGAGCGCGCGCAGCGGGTCGAGGACGAAGATGAACGCGTCGACGCCCATGAGGAAGCGGCCGACCTCGCTGTCCTCGGCGAGGTCCTCGCCCGCGAGGTCGAAGAAGACCACCGGCCGGGGGGTGGCGCCGGCCGCCGAGACGAGCAGTCCGTCGGCGAACCGCGCGAAGGTCTGCTGGCCGGTTCGGGCCAGCTGCCGCCCCTGCTGGAGGCTCTGGACGCGTTCGCGCAGATAGGTGCGGTGCGCCTCGGGGTTGAGCGGGAGGCATTTGAGTCCGTACGGTTCGAGGCCGCCGAGCTCGACCTCGCCGAGCATCGCGGCGAGGAGGTGGGTCTTTCCGACGGAGGAGCTGCCGACGAGGGCGATGGAGAGCGGTTCGCCGTTGACGAGGTAGGGCACGGGGAGTTCGTGTCCCTCGCCGCCGTCCCTGGTGTGCGGGCAGAGGTGGTACGCCTTGCGCAGGGCGTCCGCCCGGTGGCCGGGCGAGGGTTCGACGCCGAGGTCCAGCGGGATGCGGTTGCCCTTGGTGTCGATGGTGACGAGCAGCCGTTCGTCGTACTCGACGGGGAGCAGGCAGTGCGGGCACATCCGGCTCCGCGCAGGGGGTGCGGGCAGGGGCTCGGCGGGGGCGGCGGGCACGGGGGGACGGGGGGACCCGTCGCCGCCGCCGAAGATCCGCCCGATCAGGGAGCCACGCGGGGGGCGGGGGTCCCGGGCGGGGGCCTTCGGGGCCTCCCCGGCCGGCTCCGTCCCCGGCCGGGCTCCCCCGGTCAGCCCCTTCTTCCGCGCGATCTGGAGGTCGTACTCGGCGCGCCCCCTGGCGAGCGGGTCGACCGCGCCGGTGGCGAGCGGGTCGGGCACATGGAGGAGTCTCAGCAGCTCGGCCGGGTGCGGTCGTTCGGACGCGTTCGGCGAGAAGAGGCCGCTGTGCTGCAGGGCGGCGAGGCGGCGGTAGTCGGCGAGATCCGCCGGGGGGCCGTCACCCCGGTCGGGGCGCCCGGAGAGCAGGTAGTAGGCGAGGGCCGCGACGGACCACAGGTCGTCGCGCGGGTCGGCGGCGCCGAGTCCCGCGCGCTGTTCGGGCGAGGCCCAGGGGGCGGCGCCGAAGGGCTCGCGCGTCTCCCCGGTGCGGAGCGCCGCGTACGGCTCACGGAGCCGCACCCTGGCGCCGTCCCATCGCACGGTGTCGGGGGTGATGGTCCGGTGGACGAGGTCGAGGTCGCCCAGGAGGCGTACGGCCATGGCCAGTTGGCCGGTGATCCGTTCCTGGGCCTCGGCGCCCAGGCGCCCCGTCCAGTCGGAGAGGGGGCGCCCGCTCGGCGGGCGGTAGAGGACGAAGGGTTCGGCGGCGGTCAGGTCGAAGCCGACGATCCGGGTGAGGACGGCGCCGAACTTCGCCGTGCCGTAGCGCCGTTCGAGGGCGACGGAGGCCGCCACCTCGCGCTCCAGGAACCCGTACGCCTGGGGGTCGCCGTGCGCGGACGAGGTCAGCCGGTACTGGAGGACCGGCGCCGACCCGGTCCCGAGGAGCGCCCGGCGCGCGAGGAAGCCGGGGCGGTCGGGGGGCCTGTGGTCCTCGCCGTACCGCACGACGAAGCGGGCGTGCTCCTCCTGCGGGGTGAGGAACTCCAGCTCCTGGTAGTACGGGTGGGGCGGCGGGCTCGACTCGCTGAGGTGGTCCGGGTGGTCGGGGCCGATCGGCGGGTTCGGGTCGGCCGGACGGCTCCGGCGGCCGGGGCCGGGATCGGGGCCGGGCCCAGGGCCGGGGCCGGGGTCGGCGTCGTCCGGGTGGTACGAGGCGTCCGGACCGCTCCGCTGATCGGGCTCGTCCGCGTAGTCCTCGTACTCCGGCCGGTTCGGGCCGTTCGGGTCGGTCGGATGGTTCGGGTCGGTCACGCTTCTCCCGCCTCCTCGGCGCGGACGGTGTGCACGACGTCCGCGCGCAGGGGTACGAGACGCAGGATTCCGGCGTGGCGTCCCGCGCCGGTCCAGACGACGTCCTCGGCGGTGCCCCGCCAGACGTCGTCCCCGGCGGCCCCGCGCCGCATCGCCTCGGGCACGAACCGGACCTTCCGGGCGGCGAGCGGGTCGTGGGAGAGCAGCCGCAGATGCTCGGGGCCGCAGAGCGCGACCGTGCGGCCGGGGTCGTCCTCGGCGAGCAGCAGCCGGGCCACCGCGTCCGGGGCGACCCCGGTGAGCCGGGCGGCGTCGGGCCGGTCGGAGCGGTCGGTGAAGGAGGAGAGCGCGGAGAGCGCGTCCGGGTCGCGGAGGCCTTCGTGGCGGGGCGGCGGCGAGGCCGCCACGTCGCGCTCCAGACGCAGTCGGGTGTCGACGAGCAGCTCTGCGATCCGCTGCTCGTGGACCGCGGACGCCATGGCGCCGGGGTCCCGTTCGACGCCCGCCCAGCACCCGTCGAGGATCAGGAGGGTACCGGCGACCAGGTCCCCGACGAGCGTGTCGACGAGGAGGGGGCCGCCGTCCCCGTACCGCCGCTCCAGCCACGCGGGCGCGGGTACGGGTCCGGGTCCGGGTCCGGGTCCGGGTCCGGGTCCGGGTCCGGGTCCGGGCGGCGGCCCGCCGACCGGGGAGGCGGGCTCCCGGTCGGACGGGCCGGACGCGTACGGGGACGCGGGCGGCGGACCGGAGGCGCGTACCGCCGGCTCCTCGTCCATGTCGGACCAGACGTCGTCCTCCACCGGGTCCCACTCCTCCCAGTTCCAGGAGGCGTTGCCGCTCTCCGGGCCCGGCGGTTCCGCGCGGGACCCCGTCCGGGCCCCGCTCCCCCGCGTCCCGGCCGCGTCCTCGTACGGCTGCCCCTGCTCGTACGACCGGCCCTCCTCGTACGGCCGGCCGTGCGCGTCGGCCGTCTCCGCGAGACCGCGGAGCAGCCGCGCCACCGCGCCCGCGCCCGCCGAGCAGTGGTGCCGCACCTCGGCGAACAGCCAGTCGTGCACGGCGGTCGTGACGACGAGGCTCTGGACCTCCCGCAGGATCCGCCAGGCCTCCTCCGGGTCGGCCCGCGCCCACCAGTCGTCCACGGCCAGGCTCCAGTCGCGCAGCGCGAGGAGGAGGACGGCCACCAGGGACACGGTGAGCGCCACGGCCCCCGCCCACGGCGGAAGACCGAGGAACTGGCCGAGGCCCGCCCCGACGAGACCGCCGAGCACACCCCCGAGGAGCCGGGGCGCCGCACCCGTGGAGCCGCCGCCGTCGATCCGTCCGTCCGGCGAGCGGTTGGGCCTGCGCCGCAGCATCAGCCGGGCGAGTCCGGCGGCCAGCACTCCGACGGCCGGGCCGAGGACCCAGCCGAGGACCGGCCAGACCCCGGCGAGCAGGGCCAGGACCCCGGTCAGGGCGAAGGCCCCGGGGCGCGAGCCACCGGCCGTGAAGGGGTACCGGCCGCCGAGCCTGCGCAGCCGCTCCGGCCCGCAGATCGCGTCGAGCCGGGCGAGCCGGGCGGCGCTGCCCACGGGTGCGGTGCGCGCGGAGAGCGCGGAGAGCCGGGCCGCCACCGAGCGCAGCGGGAGGCCCTTGCCGATCAGCTCGTGCGTGTGGTCGCGCAGCGCCGGGACGATCCCGGCCCGCGAGATCTCCCGGGGCATCTCCGGCAGTTCGATCCCCCGGTCCCTGAGCACCCCCCGGTGTTCGGCGGTGAGCCGGCTGCCGCCCGCGGCGGCGAACGCGTCCGCGACGGCGGTACGGACCCGGTCCAGCTCGGCCGTCACCCGCTCGATGTCCCCCGGCAGGTCGACGGCGCGGCCGGCCCCGGTGAGGAGTCCCGCCGCGCCCCGCACCCGGTGATAGCCGTCGACGGCGTCCCCGACGGCCTCGTCGCAGGCGGTGATCCGGACTCCGGCGCGGCCCTGCGGCGGCAGCCAGCGGTGCTCCGAGAGCGATCGGGGAACACCCTCGTCGAGGAGGAGCGCGAGCGCGCCCGGCGCCTGCTCGGCGGAGACGGCGCCGGCCGGGACGTCCGGACCGGTGAGCCCCTCCACCGCCTGCCGCCAGGCCCGCGCCCGCGCCTCGTCGGTGAGGTCGTGCTCCAGGACGCGCACGGCGGGTACGGCGACCCCGTGCACCACCTCGCCGAGCGCGCGCAGGACGGCGTCGAAGACCTCGGGGGTGGACAGGACGTCGACGAGCGGGCGCAGCACGGCCTCGCCCGGGACGCCGTCCTCGACCGTGTCGAACACCCACAGGACGCCGGCGGCGGGCGGCCGGAGGGTCAGGGTGCGGCTCACGGTCCGCTCGCCCCGGGCGCCGACGGCCACACAGACGACGCGGGCGGGCCCGTAGGAGGACAGCCGCTCGTAGAGCAGCTGGTGGGCGACGAGCCGGTCGGCCTCGTCGAGGACGAGGAAGCGGCGCTCGCCGCCGGGCTGCGGGGCGTCCAGGGCCGCCCGGACGACGGCGTCGGGGTCGTACGCCCCCGCCGTCCGCAGGTCGAGGCAGACGGCGTGGCCGGGCAGCGGCCGTTCGGGCAGGACGCGCACGCTCATTCCGCCTCCCCCGCACGGTCGCGGGGGCGCGGCTCGTCGTCGAACCAGGTGTCGAACTCCGGCTCGGGCTCCAGCTCCCAGTCGTCCCCGAAGGCGGAGTCCCGCTGCGGCGGCCGCGCCGGAGCGGGGTCCGGTCCGCGGGTCTGCCCGTGCCCGTAGGCGGTACGGGGATCGGGCACGGTGGCGTTCCCGCTGCCGGACCCGCGGCGGGCGTCGCTGTCGTACGGGGGGCGGGCGCCGTTCTCGTACGGGGGGCGGGCGTCGCTCTCGTACGGGGGGCGGGCGTCGCTCTCGTACGGGGGGCGGGCGCCGTTCTCGTACACCGGGCGTGAGCCGTTCTCGTACGCCGTGGGCTCGTACCCCCTCCGCGCACCGGAGCCCTGGCCCGGCGCCTGCCCGAGCCCCTGCCCCGGCCCCTGGCCCGGCCTCGGGCCCTGCCCCGCCCCCTGCTTCGGTGCGTGCCGTTCGTACAGGGCCCGCAGGGACGACCTCGTCGCGCGGGCCGCCCTGGGGAAGCGCATGTCGAGCGCGCCCGGGAAGGTGACCTCCCAGAAGTGGCGCAGCGGCGCGAGCCATTCGATGTCCGACTCTCCGTACTCTCCGTATTCGGCGACGAGTTCGTCGATCAGGCCCAGCTGCCGCGGGGCGACCTCCTCCACGAAGTGGGTGAAGAGCGGTGACGGGGGCGCCGGTACCTGCGCGAGCCCCTTGGGCAGGGCCTGCATCAGGCGTTCGCAGAACTGCTCGATGATCTGTCCCTCGTCGAGCAGCGCCCAGCGCTCGTACGCCCGCAGCAGCCCCACCCAGCTGGAGAGCGAGCCGTCGAAGGCCTCCAGGCGCAGCGCCATCGTCGCGGACTCGCCGTCCTGGAGCCGGATGCGGACGACGTGCGGCGACCCGGCCGGGCCCTCGGTGTCGATGTGCCCGTTCCACATGGCGCAGAGCAGCCGGTGCAGGATGCGCTGCCGGTCGCTCTCGGTGGAGACCAGCCAGTCGTCCTGGTAGCCGAGGCGCTGGCGCCAGTGCAGGAAGTCGTCCTCGCCGGCCGAGTCGCGGGCCTCGGCCCAGAGGGTGAGGACGTTGCGGACCTCGGAGATGTCGGTGAGGTTCATGCCGCTGCGGAAGAAGACGACGGTGATGGAGTCGGTGTCGCCGGCCCGGCTCTCGGGGGTCACCCGGGCGGGCAGGTTGAGCTCCTGCTCCAGGTACTCGCGGGCCCGGCCGTCGGCCTCGCTCGACGGGTGCACGATGAGGATCTTCAGCGGGCCGCTGCCGTCGGGGACGAAGCCCACCGGGATGAGCCCCGCGAGACGGGCGCGGAACTGTTCGAGCCAGCGCCGGTCGATCTTCGCCTCGGCGGTCTCGTCGCCCGACGCGGCCCGGAGCAGCAGCTCCATGGAGGGCAGCAGGGGGCGGGCGAAGTAGTCCTCGTTGGCCTCGCCGAAGAGCCGTTTGACCCGCCGTTCGAGGACCTGCTTGATCTCCTTCACCGCCGCGCCGCCGGGGCGGCGGACCGCGTCCAGGGCCCGTCGCCAGTCCTCGGGACCGATGAGCCGGCCGAGCAGGGTCGCGGCGTCGGCGGCCTCGCGCAGGCCCTCGCTCTGGGCGAGCCGGTCGACGACGTCGTCGTAGAAGGCGCGCAGGGTGTTCTGCGGGGGCAGCAGATAGGCGATACCGGCGCGGTCGTCGCGGTAGAGGTCGCGACGGCTGTCGGCGAAGGACTTGGCCTCGTCCTGCTCGTGGGAGCGGAGCACCTTGGCGAGTTCGGTGACCTCGGAGGTGACCCGGTTCAGGGAGGGGCGCCACTGGGCCTCGCCGGCCTGCCAGCCGCGGTGCCAGAGGGTCCTGGCCCGCCACTGGTACCAGGCCTCCTGGGCGGCGAGCGCGTCCTGGACGTCGGGGTCGTTCCAACGGGCCGGGACGACCCCGCCCACCGTGCCCTTCACCTGGGGGATCGCGGGGGCGGAGGTCTGGACGTGCGCGGGCCGTTCGGGTTCGTTGCGCCGGTTGTCGAGCATGCCGGTGAAGCCCTCCCTGGCCACCCGGTCGGGGTGGCCGGGCAGACCCGTCAGGAGGACTTCGACCTGGAACGGGTCCATGGAGCCCAGGAGTTCACGGACCCCCGCGCCCGGCCTGAAGTCCTCGGTGAGCCGCGGGATCTCGCGGGCGAGACCGGAGTCGAGGCGGCGCAGGGCCTCCTCCATGTCCCCGATCCGGTTGCGCAGCTCCTGGATGACCTTGCCCTTGCCCCGGGGCAGTTGCTCGGGGGCGGGGACGTCCGGGGCGTCCCGGCTCCAGAGCCGGCCGATGCCGGAGCGGGTGAACAGGTCCCGGACGTGGGACTGCCCCTCCCGGTCGGGCCGCCGGGCCCGGTCGGACATGCCGCGGACCGCCTGGGCGAGGAGCCGGGCGGCGACGATCTCGGCGAGGTCGTCGACGGGCACGGTGAGGGAGGCGGCGAGGCTGGTGGACATGCCGCGGTAGCCGATGCCGCTGCGGGCCGGGGTGGAGCGCTCCACGCTCTTGTTGATGAAGCTGGCGGCGAAGGACTGGTAGTCGTCCTCCGCACGGGTCGCCGAGCCGGTGTCCTCGCCGAGGTCGGTACCGATCAGCGACATCACCATCGCGGCGATGGAACGCCGCAGGTCGTCGCTGCCGATGACGGACGGCTTGGAGAAGAGGAACGCCGTCTGCATGGTGGCGGGCCGCAGCGCCACGACGCCTTCACCGGGGTACGTGACACTGAGCCGGCCGCGGTTCTCGACGTCGCCGACCTGGTCGAGCGCGTCGGGCACGTTCTGGTCGTCGACGAGCCGCGAGAGGTCCACGAGGGCGCGGGCGGCGTTGAGTTCGGCCTCGCGGCCGCCGCCGGCCTCCAGAGGGAAGGCGGAGGGCATCACGACGAGCGGGTAGATCTTCACCCCGGGCACCCCGGCGTTGCGGAACTCGTGCCCGATGAGATGGATGAAGTCGTAGAAGATGCCGGCCCCGGTGCCGCCCGCCACGGAGAAGGCGACGAACACGTCGCAGCCCCGGATCCGGCCGCCGCCGACCCGCCGGAGGTCGCCGGCCGCCTGGCCGATGGACCCGATGGCCTCGCGGAGCTGACGCAGGACGGGTTCGAGCCCGGAGCGCAGGGTCGCGAAGAGCGCGGCGCGCCCGACGGTCGGCAGCTGTCCCGCCCCGCTGTTGAGCGGGGCGACGCGGGGCTGGCGGGCCTTAGGCGGCAGCCAGAGCCCGGTCTCCTCGGGGATGGAGGTGCGCAGCATGCGCGTCACCTCGGACGAGGAGTCGAAGTCGGTGGGCAGCAGGTCGCGGACCATCCGGGAGGTGCGGGCGAAGGCGGCGGCCTCGGCGCCCTTCGCCTTGAACTGCGGCTGCTGGAGCAGCTCGGCCTCGCTGAAGTCGGCGTAGACGAACTGGAGGCAGTCGGGCAGCTGGAAGGGCAGGCGGCGGCCGCCGTCGACCAGGTCGGTGCCGTCGGGGCCGCACAGCTCGCGGCGCAGGCTGCGTTCGAGTTCGCTGCCGATACGTCCGCCGGTGCCGCCGAGTCCGACGAAGAGCATGGGCTGATAGATCTTCATGTCGTTCTCCTCGGTGACCCGCTCAGAAGTGTTCGTTTCCGTCGCTCGCTCCGCCGACGGGATCCCGGCCCGGTCCGATGCCGGAGCCGGGGCCGGAGTCGGTGCCCCGGCCCGCGCCGCCCCGGGTGCCGGGGTCCGGGCGGCGGGGACGGCGGGGCCACGAGGGGGAGCCACCGCTGCGCGGGGCCGGGCGGCCGCCCCGTACGACGAGTTCGTGGTCACCGATTCCGGTCGGCTCGCCGATCCTGACGGGGACCTGCCCACCGCCCCGGGGACGCAGCAGCAGCTCGCCCGCGCCGTTGCGGCGCAGCACATGGGCGGCGGAGGAGCCGCTGCCGGGGATCCGGCGGAGGGTCGGCGGCGCGCCGTACGGTTCGTCGACGGCGAAGGCGAAGGCGCCGCCGGGGCTCTGCCCCCGGCGGACGGTGAGCGAGTCGTGCGACCGCTCGCCCTCGCGCAGTTCGAGCGTGAGTCCGGTGAGGTCGCGGCGGCGGCGCCGGGCCAGGAGCCGGGCGCCGATCAGGGCGCCGACGACGAGGACGAGCGCGGCCCCGCCGGCGACGGCCTTCCACCAGCGTTCCCACCAGGTCGGCGGCGCTTCCACCCGGACGTTCAGGAAGGCTCCGCGCAGGGAGCGGTCGCCGTCCGCGGGGTCCACGACGGTGACCCGGCCGCCGAGTTCACCGAAGGGCGTGCCCTTCCCGAGGGTGATGGTGAAGGGGAACCGGGTGCCGGCGTTCGGGGGTGCCGTGACGGTCGCCGGGGTGATGGCGAGTTCGGCGCCGGGCGCCTGGTCGCCCAGGGCGAGCCGCAGGGTGCGCGGCGCGGAGTCGTTGTTGGTGACGTCGAGGGTGCCGCTGACGGTGCCGCCGGGGTGCACGGCCGCACCGTCGACGGTGAGGGCGGCGGTCACGAGCGGCGCGTCGGGGGCCTTGGTGGTGCGCAGCGGACGCCGGTCGGAGGTGATCCCGGGCGCCTCCATCCGGGTGATGAGCTCCAGGGCGCCGGTGGCGCTCGCGGGGACGGTGGCCGTACCGGTGAACCGGGCGTCGCCGGCCTTGGCGTCGGGGGCCTTCCCGTCGTCGGCGAGCCGGAAGGCGACGGGCGCGAAGCCCTCGCCGGTCAGATCGGCCGCGGCCGAGAGCCCGGCGAGCTGGTGCGGGTCGGTGATGACGACTCCGCGCCGGGTCTGCATCCGTACCTCGACCTTCACCTGCTCCCCGGCGCGCGGGGACGCCGGGTCGAGGACGACGGCGGAGCGGAGCCGGCCCTGCCAGATCGCCCGGACGGCGACCTCGCGGTCTCGGTGGCCCTCCGGCGCCTCGATGTGCACCCGCCAGGCGCCGGGCAGCGGGTTCTTCACGCGCAGCGCCTCGACCGGGCCGTTCTGTCCGCTCACCTCGAAGGAGGAGCCGTCGAACTCGCCCCGGACGGGCACCTTCCGGCCTGCCGGGTCGAAGTAGGTGACCTGCACCTTCGGGTCGTGCTTGGCGACCGTGAGGGAGCCGTCGGTGGCGATGGGCGGGATGGTGACGGTCAGGTCGGCGGGCGGCTTGCCGACGGTGCCGTGGGCGATCCGGGCGCAGCGGGCGGCGGCGAAGGTCTCCTGGAGGGCCTTGTCGATCTCGGCGGAGGTGCCGACGACCCGCATGCGCGGGACGGAGCCGGGGACCTCGGAGCAGGCGCCCCGGTAGCCGCCCTCGGCCATCGCGGTGAGGGCGGCGCGGTCGATCTCGCTGCCGAAGCCGAGGGGCCAGATCTGGACGCCGGCCGCCCGGGCGCGGGCGAGTTCCTCGGTGAGCCGCTTCTCTCCGTTGGACCGGCGGCTCTCCGGGTCGGTGCCGTACTCGGGGCTGTCCTCGACGTCGAGCTTGCCGTCGGTGAGGAGGAAGACGACCTTGGGGGTGGGGGTCCGCTTCTCCGCGCCGATGCCGGAGCCGGTGCCGCTTCCCGTGCCGGAGCCGGTGCCCGCTGCGGTGAGCCGGGTGACGGCCTGGCGGATCGCCGCCGGGAAGTCGGTGCCGGGGCCCGTCCGGGCGTCGCGCCGCTCCAGCTCCTGGACGCAGTCGCTGAGCCGCTCCCGGCCCGCCGCGTCGACGACGGTGAGCGGGCAGACCTCGCGTACGGGCGACTGACCGGGCTTCTCCGAACTGCCGAAGCCGATCACGGCGGCCCGCGAACGCTCCGATATCTCTCCCTGGCTGAGCAGCGCGGCCGCCTCGGTCTCGCGTGCCAGGTCCTTGTCCGCGAGGCTCGCCGACTGGTCGACTACGACGGCGAAGTCGACGGGGTCGGGCCCGTCGGCCGGGTCGGCGGGAGCGGCGGCGGTACGGGTGACGGCCCGCGCCCCGGAACCGCCGGGGGCGCCCGCTCCGGGTGCGCCCGAGGCGGTGGTCGCCGCGAACGGGCCGGAGAGCGCGAGGAGCGCCCCGGCGAGGAGCAGGGCGCCCCCCTTGTCGGTCCACTGCATGTTCTCTCTCACCACAGTTCGCTGAAGAGGGCCAGGAGGGCGCCGAGCGCGAGCGCGCACACGCCCAGGCGCAGCCACCGGTACTTCGCCGCGAGCACGAGACCGTGCACGCTGGCCTGTTCGAGGAGCCAGCCGGTGGCGTCCGCGCCGGGTGCGGAGAGCCGCTCGCGCAGCGCGGTCTCCGACGGCCCGGCCGTCAGCTCGCGCAGAAACGTGCGGTCGGCCCCGATCCGGGTGCGCGGCAGCACCACCGAGACGAGCATCAGGACACCGGCCGTCCAGAGCACCGCCGCCACGAAGAGGAGGGCGAGCGCGGGGCCGGCGGTGGGCAGGGGACCGCGGTCTCCGGAGAACACGACCGCGAGGAACGCGAGGGCGCCGGAGAGCAGGATCGCGGCCTTGGTGTCGGCCCGGCCTATGTCCTCACGGACGGTGGCGAGCAGCCGCTCGGCCATGAACCTGAGCTCCTCGGAGGGCATGGGGGCGGGGGCCGGCGCGGAGTCCGGCCCGGGCCCCTCCGTGGGGCCGGGCCGGACCGGCTCCGGCGTGGATCCCTCCGTGGGGCCGGGCCGGACCGGCTCCGGCGTGGATCCCTCCGTGGGGTCGGGCCGGACCGGCTCCGGCGTGGATCCCTCCGTGAGGTCCGGTGCGGGGTCCGGTGCGGGACCCCGGGTGGTCGTCATTCGTCGTCCCAGTCGTCGAACTCGGAGCTGGGGCGCACCGGGCGGGCCGGCCGGCGGTTCCGGTCGGGCCGTTCGCGGTCGTACGGGTCGCCGCGGTCGTACCGGTCGTTCCGCTCGTACGCCTCGTTCCGCCCGTACGGGTCGTCGTTTTCGTACCGGTCGCGGCCGTCGTCGAAGCCCTCCTCGTGCCGGCCCCGCGCCCGGCCCCGGTCGCGGGGGTCGCCCTCGCGGCCCCTTTCGCGGGCCCTCCCGCGCTCCCGGTCCCGCTCGCGCTCGGAGCCGGACTCGACCCGGGTCGGCTCGTAGACCCGGGGGTCGCTGGGGGCGTCGCCGTGCTCCTCGTCCCAGTCGGGGCGGCTCGGCTCCGGCAGCGCGTCCTCCAGGGCGAGGCGGCGCGGCCGGCTGTCGCCCGAGGGGTTGAGCACCCGGTCGGTGATGCCGCCGAGGACACTGCCGGTCTGGGTCCGCAGATACATGAGGACCTGGTACATCTGCTCGCCGATGTCGTGCCGTTCGAGCACGCCGGTGTCCAGGAGCCGGTTGAAGACGGCCAGGTAGTCCTCCTGGCCCTCGCGCCGCTCCCGCTGGAGCTGGGTGCGGATCTCCCACTGCTTGTCGGGGTGCATCGCCATGTGGTGGGCGATCTGGGCGAGGTCGCCGCGCTGGAAGAGGGCCTCCATCTCGCGGGCGCGGTCGGCGACCAGGGTCCGGTCGGCGGCCTCCCTGCGGCGCTCCGCCTCGGCGACGCGCTCGTCGGCCTCCATGGTGACGCCGACCCTGTCCCGGCGTGAGACCTCTGCCTTGACGGCGTCGTCGAGGTCGATGAAGACGAGGACCCGGGTCCGCAGCCCGATGTCCCGGCCGAAGCTGAGGCGTCCGGCGGCGAGTTCCTCCCGTACGGCCTCGTCGGCGCGCTGCGCCTCGGTGATCCGGAACCTGCGGGAGAGCCTGCGCAGTCCGTCGAGGAGTTCGTCGTGCAGCAGCTCGGCGACGTCCTCGACCTGTTCCCTGACGACGAGGTGCGGGTCGGTCACCACCCATTGGATCTTGGCGACGGCCTCGAAGAAGACGCCGTCCCCGGCGGCCGGGAGCTGGAGGCTGAACTCCGTGACGTTGCGTCCCAGCTGGACCTCGAAGACCGTGTAAGGGGAGCCGAGCATGGGCTTGTTGACGTCCTCGGTGCGGTCCGGCCAGACCACCCGGTGCCCGCCGTTGCGGTAGAGCAGCACGGAGGCGATCCGGCCGCTCCGACGGCGGAACGGGGGCGCGTACTCGCCGAGCAGCGGCCCGCGCGGCCGCCCGCCGGACCCGGATCCGGGCCCGCCGCCGGATCCGCCGCCGGGCCCGCCGCGGGTGTCTCCGCTCCACCGCCCGCCCTGGCCCCGCACGCGTCCCCGCGCCTGTTCCTGCCCGTGGTCCAGCTCTTCCTCCGGATCCCTGTCCAGGTCCTCTTCGTCGTCGCGGCCGCCGGCGTGCCGGCCACCGCCGTTCTGTCCCTCGTACCGCTGCCCCTCGGTCCGCTGCCGTTCCCGACCGTCCCGTTCCCGGCCGTCGCGTCCCCGCTCGTCCCGTGCCCGGCCGTCGCTGCCGCGCTCGTCGCGGTCCCGGTCGTACCGGCGCGCCCGGTCGTCCGGCCGCGCGTTCCTGTTCTGCTCGGGCCCGGTCATCGGTTCGCTCCTTCCGTCACGGCGTTCCACATCCGGCGCGCCGCGCCTCTGTCCAGGGGCCGGTCACGGTCCCGGACCAGTTCGTTGAGCAAGCCCCTGAGCCGGTCGCGGTCACGGCGGTCCACCGCGAGGCGCGGCAGGAAGGCGCAGACGTGCCCGAGCGACTCCGGGTCCTTCGCGGCCCGCCGGAGCAGGCTGCCGAGCGCTTCCAGGGCCGCTTCCCCGGAGCGGGCCGTGGCGAGCGCGTGCCGCAGCAGCGAGGCCAGTTCCGAGGCGAGCTCGGGCCGGGTCGCGAGCAGGGCGACGAAGAGCGGGCGGGCCGCGTGCCCGTCGAGTTCGGGAACCTCCCGCAGCCCCCAGAGGTGGGTGGTCCGGGTGCTCAGGGCGCGGATGACGGCGAGGTGGACCAGGTTGGCGAGGTTGAGCCGGCCGTCCTCCAGCCACTGCCGGAGCCGTCGGAGGACGGGGGCGGGTTCGCCGGAGGCGAGCAGCCGCGCCACGCTGAAGGAGGCGGGCACGAGGACTTCGACGTCGGTCGCCTCGCGGGTCCTGACGACCCGGGCGAGGGCGTCGAGCGAGCCGGAGACGCTCCCGGCGGCGAGCACGTAGCCGTGGGCGAGCAGGGCGGTCCTGACCAGGGTGTCCGAGTCGGAACCGGCCCAGTTCTTGAGGACGTCGGCGACGGCGGGCCGGACGCGCGGGTCGCGCGCCGCCTCGGCGAGCGCGGTGGCGGCGGCCATCCGGGCCCTCGGCTCGTCCGTCACGGCGAGCGGCACGACCAGCTCGCGGAAGCCGTGGATCCAGTCCCAGGAGCAGAGCACCCCGGCCGCGATGGAGGCCCGCACCCACACCTCGGGGCGCGCGTCGTCGCAGAGCGAGCGCAGCCACCGGGCCACCGGGCCGCGGACGTTGTGGTAGCCGTGCCAGATCTCGCCGAGGACGGCCCCGGCGAGGGCCTGGCCCTGGAAGCGGACGGCCCGCACGGGGACCTTGGCCGGGCCGAGGTCCAGCTCGCCGTCCTCCAGGACGGCACGTGCCTGCACCGGCCGGTGCTCGGCGTGGGTGCCGAACAGGCGCCGGCCCGGCGGGTTCTCGGGGTCGAGGGTGACCGCGAGTTCCCAGGCGAGGAGTTCCGCGGCCTCGGCGGCGAGGCTGTAGGCGGAACCGTCGAAGACGGCGACGGCGATACGGAACGCCCCGGCGCTCAGGGCCGGCAGCGCCTCGGGGAGCGCGCCAGGACGGTCGGCGCCCGCGAACCACTCCCGGGCCTGGGAGCGTACGAACGAGGCGCATTCGGCGATGAGCTGCTCGTCGGTGACATCGCCGCGCCAGTGCCGGGCGAGGTGGTCGGCGAGCCGGGCGGCCTCCCTGGGCCGCAGCTCCTCCAGGCCGAGGGCGGCGACGACGTCCTGCCGTTCGGCCCGCGCCCGCGCGGCCCCGAGGGCCTCGTCGGACTCGGTGCGCAGCTGGTGCCAGAGGTGGCGGTGGAGGACCTCGTCGGCGGGCGGCGGCGCGCAGTACATCCCGTACCGGCCGCGCAGCAGCCGGTCGGCGAGCTCGCCGTTCTCGACGAGGACGACCCCGTACGCGTCCCGGCCGCGCAGCAGTTCGCCGAAGCGGTCCAGGTGCAGTTCGGAGAGTCGGGTGACGGGGCGGCGGGCGGCGGAGGGGTGCTCTCCCCGGCCGGAGCGGGGGGCGCGCGGCTCGATCTCCGCGCGTACGTCGTCGGCGAGCAGCTCGAGGAGGTGGCCGCCGCTCTCCTGGAGGACGTCCTCGGTGATCTCGTCGATGCCGTGGCGCGGGTCGAGGCGGAAGACCTTGCCGCCGGTCAGTTCGTCGAGCAGGGCGAGCGCGGTGGCCTTGCGGCCGCTGCCGGGTTCGCCGCACAGGACGAGGACCCGGTGGTCGCGGAGCCGGTCCCGCATCCGCCGGTACCCGGCGGTCGCGCAGTACACCCGGCCGAGGTGGTCGAGCGTCTCGGGCGGTACGGGTCCCTGGACGAAGTGCGAGGCGCGGTCGGAGCCGTAGAGGGCGAAGATCTGGTTGCCCTCGAAGACGGTGCCGTCGCCGTGGATGGTGGTGAGCCGGTCGGCGCCGCCGCCCGCCCAGGTGCGGACGGCCCGGCGGGCGGTGGCGGCGCCGCCGGTGTCGCTCTCGCCGCCGAGGGGGCCCCGGTCGGCGGCGGCGAAGACGCTCGGCTCGCGCGGCTGTTCGGCGGCGCCGTCGGTCCGCTCGGACGCGCCCTCCCGGTCCCGGTCACGGTCCCTGCTGTCCCGATCCCGGTCCCGGTCACGGTCCCCCCGGTCCGCGCCGCGGTCCGCCCCCCGGTCCGCGCCGCGGTCCGCCCCCCGGTCGGCGCCCCGGTCCGGCGCGTCCCCCCGGTCGCCGTGGCCGCCGTCGGGGGTGTCGTCGTGCTGTCCGGCGTCGTCCTGGTCGCTCACTCCGACTCACCCGCCCCCGGACCCGGGCCGGAGCCCGTTCCGGAACCCGGTCCCGCACCGGAGCCCGCTCCGGAGACCGAACCGGAATCCGCGGTGGATCCGGAGTCCTTGCGAATTCCGGTGAAGCCGCCGTGGATGGTGTTGCCGTGGACGTCCAGGAGATCGCCCCCCACGTTGTACGTCCGGTTCCCGTCCCGGGTGGGTGGCGTTGGGCCGTCCCCCCGCGACGGCCCAACGCCGGTCCGTGCCCCCGCGGACGACAGCCGTTCCCGCCCGGCCGCCGGCCTCCCCTCCCGCGCGCCCTCCGCCTCGGGCGGCAGCTCCCCGTCGAGCCCGATCAGCGGCGGCGCGGGCCTGCGCGGTACGTGGAACCAGGCGGCCTCGTCGGTCTCCTTGGACCGGATACGGGCCGACCGGTAGTGGTCCGGCTCGACGTACCGTCCGCCCTCGGCGACCACGTTCACGTACAGCCAGTCCGAGACGACGACCAGAAGGCTGACATCGGGGGTCTCGCTCATGATCCGCTTGGCCGGGGAGCTGTCGCAGAGCCGGGCCGCGAGATCCACCGCCCGCCCGACGATCCCGTGCCGGTCCTGGACCACGAGCCCCGCGTTCATCCCGATCCGCAGCCGCAGCGGCCTCCCCCGGCCCTTGTTGTGGGCGCGGAGGCTCTCGTACAGCGTGTCGATCCACCGTCCGACCATCAGCGTCGGCGGCACGTCGGGGCGCAGGGCGGCGAGGATGCCGTCCCCCCGGTCCTCCTGGTGGAAGGTGCCGGGCTCGACGCCGACGGAGCTGTACGCGTCGTCGAACGCGGCGTACATCGCCGCGCGCTGGTGCTTCTTCTCGGCCATGTCGAGGGTTCCGGAGCCGCAGATGTCGCCGAAGACGACGAACCGGTGGATGCCTCCCACTTCTCCGCCCACTTCCCCGTTCACTCCCGCACTGATCACTCTCGGACTCCCTGTGTGCTGCCCCGGTGCCGTTGGTGCCGTGGTGGTACGTGTCCAGACTGGCCGCGTTCCGCGACCGGCGATGTAGCCGTTTACACACCCGGCGGAGATTCGCCCGCCGGGTTTCCGCCGGGGCGTGCGCGCCCCTCCGCGAGCAGCACCAGGACCCGCATGTCGATGACGACGACGGTGCGGTTCGCGGTGCGGACCACGTCCTGCTCCCGCAGCAGGCGCAGCGCCTTGGCCACCGCCTCCCGGGTGGCTCCGATGGCCGCCGCCAGATCGTGCTGGGGCAGCGGCAGTTCGAGTACGGTCCCGGCCTCGGCCCGGCGTCCGGCGCGCTCGGCCAGTTCGACGAGCCGGGCCGCGAGGCGCTGGAGGACGGTCTCGGAGGCGAGCGCACGGCGCTCGACGTCGGCGCTGCGCAGCCGGGTGGCGAGCTGGCGCATGATCAGCGAGGTCGCGTGCGGCCGGGCGGCGAGGAAGCCCCGGAACCGGTCGCCGGAGATGGCCACCGCCTCGACCGTGCCGAGGGCGGTGACGCTGGCGCTGCGCGGGCGCCGGTCGACGGCGGCGAGGTCGCCGACGACCTCTCCGGCGCCCCGGAGGGCGAGGATGAGCCGTGATCCGCGCTCGGTGCCCACGGAGACGACGGACCAGCCGGTGAGGAGCGCGAGGACGTAGGCGCTGGTGTCGCGTTCGCGGATCATCACCTCCCCGGGTTCGTAGACGCGGCGGGCGCCCTCGGCGATCAGGGACCGGCGGTCGGCCGCCGGCAGGGCGTGGAGGAAGGAGCGGTCCTGGCCGAAGAGACTCACCGCCCGCTCATCCTCCGTACCGTCCTCGGGCCCTCCGGGGAAGACCGCGCACCGGTGATCGACCGGCGCGTTCGCGTGCGTGTTCCCACCTCATGTGACCTGTCGCGTCACACTGTTGACGCTGTGTCACGTCATGGGGTGAAGAACGCTAGAGGGTGCGACAGAAATGCGACAACGGGCACGGGGGGCGCAGGGGAGCGCCGCACGGGACACCCCTGCGCCCCCGCCGGAGCCGGGCGGAGAAGTCGCGGGGGCCTCGCGAAGACCTCGCGAAAGCCCGGCGAACAGCGCACGAAAACCCCACGGAAACGGCGCGGAGCCCCCGCCCGGGTCGTCCGGGCGGGGGCTCCGTGAGGGACCCTCGGCGTCAGAGCCTCGGGTCCACCGGCTCCGACTCCAGGGCGAGGACCGCGAAGACGGCCTCGTGGACCCGCCACAGCGGTTCCCCGTCCGCGAGGCGGTCGAGCGCCTCCAGGCCCAGGGCGTACTCCCGCAGCGCGAGCGAGCGCTTGTGGCCGAGGAAGCGCTGCCGCAGCCGCTCCAGGTTCTCCGGCCGGGTGTACTCGGGGCCGTAGATGATGCGCAGGTACTCCCGTCCGCGGACCTTCACGCCCGGCTGGCCGAGGCGGCCCTTGGCGTCCCGGACCAGGGCGGCCAGCGGCTTGACGACCATGCCCTCGCCGCCGGCTCCGGTCATCTCCAGCCACCAGTCGACTCCGGCCCGCACCGAGTCCTCGTCGCCGGTGTCGACGACGAGCCGGCGGGTGACCTGGAGCAGCCCGGTCGGGTCGTGCTCCACGAGCCGGTCGAGCCAGGCCAGCTGCTCGTCGTGCGGTACGGCCGCGAGCGAGCGCCCGCGCGCCCCCAGGAGCTGGAAGGGCGCGAACCGCACTCCCTCCAGGCCCTCGGTCGGCCAGCAGTACCTGCGGTACGCCTCGGTGAACGCCTCCGCGTCCACCGCCCGGTCCCGCTGCCGGTCGAGGAGACCGTCGATCCCCTCGACCCCGCGCGCCACCGCCTGTTCGAGGGCGGAGATCGCACCGGGGAAGACGGCCCCGGAGGCCGCGCCGACCGCCGCGTACTGTGCGCGGAGCAGCCCCGCCGACTTGAGCGACCAGGGCATCAGCTCGCCGTCGAGCAGCAGCCAGTCCGTGTCGAGCTCGTCCCAGAGCCCCGCGGCTCCGATCGCGGTGCGCAGCCGGTCGAGGACCTGCTCGGTGACGGCCCGGTCGTCGAAGAACGGGCGCCCGGTACGGGTGTGCAGCGCGCCGGTCACCCCCTCGGCGGCGTCGACGCCGAAGCGCTCACGGGCCGCGTCGGCGTCCCGGCAGACCAGGGCCACGGCCCGGGAGCCCATGTGCTTCTCCTCGCACACGACCCGTTCGACACCGTCCGCCCGGTACTGCGCGAAGGCCTCGGCCGGGTGCTCCAGGAAGCCGTCCTCCTTGGAGGTGGCGGTCGGCGCCATCGTCGGCGGCAGGTAGGTGAGCAGCCGCGGGTCGACCGCGAACCGGCTCATCACCTCCAGGGCGGCCGCCGCGTTCTCCTCGCGCACGGCGACGTTCCCGAGCTGCCGGGTCTCCACGATCCGGCGTCCGTGCACGTCCGCCAGGTCCAGGGGGCGTCCCTGGTGCCCGCCGGGCGCCTCGGTCGCGAGCGGCCGGGCCGGCTCGTACCAGACGCGCTCGGCGGGTACGTCGACGAGTTCGCGCTCCGGCCAGCGCAGCGCGGTCATCTTCCCGCCGAAGACCGCCCCGGTGTCGAGGCAGATGGTGTTGTTGATCCAGGAGGTGTTCGGTACGGGGGTGTGGCCGTAGACGACGGTGGCCCGGCCCCGGTACTCCTCCGCCCACGGGTAGCGCACGGGCAGCCCGAACTCGTCGGTCTCGCCGGTGGTGTCCCCGTACAGCGCGTGCGAACGCACCCGGCCCGAGGTGCGGCCGTGGTACTTCTCCGGCAGCCCGGCGTGGCAGACGACGAGGTCGCCGCCGTCGAGGACGTAGTGGCTGACGAGCCCCTCGATGAACTTCCCGACCTCGGCCCGGAACTCGTCGCTCTCGTGACCCAGCTGCTCGATGGTCTCGGCCAGTCCGTGCGTCTCCTGGACCTTGCGGCCCTTGAGCCAGCGGCCGAGCTTGTTCTCGTGGTTGCCGGGGACGCACAGGGCGTCGCCGGCGGCGACCATCGCCATCACCCGGCGCAGGACGCCCGGCGAGTCGGGGCCCCGGTCGACGAGGTCGCCGACGAAGACCGCCGTGCGCCCCTCGGGGTGGTGCCCGTCGACGTAGCCGAGCTCGGCGAGCAGGGTCTCCAGCTCGGAGCGGCAGCCGTGGATGTCGCCGATGATGTCGAAGGGGCCTGTGACGTGGCGCAGGTCGTTGAAGCGGCGCTCCAGGACGACCTCGGCCGCGTCGACCTCCTCGACGGACTTCAGGACGTGGACCTTGCGGAAGCCCTCGCGCTCCAGACCGCGCAGCGAGCGGCGCAGCTCGCGGCGGTGGCGCTGGATGACGTGCGCGGGCATGTCCGCGCGGTCGGGGCGCCCGGCGTTCCGGCTGCGGCAGACCTCCTCGGGCACGTCGAGGACGATCGCGATGGGCAGCACGTCGTACGACCGGGCCAGCTGGACGAGCTGACGCCGGGCCTCCTGCTGCACATTGGTCGCGTCGACTACGGCCAGCCGGCCTGCCGCGAGGCGCTTGCCGACGATGTAGTGGAGGACGTCGAAGGCGTCCTTGCTGGCCGACTGGTCGTTCTCGTCGTCGGCGACGAGCCCCCGGCAGAAGTCGGAGGACACGATCTCGGTCGGCTTGAAGTGGCGCCGCGCGAAGGTGGACTTGCCGGATCCGGTGGCGCCGACGAGCACCACGAGGGACAGGTCGGTGACGGGCAGGGTGCGGGCCGGGGTGGCGGCCGGGGGCGTGGTCTCGGCGGTCATGCCTGTTCCTCCTTCGCCGTGGTCGGGTCGGTGGTGCGGGACTTCCCGGTGGCCGGGTCGGCCGCGCGGGTGTTCCCGGTGGCCGGGGCGTGGGTGCGGGTGTTCTCGGTGGCCGGGGCGTGGGTGCGGGTGTTCTCGGTGGCCAGGGCGTGGGTGCGGGTGTTCTCGGTGGCCGGGTCCGGGGTGCGGGTGAAGACGGCCATCTGGGTGGGCGGTCCGACCTCGGGATCGTCGGGCCCGACGGGGGTGAACCCGACGCCGTACCCGTACCGCCCGGCGACCGACGCCGCCCAGCTCCGGAACTCCTCGCGGGTCCATTCGAAGCGGTGGTCGCGATGCCGTACGTGTCCGGCCGGGAGGGACTCCCAGCGCACGTTGTACTCGACGTTCGGCGTGGTCACCAGGACCGTACGCGGCCGCGCCGAGCCGAACACCGCGTACTCCAGGGCCGGCAGCCTCGGCAGGTCCAGGTGCTCGACGACCTCGCTGAGCACGGCCGCGTCGTAGCCGGTCAGCCGCTTGTCGGTGTACGCGAGCGAGCCCTGCGTCAGCTTCACCCGGGCCGCCTGCCGCTCCCCCATCCGGTCGAGCCGCAGCCGGCGCGCGGCGACGGTCAGGGCCCGGACGGACACGTCGACGCCGACGATCTCGGTGAACCGGGTGTCCTTGAGCAGCGCCTGGACCAACTGGCCCTGGCCGCAGCCCAGGTCGAGGACCCGGCTCGCCCCGGCCTCGGCCAGGGCGGCGAGGATCGCCTCCCGACGCTGCTCGGCGAGCGGCACCGGTCGCTCCTCGGTGTCCGTCGTCTCGTCGATCGCGTTGTCGACGTCGTCGACGTCCAGGCCGTCGGCCTCGGCGAGCCGCACCAGTTCGAGCCGCTCCGTCGCCTCGCGGGCGAGACCCCGGCGACGGGAGAGGTAGCGTGCCGTGATCAGATCCCGCTCGGGGTGGCCCGCGAGCCAGCCGTCACCGGCGCGCAGCAGCTTGTCGACCTCGTCGGGCGCGACCCAGTAGTGCTTGGCGTCGTCGAGGACGGGCAGCAGCACGTACAGGTGGTTGAGAGCGTCCGCGAGCCGCAGCTCGCCCTCCAGGGCCAGCCGTACGTAACGGGAGTCGCCCCACTCGGGGAACCGCCCGTCCAGTGCCACCGGCTCGGCGTCCACCGTGTCCCAGCCGAGCGGGCCGAACAGCGCGCGCACCAGGCTCGCACCACCCCTGGCGGGCAGCGCGGGGACCTCGACACGCAGCGGCAACGGCTCGGCGGCCCGCTCGGGCATCGCCTGGCACACACCGTGCAGCGCCGTCTTGAAGACCTTGGCGAGCGCGACGGCGAGCAGCGAGGACGCCGCGTAGGGCCGGTCGTTCACGTACTGCGCGAGCGCGGAGTCCGGGGCGCCGCCCCGGCCCTTGCCCTTGCCGCGGCGCACCAGCGCCACGGGGTCCACCTCCAGGAGAAGTGCCGCCGTGCACCGCTCGGCGCTCGCCTCGGGATAGAGGACGTGCGCCGTGCCGTGCGAGGTCGAGAACATCTGCGCCCGCTCGGGATGCTTGTGCAGCAGAAAGCCGAGATCGGTCGCAGGACGCTCCGGGTTGCCGGTTGTACTGATCGTCAGGAACACACATCCGAGTATGGGCCGCCCCGACCCTCCCGACCAGGCATTTTCCGGGAGGGACGGGACCCCGAGGGCCCGGCCTCGGTCCCCGTGGCCGGGGCTACCGGGCAGGGGCGCCGGCCGGAGGCGCGTCCAGGGCGGCGGCAAGGGCGGTGATCGTCGCCGGACCCACCCGGCAGCAGCCGCCGACGAGCCGGGCGCCGGAAGCGGCCCAGCCGGTGGCCCCGGCCGGATCGAAGGCGACGTCCCCGCGCCAGCCCCGCGCACGGGCGTCCCACCGTTCCCCGCTGTTGGGGTAGACCACGGCCGGTCTCCCGGTCACCTCGGCGGCGAGCTCCACGGCGGGCCCGGCCTCCGAGGGGTCGCAGCAGTTGACCCCGACGGCGACGACCTGGTCGTTCCCCGCGGCGATCGCGAAGGCCTCCGCCAGGTCCTGCCCGGCCCGGGTCCGCCCTCCCTCGACGGTGTACGAGAGCCACACGGGCACCCCGCATCCCTCGGCAGCCCGCAGCAGCGCCTCCGCCTCCACCGCGTCGGGAACGGTCTCCAGGGCCAGGACGTCCGGCTCCGCCGCGGCGAGCGCCTCGATCCGGGGCCGGTGGAACGCCGCGAGCTCCCGTACGGACAGTCCGTACCGTCCCCGGTACTCGCTCCCGTCCGCGAGCATCGCGCCGTACGGCCCCACGGACGCGGCGACCCAGACCGGCTCCTCCACTGCTCCGGCCGCCGTCCGGGCGAGCGTCACGCTCCGCGCGAGGAGCCGCGCCGCCTCGTCCCGGCCCACGCCCCGCCGGGCGAAGCCCTCGAAGGTGGCCTGGTAGCCGGCGGTGATGAGCACCCGGGCTCCGGCCCTCACGTACGCCGCGTGAGCCGCCTCGATCTGCTCGGGTCCGTCGGCGAGGAGCCGCGCGGACCAGAGCGCGTCCGAGAGGTCGCAGCCCTGCGCCTCCAGTTGGTTGGACAGCCCGCCGTCGAGGACGAGCGCGCCCTCCCCGAGGGCTTCGGCAAGCGTACGGACCGGCTTCATCGGATCGCCCCGCTCATGCCAGTTGCGACTGGACCTGCGCGGAGATCAGCTCCAGGTGGTCCAGGTCGTCCAGATCGAGGACCTGGAGGTAGACGCGGGAGGCGCCGATGGCCGCGTACCGCCCGATCTTGTCGACGACCTCGGCGGGCGAACCCGCGAGACCGTTCGCCTTCAGTTCGTCCACGTCCCGCCCGATGGCGGCGGCCCGGCGGGCCACCTCGGCGTCGTCCCTGCCGACGCAGACGACCAGGGCGTTCGAGTACACCAGGTCGTCGGGCGCCCGGCCGGCCTCCTCGGCGGCGGCCCGGACCCGGCCGAACTGCCGCTCGCTGTCCTCCAGGGAGGCGAACGGGATGTTGAACTCGTCCGCGTACCGCGCGGCCAGGCGCGGCGTGCGGCTCGCGCCGTGTCCGCCGATCAGCACCGGGATCCTGTCCTGGGCGGGCTTGGGCAGCGCGGGAGAGTCGCTGAGCCGGTAGAACTCCCCTTCGTGGCTGAAGGTCTTGCCGACCTCGGTCTCCCACAGTCCGGTGACGATGGCCAGCTGCTCCTCGAGCCGGCCGAACTTCTCCTTCGGGAACGGGATGCCGTAGGCCTTGTGTTCCTCCTCGAACCAGCCCGCGCCGAGCCCGAGTTCGATCCGCCCGCCGGACATCCGGTCCACCTGGGCGACCTGGATGGCGAGCACGCCGGGGAGCCGGAAGGTCCCGGCCGTCATCAGCGTGCCGAGACGGATCCGCTTGGTCTCCCGGGCGAGCCCGGCCAGGGTGATCCAGGCGTCGGTCGGCCCGGGGAGCCCGTCGCCCGAGCCCATGCTGAGGTAGTGGTCGGAACGAAAAAATGCGTCGAATCCGAGCTCCTCGGTGGCCCGTGCCACCGTGAGGAGGGTGTCGTAGTCGGCCCCCTGCTGGGGTTCGGTGAAGATGCGAAGATCCATGCCTCCATCCTGCACCGTCGGGTGCGTGTCAACCTCTCCGTCAGCTCCTCGGGCGCCCCGGCACGGTCGGGTGAATATCCCGCCCCCTGGCGGGCCGCGTCCGCCCCGGCCAGTGACCGGGGCCCGGCACCCGTCGTTGGCTCGGGCGGAGCCGGACCGCCCGGCCCGCGCGCCGGCGGCCGCTGCCGGTGCGTCGCTCTCTCTCGTGGCCCCGTCCTCGGCGGCGGGGTCCGGGCCGAGGAGGCCCCATGTCCCAGGAAGCCGCGCCGGAGCGGGCCGTGCCCGAGCAGCCGGTGACGCCGTCCGTGCCCGAGCAGAAGGGCGCCGGCGCCCCCAAGGGCCTGCTCCAGCAGATGGAGGAACTGATGGCGGCGCTCTCCGCCGACCTGAATCAGCTGGACGCCGACCTCCAGTCCACGGCCGACCGCCACGAGCAGGACCAGACCGCCCGCGACGCCCGCGAGCCCCACCGGCCTTAGGGTCCGCCCGGCTTCCCGGCGGTCCGCCTTCCCCGGTGATCCGCCTTCCCCACCGGTCGCCGCACGCCGCTCGTCATCTGCCCCGCCCGGGGCCCGCGCGGCCTCGGGCGGGGTCGGGCGGGCGGGCCCGCTCCCCGTCCCGCACGGCGAGGCGCCGCAGCATCCCGCGGACCCGGTCGCTCGACTCGTCGGCGGCGTCGATGGCCTCGATGCACTGCCAGTACAGCCCTTCGTCGTCGGTGGCGCAGGCCACGCCCACCAGCGCGATCCCCACCTCCCCGAGCAACTCCCCGAGCTCGGTCAACGCCCCGTGCGGGTCCGCCACTTCGGTCAACTGGGCCGCACGCGGCCCGTCCGATCCCCACGCCGGGAACTCCCCGATCTCGCTCAGTCCCCGTGCCTCGCCGCGCAACTCCTGCGGTCCGCAGAGCGCGAGACGGTTCCCTATCGCCTGGGCGAGCGCCTGCGCCTGCCAGGCCTCGGCCACGATGCCCTGTGCCGATCCGCTCTCCGCCAGCGCGTGCCGGCCGAGCGCGATGAGTCGCTCCGCTTCCATCAACGCCGCCCCCGTTCGTACGACTTATCTGCCCACTCAGTCCACTACCCAGAGTGAGGCGGCCTGAGCCCCCACACCAGAGGAATTCGGAAATCTGTGGACAGGAGGCCTGAGGGGGAAAAGTCGATCACTCCGAAGAGTGACGGTCCTTGAGTGAATGCCCCTCCGCGCCCCCTTCCGCGCCCCCTGCGCCTCCCTCGTCCTCTCCTTCAGCTCCTCCACCCCGCCTCCGAACGGGAAACCGGACCTCGTTCCGGTCGATCTTGGCCGCGAGCGCGGACAGCGGATCGACTCCGAGCACCCCGCAGAACTGGAGCAGATAGGCGAGTACGTCGGCCACCTCGTCGGCGACCCGGTGCGCCGACCTCGGGTCGTCCATCACCCGCTCCGCCTGCTCGGGCGTCAACCACTGGAAGATCTCCAGGAGTTCGGCCGCCTCCACACTCAGGGCCGCCGCCAGGTTCTTGGGCGTGTGGTAGGGCTGCCAGTCCCGGGCCGCCGCGAACTCGGCCAGCCTGTGCTGCAGTCCCGCTACGTCGTTGTCCGTCACGCGCTCAGGTCTACCACCGTCACCCCGGGCGTCCGGCGTGTCTCGGCCGCCGTCCGGTCCCCGACGGTTCCGGCGACCCGGATGTGCCCGTCGGCGGCGATGCCCGCGGCGAGCCGGAGCAGTTCACCCGTCTGCCGGCCGTCCAGCCCGCGGTCGAGGCCGTCGGCGAGCAGTGTCAGGGACTGCATGGCGTCGGGCACCTCGGCGATCCGGTCCATCGCGAGGACGCCGGGGCCGGTGAGCAGGGTGAGCGCGAGGGCCAGATAGCGCAGCTCCCCGTCCCCGAGGCGGCCGAGCGGGGTCGCGGGCCTGCCGCCCCGTTCGAGGACCGCCCGGACCGTCCCCTCCGGCAGCCCCTGCACCCCGAGCCCGGTGACGGGCCCCGCGCAGCCCGCTCCCGCCACGGCCGCGAGGCGGTGGTGGCGGCGCGGGCAGTCGGTGTGGGTGCGGTGCAGGACCTCGGCGAGGTTGCCGCAGTCGCGCCGCAGCCGCCCCTCGCCCGGAAGCACCGGCGCCCGCATCCGCTCGGGACGGGGATCGCAGGCGAAGGCGGACCTGAGGCCGATGACCACCTGCTCGGCGGCGGCCAGGACCTCCAGCTGTCCCGGGGTCTTGCCCGCGACCCTCAGCGGCAGCAGGGCCGTACCGAGGAGGTCGTCGGGGAGCGGTGCCCGGGTGACGGGGGTGGTTCCGGCGGTGTGCCACTCGGCCTGGACGGTGCTGCGGCCCGGGTCGCGCAGCGCGGTGGCGAGGAGGGTGCGGCCGCGGCCGGTGAGCCGCTCACCGACGATCCGGAGGCGGGGTTCGGCCTGGACGGCGAGGTCCAGGTGGACGGGGCCCTCGGGGCCGTCGACCGTGCACCCGATCCGGAACCCGCGCCTGCCCTGGGCGTCGGGCCGGGCCCGCTCGGGGACGCAGTCGGCCGCGTCGGGGAAGACCTCGTCGAGGGGGTCCCCCGCGCCGAGCCGGGCCAGTGCCTCGTACGCGCGCAGGGCGGTGGACTTGCCGCTGCCGCTGGGTCCGGCGAAGAGGGTGACGGGTCCCAGCGTGTGCACGGCGGAGCGGTGACCGGCGAACGCGGAGAGCCGCAGTTCGGTGACGGCGGGCCGGGCCCGGAGTCTCCCGCCTCCTCCCCCGGCGGCGGACCCGCCCCGGGGTGCCCGCCGGGACAGGCCGCCCTCCGACATCACCGGGCCCCGCGCCTCGGGGACGGAGACACGCGGACCGGACCCACCGGCTCGGGGAGGGACCGCGCCGGAGGGGGAACCGGGAGACGGCGCCCCCGGGGAAGGAGCCACGGGGGGAGGAACGACAGGGGAGGAGTGGTCGAGCGTGAAGCCACCGGTGAGGTCCATGCCCGGACCGTACGCAGATCATTCCCTGACGAACCGTTACGGCGAGATGACCTTCCTACGATCGGGGGACGCAGGCCGACCGGCCGCCCACGACACCCTCCTCGTCCTCACCCTCCGCGCCCTCGACCTCCGTACCGGCCGGGGCGAGGAGAAAGACGTTCCGGTCGACGCGGTGCATCCCGCTCCCGAGACCGAAGACCACACCACTGCTGAAGTCGAGGATGCGCTTGGCGACCTCGGTGTCGGCGCTCGTCAGATCGAGGAGCACCGGGATCTGCGCGACGAGGTACTCGGCGACCTCTCGGGCGTCGGCGAACACCTGCACGCGGAGCACGACCATGCGGCGCTGCTCGGCGGTTTCGTACTGCTCGGGGATCGTGCGGTGGTCGACCCTGGACGGCCATTCGTCACGGCCGCGCAGGGGCACGACCTGGGCGAGGCCCTCCCACTGCTCGTCGGTGACGTCGTACCTCTCGTACCTACTCATGGACCCATCCTCCCGCTCCTCACCCGTTCGGCCCAACAGCGACACGAGGTGATGGCCGGGTGAGGGAGCCGAACGGGCTACGCGGGCTCGATCTTCCCCGTGACCTGGACGTTCTTCGCGGCCTCGACGTTGGCGACCATCCTGCGCAGAACCTTGAGCGCGGCCACGTACTCCTCGTCGCCGATGCCCTCGTGGACCACGGCGCGCAGCCCGGTCGCGAGCTCGCGCAGTGCGGCCCTCGCGGACTCGCCCGCGTCGGTGAGACGGAGCCGGTGCTCGTCGTCGGTCCGGAGCCAGCCCCGGTGGAGCAGCTGGTCCACCACCCGGGCGATGTCGTGCGGCCCGTCCGCCAGCGGTGTCAGCTGGGCGACGACGTCCTCGCGGGCGGGGGCCGGGGGTCCCGCGTTCACCCGGTTGAGCACCCAGTACTGCGGCTGCGTGGTGTCGATCCGGGCCATGGCGTCGCGGAGCTGACCGACGACGGCGTCATGCGCCAGGCCGCTCCAGTAGCCGATGGGCTGGCTCGGCAGCATGTCGTCGGTGGCGGCCGGATCGGCCGGCGCCTGGTCGGTGGTGGTGGCAGCGGCGCTCGTCGGGTTCATGATGACGACGCTACATTTCCTCCGGTCGCCGGCGTGAACAGCCCCCGGACGAAAGGCGTTCCGGAGGGACGACGCCGGCCGACCGCCTCAGGCGAAGCTCTTCGCCAGCCTGCGCAGTCCTTCCCTGATCTCGTCGGCCGAGTGCGTGGTGAACGAGAGCCGCATCGCCGCCGGATCCGGCTCCCCGCAGAAGAACGGGGCCCCCGGCACATACGCCACCTCGTGGCCGACCGCCGTCTTCAGGAGAGCGGTCGCGTCATGGCCGGCGGGCAGGGTCACCCAGATGAACATGCCGCCCTCCGGCCTGTTCCACCGGCTGCCCGCGGGCAGCGCGGCCGGCAGGCCTTCGAGCATCGCGTCCCTGCGCTCGTGGTACGCGGCCCTCATCACGGCGACATGCGCGTCGAGATCGCTGTCGCGCAGATAGCGCGCCGCCGCGGCCTGGTCGATGGTCGAGGTGTGCAGGTCGGCGGCCTGCTTGGCGATCACACAGGCGCGGCGGAGCCCGGCGGGAGCGCGCAGGAAACCGAGCCGGAGGCCGGGGGCCATCACCTTGGAGAAGGAGCCGAGCAGCACGGTCCGGTCGGCGGCCGCGGGATCCGCGGCGATCCAGGGGACGCGCTCCCCCTCGAACCGCAGCTCGCCGTACGGGTCGTCCTCGACGATCCAGAAGCCGATCCGCGCCGCGGCCTCGGCGACGGCGCTGCGGCGCTCGGCGGGAAGGGTGCGGCCCGTGGGGTTCTGGAAGGTGGGGACGAGATAGAGGAGGGTCGGCTTCTCGCGGGCCGCGATCTCCGCGAGGGCTTCCGGGATGACGCCCTGGTCGTCGGTGGGCACGGGCACGACGCGCGCGCCGGCGAAGCCGAAGGTCTGGAGGGCCGCGAGGTAGCAGGGGTCCTCGACGAGTACGACGGCGCCGGGTTCGACGAGTGCGGTGGTGAGGAGCGTGAGGGCCTGCTGCGAACCGGTGGTGACGAGCACGTCGTCCGCTTCGGTGGGCAGTTCACGGGCGGTCAGCCGGGCGGTGATCGCCGTGCGCAGCTCGGGGTCGCCCTCGGTCGTCGAGTACTGGAGCGCGTACTGCGGGTTCTCCGCCAGGACCCCGTCGTACGCCGCCCGGATGCCCGCGACGTCGAACAGCTCGGGGGCGGGCAGGCCACCGGCGAAGGAGATCACCTCGGGCCGCGCGGTCAGTGCCAGGATCTCCCGCACCGGCGACGAACCGACGTTGGCCAGCCGGGAAGCCGTGGCCGGCGGCGGCGCGGAGGGGGAACCGGCGGCGTTCGCGGGCCCGGAGGCGGCAGACAGCATGGTGTCAGCATATAGAGCTTCAAGGCGCTGTCCAGGTTGTCCGTTCCCCGCCCGACAAGCCGCCTCCTAGGGCCTGTTGGCGCTCCGGGCCGGCGGCACGGAGCGCTGTCCGCGGCCGTCCGGTTCGTCGCGGGCGTCGGCCCACAGCGACCGTACGTGGCCGAGGTGACGGTGCATGCAGGCCTCGGCCCCCGGCGCGTCGCCGGCGATCATCAGGTCGAGGAGTTCGAGGTGTTCCTCGGCGGAGGAGACGAGTCTGCCGGCCTCGTCGAGGCCGGTCAGGCCGTACAGACGGGAGCGTTTGCGCAGCTCTCCCACCGTCTCGACCAGACGGTCGTTGCCCGAGAGGGCGAGCAGCGCGAGGTGGAAGCGGCGGTCGGCCTCCAGGTAGCCGATGAGGTCGTGCTCCCGGGCCCGGGAGACGATCTCCTCCGCGACCGGACGCAGGGCCTCCAGCCGCTCCCGGTCGGCCGTCCTCGTGACCCGGCCGATGGTGGGGACCTCGATGAGGGTGCGCAGCTCGGTGAACTGGTCGAGGTCCCGTTCGCCGACCTCGGTGATGCGGAAGCCCTTGTTGCGGACGGGTTCGACCAGGCCCTCCCGGGCCAGGTCGAGCATGGCCTCGCGGACCGGGGTCGCGGAGACGCCGAGGTCGCCCGCGAGCCCGGGGGCCGAGTAGATCTGCCCGGGCCGCAGTTCGCCGGCGATCAGGGCCGCGCGGAGGGCGTGCCCGACCTGGTCGCGGAGCCGTTCCTGCGCTCTGACGAGGCCGTACTGTTTCAGGTCACCCATCGTGCGCCCTCCGAGAAGTCACGGAGGAGCATCGTACAATGTCACGTTTCTCCTTCCGGTCCCTCTGCGGAACTCCCCCGATCTGTTCCCCTCTCCCCCGCTCCGCCGCGGCCTCAGAGAAGGAACCCTGCGGGGAAGGGGTCCTCGGGGTCGAGGAAGTACTGGGCCGTTCCCGTGATCCAGGCCCGCCCGGTGACGGTCGGGACGACGGCGGGCAGACCGCCCACCTCCGTCTCCCCGACGATCCGCCCGGTGAACTCCGTACCGATGAAGGACTCGTTGACGAAGTCGGTGTCGGGGGCGAGCAGTCCCCTGGCGTGCAGCTGCGCCAGCCGGGCGCTGGTCCCGGTACCGCACGGGGAGCGGTCGAACCAGCCGGGATGGATGGCCATCGCGTGGCGCGAGCGGACCGCGTCGGAGCCGGGCGCGGCGAGGTAGACGTGCTTCACTCCGGCGATCGCGGGGTCCTCCGGGTGAACGGGCCGGTCGGGGCCCGCGTTGATCGCGTCCATGATCGCGAGCCCGGCGGCGAGCAGCTCGTCCTTGTGGGCACGGTCGAACGGCAGCCCCAGGGAGTCGAGGGTGACGAAGGCGTAGAAGTTGCCGCCGTAGGCGAGGTCGTAGGTGACGGTGCCGTAGCCGGGCACGTCCGCCTTGAGGTCGATCCCGGTGGCGAAGGCGGGCACGTTGGTGAGCGTGACGGAGCACGCCCGGCCGTCCTCGACCCGTACGTCGACGGAGACGAGCCCGGCCGGGGTGTCGAGGCGGACGGTGGTGACCGGTTCGACCACCGGCACCATGCCGGTCTCGACGAGGACGGTGGCGACGCCGATGGTGCCGTGGCCGCACATCGGCAGGAGGCCCGACACCTCGATGAAGAGGACGCCGTAGTCGGCGTCGGGGCGGGTGGGCGGCTGGAGGATCGCGCCGCTCATCGCCGCGTGACCGCGCGGCTCGAACATCAGGAGGGTGCGGACGTGGTCCAGGCGGTCGGCGAAGTGCAGCCGCTTCTCGGCCATCGTGGCACCGGGGATCACCCCGATGCCGCCGGTGATCACCCGGGTGGGCATGCCTTCGGTGTGGGAGTCCACCGCGTGGTAGACGTGGCGGGTGCGCATGAGGGGTCCCCTTCGGGTCTACGGGAGTGGGTGTGCGTGCGGGTGCGGGTGTGACGTGCAGGTGCGGGTGCGACGTGCGGGAACAGGTACGCCTGCACGTGCGGGCTTGCACGCCGGGATGCGCGTACGGGTACGGGTACGGGAAGCCCTACGCGTGGCCCTCGGCGAGGGCCTTCTCCGTCGCGGCCCGGACCACGGCCTCCTGCTCGGGTGCGAGCGGAACCCGGGGCGCGCGGGTGGGGCCGCCGTACCGGCCCGCGAGGTCCATGGAGAGCTTGATCGCCTGGACGAACTCGATCTTGGAGTCCCAGCGGAGCAGGGGATGCAGGGACCTGTAGAGCGGAAGCGCGGTGTCGAGGTCTCCGGCGACGGCGGCCCGGTAGAGCGTGGCGCAGCTGCGCGGGAAGGCGTTGGGGTAGCCGGCGATCCAGCCGACCGCGCCGGCGAGGGCGAGTTCGAGGAGGACGTCGTCGGCGCCGACCAGCAGATCCAGGTCCGGGGCGAGTTCGGCGAGCTCGTAGGCGCGGCGGACATCGCCGCTGAACTCCTTCACGGCGACGACGGCGCCGTCGGCGTGCAGCCGGGCGAGCAGGGCGGGTGTGAGGTCGACCTTGGTGTCGAAGGGGTTGTTGTAGGCGACGACGGGCAGGCCGACGGCGGCGACCTCGGCGTAGTGGGCGCGGACGGAGCGTTCGTCGGCCCGGTAGGTGTGGGGCGGCAGGAGCAGGACCGAGCCGGCGCCGGCCTCCGCCGCCTGTTCGGCCCAGCGCGCGGCCTCGGCGCTGCCGTACGCGGAGACGCCGGGCATGACCCTGGATCCGTCCCCGGCCGCTTCGACCGCGGTCCGTACGACCTGGGCGCGCTCCTCGTCGGTGAGCGTCTGGTACTCGCCGAGGGAGCCGTTCGGGACGACCCCGTCGCAGCCCTGGTCGATCAGCCGGGCGACGTGTTCCGCGTAGGCGTCGTGGTCGACGGCGCCGTCGTCGCGCAGGGGGAGGGCGGTGGCCACCAGGATCCCGTGCCAGGGGTGGGCGCGGTGCACAGGGGCTTGCTCGTGGGTCATGAAGAACTCCCTTGTGTGGTGTGTGACATTTTATTGATGATCGCGAAGGCCACAAGAGTCCTGTCGCCACTCAGTTCTGACACACGGTCAGGCACCCTGCGGGGACCCCCCGGAAAGATCGGCCCGCCCGACCCGGATCATCGAGCACATGCTCGCTGCGTCCGTGTCCGTGCTCGCCCTGGCCGTGGTGCTGATCTGCGCCGTCGTCCGCCCGTTCCGCCTGCCCGAGGCGGTCTTCGCCGTACCCGCCGCCGGCGCCGTCCTGGCGGTGGGCGCGATCACCCCCGGGGCCGTAGGCGAGGAGGCGGAACGGCTGGGACCGGTGATCGGCTTCCTGGCGGCCGTCCTCGTCCTCGCCAAGCTCTGCGACGACGAGGGCCTCTTCCACGCCTGCGGCAGCTGGATGGCACGCCTGTCCCGCCGGCGTCCGCGGCGACTGCTCGGCGCCGTCTTCGCCCTGGCCTCGCTGATCACCGCCGTACTGAGCCTGGACGCGACGGTCGTCCTGCTCACCCCGGTGGTCTTCGCGACCGCCACCCGGATGGGAGCCCGCCCCGGCCCGCACGCCTACGCGAGCGCCCATCTGTCGAACACGGCCTCGCTGCTCCTGCCCGTCTCGAACCTCACCAACCTGCTCGCCCTCACGGCCACCGGGCTCGGCTTCACCCGCTTCGCCCTGCTGATGCTGCTCCCCTGGCTGACCGCGATCGCGGTCGAGTACGCGGTCTTCCGACGCTTCTTCGCCCGCGACCTGGCCGCCGCCGCGGCCCCCGTCGACCCGCCCGCGCCCGTCGCGCTCCCCCTCTTCGCCCTGCTCACCGTGGCCGCGACACTGGGCGGCTTCGCCCTCGCGTCGGCCACCGGCGTGGACCCGGCGTGGGCGGCCGCGGCGGGCGCCGCCGTGCTGGCCGTACGCGCGCTGGCCCGCCGCCGCACCACCCCGCGCGCGCTCGTCCGCTCGGCCTCGGTGCCCTTCCTCGCGTTCGTCCTGGCGCTCGGCGTCGTCGTCCGGGCCGTCGTCGACAACGGCCTCGGCGCCGCCCTCGCCCATGTCCTCCCCGACGGCACGTCCCTCCCGGCCCTGCTCGGCATCGCCGCACTCGCCGCCGTCCTCGCCAATCTGATCAACAACCTCCCCGCGACCCTGGCCCTGGTCCCGCTCGCGGCGGCCTCGGGTCCGGGCGCGGTGCTCGCCGTGCTGCTCGGGGTGAACATCGGCCCCAACCTCACCTACGCGGGCTCCCTCGCCACCCTCCTCTGGCGCCGCATCGCCCAGGAGCACGACCACCCGGTCGCCCTCGGGGAGTTCACCCGCCTCGGGCTCCTCACGGTCCCGGCCACCCTCGTCGCGTCGACGGTGGCGCTGTGGGCCTCGCTCCGGGTGGTGGGCGTCTGACGGCGCGGTCTCCCCGCCCGGGAGGGCGACGGCGCGGCGGCCGTCTTCCCGTCCCCGGGAACTCCACGCTCCACTGCTACGTTCTACAAGACCGTAGAAGTAATCGACGTTTGGAGTACTCATGGCCCTGTGGGACCGCGTCAGGGAATCCGCATCGACGATGCAGACCCAGCTGATGGCGAAGAAGAACGATCTGAAGAGCGGCGCGTTCCGGGACGCGAGCATGGCCATGTGCGCGCTCGTCGCCGCCGCCGACGGCACGATCGATCCCGCCGAGCGCCGCCGGGTCGCCCAGCTCATCTCGACCAACGAGGTCCTGCAGAACTTCGACGCGCTCGACCTCCAGCGCCGCTTCGACGACAACCTGAACAAGCTGACGGCCGACTTCGACTTCGGCAAGGTCAGCGTGCTCCAGGAGATCGCCAAGGCGAAGAAGAAGCCGGCCGAGGCACGCGCCGTCGTCCAGATCGGCATCGTCATCGGCGGCGCCGACGGCGACTTCGACAAGACGGAGCAGGCCGTGGTCCGCGAGGCGTGCTTCACCCTCGACCTGCCGCCCCACGAGTTCGACCTCTAGGCGGTGGGCCGCCCGGCCGGCCCCGCTCCGCCGGCCGGGCACGGCCGCGCGGAGCGAAGGTCACACCGGCGGGGCGACCCCGCGCAGCACGAGGAAGAGCGTGACCGCCGAGTTGGCCGAGGACAGCGCCGACACGGTCACGCCGAAGGCCGCACCCCAGGCGGCGAGTCCGACGGCGGTGCCGACCGGCGGCCACGCGCGGCCCGCCGGGGCCGGGCGCATCAGGGCCGCGACCCGTCGGGGCACCGGGCCCGCGCCCGTCAGGGCGGGGAGCCCCGCGGCGGGAGCGCGCGGCGCCAGGAGGGCCGCCCGGCCGATCGCGCGGGCGACGGAGCGGCGGCTGCCGACCTCGGCGGCCGCCTCCTCGTCGGCCCAGCGTTCGGCGGTGTACGAGACGGCGGTACGCAGCGGCCGCAGGAACGGGTTCGCGCGCGCCGCGAGATGGACCGTCAGGAGATGACGGTGGTGGCGCCCTGCCAGGTGGGCCCGCTCATGGGCGAAGAGGGCCCGGCGTTCGGCGGAGGCGAGCCCGGTGAGCATCCCGGTGCTGACCACGATCCGACCCGGCCCTCGCCCCCGCCCCGGTCCGCACCCCCGCCCGCCGGGCAGCGCGTACGCGTACGGGGTACGGTCCGGCAGCACCGCGACGGACCTCGGCGGCAGTCCACCGAGCGCGGCCACGGCCCGGCGGCGCACCCGCCGCTGACGCCGGGCCGCCGCGCCGCACGAGACGAGGACGGCGAGCAGGGCCGGGATGGCCGCACGGCCGGCGATCTCGTCGTACGGGAGAGCCGCGCGCACGTCGGGGTCCGACCAGCTGTCGGGGAGCGGGTTGCCGGGCAGCTGCGCGGTGCCCACGATCATGAGCAGGCCGAGGCAGAGGGTGCTGCACACGGCGGAGACACCGGCGACGGCGGCGAGCAGGCGCGTCGCGGTACGGGGGTGGAGCCGCTGTTCGGCGAGGCGGGCGACCGGCCACGCGGTGAGCGGAAGGACGAGGGGAAGGAAGACGAAGACTCCCATGGCGGCTAGCCTTCCTCCTCCTCGGCGGCCTTGGAGAGCAGTTCACGAAGGAGTCGCTCCTCGTTCGGCGAGAGGCCGGTGACGAAGCTGGCGAGGACCGCCTGGCGGTCCGTCTCCCCGTCGAGCACCCTCCGCATGCGCAGGGCGGCGAGCCCGGCCTCGTCGGCGACCGCCGTCCAGCGGAAGGAGCGGCCGGCGCGCGCGCGTTCGACGGCGCCCTTGGCCCGGAGGCGGGTGAGGATCGTGATGACGGTGGTGTAGGCGAGGGCGCCGCCGAGGCGTTCGCGTACCCATGCCACGGGCACCGGCTCGGACGCCTCGCGCAGCGCGGCGAGGACCTGGGCCTCCAGTTCGCCCTGTCCGCGCCTGCGCGGGGAGGGCTCCGCCCCGCCCTCGCTCCGGTCCGTCATGTCCCGCTCCTCCGCGTCCGAACAGCGGCCCATCGTACTGAACGGCGGGGTTGCTCCCCGGATGGGCGGACCGAGCGGGACCGTCACTCACACCCGGTCGGAGGCCGATTCGGGTCCGGGCTCGGGCACACGTACGGGCACGGCCCCGGGCCCGGGTACGGCGTCCCCTCCCCCGCCCGGGGGCGCGGCGGTCCGCTGGCGGGTGAGGTGGGTGGCGACCGGTTCGGTGTAGCGGGCGGTGAGCGGCCCGATCACCACCAGGATCAGCACATAGGCGGTGGCGAAGGGGCCGAGCTGGGGCTGCACCCCGGCGGTGACGGCGAGCCCGGCGATGACGATGGAGAACTCGCCGCGCGCCACCAGGGTGCCGCCCGCCCGCCAGCGGCCCTTGACCCCGATCCCGGCGCGACGCGCGGCCCAGTGACCGGTGGCGATCTTGGTGAGTGCGGTGACGACGGCCAGCGCGAAGGCCGGGAGGAGCACTGGCGGGATGCTGGCGGGGTCGGTGTGCAGCCCGAAGAAGACGAAGAAGACCGCGGCGAACAGATCGCGCAGCGGGCTCAGCAGCGCGTGGGCTCCGTCGGCGACCTCCCCGGAGAGGGCGATGCCGACGAGGAACGCGCCGACGGCGGCGGAGACCTGGAGCTGCTGGGCGACACCGGCGACCAGCAGGGTCAGGCCGAGGACGACGAGAAGCAGCTTCTCGGGGTCGTCGCTGGAGACGAAGCGGGAGATCAGCCTTCCGTAGCGGACGGCGACGAAGAGGACGGCTCCGGCCACGCCGAGGGCGATGGCGAGCGTCGCGCTGCCTGCCGCGAGCCCGACCCCGGCGAGCAGGGCCGTGATGATGGGCAGGTAGACGGCCATGGCCAGGTCTTCGAGGACCAGGATGCTGAGGATGACCGGGGTCTCGCGGTTGCCGAGACGCCCGAGGTCGCCGAGGACCTTGGCGATGACGCCCGAGGAGGAGATCCAGGTGACGCCGGCCAGGACGACGGCGGCGACGGGTCCCCAGCCCATCAGGAGCGCGGCGGCCGCTCCGGGCAGGGCGTTGAACGCGAAGTCGACGAGCCCGGCGGGGTACTGGGTCTTGAGGTTGGAGACGAGATCGCTCGCCGTGTACTCGAGGCCGAGCATGAGGAGCAGGAGGATGACCCCGATCTCCGCGCCGATGGCGACGAACTCCTCGCTGGTGCCGAGCGGCAGCAGGCCGCCCTTGCCGAAGGCGAGCCCCGCGAGGAGATAGAGGGGTATCGGGGAGAAGCTGAACCGGCCGGCGAGGCGTCCGAGAAGGCCAAGGCCGAGGATGATGGCGCCGAATTCGATCAGGAAGACCGCGGAGTGCACGGCGCCCTCACTCCCGACCGAGGATCGCGGCGGCGGCGTCGACACCCTCGCGGGTGCCGATCACGATGAGGGTGTCGCCGCCGGCGAGCCGGAAGGCGGGCGTCGGGGACGGTATCGCCCCGGAGCGGCGCAGTACGGCGACGATGGAGGCGCCGGCCTCGGTGCGCATCCGCGTCTCGCCGAGCAGGCGGCCGTTCCAGTGCGAGTGGGCGGACAGCTCGATGCGTTCGGCGACGAGCCCCAGGTCGGTGGTGTGCAGGACGTTGGGGCTGTGGTGCGCGGGGAGCAGCGCGTCGATCAGTGAGGCGGTCTCGGCCTCGGTGAGGTGGAGCGACTGCGCGCACGCGTCGGGGTCGTCGCCGCGGTACACGTTCACGGTCCGGGTCCCGTCGCGGTGCGCGATGACCGACAGCTGGCGGTGCTCCCGGGTGGTGAAGTCGTACTGCACTCCGATGCCGGGCAGGGGTGTCGTTCTCATCCGCGGAGCAGGCAAGGGCCCGTCCCTCCTGTTGTCATGTCGAGGGGTGATCAGGTTCGTGGTCGGGGGCCATGGTGCCACCCGCCGGGAGTCCCGGAACATGGGTGTCGGCACGGATGGACAAGTCACCGGGAACTGGTCAGGATGGAGCGGGGCGATCGATCCCGTCGCAGGTCAGAGGCGTGGAGAGTACAAAGAGGGTGAGTGTCGCAACCGTGTCGCTGTACTGGCGCATCTTCCTTCTCAACGCCTCGGTCCTGATCGTCGCCGTGCTCCTGCTGCTCGGCCCCGTCACGGTCTCGACGCCCGTCCTCCTGGGTGAGGCGATCGTGCTCGTGGCCGGTCTGGTCGCGATGCTCCTCGCGAACGCGTTCCTCCTGCGGCTGGGGCTCGCGCCGCTCCAGCGGCTCACCCGGGCGATGCGGACGGCGGACCTGCTGAGGCCGGGACGCCGGGCGGCGGTGACGGGCCGGGGCGAGATCGCCGACCTGACACGTACCTTCAACACGATGCTCGACCGGCTCGAGGCCGAACGCGCCGCGAGCACCGCGCGGGCCCTCTCGGCGCAGGAGGAGGAGCGCCGGCGGATCGCTCAGGAGCTGCACGACGAGGTCGGCCAGACCCTCACGGCCGTCCTGCTGCAGCTGAAGCACACCGCGAACCACTCCCCGGACGAGCTGCGGACGGAACTCCACCAGGCGCAGGAGACGACCCGGGCGGGCCTGGACGAGATCCGCCGCATCGCACGCCGTCTGCGGCCGGGGGTCCTGGAGGAACTGGGGCTGCACAGCGCGCTCAGATCGCTGGCCTCGGAGTTCTCGACGCGGGGTCTGACGGTGCGGCCGCACATCGAGTCCGGTCTCCCGAAACTCGACGAGGCGACGGAGCTGGTGTTCTACCGCGTGGCACAGGAGGGCCTCACCAACACGGCCCGCCACGCGGGGGCGACCCAGGTGGATCTGCGACTGCGCCGGCTCCCGCGGGGCGGGGTCGGCCTCCTGGTCAAGGACGACGGCCGGGGAATCGGCGGGTCGCCGGAGGGCGCGGGCCTCAGCGGGATGAGGGAGCGGGCGCTGCTGATCGGCGCCGAACTGACGATCCGCGAGGGCGTCGCGGGCGGCACGGAAGTCCATCTGAACAGTCCACGTGGTAAGGCGATGTCATGACGGGACGGCCCACCTCCGGCTCCGGCTCCACCGGCCCCACCGGTCCATCCAGCCCCGCCGACCCCAGCCCCGGCCCCGGCCCCGGCCCCGGCGGCACCCCCACCCGCATCCTGCTGGCGGACGACCACGCGCTGGTACGCGGAGGAGTACGCCTCATCCTCGACGCGGAGCCGGACCTGACGGTCGTGGCGGAGGCGGCGGACGGGGCGGAGGCGGTCGCGATGGCCCGCTCCCACACCGTCGACCTGGCCGTCCTGGACATCTCGATGCCCCGCAGGACCGGCCTCCAGGCGGCCCGTGAACTCAGCCGCCTCCAGCCGGAGCTGCGGATCCTGATCCTCACCATGTACGACAACGAGCAGTACTTCTTCGAGGCGCTCAAGGCGGGGGCGAGCGGCTACGTCCTGAAGTCGGTGGCGGACCGCGACCTGGTGGAGGCGTGCCGGGCGGCGGTCCGCGACGAACCCTTCATCTACCCCGGCGCGGAGACGGCCCTGATCCGCACGTATCTCGACCACGCGCGGCAGGGCAGGCCCCTGCCGGACAAGGCCGTCACCGAGCGCGAGGAGGAGATCCTCAAGCTGGTGGCGGAGGGCCACAGTTCCAAGGAGATCGGCGACCTCCTCGTCATCAGTCCGAAGACGGTGGAACGCCACCGCGCGAACCTCCTCCAGAAGCTCGGCATGCGAGACCGTCTGGAGCTCACGCGGTACGCGATCCGGGTCGGGCTGATCGAGCCGTAGCCGGGCCGGCCGCGGGTGCCGGGGCGAGCGTGGGCCGCGGCTGGTAGAGCAGGACCGGCGCCGGCACGGGCGGTTCGTCGGAGAAGAACCGGTCCAGTTCGTGCCGTCCGCTGATGCGCAGCTTCCGGTACGAGTGGGTGAGATGGGACTCCACGTTCCGCAGACTCACCTGGAGCAGCCGCGCGATGTCGCGGTTGCTCAGCCCGCGCGCGGCCAGTTCGGAGACCTGTCGCTCCGTGGGGGTGAGCAGCGACTCCGTGGAGTCCTTGCGCGGGTCGGGACGGCCGCCCGCGTCCCGCAGCTCCCGCTGGACCGCCTCCACCAGGCCCTCGGCGCCCAGGGAGATGCCGACCTCGTTGGCGCGGTGCAGGAGTTCGCGGGACCGTCGTGCCGTGCCGCTCTGCCGGTGGGCGCGCCCCGCCGCGTACAGGGCGTGGGCGAACAGCAGCGGGGCCGGGGTGGGTTCGAGGAGTTCGACGGCCCGGTCGGCGAGCCGCAGCGCCTCCCGGCCCGTGCTCGCCGCCGCCTCGGCGACCAGGGCGCGGCCCAGTGCGACGGGGGCGCCCCAGCGGTGGGCGAGCGCGGTCTCCTCCTGGGCTGCGCGGCGGGCGGCGGCCACGTTGCGCCGGGCCAGCTGGAGCGTGGCGCGGGTGGAACGCCAGGGAAGGATAGCCGGGTTGACGATGCCGCGCCGGGCCAGCTCCTCCTCGCAGTGGGCGAGCAGCACCAGGCCGCGCCGTGCCTCGCCGAGCCGGCCGAGGGCCCGGCCCGCGCTGTGCAGGAGGTACAGCCGCCACCAGGTGACCGGCCGGTCGCCGGGGAGCGGCGGCGCGTCGTCGAGGAGGGTCCCGGCGGCGGCGATGTCGTCCCGCTCCATGGCCACGTCGATGAGCACGCTGCGGGCGAGCGGCCCGACGTGGAAGTGGCCGGCGCGGATCCGGGTGAGCAGGCCGAGCGCCTCACGGGCGTCGTCCTCGGCCCGGGCCAGCTGCCCGCGGTGCAGCTGCACCAGACCCCGTACGGCCAGCGCCTCGGCGATCCGTGTGGTGGTGCCGTCGGCGCGGGCGAGTCCGACCTCGGTGTCGATGTGCCGCCGGGCCTCCTCCACGTCGCCCGCCCACAGCTGGGCGAGGAGCGCCTGGTACCAGCGGGCGGAGCCGTACGGGGCGCGTGGGACGGACAGCAGCCGGTCGGCGATCCGCCGCGCCGCTGGCGCCGAGTCCCCGGCCGCGGTGCGCAGCAGCAGCACCCGCAGCAGCCGGTCGTCCTCGCCGGGATGGTGACCGCCGTCGTGGAGCCGTACCTGGGCCACCGCCTCGCGCAGGCGGCTGGCGGTGGCCGGGTCGAGCGTGCCGGCGGTCTCCCGCCGGGCCTCCTCCAGGGCGTCCAGGGCGCCCGCGGTGTCGTCCAGGCGCAGCAGGAGGTCGGAGAGCCGCACCGCGTGCCGGATCCTTTCGGCGGACCCGGTGACGGTGGCGGTGTGAACGGCCATGGCGCGTGCCGCGGCGGGCAGGTCGAGGCCGCTGAGGGCCTGGATCCGCAGGGCTTCGGCCCGGTCCTCGTGTCCCTCGGGCACGCCGTGCAGAACGGCCTTCTCGATCAGCCGGCGGGCGCCCGCCGGGTCGTGCTCGACCACGCCCTGGGCCACTTCCAGCAGCAGCTGGGCCATCCAGGGCTCGTCCAGTCGGTGGGAGCGCAGCAGATGGGCGGCGACGTCCTCGCCGGGGGCGCCGCGGTGCCGCATCCTGCGGGCGGCGAGCCGGTGCAGTTCGGCGCGTTCGGCACAGGGGATGTCCTGGTAGAGCAGCCCGGCGAGGAGGGGATGGCGGAACTTCATGTCGTCGGGACAGAGGAGTCCGGATTCCGTCAGTCTGCCGAGACATCGACACGCGTCTTCGGTGGGTACGCCGCACAGGTCGGCGAGGAGGGCGGCGTCCACCGGGCCGCACAGGATGCTGGCGGCCCGGGCGATCTCCAGGCCGTGCGGGTCGATCCGCCGGAGCATGCACAGGATGCGCTCCTTGACCGCCTGGAGCCGCAGTTGCTCGTCGGGAGGGTCGCCCGGCGTCCGGTCGGCGCGCGCCTCGGCGGAGCCTCCGGGCCCGTCGGGGTGGTCGCTGCCCGAGGGGGCGAAGGGTGCGCTGTGCAGGGTGGGGCCGGCGGGCACGAGGGGGCCGGAGAGTGCCGTCGGGCCTGTCCGTATCTGCTCGGTCAGCAGATAGGGGTTGCCTCCGGTCCCGGCGACCAGCGCGTCCACGGCCTCGTGGCCGTGATGGTGGCCGCACAGCGAGGTGGCCAGATCGAGGGCCGCGCTGGGGCTGAGATCGCTCAGGTGGATGTGGCGGTCGGGACGCAGTCCTTCCATGAACTCGACCAGAAGGTGCTGGTCGCTGGCCGGTTCGCCACAGCGCTTGGTGGCCAGCAGGACGATGGGGAGGTTCTCCAGACGGCGGCTCAGGAAGCCCAGCCAGAGCAGCGAGGGGCAGTCGACGTGCTGGACGCTGTCGACGGTCAGCAGGATCGGGGTGCGCCGCGCGGCCCGGCCCACGCCCGCGCACAGCTCCGCGAGGAGGGGGTAGTCGGGCTCGGCCGGGCCGCCGTGCGGCGCGCCGTAGGCGGCGAAGGCGCGGTCCCAGCCGTCCGCGGTCTCCGGCAGTGTCCCCAGGAGCTGGTGCACGACCCCCAGGGGAAAGCGCTGTTCGGTGGGCGAGGCGGTGGCGGAGAGCACGATCATGCCCTGGTCCCTCGCGGTCTGCTCGGCCCATCGCAGCAGCGAGGTCTTGCCGGTGCCGATGATGCCCTCCAGGAGGGCGACGGCGCCCGCGCCCGCTCTCGCGGAGTCCAAAATCTCGGTGATGGTCTTCGATTCCTCGATCCTGCCGAACAGTTCCTTGGGCACCGCCCCACACCTCCCTGCCGAACAGTGGATTGACTCGGACGAGATCGCCACTTCGGCGGGGGGAGGCCATGCCGGAAAAACTGTTGGAACCGGCACCGTCAAGGCCAATTTCCGGTCATGGCCGAGCCGTCGCCGTCAGAGTGGAAATGCCTTCTTCAGACGGCGTGGAAGCCGGTCCGAGTCCTCCACGACGATCCCCCGAGCACCGGTGAATGGCGTACACCTCCGATGTTCCCGAAGCTAACACGGGGGCCGCGATATTTGTACAGCGGATCTCGCCGTACGCATTCCGAACGTATTCCTTCGGCCATTGCTTCGGTGCCACCGTATTGATCTATACCGGGACCACACGGGTACGTTCGGCACCGATGTGCGGCGGTGACCAGTGAACGCCCCGGAAAACGCCTGTCCCGGCTCCGGCAGGTTCACCACCGGCCAATTGGCGAAAACCTGATGGAGGGAGCGGTACCCGCGTGTCCGCGATCAGTGAGGAGCTCCGCACCGAACAGTTCGTCCTGTCCCTGCGCGGAGTCCTGCCGTACGTGTACGAGCACGCCTGGCAGTCCGTCCTGGACGGCACGACCCTGACCCGCACCGCGCTCCGCACCGGCCCGGACGGCCTGCTGCGCCGCACGCTGCGGCCCGAGGCCCGCTTCCGGCTGCAGATCGTGGACTGGCGGGCCACCCGGGCCGAGGTGCAGGACGCCCGGCTCGCCGAACGGCTGGCCGGGGAGTCCGCCGCCGGACTTCCCCTCGACCGGGCGCCGCTGATGCGCGCCACCCTGATCCGGCGCTCCGACCGCCACTGGACCTTCGCCTGGCGGTACGCCCGGGAGCTGATGGACCGGCGGTCGGGGCTCCGCGTCCTGGAGGAGGTCGCGGACGCGTACGCGGTCCTGCTGCGCGGCGGCGCTCCCCGCCACGCGTCAGCGGGGCGGGTGGGAGCCCCGGCCGGGGGGCCGTCGGGCGCCCGGGCCACGGGGCCGGCGGGCTCGGCCGCCGGCCCGGTGACCTCGGCCGTGGGGCAGGTGTCCCGATGAGCGACGACACCTCGGTACGGCTGTTCTGTCTGCCCTTCGAAGGCGCCTCGGCGGGAGTCTTCCTGCCCTGGGCCGAGGCCCTCGGCAGCTCGGTGGTCGTCACCCCCGTCGAACTCCCGGGCCGCGGCCGTCATCCGCACACCCGCCCCTGCGGCCGGCTCGAACCGCTGCTCGCCGGGATCATCCCGTACGTGGCCCGCATGCGCGACCGCCCGTTCGCCCTCTACGGGCACGGCTTCGGCGCCCTCCTCGCGTACGAGATCGCCGCCCGCCTCGAATGGGAGCACGACGCGGTGGCCGAGCGGCTGTACGTCTCCGGGACCGGCGTCCCGCACCGGACCACCCCGGAGCGCTCGGTCGCCCAGCTGCCGGACGCCGAACTGCTGCGCAGGCTCGGCGAGCGGGGCCGTGTCCCCCCGGGCGCCCTCGACCCGCTGCGGGCGGCCCGGGTGCTGCCCGCGCTCCGCGCCGACCTCGCCGTCCTGGAGGCGTACCGGCGCGACCCCCGCCATGTGGTGCACTGCCCGGTCACGGCCATGGGCGGCAGCGACGACCGGAGTGTCACCGGGGCCGATCTGGCCGGGTGGCGCCGGTGCACCCGGCGCTCCCTGCGGGTGGACACGGTCTCCGGCGACCACTACTTCCCGCTCACCGCCCGGTGGGAGCTGCTGGACACCTTCAGCCGGGACCTGATCCGCCCCCGGGCCGGGGCACGGCGCGCCGCCGACGCCGGCCGCCGTCGCGCGCCGGCCGGTTCCGGACCGGGCGGACCGACGGCCGGTCCCGGAACCGGCAACAAGAGTTGTCCCGTGTCCCCGCCGTCCCCATCCTGGCCGGCGGAGGTGAGCGCATGACACCCACAGAGCGCACCGGGGGCCTCGACGACGAGGCCCCCGGCGCCGGGCACGGCATCGGGCCGAACGCCGAGGCGGACGTCGGGACGGACGACGGGCACGAGCCGGGGCTGGAGGCCGAACTCGAAGCCGAGCTGCACGCCGGCTTCCTGGCCGAGGCGGCCCGCTGGCTGCACGGGCTGTTCGGCCCCGCGGACCGGGCCACGGCCGCGGTCGGCCGGATCCTCGACGTGGGCAGCGGTCCGGGCACGGCCTCCCGTGCCCTCGCCGACGCCTTCCCGCGGGCCCGGGTCGTCGCCGTGGACCGGTCGGCCGCCCTGCTCGCCCGGGCCGAGGCCCTGGCCGCGGAGCACGGGCTCGCCGGCCGGATCACCACCCGGCGGGCCGAACGGCCCGAGGAGTTCGCCCGGTCGGGACCGGTCGACCTGATCTGGACCGGAAACGTCTGCCGCCACCTCGGCGACCAGCAGGCGGCCGTACGGAGCCTGGCTTCCGCGCTGCGGCCCGGCGGGCTGCTCGCCGTCGCCGAACGGGGCCTGCCGCCGCGCTTCCTCCCCCGGGACATCGGCATCGGCCGGCCCGGACTCCAGGCACGCCTGGACGCCGCCGTCGAGGAGCAGGTCACCGCCCGGAGGTCCCGGCTCCCCGGCGCCACCTCCGTCGTCGAGGACTGGCCCTGTCTGCTGGCCTCGGCCGGGCTCGTGCCGGCCGGCTCCCGCACCTTCCTCATCGAGTTCCCGGCCCCGCTCGACGTGCCCGTGCGCCGCCATCTGCACACCCGGCTGCACGGACTCCTCACCGACCTCGGCGAACGCCTCGACCTCGTCGACCGGCTCACCGTGGAGCAACTCCTCGACGGGGACTCCTGCACCGGCGTCCTGTGGCGCCCCGACGCCTTCTATCTGACCGCCGTCACCGTGCACACGGCCCGGCTGTGCCGGCCTCTCACCGCCGCCTGAACCGGCGGCGCGAAATCGCGGTGGCGGAAACCGACCCCGAAAGCGAGGCACCGAACTCCACGGGTCCGCGCCTAATCCCCGAATGAACTAAGGAGATTAGCAGTTCCCGCAATACCCCCGAGGGCGTCGCCCTCGGGGGTCGTCGGCATGCCCGGAATCCGTTGCCCCCACCCGGACCGTAGGGACACCCCGGCCGCAGATTCTTCGGTCAGCCCTACGGTCCCACCGTATTGAGGCGCTCGCCCCCGAACTCCTACGTTCCTTCCCAAGAAGCCGCTCCCGGAAATCGACTAATCCGGACGGTACTCGGCCGACGGACGGAGGACGCGTGAAGATACGGATTCTGGGCCCGCTGCACGCCGAGACGGGCGGAGTTCCGGTCGTCCCGAGCGCGGCGAAGATGCGGCAGATTCTGGCGCTCCTCGCGCTCCACCCCGGCCGGCCCGTGCCGGTGGCCACGCTCAAGGAGGAGATCTGGGGGCCGGTGCCGCCGTGCAGCGCGCACGGCACTCTCCAGACCTACATCCTGCGGCTGCGCCGCGCCCTCGCCACCGCCCTCGGCGGCCCGTACGGCGAGGCCGACGCCGACGGCCCCGCCCGGGCCAGGGATCTGCTGGCCACCGGCCACGACGGCTATCTGCTGCGGATCGACGAGGAGGACGTCGACGCCTTCGCCTTCCAGTACGCCGCCGAGGCCGGGCACGCCGCATTCGCCGACGGCGACAGCGCCCGGGCGGCCCGGCTGCTGCGGGAGGCCCTCGCGCTGTGGAGGGGCCCGGCCCTGGTGGACGTACGGGCCGGGTCGGCGCTGCGGACCCACGCGGCCCGGCTCGAGGAGAGCCGGCTGCTCGCCACCGAGCGCCGTGTCGACGCCGAGCTCCGGCTCGGTCTGCACGGCGAACTCCTCGCCGAGCTGGTCGAACTGACCCGGCTCCACCCCGCCAACGAGCGGCTGCACGCGCAGGCCATGGTGGCGTTCTACCGTGCCGGCCGGCAGTCCGACGCCCTCCAGCACTACCGGTGCCTGAGGCGGCGGCTCGTGGAGGAACTGGGTCTGGAACCCGCCCCGCAGCTCCAGCGGCTGCACCAGGCGATGCTCTCGGTCGATCCGCGCCTGGACACCCCCGCGCACGGCGGCCGGCCGACGCCGACCTTCGACCTCTACGCGGCCTGAGCCCGCGCCGCCCCCGCGCCCCCGCTCCCCCGCACGCCCCTGTCGACACCGCACACCGCGCTCCCACCGCCCCGAGAAAGGCGACACAGTGACGGACCAGGTACCCACGCTCTACGAATGGATCGGCGGCGCCGAGGCGCTGGAACGGCTCACCGAGGCGTTCTACGCCCGCGTCCGCAAGGACGAGACGCTCGCCCCGCTCTTCGCACACATGGACGACGACCACCCCCAGCACGTCGCGACCTTCCTCGGCGAGGTGCTCGGCGGCCCCACGCACTACACCGAGCACCACGGCGGCTACCCCCGCATGCTCTCCCGCCACCGCGGCCGGGCCATCAAGCCCGAGCAGCGGGCCCGTTGGGTGGAGCTGATGCTGCTGGCCATGGACGAGGTCGGACTGCCCGACGACGCGGAGTTCCGCTCGGCCTTCATCGGCTACATCGAGTTCGGCTCGCGCCGCGCCATGGCCAACTCCCAGCCGGACGCGGGGCCCACCCGGCGTACCACCATCAAGACCTGGGGCTGGGGCGAGGGCGTACCGGGTGAGGAGTGATCCGCGGGCGGGGCCCCGGGCCCGCACCGTCACGGCGGTCCCGGCAGTCACAGCCGTCACGGCGGTCACAGCCGTCACGGCAGTCCCGGCGGTCCCTGCTCCGTACCCGGACCCGGTCCCGGCCCGCCGCGGCCCTGCCCGGCGTCCCGGTATCGGCAACAAATGTTGTCCGTCCGCGGCGCCCGGTTCGAGCATGAGGGCAGCTGGTGATCACCACGATCCGGCGGACCGCCGAAGCCGGCCCACCGGCGCGCACCCGCCCTGATCCTTCTGCCCCAACCGTCAGAACGAGGAGTCCGCCCATGCGTTTGACCACCCCTGGGCCCGTGCGACGCGTCCCCCCGCACCCCGTCGTCGCCCAGGCCGTCCCCGCGCACCCCGTCGGCACACCGGCCGTCCCCGCACATCCCTTCACCGGGCGTCCCGCACGACGGACGGGAGGTGGCCACCGATGAGCGTCCAGACCGAACCGCAGGAGGCCACCGCCCCCAAGGCGGGCGGCCGGCTGCCGCTCGCCGTCTATCTGCTCGCGTTCAGCCTGTTCGCGATGGGCAGCGCCGAGTTCCTGCTCGCCGGCGTCCTCCCGGACATCGCCGACGACCTCGACATCTCGCTCTCCTCCGCGGGTGCCCTGATCTCCGCCTTCGCCATCGGCGTGGTGATCGGCGGTCCGCCGCTCGCGGTGCTGACCCTGCGCTGGCCCCGCCGTACGACCCTGGTGACCTCGCAGGCCGTGTTCGCCGCCGGGGTGGCCGTCGGTCTGCTGACCGACGACTTCACCGTGCTGCTCGTCACCCGCTTCCTGATCGGTCTGGCGTACGCCGGGTTCTGGGCCGTCGCGGCGGTCACGGCGATCTCCCTCGTCACCCCCGACCGCACCGCCCGGGCCTCCGGCGTGGTGGTCAGCGGTCTCAGCATCGCCATGGTCGCCGGCGGTCCGGCCGGCGCCTTCCTCAGCCACTTCACCGGCTGGCAGGGCGGGTTCTGGGCGGTGGTCGTGCTCACCGTGCTCAGCGCGATCGCCACGATCGTCGCCGTACCGGTGACCAAGGCGGTCCAGGAGCCCAGTGTGCAGCGGGAGTTGCGCACGATGCGGCAGCCGCAGCTGTGGGTGGTGTACGCCGCGACCCTGCTCAGCACCGCCGCTTACATGATCTCGTACAACTACCTCGCGGCCTTCCTCACGGACGTCACCGGTGTGGACTCCGTGTGGGTGCCGGCCATTCTCGTCCTCTTCGGCATCGGGGCCTTCATCGGCCTCTCCATCGGCGGCCGGATCGCCGACGGACGCCCCCACCACGCCCTGCTCATCGGGGCCGGCGGCATCCTGGTCTGCTCCGTGGGGCTCGCGCTCCTCGCCGACCACGCCGTGGCCGTCGTCGCCCTGGTCCTGCTCCTCGGGGTCGCCGGCTTCGTCCTGAACCCGGCCATCTACGGGCGGGTGTTCACCGTCGCGGCCGGCGCGCCCACGCTCGCCGGAGCGACCGCGGTCTCCATGTTCCAGCTCGGCATCAGCCTGGTCCCCGTCCTCGCGGGCGTGGCGCTCGGCGCCGGTGCCGGTCTCACCTCGATCCCCTGGCTGGGCGCCGGCCTGGCCGTTCTCACCATCCCGGTCGTCCTGGCCGACCGGACGATGGCCCGCAACCGGGCCCGGAGGAATCCCGAGCCCGAGGGCAACTGATCCCACCGTCGAAACACCACCGGGAGCCGCGGAGAGTTCCGAGTTCCGTCCCGAGGAACGCAGGGAACTCTCCGCCGGCTCCCCCACAGGGAGGACCTCATGGACAACGAGCTCGGCTACGAACTCGGCACCTGGGTCGTGTCACAGATCCAGAGCCCCGACCGCCCGACGCAGTCGACCTTCTCGCTGCTGGGCAGGGAATGGGACCTGCTGCCCGAGGTGTTCCCGCCCTACACGGACCCCGGCCCCGGCCTGTTCGCCTCCTGGGTGCCGTACGAGCGGGGCTCCCGGTTCCTGGAACTGGGCTGCGGCGCCGGTGTGGCCGCCGTGCTGGCCGCGCAGCACGGCGCCACGCGGGTCCTCGCCACCGACATCAACCCGGCCGCCGTGGAGAACGCCCGGCGCAACGCCGAGCGGCACGGGGTCGCCGACCGGGTCACCGCGCTGACCAGCGACCTCTTCGACGCCCTGGACCCGGCCGAGCGGCTCGACACGGTGTTCTGGAACACCCCCTTCATCGAGGCGCCCGCCGACCGCCCCTACGCGGGGCAGATCGAGCGCGCGGTCTTCGACCCCGGGTACGGCCTGGTGAACCGATTCTTCCGTGATGTGGCACGCCATCTGACCGCCGAGGGACGCGTCTACCTCGGCACCAGCGAGGCCATGGGCAACCCCTTCAAGATGCTGCGCGCCGCCGACGAGGCCGGCTTCGAGGGCAAGCGCCACCGCACCGAGTCCGTGGAACTGCCCGCGGCGGACTTCGGCGACTCCCCGGTGGTCAAGGCCCACACCGACGACCGCGGCATCGTCCACATGGACTTCACGCTCTACGAGTTCCGGCGCCGCTGACCCTCCCCGCGCCCCTCCCCGAACCCACGCACCAGCAGCTCCGAAGCCCCTCACCACACCGATCCGGGCACCCCGACGGCGCCCGGGAGATTGGACATCGATGAACGCCAACGGCAACGCAGACGCGGACGGTACCGGCTTCGACATCGTCATCGCCGGAAACGGAGTCCTGGGGCTGTCGCTCGCCTGGGTCCTGGCGCGACGCGGACAGCGCGTCGCCGTACTCGGCCAGCCGCACCGGCCCTGGGCGGGATCGGCGGCGGCCGGCGCCATGCTCGGCTGTTTCGGCGAGGTCACCACCTCCCTGCTGGCCACCGAGCACGGCCGTCACAAGCTCGAACTCGGCATCAAGGCGACCGAGTTGTGGCCGCAGTGGCTGGCCGAACTGGAGGAGCAGACCGAGGGTGCGCCGGTCAAGACCGCCGAGGGCACGACCGTCGTCCTCAACACCATCGGCACCGCCGAGATCGACGACGCCAACTACAACGCCATCCGCGCCGAGCTCACCCGCTACGAGGAGCCGTTCGAGGACGTCGAGCCCGCCGACCTCGACTGGGTGGACGCCGAGCCCATCTCCCGCCCGCTGAAGGCCTTCCACATACCCGGCGAGCACGCGGTCAACGCCGCCGCCCTGCTGGAGCGGCTCGAATCGGCCGCCGTCCGGTCCGGAGCCACCCTCGTTCCCGAGTTCGCCACCCGCGTCGAGTACCGGGGCGAGCGGGTCACCGGAGTCGTCCTCGCCTCCGGCCGTACGCTCTCCGCCGACCACGTCACCCTGGCGGCCGGCGCCCGCACCCAGGAACTCCTGGACAGTCTGCCCGTCGGCCCCCGCATCCCGCGGATGGTCAGCGGCTACGGAGTCTCCGCGCTGATCAAGACGCAGGACGGTACGAGCCCGGACAGCGTCATCCGGACGCCGAACCGCTCCTTCGCCTGCGGCCTGCACGTCGTGCCCCGCGGCGACGGTCACGTCTACGTCGGCGCCACCAACGTCATCGCCGTCGAGCCCCGCGACACCGCCGAGATGCGCGACCTGGTCTTCCTCCTCCAGTGCGCCCACCGCCAGGTCCGCCGCAACCTGTGGAACAGCGAGGTCAGCAAGGTCCAGGTCGGCAACCGCCCGGTCTCCATGGACGGCTTCCCCCTGCTCGGGGACGGCGGCATGGAGGGCCTGACGATCATGACCGGCACCTACCGCGACGGCCTCCACCTGTCACCGCTGCTCGCCCAGGACTTCGCCGCCCGCATCCTCGGCGAGGAGCCGCAGGCCGACCTGGACCGGTTCGCGCCGCTGCGCCGGCCCTACCGGACCGGGACCCGCGAGGAGATCGTCGACCTCCTCATCGACCACCAGATGGGCATCGGCTACGAGCAGGACTGGACGATCCCCGTCGAGTGGCACCAGTGGATCGAGATGGACCTGCGTCCGGCCACCCTCGCCTGGGCCGATGAGCTCGACCCCGAGTTCACCCCGCCGGCCGAGCTGCTCTTCGCCTCCCGCTTCGACCCCGAGCTGGTCAGCCTGCTGCGCAAGTACTACGCGACCTGCCGCGAATACAGCTGACCGTCCCCCACTCCTCGTCACCGGCCCCTCCAGGCCCCTCGTCACCGCCCTTCAGAAAGGACACCCCATGGCTGTCGAGAACATCGACCCGCCCGGACTCCCCAAGCCCTACGGCTGGCGGCAGCTGGCGGTCGGCACCGGAAGCCGCGTCATCCTCCTCAGCGGCCAGACGCCTCGTACCGCCGACGGCGAACCGGTGGGCATGGGCGACCTCGCGGCGCAGACCGAGCAGGTCTACCTCAACATCGCCACCGGTCTCGCCTCGGCCGGCGCCTCCTTCGACGACGTACTGCGGCTCACCATGTACGTGGTGGACTGGTCGCTCGACAAGTGGGAGGCGATCACGGCGGGCGCCGAGCGGGCGGCGGCGAAGCTCGGCGCGGATGTCATCCGGCCGACGACCCTGGTCGGGGTCGCCACCCTCGCCGAGCCCGACTTCCTCATCGAGATCGAGGCCACGGCCATCGCGGAGTAGCCGCACACCGTACGCGTCAGGGCCCCGCCGGATCCGGCGGGGCCCTGACGCGTACGCGGGTTCAGGACGAGGGCCACCGCTTGGCCAGGAGGTCCTCGATCACGGTGGCCACCGTCGCCGGCGCGGGCAGGCCCGGGTGGTGGCTGGCCGTTCCCGTGGTCGGGTCGAAACCGTCGTGCCACTCCGGCTCGTTGACCAGTCCGCCGTCCTCGCGGATCCGCGCGATGTTCCGCTGCACGGCCGGCTTGGTCCACATCCTGGCGCCCATCACCGGGAAGTAGACCACCGGGTAGTCCACCGACAGCGCGACCGTGAGCAACCGGTTCGGCGCGGCGCCCGCGGCGGCCGAGGCGAGCGTGTGGGCGGTGGCGGGCAGCACCGCGAGGATGTCGTGGTCCCCGGCGAGCCGGGAGGGCTTGTCGGTCGGCCAGTCCGCCGGGGATTCCCCGCTCACCACCCGTTCGGCGAAGAGCGCGAGGCTCTCCGGGGAAATGAACGAGGTCGCCGTGTGGGTCAGCAGAACGGTGAACGTACTTCCCTCGATCTGTCGGCGCATCGCCTCGACATACGCCGGAAGCCCGGCCACCGCGATGGACCCGGTGGCACCGACGAGTATGCGTTTCCCGGTCGTCCCCGGGGAGTTTCGAATTCCCATGCCCCGATGATGTCGCCGCTGTCCCGTCGCCGGTCAATGGCGCCGACGTGCAGGCCAGAGCGGGTCCAGCGGGAGTCCGGTCGCGGTCCGGCGGCGGTCCCGCGGCACCGAAATCCTTCGGTCGTCCCTACGGTCCCACCGTATTGAGACCCTTTGCCCCCCTGCCTAACGTCGCTTCTCGCAAGGGAATTCGAAAGCCCGTCAGGGCATCCGAAGAAAAGGGACAGACGTCGATGGAGGATCTTTTCGCAAGGCTGCGCGGCGGTGCCGGACACCCCCGTCTGGACGAGGACCGGCTCCTCGAACTCAAGCCGCAGCCCGAGCACCGGCACGACCCCTTTCCGCTGACCGACATCCAGCAGGCGTATCTGATCGGCCGGCTGGGGGGCCTGGAGCTGGGCGGCATCTCCAGCCAGTACTACCTGGAGTTCGACTGTCCCGCCCTCGACCCGGACCGGCTGACCGAGGCCCTGCGCGCCGTGATCGCCCGCCACGAGGCGCTGCGCACGGTGGCCGGGACGGACCAGGCCCAGCGTGTCGTCCCCGTGGCCGAGCTCGACCCGTACGTCATCCGCACCGTTGATCTGCGCGGTCTGCCCGATGCGGAGCGGACGGCGGAACTGCACCGCGTCCGCGCCGAACTGAGCTCACAGGTACTGCCGTTGGACCGGACCCCGCTCCTCGACATCAGGGCCACCCGCCTCGACGACGACCGGCTGCGGCTCCATGTCGCCGTGGACCTGCTGTTCCTGGACATGCGCGGGCTCTACCGGCTCATGGACGAATGGCGTCGATGTTACGACGACCCGGAGTGGCGGCCCGAGCCGCCGGAGCTGTCCTTCCGCGACTACGTCCTCGCCCGGGAGGAACTGCGCGAGGACGCCCTGGGCCGGGAGGCCGCCGCCTACTGGACGGACCGCCTCGACACCCTGCCGGGCGCGCCCGAACTGCCCCTGGCCACCGCGCCCGAGCAGCTCGGCACCCCGCGTTTCGTACGGCACCGGGCACAGCTCGCCCCCGCACGCTGGGGGGCGCTGCGGGCAGCGGCCGTACGGCACGGCCTCACCGCGTCCGGCGTGCTGCTCGCCGCCTACGCGGAGGTCCTGCGCACCTGGTCGCGGCGGCAGGAGTTCACCCTCACCGTCACCCAGTTCCACCGGCTCGGCCTGCACCCGCGGGTCGAGGAGCTCATCGGCAACTTCCTCGACCCGAGCCTGCTCGCCGTCGGCGGCCGCCCCGAGGAGAGCTTCCTCCAGCGGGCCCGGGACCTGGAGGGGCGCCTCCTGGAGGACCTGGCGCACTCCACCCACGGCGGCATCCGGGTGCTGCGCGACCTGGCCCGCCGCCGGGACGACGGCCGGGCGTCCATGCCCGTGGTCTTCTCCAGCACTCTCGGGGCCGGAGCGGGCCGGAGCGGCGCGCCCGGCGCCGGGCGCCTGGAGTCCTTCGGGCCGCTCGTCCACGACCACAGCCGTACACCACAGGTGTGGCTGGAGAACCAGATCCTGGAGCTCGACGGCCGGCTCTCGGTCAACTGGAACGCCGTCGAGGGGCTGTTCCCCGAGGGCACCCTGGAGGAGATGTTCACGGCGTACACGACACTGCTCGACCGGCTCGTCGACGAACCGGAGCTCTGGGAAGCCACCCGCGGCGTCGTGCCGCTGCCGGCCGCGCAGGCCGAGGAGCGTGCCCTGGCCAACGCGACCGCCCAGGACATCCCGCCCGCGCTGCTCCACGAGCTGGTCGCCGAGGCGGCCCGGCGCACCCCCGAAGCGCCCGCGGTGATCACACCCGGCCGGGAGACCACGTACCGGCAGCTGACCGAGAGCGCGCACCGGATCGCCCACCGGCTGCTCCGCGCCCCCGGGGCCGGCCCGGACGAGATCGTCGCCGTGTCCATGCGGCCCGGCGCCGACCAGTTCGCCGCGCTGCTCGGGGTGCTGCACACCGGCGCCGCGTACGTCGCCATCGACCCCGAACTGCCCGAGGAGCGGCGCCTGAAGCTGCTCGCCCGGTGCTCGGTGCGCGCCGTGGTGACCGAACCCGGACTGCGGGAATCACTGCGCTGGCCGCCGGGTGTGACCGTGACGACCCCGGAGGACGAGGAGACCCTGGCCTGCCCCGCCGAGGCGCCCGGGCGCCGCCAGGGCCACGACGACCTCGCGTACGTCATCTTCACGTCGGGGTCGACCGGTGAGCCCAAGGGCGTGATGATCAGCCACCGCAGCGCCGCCAACACCGTCCAGGACATCAACCGGCGGTTCGAAGTCGGCCCGGACGACCGGACCCTGGCGCTCGCCCCCGCGGGCTTCGACCTGTCCGTGTACGACCTGTTCGGCGTCCTCGGCGCCGGCGGCACCGTCGTCGTCCCCGACCCCGCGCGCGGCAACGACCTCGCCCACTGGTCCCAGCTCGTCGGCCGCTACGGCGTGACCATCTGGAACAGCGTGCCCGCACCCATGCGGATGTGGATCGACTCACTGGGCGAAGGGAGCGTCCCGCGCGGCTGCCGTCTGCGGCTCGCCCTGCTCAGCGGCGACTGGATCCCCGTCGACCTGCCGAACCGGATCCGCGAGAAGCTGCCCGCGATGCGGGTGATCAGCCTCGGCGGCGCGACCGAGGGCTCCATCTGGTCGATCCACCACCCCGTCGAGAGCGTCCGGCCCGAATGGTCGAGCATCCCGTACGGCAAGCCCCTCGCCAACCAGACCATGCACGTCCTCAACCAGTGGCAGGAGCCGTCGCCCGTCGGGGTCACCGGCGAGATCCACATCGGCGGCACCGGCGTGGCCCAGGGCTATCTCGGCGACCCCGGGCGCACCGCCGAACGCTTCCCGGTCCACCCCGTCACCGGCGAGCGGATCTACCGGACCGGCGACCTGGGCCGCTACCTGCCCGGGGGCGACATCGAGATCCTCGGCCGCGAGGACTTCCAGGTGAAGATCAACGGCTACCGCGTCGAACTCGGCGAGATCGAGGCCGCGCTGCTGCGCCGGCCCGACGTGCGCACCGCCCTCGTCACCGCGCCCGCCCACGCCCGCACCGGACAGCGGCAGATCGCCGCGTACGTGGTGCCCGAGGCCGGAGCCGCACCGGACCCGGCCGAGCTGCGCGAGGCGCTCACCGCCCTGCTGCCCGGCTACATGGTGCCCAGCCGCTTCCTCACCCTGGACGGCCTGCCGATCACCGCCAACGGGAAGATCGACCACAAGGCGCTGCCCACGCCGTGGAACGACGACACCGAGACCACCGCCGCCGCGCGGGTCGCGCCGCGCGGCCGGGTCGAGGAACGGCTCTTCGCCCTCTGGTCCCAGCAGCTGGGCCACGCCGACTTCGGCGTCGAGGAGGGCTTCTTCGACATCGGTGGCGACTCGCTGCACGCGGTCGGCCTGCTCGCGGTGCTGCGCACCGAGTTCGGCATCGAGGCGGACATGGAGCAGGAGATGGTCGAGGGCCTCTTCATGAACGCCTCGATCTCGTCGTTCGCCGAACTGATCGTCTCCGCCGAGGAGTCCGCGGCGTGACCACGACACCTTCGTCCGGAACAGCCGCGTCCCCCGCGCCTTCCTCCGGCGCGCCCTCGTCCCCGGTCGCCGAGTGGGACCACGTCGTCGTCGGCGGCGGCTCCGCGGGAGCCCTCGTCGCCGCCCGGCTCGCCGCCCGCGGCACCGGCACGGTGCTGCTCCTGGAGGCCGGACCGGACCAGCCGCGCCCCCGCGACCGCTCCCACCCGCTGGCCGACGCGGGCCGGCTCGTCCTCGCCGGCTTCAACTGGGACTACCGGGCCAACCTCCGTACCAGCGGGCGCCTGGAGGACCTGATCAAGGGCGGTGACGGCACCGGGACCCCGGCCCGCGCCCTGTGGGAACGCTTCCCGTACCAGCTCGGCAAGGTCATGGGCGGCGGCTCGGCCGTCAACGGGGCCATCGCCCTGCGCGGGCTGCCCCGTGACTTCGCCGCCTGGGCGGCACAGGGCAACCCCGACTGGTCCTGGGAGCGGGTGCTGCCCTTCTACCGGGCCATCGAGAACGACGCCGACTTCCCCGGCCGGCTGCACGGCGACAGCGGACCGCTGCCCATCCGGCGGACCCCGCGCGAGCAGGTGCACCAGCTGGACGCCGCGTTCTGGGAGGAGTGCAACCGGCAGGGCGTCACCGACCTCCCCGACCTCAACGCCGGGCAGGAGTCCGGTGTCGGCCCGATCCCGGGCAACACGGTCGACGGCGAACGGATCGACGCCGACACCGCCTTCCTCTCCGGCGCCCGCGAACTGCCGAACCTCCATGTGCGCCCCGGCGTCCGGGTCACCCGGGTGCTGTTCGACCGGCAGGACCGGAACCGTGCCGTCGGCGTGGAGACCGAACGGGACGGCAGGCTCGACACCGTCCGCGCCCGGAACGTGATCCTCACCGCCGGGGCCGTCGGCACCCCCGTCGTCCTCCAGCGCTCCGGAGTCGGCGACGCCGCCCTGCTGGGCGCCCTCGGCATCGACCCGGTGGCCGACCTGCCCGGCGTGGGCCGCGACCTGGTGGACCACCCGTCCGTCGTCATCTGGTCCCGGCCCGCCGACGGCGTGTGCACACCGGGCCTGCCCTGGCGCCAGGTCGCCGCCCGGATGAGCAGCGGCTTCGACGAGGACGTCGACATCCAGATGGGGCTCCTCAACAACGTGGAGAGCCACACCATCCCCGGCTTCGTCGACCGGCTCGGCTGGCCGCTGGTCGTCGGCCTCTCCGTGATGCTGATGCGCCCCCGCTCCCGCGGCCGGGTCTTCCTCGGCAGCTCCGACCCGTCGGCCGCGCCCGTCATCGAACTCGGCCTCGGCACCGACCCCGAGGACATCGAGCGGCTCTGCCACGGCGTCCGCAGGGCCTGGGGCTTCCTGCGCTCCCCCGGACTGTCCGGCCGGCTGCCGCGTACCCAGTTCTGGAGCGACCGGATGATCGCCAACGACGGCGTGGTGCGCAGCGGGGTCCGGCACATCATGAACCCCGGCTGGCACGCCTCCGGTTCGTGCCGGATGGGCCCGGACACCGACCCGTACGCCGTGGCCGACCAGGAGGGCCGGGTGTACGGCACCGAGAACCTGCGGATCGCCGACGCCTCGCTCTTCCCCGCGATCCCCAGCGCACCCACCAATCTGACCACCCTGATGCTGGCCGAGAAGCTGGCCCGGAGCATGGAGGAATGACCGTGCACCCTGTCACCGGCGCTCCGGTGCGGCTCTACTGTTTCCCGCACGCCGGGGCGACCTCGCAGGTCTACCGCGGCTGGCAGTCGCTCGGCGAGCCGCAGCTGCGGATCCGGGGCGTGGACGCGCCCGGCCGCGGCGCGCGCCGCCGGGAACGCAAGGCGGTCGGCTACCACGGACTCGTACGGTCCATGGCCGAGGAGGTGATGGCGGACCTGCTGGCCGAGCGCGAGCGGTCCCCCGGACTGCGCTGGGCGACGTTCGGGCACAGCTTCGGCGCCACGATGAGTCTGGCCGTGGCCGCCCATGTCACCCGGCAGACCGGTCTGGCGCCGGTGCGGGCGGTGCTGTCCGGCGCGGTGCCGCCGGCGCTCCAGCGGCCCGGGGCGCTGCTGGCCGCCGTCCCCGACGAGGAGCTCCTGGCCCGTACCGCGGCCGACGGCGGGACCCCTCCCGCGGTGCTCGCGGAGCCGGCGATGAGCCGGATCCTGCTGCGGATGCTCCGCGAGGACGACTGCGTACGGGCCGAGTTCGCCCGGGAGGCGTCGGCGCTGCGGGTGGACTTCCCGCTCACCCTGATCGCCGCCCGCGAGGACGTGCACGCCCCGCCGGAGAAGGTCTGGCCGTGGTCCGGGCACAGCTCGGCCCCGGTCCGCCGGGTGGAGATCGACGGCGGCCACTTCGCCGCCGTCCGGCATCCGAAGGAGACCCTGACGATCATCGGCGACGACACCGGACCCGGGGAGGGATGAGCCCGTGACACAGAGCAGAGGCAGCCGCCCGGCGTCGCGGTACGAGCCGGAGCACGAGCAGTTCCGGGACACCTGCCGGGAGTTCCTGACGCGGGAGGTCCTTCCGCACCACGCCCGCTGGGAGCGGGACGGCATCGTCGACCGCGCGGTGTGGCGCGCGGCCGGGCGGGCCGGGCTCCTCGGCATCGGCGTCGACCCCGCGTACGGAGGGGGCGGCGAGCCCGACTACCGCTACCCGGCGGTGTTCTCGCGGGAGATCATGTGGGCCCGGGCCACCGCGCCCGGCTTCGTGGCGCACAACGACGTCATCGCCACCTACCTCGCCGAGCGGACCACCGAGGAGCAGCGCAAACGCTGGCTGCCGGGTCTGTGCGCGGGTGAGCTGGTCGCGGCCATCGCGATGAGCGAGCCCGACGCCGGCTCCAACGTCGCCGACATCCGTACCACCGCCCTGCGCGACGGGGACTCCTATGTCCTCAACGGGCAGAAGACCTTCATCACCAACGGCGAGAACGCCGATGTCGTCGTGGTCGCCGTCAAGACCGCGCCCGAGCGGGGTGCCCAGGGCATCAGCCTGCTGGTGGTGGAGCGCGGCACGCCCGGCTTCACCCGCGGCCGGCGGATGGAGAAGCTGGGCTGGCACGCCAGCGACACCTGCGAGCTGTTCTTCGACGACTGCCGGGTGCCGGCCGAGAACCTGCTCGGCAAGGAGAACGCCGGGCTGGCCTACCTGATGGCCGGCATGCCCCGGGAGCGGCTCAGCATCGCGACGGTGGCGGTGGGCGCGGCGGAGCGGATGCTCGCCGACACCCTGGAGTACGCGCGGACCCGTGAGGCCTTCGGGCAGCCCATCGGCAGCTTCCAGCACAACCGTTTCCAACTGGCCACCATGGACACGGAGTTGACGGTCGCCCGGGTCTTCCTCGACCACTGTGTCGCCGAACTCAACGCGGGCCGGCTTTCGGTGACCGACGCCGCGAAGGTGAAGTGGTGGACGACGGAGCTCCAGGTGGACATCGCCAACCGCTGCCTCCAGATCCACGGCGGCTTCGGCTATCTCAAGGAGAGCGCGATCTCCCGTGAGTGGGTCAACAGCCGGGTGCAGACCATCTACGGCGGGACGACGGAGGTGATGAAGGAGCTGATCGGCCGTTCGCTGGGCCTCTGACGCACGCCCGTGCGCCCCGCCCCGCCCCGCCTCCGACGTACGCCGGGGCGGGGCGCAGGCGTCCGGCGACGGCCCTCGGGGCCGGGTGCACGGCAGCGTCCGAAAACAGCACCTCTCTTTGCGGATTCCGGAACGGATCGATCTAATTGACGGTGTGGAGCAGCCCTCGTCCATCGCCCAGGCCCTGTCCGCCGTCGGTCCCCGACTCAAGCGACTTCGCACCGCCCGCGGTGTCACCCTCGCCGCCCTCTCGGAGGTCACCGGCATCTCCAAGAGCACCCTCTCGCGCCTGGAGGCCGGCCAGCGCCGCCCCAGCCTGGAGCTGCTGCTGCCCATCGCCCAGGCCCACCAGGTCCCGATCGACGAACTGGTCGGCGCCCCCGACGTGGGCGACCCGAGGGTCCGGCTCAAACCGCACGCGGTGAACGGCAACACGGTGCTGCCGCTGACCCGGCAGCCCGGCCCGCTGCAGAGCTACAAGATGGTGCTGCCGGCGAGCCGCGACACCCCGGAGCTCTGCACCCACGAGGGATACGAGTGGCTGTACGTGCTCTCCGGGCGGCTCCGGATCGTGCTCGCCGACCACGACATCGTCCTCGACCCGGGCGAGGTCGCCGAGTTCGACACCCGGCTGCCGCACTGGTTCGGCAGCACCGGGCACGGCCCGGTCGAGGTGCTCAGCCTGTTCGGGCGCCAGGGCGAGCGGATGCACGTCCGCGCCCGGCCCACACGCCGAACGCCCGCCTCCGACGACTGAGTCGGAGACGGGCGCGGAACGGAGGCGGCGCGGGGAGACGGACGCCGGTGGGGGAAGCGGGAGATCAGGCCGCGGAGACCGGCTCTCCCGCGTCGGAGGCACGGCCGGCGGCGGCACGGTGCGCGGCGAGATCGCGCTCGATCTCCTCGTCCACCAGGTCGTGGTTGAGGGCGAACGCCGCCGCGGCTCCCATACCGGCGGCCGTGACGGCCTGGGCGCGCGAGTCCACCACGTTGCCGACGGCCCACAGGCCGGGGCGGCTGGTGCGCCCGGCCCGGTCGGTGACCAGCCAGCCCTGCTCGTCGCGGGTGCAGCCGAGGCCGTCGAAGGCCGAGTCGTTCGGGGTCATCCTCGGGAACAGGAACACGCCGGCGCACTCCACGGTGCGCCCGTCGACGAACTCCACCCCGTGCAGCCGCCCGTCCTTGCTCAGCAGGGTGGACACCCGCCCCTCGACGACCTCGACGCCGCGCGCGTCCATGCGCTCGCGCTCCTCGCCGGTGAGCGGCCGGTCGTGCGTCGCGTACACGACGTCGTGCGACCACTGCCGCAGCAGCAGCGCCTGCCCGGCGGAGGCCGGGTGCACCCCGAGGACGACGATCTTCTCGTCGCGTACCTCGTAGCCGTGGCAGTAGGGGCAGAAGTGCACGTCCTCGCCCCACATCGCCCGTACCCCGGGGATCTCGGGCAGCTCGTCGCGGAGCCCCGTGGCCAGCACCACGTGCCGCGCGTCGAGCGAGGCACCGCCGTCCAGCAGCACCACGAAGCCGCCTCCGTCGCGGGGCTCCACCTGGTCCACCCGCCCCTCGATCCGTACGGCTCCGTAGCGCGCGATCTCCGCGCGTCCGGTCTCCAGCACGGTCAGCGGCGGCACACCGTCACGCGAGAGAAAGCTGTGCATATGGGCCGAGGGAGCGTTGCGGGGCTCCCCCGAGTCGACGACGGCGACACTGCGCCGCGCCCGCGCGAGTACGAGCGCGGCATTGAGCCCACCCGCCCCGCCGCCTATGACGATCACGTCGTACGAGGTTCGGTCACTGTCTTCCTTGTGGGCGCCGGTCATGGCGATCACCTCCACCGCCAGGGTGCGGCCCGTCCCGAAATCCGAACAATATTTGTTGCCGTTTCCGGGACGGACCGCACCGGCGGCGGCCGGCCGGGGGACACCGCGGAGGCGCGTCGCGCGGCCGGCGGCCCCTCACCCTCGGCTAGCCTCCCGCCGCGCGAGGGGCCCGTTCACCGTCCGGGGTGGCGGCGGCGAGGGCGGGCTCGCGCGGTGGGCCGTCCGCCGGCTCTTCGGGGTTCCGGACGGCGGCGCTGTTGTGGGCGGTCCACGCCTCCAGGGCGGTGCGGCAGGCGTGGTCCAGGTGGCGCAGTCGCGAGAGGTCGAGTTCCACCGGCCGGTCCTTCGGCAGGGCCTCCAGGGTGTCGAGGATCAGGGGCAGCCGCAGGAAGGTGGCGCTGCCGCCGAAGGCGACCGCGATGCGGTCCTCGTGCTCGACGATGTCCAGGCGCACGGCGGAGGTCTCCCACGCCGTCTTGATCACGGCCATCCCGATACCGAGCAGGACGCCCATGAACATGTCCGTGGCGATGATCGCCAGCGCGGTGGCGGCCAGGACCACGGCCTCCCCCCGGTTCTCGCGCCAGAGCGGGCGGAAGGTGGTGACGGGGACGAGCTTGGCTCCGGCGTGGACGAGCACCCCGGCGAGGGCGGCCACGGGGATCAGACCGAGCACGGCGGGGAACAGGGCCGCGAACAGCAGCAGCCACACCCCGTGCAGGATCCTGGACGCCTTGGTCCGGGCCCCGGCCTGGACGTTGGCGGCACTGCGCACGATGACGGCGGTCATGGGCAGTGCGCCGAGGAGGCCGCAGACGGTGTTCCCCGCCCCCTGGGCGATGAGTTCCTTGTTGTACTGGGTGCGCGGGCCGTCGTGCATCCGGTCCACGGCCGCGGCGCTGAAGAGCGACTCGGCCGAGGCGATGAGCGTGAAGGCGAGTACGGCGCCGAGCAGTGCGGGCTCCGCCAGGAGCCCGAAGTCGTCGAGGCCCGTCAGCCGGAGCGAGTCGGCCAGGCCCCGGACCTCGATGGTGGCGACGGGCAGGTCCAGCACCGCCATCGCGACGGTGGCCAGTCCGACGGCCACCAGCGGCCCGGGAAGCAGCCGGGGCAGGCGGCCGGGAAGCCGCTTCCACAGGATCAGGACGGCGATGGCGCCGGCGCCGATCGCGCAGGAGGACAGCGTCGGGGCCCCGTCCGCGATCCGCGTGAACAGCTTCGGCAGCCCGAGCAGGTTGTCGAGACCGCTGCCGGGCGCACGGACGCCCACCAGGGCGTAGAGCTGGCCGCAGATCAGTACGAGGCCGATGCCGGCGAGCATGCCGTGGACGACCGCGGTCGATATCGCGCGGAACCACCGGCCGAAGCGGACGAGACCGAGCGCGATCTGGAGCAGGCCCGTCGCCAGGACGAGGATCCCGAGCGCCGCGACGCCGTGGTGGGTCACGGCCTCGTACACCAGGACCGTGAGCCCCGCGGCCGGGCCGCTGACCTGGAACGAGCTGCCCGGCATGGCGCCGACGAGCAGTCCGCCGACGATTCCCGTGACGAGGCCCAGTTCGGCGGGGACACCGGAGGCGACGGCGATGCCGACGCACAGGGGCACGGCGACGAGGAACACCACGACCGAGGCGAGGAAGTCGCGGGACAGGACGTCCGGCCGTAACCGGAGAGGTGGAGAGGACATGGGGGGTCAGCTCCTAGGAGTGTGGGGGGAGTGGTCGGTGGCGGGGGACGGCGCGCGCAGACGTGAGCACACGCACACGCACACCGCTGTCACAGGGAGGAGAAGGTTCCGGTGGAGAGCTGATGGGCCTGTACGGCGCCGGTGTGGACCTCGTAGTACCAGGCGTGCAGACCGAGTCGGCCCTCACTGACTGCCTGGCTCACACACGGGTAGTCGCGCAGCTTCGCCACCTGTTCCACCACATGGCGCTGTACGGGTCGCGCGACGTCGGGACCGAAGTCGCCGAGGTCGTGGAGGGCGCCGCCCGCGGGAGCGGACCGGCCGAGCCAGCCGCGCACCGCGGGAAGGGTCCGCAGGTCCTCCCCCCGGGCGAGCGCTCCGACGGCGCCGCAGTGGGAGTGCCCGCAGAGGATGATGTCGGACACCTCCAGGACGCTGACGGCGTACTCGATCGTCGCCATCTCGCTCGTCGGGCCGTCCGGGTCGTACGCCGGCACGATGTTCCCGGCGGTGCGGAGCTCGAACAGCTCGCCCGGTCCGGTGCCGGTCAACTGAGTGGGAACCACGCGGGAGTCGGAGCAGGTGATGAACATGACGGTGGGCCGCTGGCCGTCCGCGAACCTCCGCAGATCGTGACCCGCTCCGCCGCAGCGGGAAGGGTAGGTGCGGGCATGGTCGATGAGTCGTTGCACAGGAGTGTCCTCCGTACGGAAGGGGCGTGTGGCTCGTCGCGCCGGGCGGGTCCCACCCCGGCCGGGACCGGGCCGTCGTGGTCCGCGGATGGCCGGGGTGGTGAGAGAACAGGTGCGGGTGGTCGCGTCGCAGAGCTGCCGGGGTGTCTCTTACCTGCTGTCGGTGCGGCGGCACCCGTGGCTCGGACGGGGACCGCGGCGACCGTGCGCGCCGTGCACGGGCACCGCGTCGCGGTTCACCCGTGGGAAGCAGTCTCGGTCCGGGTGATGAGGTGACCGTGAGACGGCGGTGAGAGAGCTCTCATCGCGTGCGGTGGTGCCGACCCGCCACCGGTTGGAGACCGGTCCCCGGCATGCCGAAGCCCGCCCCCGGCATGCGGAGTCCGCCCGCGCCGCCGGCCGCCACGGCGACCGTGCCGTCGGCCACGGCCCGCCCCGGGGAACGGCGTCGCGCGTACCTCCCGCCCGGGATCAGGACGACCGGAGCCGGTAGCCCACGCCCCTCACGGTCTGGACCCGTTCGGCTCCGATCTTGCGCCGCAGATAGCGAATGTAGACATCGACGATGTTCGAACCGGGGTCGTAGTCGAACCCCCACACCTGGCTCAGCAGCTGCTCCCGGGAGAGCACACGGTCGGGATTGCGCATGAGGATCTCGGCGAGCGCGAACTCACGGGCGGACAGGTCGCTGACACGCTCGCCCACGTGTGCCCGGCGGGTGCGCAGGTCGAGGCTCAGGTCGCCCACCCGCAGCAGCAGGTTCTCCGACGGCTCCTCGCGGCGCAGCCGCAGCCGTACGCGTGCCAGCAACTCGTCGAAGGCGAAGGGCTTGGGCACGTAGTCGTCGGCGCCGCTCTCCAGGCCGGCCACGATGTCGCTCACCGTGTCGCGCGCCGTCAGGATGACGACGGGAAGGGTGCTGCGCGCGCTCCGCAGCTTGCGCAGCACGGTCAGCCCGTCGTGGCCCGGCAGTCCGAGATCGAGGATCAGGAGGTCGAAGTCCTGGCCACGCGCGTGTTCGTAGGCGGAGACGCCGTCGGCGACGACCCGGGTGACGTACCCGCTACGGCGCAGCCCCTTGTCGACGAAGGAGGCAATCCTTGCCTCGTCCTCCGCTATCAGGATCCTGCTCACCATGGGTTCCCTCCGTCGTGGGGTGCAGTGCGGGAAGGTCGACGACGAAGCGCGCGCCGCCCCCGGGAGCGTCCTCGACGTGTGCGACGCCGCCGTGGGCCTGGGCGATCTCGCGGACCAGGGCGAGCCCGATGCCGATGCCGGTGCCGGTGCCGGTGGGGTTCGCGGCGCCGGCCTGGTAGAAGCACTGGAAGATCCGTTCGCGGTCCTCCGGGGCCACGCCGGGCCCCGTGTCCGCCACCCACAGCAGTACCCGGCCGTCCTTCAGGCGCGAACCGATCTCGATGGTGTCCCCCTCGCCCGTATGGCTGACCGCGTTGGCGGCGAGCTGCATCAGGGCCTGGGTCACGCGCTGTTCGTCGAGGCGCACGCCGGCATCGGTGACCTCGGCCACCGTCCAGCGTCTGCGCCCGAGCGCCTGTGCCTTGGCGGCCACGTCGACGACCAGGTCGGTGAGGTCGGTCGGGCCGAGGGTGAGGAAGCCGGGGCGTTCGGCCCGGGCCAGGAGCAGCAGGTCCTCCACGATCCGGCTCATCCGGTCCAGTTCGTCGAGGAGCAGGGCGCGGGTCTGGCGGCGCTGGTGGTCGGGGTCGTCGTCCATCAGTTCCAGGTGTCCGCGGACGACCGTGATGGGGGTGCGCAGTTCGTGCGCCACCTCGTCCAGGAAGCGGCGTTGTGTGGTGAAGGCGTGCGACAGACGGTCGAGCATGTGGTTGAACGTCTCGGCGAGCGCCGCCACGTCGTCGCTGCCCCGCACCGGCAGCCGCTGCGTCAGATCGGTCTCGCCGATCCGTTCGGCGGTCTGCCGGACCAACCGGATCGGAGCCAGTATCCTGCCCGCCACCAGCCAGCTGGCCGATCCCGCGACCAGCAGGGCGAGGCATCCGGAGGCCAGCAGGGTGCGCGCGAGGTGGCATTCCCGCCTCAACTGCCGGTCCCGGAAGGCCACCAGGGCGAGCCGGGTGTCGGCGCGGTCACCCTCCACGTGGACCCGGACGACGCCGTAGCGAACCTTCCCCGCCGGGGAGTCCAGCCACCGGATGCCGGTGTCCGCCGTTTCCGCCAGCAGGTCCACCACCGCCGGGTCCCGGTCCAGCCGAGCCGGAACCGGGCCGTGGCTGCGCCGGTCAGCGCGCCCGTCGACGATGCTGAAGAAGGCCGTGTCCGGGCCTGGTTGGTGCACCGTCATGAACGCCGTCAGCAACGCGGCTCCCGTGGTGAAGGGCTCACCGGTCTCCGGGTCGCGCGAGCTGCGGGCGAAGGCGCGCAGCGTGTCGGCCTCGGAGCGGAGCTGCACGTCGACCTGGTGGTCCAGCTCCGCTCGCCAGACGATCGTGATCCCCACCGTGGGCACGGCCAGGGCCGCGCTGAGCAGCAGGAGCATCCAGCCCACGATCCGGGACCGTGCGCTGATCGAGGGCCTGAACATCAGTCGCCCCGCTCGTCGTCGGATTCTCCCTCGGAGCACCCGGGCGCCGTCCCGTCCTCGATGTCGTCCGGGTCGTCCGGGCCTTCCAGGGCGTCGAGCACGTCCAGGCCGTCCAGCATGTCCAGGCCGTCCAGCATGTCCAGGCCGTCCCACGCGTCCAGGTCGTCCAGCGCGTCCCAGATGTCGTCGTCGACCTCCGGCGGCGGCAGAGCCCGCACGGCCCGGCCGCCGGAGCAGGGTGGGTGCGGGGAGGCGGGAGGCGGCGCGCCGGCAGGTCGTGCTGAGTGGGACGGGGCGGTGGCCGAGGGCGTCGGCACGTGCGGGGTGGGCACGGGCACGTACGGGGTGGGCACGACGACCGCGGGGCCCATGGAGGGCGACTCGTGCTGTCCCGGCCAGAGCTGTATGAACAGAAACACCAGCAACGCCGGTAAACCGACTCCGCTTCCCAACACCAGCCCCACCCTGCGCCACAACATCAGACCATTCTGCCGTGGTCTAGTCCAGGGAGCCGACTTGAGGAGAGCATTCTCATGATGTGGGGTGGCCGGGGTGTCCCGCGGCCGGCCACGAGGACGCCGCCAGTCCCCCGCACAGCAGCCGTCCGGTGCGGTCACACCCGTCCCCACCTGCCCGTCAGGGCGAGGCGTGCCCTGTCACGGTGTGCGGCGAACCGGGGCCGCGAGGGGGCTCCGGCGCACCTGTCCGGTGCGGCGGAATCGCGCCGAAGCCGGCCCCGCCGGGGCCGCTTTCCACGATTCCGCTTTGCCATTCATTGACAGTCGCTCGACCGCACTTCTAAATTCACCCAGCGGGTCGAGGGGCAATCCATTCATCATCGGCCCGTCGAAGTGAACCTTCCGTACCACTACCGGAGGCACCTGTGGAACAGCTGATCAAGAAGATGGCCACGGACAACGTCTGGCAGAATTGGCTCTCCGCCAACTCGGCCCAGCAGGCCGCGAAGAACGGCTGCATCAGCTCCGCGCCCAAGAGCGGCTGCATCAGTGCGGCGCCGAAGGCCGGCTGTATCTCCTGACCTGCCGCAAAGGGGGCGCCCGGGAGCAACTCTGTGAGAGTTTTCTCCTCCACCACAGCGAGTTCCCGGGCGCCCGGCTCCGGTCCCCCTTATCCCGTACTTCCTCAACCATGCGAATGATGAGAAGGAATTAATGAAGGGCCAGCCGACCGCCGAGGTCATCGAGCACATCCGCGACATACCCCTTTACCAGGAGTCCCTGGCGAAGGGGTACTTCCCCCTGCTCGACAAGCCGGAGATCGCGCGCGGCTTCCCCGGCAACTGGATGACGCCTCGGCTGGCGACGGCGCTGGAGTCCGGCGAGGCGGAGTTCGTCCTGTCCACCGGCACCAACCACGCCCGGATGCGGATCATCCGGCCTCCGTACTTCCTCCTCCACTCCTACTACGAGCTGTGGCGGACCCACCCCGACATCGCCGAGACATGGGAGTCGGGCTGCCGACGCGTCTCGCTGACCACGGTGCTCGCGACGGAGCACGTGGCGCGGGTCAACGCCGCCCGCCGCGGGACCGAGCCCGGGCCCGTACCCACCCTGGACGACCGCCGGCTCGACGAGCGCACCTGCTACCTGAACCTCCGGCTGGACCCGGCTCAGTGGGACCGGGAGGACGTGCTGCGCATGCTCGGCGAGATCGACCGGGCGCGGAGCGAGCACCCGCAGGGCCGGTACCACCTCGACTGCTCCGGCTACCACCTGGCGCACCTGGTGCGGAAGGCCGTGGCCTGGGACCTGTGGGACGCCTTCCCCGCGCCGGCCAGCATCGTCCACGCCTACGAGTACACCCCGGTGAACGTACGGCGCTTCCTCCGCCGGCACTTCGACTGCCCGGTCATCGACCTGTTCGGCAGCACGGAGCTCGGCTACCTGTACTTCAGCGACCGGGAGGGCAGGTACTGGCCGCACCTCGACGGGATGAGCGTGGAACTCCTGCCGGTGGCACCCGGGAGCACGATCCACCAGCTCATCGTCACCAGCGTGCGCAACCCCTACATGCCGCTGGTCCGCTACCGCTCGGGGGACTGCGTCCGCACCCTGGACGGTACGCCGGATCCCGAGGCGATCATCCAGTTCTGCGGCCGGGAGAAGGAGCTGCTGGGCACGCCGGACGGGCCGGTCGCCCAGGGTGACCTCGACCGGATCGTCGGCGACGCGTCCGCCCAGGTCTTCCTGCACCGGCTTCACCTCCACGGCGAGGCGGAGGCCACCCTGCGGTACACGACGTTCACCGACGAGCCCGTCGACGCCGCGGAGGCGGCGGCGCTGCGGCGGGCCGTGGGAGAACTGACGGGGCGGCGCTGCCGGATCGAGCACCGCGAACACATTCCCGTCGGGCGATCGGGAAAGTACGCCTGGCTCGCCGACGACGGCGCCTGACGACCCGCCCCTTATGGCTTCACCTTTCCCCGTCCCTCCAGGAACCGGAGCGCCATGACCAGCGGACGAGCTCTCTCCGCCGACGACATCAAGAACCTTCTCGGGGACGCGCTGTACGCCGAGGTGGTGAGGTATTCCATGGACAGGACCCCGGACGCGCCACGGGAATTCGTGGAGCGTCAGGTCACCGAATGCCTGCGGTATCTCTACCTCGTCTCCCGGTACCGGGAGCGGCTCAGCGGCCTGTTCCTGCCGGTCGAGCAGGACATCGACGAGATATGGCACTACCTCATCCTGCAGACCCGTGAATACCGTGCGCTGTGCGAGGAGCGGCTTCCCGGAAGGTTCTTCGTCGAGCACCGCAGCATCGCCTACGAGGAATACCAGGAGGGGCCGGGGCGCGAACAGGCACTGGAAGAGGCATTGCGCTGGATCCCGCTGTACCGCGAGGAATTCGGACCGTTCGACGAAGGTGCGCTGCCCCACTGGACCATGGTGCGGTTCCTTCACGACCAGATGAACCTCTCCCTCGCGGACATCGCGGATCTGGAGCCCGTGGCCGTGGTGTGAGCACATGGTGTGACGGCACGCCGGGCCCCTGCTGCTGCGCGGGGGCCCGGCGTGCCGGTCACGGACGCGGTGGCATCAGGTGACGGTCCACCGCTGCGATGTCGAGCCGGTGTCGGGCTGTTGGGTGACGCGGGCGCCGTCGGCGGAGGAGGCGGTGGTCAGGAGCAGTCCGCTCGCCGCGGAGGAGACCGTAGAGGTGCCGCCGGCCTGACGGGTGATGTTCCAGCGCTGGTTGGCCCCGTTGGTGCAGGTCCACTGGATGATCTTCGCGCCGGCTGCGGTGGAGCCGCCTTCGACGTCGGCGCACAGCCCGGACTCGCTGTTCTTGAGCGTGTAGGTTCCGTCGGCCTGCTGGGCGAGGTTCCACTTCTGGTTGAGGCCGCCGGTCGGCGCCCAGGTGATGAGCTGGGTGCCTGGGGTGGTGCTGTGGTCGGGATTGTCGAGTGCCCTGCCCGCGGCGGTGAGGGTGCGGACTCCGTCGAGGGAGGCGGCGACCGTCCAGATGAACGTGGCCGTGCCGGTGGCGCTGCCGGAGGACGCGGTGACGGTGACCGTGGACGTGCCCGCCGTGGTGGGGGTGCCGGTGACCAGTCCGCCGGAGCTGACGCTCAGCCCGGCGGGAAGCCCGGTGGCGGTGAAGGTCAGGGGCTTCCCGGCGGAGTCGGTGGCCTCCAGCTGAAGGGAGACGGCTTTGCCGAGGGTCGTCGTCCGGTTGCCCGGGTTGCCGACGGCCACCGTCTCGGGGGCCTGGGCGGTGGGGGTCAGGGTCAGGACCTGCTCACCGGCCGTCCGGGTACCACCGACCGCGTTGCCGGTGGTGTTGTTCCAGCTGCGGGTGGGGGTGGTCTCGGCGAGGCGGCCCGACTCCGCGGAGAGCCCGATGACGAGGCCGCTGTAGCGATTGACGATCTTGTACGTGCCGGTGGCCGCGCCGGTGGCGGGCGAGGTGCTCCGGAGGACGAACCACTGCTGTCCGACGGTGGGTCCGCCGGCCGCGACGGCCGTGGCGGTGGGCTTGGTGCCCCAGGCCCGGGTGGCGGTGGAGGTGGTGCCCACGCCGAGGAGCTGACCCGAAGCCGAGTTGGCGATGCGGTACGAGCCGTCGCCGTTCGAGGTGAAGACCCACGACTCCAGGCCGGAGCCGGTGGCGGCGGCGAGCGAGGTGGTGGCCGAACCGCCGGAGACCTGGGCGAGGACGCGGCCGCCGGTGGCGGCGATGCGGTACGCCTTCGTCGTGTCGACCGGTGCTGCGGGCTGGGTGGTGCCGATCGACAGGTTGACGTACTCGCTGCTGGTGCCGTTGGAGCAGCCGAAGGAGCAGTACGAGCGGAAGTCCCTGCCGACGATCCCGGAACCGGTCTTGTTCGCGCTGTCGAGGAACCAGCGGTACCAGGAGGCGTTCTTGTAGCCGCCGGTGTCACCGAGACGGAACCACTTCTGCGTGGCCAGGTTGTCGGTGGCGTAGATCTCCTGGGAGGCGTTGCCGCTCTGGTCGACCGCCTGGGGCTGGCCGATGTACAGGCCGAGATGGGCGTTGTACGTGATGTCCATGACGAACAGCGGGGACGTCGGGGGTGTCAGACCGGCGGCCACCTGCTGGCTCACGGTGCCGCTGTTGGCGGGGTCGTACTCCTTCGACGGCGGGGTGTAGCCCGTCGTACTGCCGGAGCCGACCGGGACCATGGTGCTCTCGCGGCCTCCGACACCGGGCTCGGACCAGGCGCCGTCGTACCACTTCTGCCAGGAGGCGGGCGCCATCTTCGACGAGATCGGGGCTCGGGCGACGTGCCCGTAGAACGCGGCCCAGCCACCGCCCTTGTTCACGATCCGGGAGCCGTAGAAGGCGTAGAAGTAGCCGGACGCCGTGTCGACGAACAGCCGCTGGTCACCGGTGCCGTAGTGGTACGTCTGCTGCGGGAAGCCGGCGGTGTCGCCGCGGTCGGTGCTGTAGTGCGAGGTGATGACGTGGTCCTTGATGGTCCACGTACGTCCCTGGTCCTTGGAGACGGCGTAGTCGATGCCGTCGTAGTGGACGCCGTCGCCGAAGGGCTGCGGGGTGAACTCGTTGTGCACGAGTCCGTACCAGTCGCCGGTGTCCGGGTCGACCCAGACACCGGCGAGGTCGCAGTAGTTGCGGTGCGCGTACGAGCCGGTGGAGGGCGCCTGCGTGGACTCCACACCCGTCGGGCTGTTGTTGCAGCGCCAGGTGGTGTCGTTGTTTCGGTCGTTGGAGTTGGCCGGGTTCACCGCGTCGCTGATGGCGCCGGACCGGGTGGCGGTGTCGAGGTTCGTTCCGGTGAAGAAGGACCACGTGCGGGGATCACTCGCCCCGTACAACGCGTGGGCCTGCTGGAAGTAGAAGGTGCCGTCCTTGTCGATGTACGCGCCGGCGGGCGTGTCGTCGGGGTGCGTCCACGAGCCCTTGGCGCCGACCGTGACGGTGTAGGCGGCGGTCGGCGCCGCGGCCGCCATGGGAGTCGCCAGCGCTCCGGCGCCGGTGACGACCAGCGCGGCGGCGGCGAGCGCTCCGGCCAGTCTGCTTCGAGGAGTGATCATGGTTCTCCCTGATCGGAGGAGCCGAGAGGGGGGCGGCTCCTGGGATGCCCCGCGTCCTCGGCGACGGCGCGCGGCAGCCCGTTCACCGGCTGTCCACCCGCCGGCGGGGAAGCGCTCGGCGGCACTCAGGCTGCTCGCCCGCCCCCCACGACGCCTAGGGATGAACCGCCGAGGCGCTTGGACTTTCCGTCACCGGGGCACGCCCCGCGCCGAGCATGCGGGCACGGCCAGTCGCTCACGGGAAGGCACCGTACGACGGTTCGGACCGGACCAGCCGGACCCGTCACTCTCGCCGCTGCAATTCCCGAGCAACGGCGTCTGTCTAGCGTCCGGGCTCCCCGCAACCACCCCGAGGAGCATCCCGATGCACCTGCCGCGCTCGGTGACCGGCAGGCGGAACACGAGGTACGCACGGCACGTGCCGAACTGGCCCTGTACGCAAGCCGCCTGGACGACGCGCTGCGCGCCCTGGAAGGTCACGCCGCCGACGCACCGGTCCTGACGGCCTGGACGGAACTCCTGTCGGGACGGGCCGACACAGCGCTGCGGCTCGCACGGGCGGAGGTCGGACGAGGCGAGCGCACCGGGAAACGAGCCGTCACCCGCCTCAGGGGTGACGTTGACCGGGCCGAAACCGTCGAGCCCCGCCCGGCGCACCGCGGCCTGACCCGTGTCCGTACCACCGCGTCCTCGATCCAGCCGCGGCCTGAGGACGGCGAACTCGACATCCACGCAGAGGTACGGACCCACCGCGACAGGCGGGCGAGTCAAGGCGACGTTCTATCGGCTCATGGTGTGAATCTAGCGCTATGTCATCGGCATCGAAGGCCGCACAGCCGGCCATCACCGAGCAGCAGGCCAAGACCGGCTCCCGTTCTCCGACACGCAGGATTTCGAGGACGCCAGGCGTGGCTTCATCGCCCGCAGGACACCCGACGCCGTCACCGATGCCGCCGGCACCGTCGTGCGTGACAACGACACCTACTCCGTCGACTTCATGGGAGGCGGTAGTGGCGCTCCTGGCGACTGGCGGCGTCGCACAACCGCCAGAACCTGACCCCGCGCCGAGGGACCGACCCGGGAACCGCGCCGTGCCGCGCAAGCCGAACCGGTGGGGCACGTCTCCGCCCACGGAGCTCTCGGCCCTGGCCTCCAAGGCGCAGCGGCCGGCCTTCAGTCGGTGGAGTCCAGGACTTCGTAGACATGCCTGATGTAGTCATGGGTGCGCTCCGAGCCGAGGATTCCGTCGCCCAGCCGGTTCATCGTGTACGAAAAGGTGACGCGCCGGTCGAGGTCCATCATGACGATCGAACCGCCCCGGCCGACCCAGAAGCAGACCCTTCCGGTGGGCATGTGCGGCATCGTCCTCGCATCGGTGAGCGCGAAGCCGATGCCCCAGCGGACGGGAACGCCCAGGAACAGGTCGACCCCGTCCGCCTGTACGTCGAGGACCTTCTCCGCCGTTTCCTCGGAGAGCATCCGGCGGCCGTTCACCCGGCCGCGCCGCGAGATCACGGAGAGGGCGCGGGCCATGCCTCGTGCGTTGCCGTGTCCGTTGACGGCTCCGAGTTCGGCACGGCGCCATTGCGGGGTGTCGACGTGTTCGTCCCGGGCGGGGCTTCCGAGGAGTGTCTTGGTGAAGATCCCCTCGGGATCGAGGCCGTCGGGCATTCCGGAGAGCGGCGCCGGAGCCACCAGCTCGGCGATGCGCGGCCAGTCGGCCTCCCGCGCGCCGATCTGGACATCGGCCTGCGACGGTTCGGCGATCTCGGTGTCGACGAACTCGGTCAGGGTACGGCCGCTGACCCGCCGGACGAGCTCTCCCACGAGCTGCCCCTGAGTCTGCACGTGATAGCCCGAGGCGCTGCCCGGCTTCCACCAGGGCGCCTGTGCGGCCAGCCGGGCGCTGGCGGTGGGCCAGTCGTACAGGTCGTCCATGGTGAAGGGCTGCTGCCAGCCGGACAGCCCCGAGGTGTGTGCCAGAACGTGTCGCACCTCGATGTCCTGCTTGCCCTGGGCAGCGAATTCGGGCCAGTAGTGCGCGACCGGGCGGTAGAGATCCAGTGCCCCCTTGTCGACGAGGACGAGGGCCGCCAGACTGCTCAGGGTCTTGGTGGTCGACCAGAGGTTGACCACCGTGTCCTGGTGCCACGGGACGGTCCGCGCCTCGTCGGCATGCCCGCCCCACAGGTCGACTTCCATGACTCCGTCGACATCTACGGCGATCGACGCCCCCAGCTCCTCGCCGGACTCCAGGTGCGCTGCCAGCGCCGCTCGGACCGGTTCGAACCGGACGGTGCTCGTTCCTTCGACCTTGGCCATGTCTTCTCTCCACTCCTGATGACGACCGTTCGATCACTCAACGGAGCGGATGTCGCACTGGTTCACGCGTCGTCGCAGGTGAGGGGCGTCTGCCCAGAAGCCCCTCTGGCAGGACGTCGCCTGCGGAGATCATCTGCACCGGCTACGCGGCACGGTGTGCGCAGCTCAGCAGGCCGGAATCCGCGACGCCTTTGCCGGGTGGTGGTTCCGGCGCTCGACCACGACGGACCTGCCGCGAACCGCCTCACGCCCATCGTGTGCAGCACTCCACGGGCCGGGGCTCCGCCTGGGCGAGGAAGCCGTCCAGCGCATGGCCGCCTCCAACGTCATCACGCCGATCGGCGTCCTGCTAATGTCCTGTGTGGTATGCGGGAGGCGGACGACGGGGTCCATGCCACCCCGATCGCCTGAACAGCCCCCATCTCGGCGGTTGGGTCACCGCGACGAGGATCGTGCGGGTCCGGTTTTCGTCACAGCGGGAGCGGGTCGCCCACATGTCCGCTGGTCATGGTCATGTATGTGCTTCCGACGGTGGCGTCGTCGGGCGGGATTCCGGATGAGTGTGGTGACAGGGGTGGGACAGGGTCTCGACTTCGGGCTGCTGGGTCCGCTGCTGGTGCGGCGGGCGGGGGCGGTGCTCGATCCGGGCCGGCGCCGACAGCGGCTGCTGCTGATCCGCCTGCTGCTCGCCGACGGCCGGGCGGTCACTCCGCAGACGCTGTGTGAGGAACTGTGGCCGCAGCAGCCGGGACGGACACCGGGCGGAGCGATGGCCTCCCTGCACGCCCATGTCAGCAAGGTACGCGCGGTCCTGGAACCCCAGCACCTGCGCCGAGAAGGCACCTGCGAGGTCCTGGTCACCGAACCTCTGGGCTACGCCCTGCGGGTGCCGTCCGAGAGCCGTGACACCGTGCGCTTCGAGGGGGCCCTTGCCCAGGCGCACCGGTTCATGGACGAGGGCCGGCCCGAACGCGTCGTGGAAGAGACCCGGAAAGCCCTGGAGATGTGGCGCGGCACCGCGTTCGCCGACGCCGCGCACCACCTGTTCGCCGTCAACGAGACAGCACGCCTGGAAGAACTGCGACAGACCACCCGCGAGATCCGCGCCACTGCCCTGCTCCTGCAAGGACGGATCACCGAGGCCCTGGACGCGGCACAGGAAATGACCACAGAGCTTCCTCTTCGGGAAACCGGCTGGGCTCTGCTGCTGCGCGCCCTGTACCTTGCCGGCCGGCACCCCGAAGCGCTTCAGCGCTATACCGACCTGCGCCGCCACCTCGCCGACGAACTCGGCCTCGAACCCGGCCCGGCCCTGCGTGCGCTGCACCACGGCATCCTCCACCACGACCTGCCGCCCCTTCATCCAGCCGATGGGCTGAACAGGTTCGGCGCGGCATCCGTGGCCGGCGGGGCTACCGGACACGGGCGCGGTCCGCTCGGGCCGGCCACGTCCGGGACGCCGGAGAAGGGCGAGGCGACCGCCCCCCTCGGCCCTGCGGACGACGAACCGGCCGACGCCGCCGATCGGTCCGATGCGAGTCACGACCGGGCCGCGGATTTCCAGGAAACCGCGCCGCCGCCCCGGAGGCGTCCGGCACAACTGCCGAGCAGCCTCCCGGTGTTCGCGGGGCGGGAGGCCGAGGGTGCCTGGCTGTCGGCCGTGAGCGGTGCACCGGGTCGGCCCGGAACGACCGCTGCCTCTGCCGTCGTCATCAGCGGTGCTCCCGGTGTCGGCAAGACCACCTTCGCCGTCCACCACGCCCAGCGCATCGCCTCCTCCTTCCCCGACGGACAGCTTTTCGTCAACCTGTGCGGATTTCACCCCCACGCACCCGCCGTCGAACCCGGCAACGCCTTGCACGGCTTCCTCACCGCCCTCGGCGTCCCCGCCCAGCACATCCCCGAGGACACCCCGGGCCGCAGCACACTCTTCCGCAGCCTCCTCGCCGACCGGCGGATCCTCCTCGTCCTGGACAACGCCCGCGACGAACAACAAGTGCGCCCCCTGCTCCCCGGCGGAGCGGGCTGCCTCACACTGATCACCAGCCGCAACCGGCTTCCCGGGCTGATCGCCACCGACGGCGCCAAACCCCTCACGCTCCCCCTGCCCTCACAGGCAGAGGCCCATCACGCCCTCGAACGGCGCCTGGGAACCGAACGACTGGCCGCCGAGCCCACCGCCACAGCCGACATCATCCGCCTGTGCGGACGGCTCCCCCTGGCCATGGCGGTGGTCGCCGCCCGCGCCGAACTCGATCCCTCTTTCCCCCTTCACGCCATCGTCGACGACCTGCGCCACGCCCACGGCAGCCTCGACGCGTTCACCGGCTTCGACTCCACCACCGACGTACGCGCCGTCTTCTCCTGGTCCTACCAGTCCCTTGACGAGCCCACGGCCCGAGTCCTCCGCCTCCTGGCTCTGCACCCCGGCCCCCACATCACCGCGCCCGCCGCCGCCAGCCTCGCCGGCCTTCCTCTCCCCCAGGCCCGCCGCGCGCTCGCCGGCCTGGTCAGCTCCTGCCTCGTGGAACAACCGCTGCCCGGCCGCTACAGCCTTCACGACCTCCTGCGCGGCTACGCCACCGAGCTCACCCACACCCACGACAGCGCCCAGGAACGCCACCACGCCACCCTCCGGGGCCTGGACCACTACATGTTCACCGCCCACGAGGCCAACCAGCTTCTGAAACAGGACACATCGTCCGACCTCGACCTCGGTGCACCCGTCCCAGGTGTCACCCCGGAAACCTTTTCCACCGTCAAGCAGGCGACCCGATGGCTCACCGCCGAACACCGGGTGCTGACCGGCCTGCTCCACACCGCCGTCAGCCAGAAGCTGGACCACCACACCACCGGGTTGGCCTGGTCGCTCAAGGAATATCTCCACCGCCAGGAGTTCTGGCCCGAAGCCATCACCGCGCTGACTCCCGCCCTCGAAGTGGCCCGGCGCCAGAACAACCGCCTCGAAGAGGGCCGTTGTCTACGTCACCTCGGGAGCATCCACGGCTACCTCGGCCATCAGGAGCAAGCCCTTCACCACCTGCGACGCGCCACCACGATCTTCGAGGAACTCGACGCGACCGGTGAACAGGCCCGAGCCCACTACGTCATGGCGTGTGCGCTGTTCCTGTTCGGCCGGGTCCAGGAGGCCGTGACGTTCTCCGAACGGGGACTGGAGCTGTCCCGGGAGACAGGTGAGGAGTTGTGGTTGGCCGAGTGCCTCGTGGAGCTCGCCTGGTTCCACTCCAACCTGGGGCAGCTCGAGAAGAGCCTTCTGTACAACGAGGAAGGCATCGCCTTGTTCCGACGCCTCGGCGCGCCGTGGCAGCTGGCCCAGGCATGGGACATCCTGGGCCACAACCTCCGCATGCTCGGCCGTTACGAGGAATCGGTGGCCACCTACCAGCGGGCGACACGGGCGTTCGAGGAGCTGGGCGACCACAGGAACGCCATCGGCACACTGATGCGGCTGGGCGACACCCGGTTGGCCCAGGGCGACCGGGAAGGCGCGCGGGCGGACTGGGTCCACGCCCTCGGCAGCGCCGACGAGCGTGCCATGTCCCACAGCGCCCAGCAGGTCCGTGACCGGCTCACCGCCCTGGACCTGGACGCGGACCCCACACCCACCGTGCCGGAGAGAGCGGCAGGCAGCCATAGCCATAAGCTCCCGGTTCCGAGAAGTGGAAATCCTGCGGCCTAGGACTCCGAGGGAAACGGTTCAGCGGGTGGTCACCCGCCCACGTATCCACTGAGCTCCAGCGGGAGCGCACCTCTTCTCACCTGCGGGACCGGAACACGGGCCGGAAGCCGGTCGACTCGTCGTCGTGCACGCACAGAACGCCGGTGGAGCACTGACCCGGTGGCACCATGTGGTGGCTGTGGCTCTCGTCCCGATCCATCGGACGGTACGGTCGGTCCGGTTCCGGACCGCGCCGGGTCGACGGATCCGCGGGATGCGCAGCGTCGAGTTTCCGACATCGGGAGGGCCGAGCGAACGAGTGTGGCCCGCGGCCGGACAATGGACAGTCCCCCCGAAGACGGCGCCCCGTCACCGTCGAACGGTGACGGGGCGCGTGCGGGGCGCCGTCCGGCCGGTGAGAGGCCGGCCTCCGCCCTTACTTCGCGAGGAAGGCGAGGAGGGCGTCGGTGACCTCCTCGGCGTGCGTCCACAGCAGGCCGTGCGGGGCGCCCTCGACGACGACGTAGTCGGCCTGCGGGAGCGCCTTGTGGAAGAGCTCGCCGGTGGCTTCGATGGGCAGGATGCGGTCGGCGGTGCCGTGCAGGATCAGCGCCGGCACGTCGACCTTCCGGATGTCGGCGCGGAAGTCGGTGGTCCACGTGGAGACGCAGGCCAGTGAGGCGTACCAGGAGGCGCCGGCGGCCACGTTCCAGCTGTTGCGGACGGCCTCCTCGCTGATCCGGGTGCCGAGGTTCTCGTCCAGGTTGTAGAAGTCCTGGTAGAACGCGCTGAAGTAGGCGTACCGGTCGGCGGTGACGGCCTGCTTGATGCCCTCGAAGACGCTCCCGTCGACACCCTCGGGGTTGTCGTCGGTCTTGAGCAGGAAGGGCTCAAGCGAGGCGAGGAAGGCAGCCTTGGCGACCCGGGCGGAGCCGTAGGTGCCGATATAGCGACCGACTTCGCCGGTTCCCATGGAGAAGCCGACGAGGACGGCGTCGTGGAGGTCGAGGGCCTCCAGGACGGTGTTCAGGTCGGCGGCGAAGGTGTCGTAGTCGTAGCCGGTGGTGGGCTGGCTGGAGCGGCCGAATCCGCGCCGGTCGTAGGTGATGACCCGGTAGCCGGCCTCCAGCAGGGCCGCGGCCTGCTTCTCCCAGGAGTGGCCGTCGAGCGGGTAGCCGTGGATCAGCACGACCGGCTGCCCGGTGCCGTGGTCCTCGTAGTAGAGGTCGATGGTGGTGGAGTTCTCCTGGCCGACGGTGATGAACGGCATGGTTGTTGCTGCCTCTCGATGTGGGTTGTGGTGCGAGGTGGTGGCTCGGGTGCGGTGGCCGGTCCGTACCGGCATCGACCTGGGGTTTCCGGCGTCGACACCGCGCTCACCTCGTCACCCTGGAAACGGTGACGGGGTGAGCGCGGTTCACGGTCTGGCAGAAAAGGGACTACCTACGCGGCCGGAAGGCAGGGGGCTCGGTGACCTGCTGGGCACGGATCCGCAGCAGGCCGTGCGGGGGCGTACTCGACCGGGTGTTCGGCCTGCGGGAGCGCCCGTCGGAACGGCTCCCCTGCCTGGATCGGCAGGTCCGGTCAGCGGACCGTACGGACCGCCTTCTCCACGATGCGCGCGACGGCGTCGGGACGCGAGACGGACACCGCGTGCGAGGCGTCGATCTCGGTCGTGCGGGCGTGTGCCCGAGCCGACATGAAGCGCTGGGCCGCCACGGGGATGTTCCGGTCCTCGGTGGTGACCAGCGACCAGGAGGGAATCGTCCTCCAGGCGGCACGGGTGGAGTTCTCCTCCAGCGCGGCGGCCGCGATCGGACGCTGCCCGGTGGCCATGAGCCGCGCCTTGTCCGCGGGGACGTCCGCGGCGAACTGCTGGTGGAACTTGTCCGGCTTGATGAAGACGTCAGCTCCGGAGGCTCCGTCGGGAAGCGTGTAGTTCACCGGGGCGATGACCTGGCCGAGGGTGCTGCCGGGAAACTTGTTCGTCAGCCCCAGCGAGTTCTCGCCCGTGTCGGGCAGGAACGCGGCGATGTAGACGAGAGCCTTGACCTTTCCCTCCAGGCCCGTGGCGGCCTGGCTGATGACGGTGCCTCCGTAGGAATGGCCGACCAGGACCACCGGGCCGTCGATGTGCTCGACGACGCTGCGCAGGTAGGCGGCGTCGGTGGCCGGTCCGCGCAGCGGGTTGGCGGCGGCCACCACCGGGTAGCCGGCCCGCTGTAGCCGCTCGACGACCCCGTCCCAGCTGGAGGCGTCGGCGAACGCCCCGTGCTCCAGCACGATCGTCGGCCGGACCGGCTGACGGGGCGTCGCGCCGGCCGTGCCGGGCAGGGTTATGGTCGTGACGGAAAGGCCCACGGCCGCGACGCCGAGCAGGGTGACCAGACGGGCGGGCCTGGTCGGTCGGGGGATACGCATCTTCGATGTCCTTCTGTATGAGGGCTGTCGCCTGGATGGGGCGGGGTCGGCAAGGCGAACCCGGCTCCGACGAGGGACACGGCACAGCGTCAAGCTGCAGTCGATTGGGTTGTGTACAGATGAAATTGGCGTGAAGGCCCCGTCCTGACTGATCGGACGGTGGCGGCCCTGGGGCCTGAACGGTCCTGTCGGCTGCCGCCACAACCGCCGACAGGACTGACGTCCGGTCAGGGCTCTCATGCGCCCGGACGTCACTGCTTCCTACGAGCGATCCCGCACCGCGGTTCACCGACGGGGGTGGCCTCGGCACCTGTTCCGGCAGGTCGGCCGGGCCGACCCTCGGACACGCCCAGCCCGCTTTCGCCCGGGCCGCCGCACTCCGGGTGGGACGGGCACGGGACGGAGGCTTCGGGCGCCGGGGGTCAACGGGTGACGTCGAGCGTGGCCGCACGGGGGCACGGACTTCGAGCCGCCGGCCCTGGCGGCCACCAGTACCGACCCATTCCAGGTGCCGTCCGCCAGGTCGGCCGATTCCTGCCGCGTCACCTTCACCGACGACCGGCTCCTGCCTCTCACACTGCTCGGCGCCCAGGCCGCCGTGTGGCCGGGACGCACTGATACGCGGGAACGCTCCGGCGGAATCCGCACTTCTCGTGGCGATTCCCGTCGCCGGGACGGTGACGGCAGCGCTCTGCCTGCACCGTTCGAACCGGTAACCGCCCTCGTCCTGACCATCGACGCGACACGTTCACCACCGTGCTGTGCGTGACCGCCCTCGGCTCCTGGCAGGCCCTGTACGGCCTCACCCTGGATGGGTTCAGCAGCCGCGACGGACTCGAACTCGTCCTCCGGGGGGCCGGAGTGTCGCTCCGCCCCCCGGAGAGGGCGGTGACTACTTCTCGAGCCTCTCGTACACCTCGACGGCTGTTATCAGATGGCCGACGGCGTTGGGGTGGGCGGATCCAGACGTCCGCGGCAGCAGCGGGGCGATCCACTGCTCGGACGGGGGCCGGCACATGTCGTGGCCCCGGAACACCGAAGAGGTGTCGACGAACTCGGCCTGCCTCAGGAGAGCCGACATCTCCAACATCAGGTTCAGCCGGTTCGTGGTCTGGTGGAGCCAGGTGACGTCACCCTTGGCCAGCGGCACCGAGGAACCGCAGGCACTCCCGTCGACAGGGAACGGGTTGGGGTACCCCACCACGACGACACGCGCTCGGGGGCTGCGCCGCTTGATGTCGGTGAGCATGTCGGGCAGACGCGTGCTCAGCCTCGCGAAGCCCGCATCGACCTCCTTGGCCGCCACGTCCCGGCAGGGAGTTCCCTCCCGGGTGATGAGACCGGCCAGGACGCATCTGGTGAGCACGTCGGAGAAGCCGAGGTCGTTGCCGCCGAGCGTGACGGTCACCAGGTCGGTGTCCTGGGTGAGGACATTGACCTGGGGTGCGGCCGACCCCTCCTGATTCCACAACGAGCGCGTGGTCGCTCCGCCGCACGTGACGTCCTTGAAGTCGGAGGGCTTGTACGTCTCGGCGATCCACGCCGGGTAGCTGCCCGTGGAGCGCATGCATTTCGTGTCCGTCTGCCCAGGCAGGCCCGTTCCTGCGGCGTAGGAGTCGCCGAGGGCAACGTAGTGCCTGACGGATCCCTGCCCGGAGACACCGGCCTCGGTGGCCGACGCGGCCCCGGAGGCCAGCAGCGAGGCGGCGAGGGCGGCAGTCGTGGCCACCCCTCTGCGAATCTTCGAGTACGGGTGAGAACGGGCCATGAAGTCCCCTTGAGGTGGAAGGAGGCCACACGAGTCGGCGGCCGGTCCTTGGGCACGCGACGCGTACGGACGTGTCTCTCGCCTCTACGACCGCGGCACGCACCGGGTTCAGGTCCTGCAGATGCCGGCGCCTTCACGATCCGCTTCGGTTCGCACCGGCGGTAGGAGCTGTTTCTGTCCGAGCTCGGCGAGCCATCGCTTCACCGGGTTCGGACGGGACGACGCCGTCGGCGCGAGATGCCAAAGGGCGTCCGGAAGTCCGGTGTGTCCTCACGCGACAACCGGTTGGTTCTCGGCGACCGCGCAGAACATCATGCGCGCCGAACTGACCCCCACGCCGCGAACGTGCCGGCCGGGCCCCACTCTTCGGAAGCGGGACCCCTGAACGCTGTCGGTGCCGCGGAACACCTCCCGGGCGGAAGCGACGACATGCCGAGAGGGGCGGCAGGGGTCGGCAAGCGGCGCGACAAGGAGACGACAAGGTTTGGCAAAGGGGTCCCGCCGAGTGTTGTGCCACTCCCCCACGCAAGCGGGAGAGGACGCCACGGAACACTTGAACAGAATTGGGCACCACCCATGAACGGAATCATGGAGGCGGGGACTGCCGTCCTCGCTCCGACTCGGGCGCATGCCCGGCACGTCGTTTCGGACACCGACTGCGACGCCTTCATACGAGACATCTACGAGCAGTACGGCCCTCTGCTCGTCCGGTACGCCGCGCGGCTGCTGGACGGTGACTGGCACAAGGCGGAGGACATCCTCCAGGAGACCGCGGCGCGTGCCTGGAAGCACGCCCGGCTCTTGAGGGCCCGCGGCGAACACGTGCGGCCGTGGCTGTTCACCGTGGCCAGGAACCTGGTCATCGACCACCACCGGGCCCGGCGAATCCGGCCAATGGATCTGATGGCGGTCGAGGACCTGGACACCTCCTGGGACGGCACGGAATCCACGATCACCTCCCATGCGGTGCTGGAGGCACTACGGGAGCTGAAGGACCAGCATCGGACCGTCATCTGCCTCATGTACTACCTGGAATGCAGCGTGGCCCAGGCGGCCGAGCACCTCGGCATCCCGCAGGGCACCGTCAAGAGCCGTGCCTTCTACGCCGTGCGGGCACTGCGCAATGCCTTGGAGAGGCAGGGCGTACTCGGCATGTAGACACGGCACGGATGGACGATGCCGGCTTGTTCCTCCGCGGTCCGCGCCGCGGCCATCAGGCGTGCCGGCCGCGTGCTGCGTCCGGGGGTAGGACGTGTTGTGCCCCGGTTGCGACGGCACCAGGAGCACCACCGCCATGGGTCGTCTACGCGTGACCCAGGTGCGGCTTCAGCCACACCACCCCGAAGCGGGGCTACTCAAGAGGCAGCCGGCCGGGCGGGACACGGGTCCGGAGGTCTCTGCGGATCGGCGGCTCGGCCGTCCTCCTGGCGCGGCCGGCCGCCGTGCAACACGCGTTCAGCCTTGTCAGGTCCTGTTCTCCGCCTGGAACATCCAGCTCTGCTTCTCCAGTTCAGCCGTCAGTCCGATGAGGAGATCCTGGCTCACCGCGTCCACCGGACCAGTCTCCTCGATTCGTTCCCGCACCCCCCTGATGACCGCGGAGAACATACGCACCAGGGTGTCGACAGCGTCGCCGTCCTTCGTCCAGCCTGACGGGAAGGCAGGCACACCGCTGGTGCCCGCGATGGTGACCGCCCGTCCATCCGGACTCACTCCCAGCGCAGCCGCGCGTTCGGCCACTGTGTCCGCGTGGTCGCGTGCGATCGTGGCAACCTCGTCGAGCTGAACGTGGACTGATCGAAAACGCGGGCCGTACAGATTCCAGTGCGCCTGCTTGGCCACCAAGGACAGGTCGAGCAGGTCGACCAGGGTCGCTTGGAGGGCCGCGCCGGCGATTTCGCGGGCGCCTTCCGGCAGTGGACTGTTGATCATCATCATGGGTCTGCGGTCCTTCGGGAGTGGCGTTGGCATCCTGGCAAGGAGGCCGACGGGTTGGCCGTCTAGATGAACACCGGCCGTCACACGCACCCGCCTGGAGCGCCGACGGCCTCGACGCTGTGGACGGTGGCAGGCGCCGAGGGGTTCAGCTCCTCCGGGTACGAGATGCCTCTGATCGCATGCGCCCGGAGCGGCGGAGCAGCCACCTCCCCGCGCATGAGCACTCCGCGTTGCTCACCGCGACCCAGAAGCTTGGGGTACATCAGCGCGTTCGGCACGGCCGAGAGTGCACCGGCACCACATCGCCGCCGCCACGGCCCTCCCCACTTCACCATCACAGCCCAGGGCCGGAGACGCGATTTCCTCGTCCTGCAGGAAAGGGACCGCACCGATCACATCCCCCACGAAGAAGGAGCTCGCGGATGCAGCGAAGCATTCCTGGGTCGGGATTCCCCGGTACGACCACTCCCGCAGCGAACGCCTGAGAATCTGCGTCAGCGGCCGGTTGCAGCACAGGGCGGCGAGTGGGCCGATACGGCCGCACGCCCCCTTGACTGATACATCGGGCCTGTGCGACGGGCGTCAGATGCCCAGGGTGTCAAACGAGCGTCACTGCGAACATGGGCCGCGAGCCGGGCTCTCGCTCCCGCGTCCAGGAGTCCCCGAGGCGGTGTGGACCGGCTCGGGGAGCTCCGCTCGCTCCAGTGGACCGAACCGAACGGACGGGCCGACGGAGGGACCAAGGACGCCCCCGTCGGGTTTCGGCCACTGGGCGACGATGCGCGCAGGCATGAGCAGGACAGCGCATCGCGCCCCAGGCAGCTCCCACGGATCGAACTCGCTCTGCTCGTGTACTTCGCCGGCGGCGACCAATGCCGGTACGCCGCCTGGAAGGGAACCGCGCTCGAAGCCTCCGTGGAGTCCGTGGTGGCCAAGGGCGGCGGATCGGGCGGAGGCAGCACGGGCCATCACATCAAAAGCCCCCTCGTGTACGACGCGTGCTTCCGCCGCGGATCTCCTCGATGGCCCTGTTCATGGACGCGGGCACGACGGCGCCGGCGCCGTTCATCGTGAAGGCGGGGCCGTTCCACGAGGTACGGCTGACGTCCGCGGCCGAACCGAGCCGGACTCGGTCGGCGGCTGCGTGGGCGGCCTGCCGCGCGGTGAGGGACATCGTCAAGGTCAGCAGGGTGACGGCCAGCGCCGGGGCGGATCTGCGGGTGGCGGGTGACGGGTGACGGGTGACGGGTGACGGGTGACGCCATGATGCGCTCCATGGGGATGGTGGCGGTGTCGAGGTCGCCGAGCGCCGAGCGCCGAGCGCCGAGCGCCGAAGAGATGTATCGGCCGGAGTGCGACCTCCGGGATCCAAGTTGGTAGCGGAACTTACAGATAGTTCAGCTCTGGCGTAAGATGTACGGCCCGTTTTCCCTCTCCCTCGATTCGTGGTGACCCAAGAACAGGGCCTGAACTGCCGGAAAGGCCTCGCCGCACGGTGCAGTGGACGGCGTTACATCAACGTAACGCGCGATACATCTAGCCAACTTGCTCTTTGGTCTGTAACTTCCGTGCTGTGACCGGCGGCTTGAATCCCGTCGGCTGAAATCCCCGAGAGGTTCGACCGCGATGAACGCTCGCGTTACCCGCTGCCTTGCGGCTGCCGCCGTCACGACCACGGCCCTTGCCACGCTCGCCGCGTGCGGAGACGCCGATCCCGCCCCCGCCGCAGGCGGAACGGTCACCGTCGACGGTGTCGAGATCAAGAAGGACCCCGCCCTCCACGCGATGCTGCCGGACAGCATCAAGAAGACGGGGAAGGTCCGCGTCGCCACCGACGTGCCGTACCCCCCGTTCGAGATGTTCGTGAAGGAGGGCGAGACCGCGCTGACCGGGCTCGACTACGACCTGGGTCAGGCTCTCGGCGGAAAGCTCGGCGTGGCCTTCGCCTTCACGCCGCAGAAGTTCGACGGCATCGTCCCCGCGATCCAGGCGGGCAAGTTCGACGCCGCCATGTCGGCCATCACCGACAACAAGGAGCGTCAGCAGGTCGTCGACTTCGTCGACTACTCAAAGTCGGGATCCGGCATCCTCGTCGCCAACGACAACCCCGCCAAGATCGCCAACCTGGACGACCTGTGCGGCAAGAAAGTCGCCGTCCAGGCAGCGACCAACCAGCTCGACCTCCTCAAGGCCCACCAGGCCAAGTGCGCGAAGGCCGGCACGGGCGCCATGGAGATCCAGACCTTCCCCAAGGACTCCGACGCCCAGCTCGCGCTGCGCTCCGGCAAGGTCGTGGCCCAGGTCCTGACGAAGCCTGCCGCCGGCTGGGTCGCCAAGACGGCGGACGCGGGCAAGGCGTTCGACCTGGTCGAGGACCCTGCCGCGCCCGGCGGCTACAACGCCTCGCCCAACGGCATCGCCGTCAGCAAGCAGCAGCCCGAACTTGGCGACGCGATCCAGAAGGCCCTCCAGGCCCTCATCGACGACGGCACCGTCACCAAGATCTACACCAAGTACGGCGTCGCCTCGATCGCGGTCAAGGAAGCCACCAAGAACGCGGCGGTCGACTAAAGATGATCGACACCACGGCCTCCCCCAAGACCACCTCCACCCCCGAGCCAGCCGCACAGGACCTCGAAGTGGTCCCTGTCCGCAACTACGGGCGCTGGATCGCCGCGACAGCGTCGATCCTGGCACTCGTCGGGCTGATCGGCTCCCTGGCGAAGAACGACAACCTGCACTGGGACGTCGTGGCCACATACCTCTTCGCCGACCTGATCTTCGACGGCCTCGCCACGACCCTCTGGCTCACCGCCGCCGCCATGGCCCTCGGACTCGGCCTCGGCACCCTCATCGCGGTGATGCGACTGTCCACCAGCCCCGTGCTCTACGGACTCGCGAACGCCTTCGTCTGGGTGTTCCGCGGCACCCCGCTCCTCGTCCAGATCATCTTCTGGGGCTACGCCGCAGCCCTCTACAAGTACGTGAAGATCGGTGTCCCCTTCACCGACATCACCTTCTTCCAGGCCGAGACGAACTCCCTGCTCACCCCCGCGATCGCAGCCCTGCTCGCGCTCGGCCTGAACGAGGCCGCCTACGCCTCCGAAATCGTCCGCGCGGGCATCCAGTCCGTCGACCACGGACAGGCCGAAGCCGCGCACTCCCTGGGAATGCGCCCCTCGCTCACCATGCGACGCATCGTCCTGCCCCAGGCCATGCGCGTCATCATCCCGCCGATGGGCAACGAGACCATCAACATGCTCAAGATGACCGCCCTCGTCTCTGTCATCTCCGCCCACGACCTCATGTCGAACATCCAGGACGTGTACGCGCAGAACTACCAGGTCATTCCCATGCTGGTCGTCGCCAGCCTCTGGTACCTCGCGCTCGTCACCCTGCTCAGCATTCCCCAGGCATGGCTGGAACGCCGCTACGGACGCGGGACCGCCCAAGCCGGCCACGTGTCCCCACTCCAGCGCATGCTGGGAGGAGCCACGGGACTGATCGGCAGGAAGAACAAGGAGACGGGCCGATGAACGCCCCCATGGTGCGCGCCGAGGGCGTGCGCAAGAACTTCGGAAAGCTCGAGGTCCTCCAGGGGATCGACCTCACGGTCGAGCGCGGCCAGGTGTGCTGCCTCCTGGGCCCCTCGGGCTCCGGGAAGTCCACCTTCCTTCGCTGCATCAACCACCTGGAGAAGGTCGACGGCGGCAAGCTCACCGTCGACGGCGAGCTGGTCGGCTACCGGCAGCACGGCAGCAAACTGCACGAGCTGCGCGAGCGGGAAGTGGCCGAGCGTCGCCGCGACATCGGCATGGTCTTCCAGCGCTTCAACCTCTTCCCCCATATGACGGCGCTCGACAACGTCATCGAGGCCCCGGTCAAGGTGAGCAAGGTGCCGAGAGCGACAGCCCGGGAACAGGCGCAGCAACTGCTGGAGCAGGTCGGCCTCGGTGACCGCGCCGGGCACTACCCGGCCCAGCTGTCCGGCGGCCAACAGCAGCGCGTGGCCATCGCACGGGCCCTCGCCATGAAGCCCAAGCTCATGCTGTTCGACGAGCCCACATCCGCCCTCGACCCCGAGCTCGTCGGCGACGTCCTGGACGTCATGCGCCAGCTCGCCGCCGACGGCATGACCATGGTCGTCGTCACCCACGAGATCGGCTTCGCCCGCGAGGTCGGAGACACCGCCGTCTTCATGGACCAGGGCGTCGTCGTCGAAGCGGGCGACCCGCGACAGGTACTCGTCGACCCGGAGCAGGAGCGCACCCGCGCCTTCCTGTCCAAGGTCCTGTGAACGCGCCCCCTCGTCAGCTCCTCAGCGCGGAGCTTCTGACCCTGGCGCGCGCCCGCCACGTCCAGTACCTCACGGATCTTCGCGACCTCGTCTCGATCGACTCCGGCTCCTACAGCCCGGACGGCGTCAACAAGGTTGCCGACTGGGTCCAGGAACGCCTGATCCGCAGCGGGTTCGAGATCGAGCGCGTCCGGTTCCCGGCCGACCACCGCTACCGAGCCGGTGACGCAGTCATCGGCCGCAAACGCGGCAGCCTCGACCCCGCCGCGGACGGCCGCAGGATCCTCCTCGCCGCACACATGGACACCGTCTTCGACGACGGCACCGCCGCCGACCGACCGTTCCACGTGAACGGAGCCATCGCCTACGGTCCCGGAGTCAGTGATGACAAGGGCGGACTTCTGGCCGGCCTCACCGCTCTGGAGATTCTCCAGGAGGCATCCGTCCAGGACTTCGGCGAGCTCGTGTTCCTCGCCACCCCCGACGAGGAGATCGGTTCCCTGGTCAGCAGGCCGCTGATCGAACGGACCGCGCAGGGCATGCACTACGGTCTCGGGCTCGAGTGCGCCCGTGAGAACGGCGACCTCGTCATAGCCCGCAAGGGCGTCGCCGACTTCCGGCTGACGGTCACCGGCCGCGCCGCGCACGCCGGCATCGAGCCCGAGCGCGGCGCCAACGCCGCCCTCGCCGCCGCGCACCTCACCGTGGAACTGCAAGGACTCAACGGACACTGGGACGACGTCACCATCAACGTCGGAGTCGTCCGTGCGGGCACCCGCCCCAACATCGTCTGCGCCGAAGCCGAACTGCACATCGAAGTCCGCGCCGCCACCACGGCCGACATGAAGCGGGTCACCCGAGCCATCCATCAGGCCGCGGCATATCCCGCCGTGCCCGGCACCGCCGTCACCGTCGAGCAGATCGACCTGTGCCCCCCGATGGAGGACACCCCCGCCTCACGACGGGTCTTCGAAGCCGCACGCAAGGCCGCCTCCACCTACGGTGTGCAGCTGGGAGCGGCCGCTACCGGAGGCGTCGGCGACGCCAACCTCATCGCCGGTGCGGGAGTGCCCACGCTCGACGGCCTCGGCCCTGTGGGAGGGGCCGACCACACCCCCGGTGAATGGCTCGACACCTCCAGCGTCCCGCACCGCGTCGCGATGCTGGCCTCTCTGATCGCCTCGCTCGGCAGCGCCGGCAACGATTCCTGACCCGTACGACACGCCGGGCCGAGCACTGTCCTCCGCCTCGCCGACGGCCCCGGCAGAGTTCCCCGTCGCCCTGCCGGGGCACCGATCAGGGCCTCCCGGCCGACCGCCGCGAGGCCCTGATCCCACCTCACTCACACCGCCCACGGAGGCATCATGCGCGCACACCCCCGGCCCGCCCGCCGCGTCATCCTCGCCGGCAGCACCGCACTCGTCCTCGGTCTTCTCACCACCACGCCCGCGGCGCAGGCCGCTCCTGCCCGCCCCCACCACGCAGGCTCCCTCGTCCTGGTGGGCGGTGGGCTCAAGGACGACAACAGCCAGGTCTACGGCGAGATCATCAAGCGCGCCGGCGGCACGAAGGCCCGCATCGGCGTCATCACCGCCGCATCCGTGCCCGAAAGCCAGGACCCCGACGCCGGCGATCCTGACCGGTGCAGCAACTCCGCCTGCAACGGCGGCTACTACGCGAACCTCTTCAAGAAGCACGGCGCCGCCGACGCCCAGTGGATCCCCATCGACCTCGACCACATCGCGAACGCCGAATCCGACAGCGTCGTCGCCCAGGTCAACGAGATGACCGGCTTCTTCTTCGGAGGCGGAGATCAGTACCGCTACGTCACCACCCTTCTGAACGGTGACAGGCACACCGACTCCAAGGTCCTCGCTGCCATCCGCGCCAAGCTCGCCGCAGGAGCCGTCGTCGCCGGATCCTCCGCCGGGGCCCAGATCGCCTCCGGACCCGACATGGTCAGTGGCGGCGAGTCCTACGAGGCCCTCCGCGACGGCAGCAGCCCCGGTTACTTCGACGACGCGACCCGCCTCGGGTACGTACCCCGGGGCGGCTTCGGCTTCCTGCGCTCCGGGCTCATCGACACCCACACAGGCGCCTACGGCCGTGAGGGCCGCGCCCTGCGACTGGCCAGTGACACACGCCACGACCGGGTCTACGCCCTTGAGGAGAACACCGCCCTCGTCGTCGACAACCCCGGCACCCCCGACGAGCGCCTGTCCGTCCTCGGCCCCAACGGCGTCGCCGTCCTGGACCTCCGCCGCGCGCACGCCCGCACCACCACGGCCGGCTGGTCCCTCAGCAACGCCCGCTACACCTACCTCACCCACGGAGACCGTTACACCGCCCGCACCGGGACCCCCCTGCCTGCGCCTGGCAAGAAGCCCGTGATGCCCAGCGACACCACCCCCGTTCCGGTCAACAGCGACGTCTTCCACTCGGCCGCGAATCCCGAAGGCAGGCCCTACGCGTTCCGGACAACCGCCCGCGAACTCGCCGCCCGCCTCCAGACCCGGGCCACGGCGACGACGTACGAGACCCAGCCCGGCTTCACCGTCACCTTCACCGAGCCGCGTGGCTTCACGGCCTGGTCCGACACCGCCGGCAGCCCGCAGACCATGATCGGACTGCGTATCGACATCGCGCCCGAGTAGCCGCCGCGCTCCGTGGGAACGGCCGTGCCGATCCCACGGAGCACTCCCCGCCGCCCGGCGCGTCGGCGCACACGCCCCCCGGGCTCTGAACGCCCGGACGTCACTACGCACGAAGTGGACGGCATTCCGCATGGCCCGACGCCCGCTCGCCGACGACATCCGGCTGAAACTCGGCACCCTCAGCCCGGCGGAACGCCGAGTGGCCCGAGTGCTCCTTGCCGCCTACCCCTCCGCCGGCTTCGAGACCGTCGCCGCGATCGCCGAACGAGCGGGCGTCAGCGCGCCCACAGTCCTCCGATTCGTCGGCCGCCTCGGCTTCACCGGCTTCCCCGACTTCCAGGGCGCCCTCCGCCGCGAGCTCGACGCACGTAACGCATCACCCATCTCGCTCTACGAAACCTCGGGAGACTCCTCTTCCGCGGACTCCACCGACGGACTGATCAGCCGTACCAGCGAGCTCCTGAGCGGTGCTCTCGTCAAGACCCTCGCGGAGGTACCACCCCACGACCTGCGGAGCGCCGTCGCGCTCCTGTCCGACAGGAAGCGCCGAATCACCCTGCTCGGGGGCCGCTTCACCCACCTGCTGGCCCAGTACCTGGGCCTGCACCTCATGCAGCTCCGCCGAGACGTCCGTTTCCTGCCCGACCGTGACGTCGAGCGAACGGCCGCCCTCGCCGCCCTGAGCCGAAGAGATGTCGTCGTCATCTTCGACTACCGGCGCTACGAGGAGACCAACCTGGCTGTCGCCCAGCTGACGCAGGAGAGCGGCGGCAAGGTCATCGTCTTCACCGATACGTGGCTGTCGCGGGCCACCACCCACGCCGAGGTCGTCCTCTCCAGCCGGGTCGACAGCCCCTCTCCCTACGACAGCCTCGTTCCCACGCTCGCCGTCATCGAGGCGATCGTCGCCGGACTCGTCGGCACCCTCGGCACCGACGCTCACGAGCACATGAAGCACAGCGAAGACGTCGCCCGCCGGGTCAGCCTCGTCTGACCTGGCCGGCGCGTGAATCCGGACCCGCCCACCGTCCCGCTCACCAGGAGAACTGCATGCCCGCCCGCCGTCTGCCCCCCGTCCTCGCCCTCGCCTTGGCCGCCGTGATGCTCAGCGCGTGTACCGACGGCGCAACCCCACGCGGCGAATCTCCCGCCAAGAGCGGCCCCGTCAGGGTGCTCCCCGGACTGACCATCAAGCCCGACCCGGCTCTCCACGCCAAGTTGCCCGCGGACATCCGCTCCTCCGGAGTCGTCCGGGTCGCAACCGACGTGCCCTACCCTCCCTTCGAAATGTACGAGAGCGAGGACAGCAAGCAGATCACCGGCATCGACTTCGACCTCGGCCAGGCCCTCGGAGCCAGACTCGGCGTCAGGTTCGACTTCCGGGCTCAGAAGTTCGACGGCATCCTGCCCGCCGTCGAGGCCGACAAGTTCGACGCCGTGATGTCCGCCATGACCGACAAGAAGGCCAGGCAGCGGTCGGTCGACTTCGTGGACTACCTCAACGCCGGTCCCGGATGGCTGGTCAAGAAGGGAAACCCCGAGAGGATCACCGTCGTCACCGACGTGTGCGGGAAAGCAGTGGGTGTCCAGACGGGCACCAACCACCAGAAGCTGCTGGAGCAGCGGCAGGACCTGTGCAAGTCCAAGAGCCTTCCCCCGATCAAGATCCTCACGTTCTCCAAGGACTCCGAAGCACAGCTCGCTCTGCGCAGCGACAAAGTCGTGGCCGACTACCTCGACGAGGTCACCGCCGGATACGTCGCCGCCAAGGCGGACGACGGGGCCACCTTCTCCACCGTCACCGGACGTGCCGCAGTCGGCGATTACAGCGCGTCGCCCATGGGAATCGGAGTGTCCAAGAACAGCCCGGGACTCAAGGAAGCCATCCAGGCCGCCCTCCAGTCCCTGATGGACGATGGCTCCTACAAGAAGATCCTGATGAAGTACAACGTGCCCGGAATCGCCATACCCAAGGCCACCATCAACGCAGCGCTGGACTGACCCCGACGCATCGCATTCTCTCGACGCGGGGGCCTCCGACTGTGATGTGACGGATGAGCCCGATTGAGCAGGGAAGCGTGCCGCAGGCGGCGAGCGGGGTCAGGAATCCGGCGGCGAGGAGCAGACCCGATCCGATCTGGCCACCGCCCGCCGCCAGGGCGGTGACGATCTCCATGACCGCGCCGTACGACTCCTGACGCGCCCAGTCGCGCTGCAGCTCCAGGAGCACCTGCACCCAGGTCACCGGGACAGCCCCGGCCGCGATCATCCGCTGGAGCGCGTGCTCGTGGGCGGCCGGGCTGACGCCGCCGGAGGCGTCGGAGACCACGTACACCTCGTAACCCTGCTCCAGCGCGGAGAGCGCGGGCAGCACCAGGCAGACCTCGGTCCACAGACCGGACAGGGTGATCTTCTTGCGCCCGGTCGCCTTGACCGCCGCCACGAGCGCCTCGTCCTCCCAGGCGTTCATGGTCGTACGGTCGATGACGGCGTTGTCGGGCGTGAGCAGATCCTTGCTCGGGGCGGCCTTCACCTTGGTGATGTCGAACATGAGGGGTCCACTCGAAGCAATCGGTAACGTGCCCGCCGCGTCCGCGGCCCGGCACTTCTTCAGGCTACGAGCGACCCGACCTCCCGTGTTGACCTCCAGCGCCCAGGAGTTGGCACGGCAGCGCACAACCGGTCAAGGACCGGAGCCGCGCGGTGTCACCGGCGCGAACGCGCAAGGCCGGGCCGTCGGCCGGCACACTCGCCCCGAGACTCCTCCCCAACGGTGCGTCACCACACCCCAACCCGACGAAGGACCGCCCCACCAGAGGAAACACGGCCAGGAACGGGCCGCGGCCGGGGAGAATCGAGCCACCTCGGGGAGCGGCTGGGAGAGACGACCGCTCAGGACGGCGTCATCGTGAAGGGCCCGGAAACGAGCAAATTCGCAGGTCGGCCCGGCGCCTCTGATCCATGCTCAACGGGGAGCCGGCATCGGTCGCTCGTTCGAGCGATTCCTTGCAAAGCACCCGCTGTTCCCCACCAACGCTGACAACATCCGCCTCGCCGATGCCAGGTACGAGTCAAGGGCAGGTCATTGGAACGGCAGGTCGATGAGCGGCAGCTCTCGGCGCTGCAGTGCGTGGAAGCCGGGTGTCCTGCCGGCGCCTGGGAGACCAGCTCGTACAAGACCACGTGCCAGGCACTGCAGAACCGAGGCCTGGTCAAGGTCTCCCGGAGGGATGGGCAGTGGAGCGCCGGCTGGCCCTGTCTGGCGCACGGCACATACCCTCCCCGTGGGTCGCGCTCGCGGAAACCCCGAGCAACAGTTCCGCGACCCCCGCCCACCCGAGCGCAAGAAGCCCCGGCCACTACGCGAAAGCCGAGTCCTTCCCCACAGCCTCGCATGACGTTCACGGAGCAGCTGCTGCAAGAGCTCGCGGAGGCCCGCGGCCGGATCATCAAGAGCGGCAGCGGTCCGGACTTGGAGAAGTGGCCCTCCTGCGTCGCCGCGGCACGCAGGTCCGGAAGAATCCCGGAGACGAAGGAGCTGTAAGGGGGTTGGTGCCGCGGCGGGTATGAGATCAAGCTCGTCGACGTCCCCGCCTGGCGTCTTACCGTCCCCGTGCCGTCGCGGCTCGCGCGGCGGCACACCGTGGTCCGGGGCATGCAGAACGAACCCCAGCCGCTGGGCCTGACCAAACCGGCGGGCGAATGGTCCGACACCCCCGGGCGCTCCCTCGAAGACCGGCTCGCCGAGATCGCGCAGCAGGTCACGCTTCGCGGCGAAGCCTCCGAACGCAGACGTCTCGACGAGATCGAAGCAGCGCGTCAAAAGCGAGTCCGCCGGGAAGCCGCCATGGATGAAGCGCGCGTCCAGTACGCCGAGACGTACCGCGCCAGGCACTTCGAAGCACAGGAAGCGGCATGGCTCCACGCCACCCGACTGACGGAATACGTAGGACCGAGGCCGAAGCATGGATCAACTGGGCAACAGCCCGCGTGGAGCACCTCGACCCGCCGAACACACCTCCCCGGCTGCTGCCCCACATCCCCGAACCACGAGCCGACGATCTCAGTCCCTTTCTCAGGCACTGGAGTCCCTACGGCCCCTGGCACAACGCTGACCGGACACCCAACCTGGCGTCACGGAACGTCACTACCGAGAAGCGGATGGGGCTGGGTGGCCAACAGCTCGGCAGCCAGCGCTCCAGCCACTTCCGGACGCCTCCGACCACACAGCTGACGGCTCCACCGGCGGCCTCCAACCATGCGTGACGACCCATCAGAAACGCCACTGCTCGCGTCACAGCCGACAATGACACCGACATCCCTCCCGGCGGTTGAGCTCTGACCAGCCGCGGCACGGCAGGTGAAGGGAGCTCAAGCGCCTCGCACGCAACGTAGCCGAGCTGATGGCATGTCCGTATGCAGCTCGAACTCCTCACTGGCCAGCTCACCGGCATCTACGGCCCCAACGGCATCGACGCCACGCATTTCGCCGTCCTTTCCGTGGGGCGGGGCGGATCGAGCGCGGCTGCATCCGGGAGTAGCCCCCGAAGTTCGGCCGACCGCGTCGGCCGAAGGCGACCACGCTGCTCTGCTGCGTTCGCCTTCGCGGCCGGCACGGCCGAGCCTACGGCTTCGGGCGGTCGGCCGAGGCTCGGTGGGTGTCCGCGCCGGAGCTGACGTGCCGCTGCGTCTCCTGTGGGCCATGCCAGTCCAGGCACATCACGGTGGCGTCGTCCTCGAGGCGGCCGCCAGCCGCGTCCCGTACCGCTGAAGTCAGCATCAGAGCGGTCTCCCGGGGGTGCAGGTTCCGGGTGCGCTCCAGCAGGTCGGCAAGATCGACCTGCTCCCCGTGGCGTTCGAGCATGCCGTCGGTGAACATGAGCAGGCGGTCACCGGGGCGCAGGTCGATGTCCTGGGCACGGTAGGGGTGGGGCATGGGCACGGACAGCCCGAAGGGGTGATCCACCTCGAAGGTGATCGCCTTCGCGACCCCTTGGCGCAGTCGCAGTGGCCAGGGGTGGCCGGCGTTGACGAGCTGGGCCCGCCCGGTGTGCAGGTTGATGCGCAAGAGCTGCCCTGTGGCGTGGCCCTGGCCGTGGTCGGCCAGGGCCTGGTCCGCCAGATGAGCCTGCTCCACCAGGCCGGCCCCTGCCCGGCGGGCGCCCCGCAGGGCCCCGACCAGCACGGTGGCGGCCAGGGCCGCGTTGACGTCGTGCCCCATGGGGTCGGTCACCGACACGTGCAGGGTGTCACGGTCCAGGATGTAGTCGAAGGTGTCGCCGCTGAGGGCTTCGGAGGGCTCAAGGCTCCCGCACAGCGTGAACTGGGCCGCCTCGCACGACAGGGACGGCGGCAGCAGCTGGTACTGGATCTCCGCTGCCAGGGTGGGCGGCCGGGAACGCTTGCCCCAGGTGAAAAGGTCGGTGAAGCGGCCGTTGGCGATCACGACGTAGGCCAGGACGTGCGCGGCTTCTCCGACCGCGGCGAGGGTGTCCTCGTCGGGTCCGGTCGGCAGTTGGAGTTCCAGGAGTCCGATTGCGTCCCCCCGGTTGGTGACGGGCGCGATCACGCGGTGTCCGCGGTGGGTCGCCTCCTGGTGCAGCCGCTGGGTACGGATCACATGTTCGTACACGCTGCCGAACAAGGGAATCCGTTCCGCTTCCCGGTCGCCTCCCCCCACAACGGTGGTGGACAGCCGGGCCACCGACTTCCCCGTCAGGTCCACGATGAGAAAGGAGACCTCCACGGCCTCGAACCTCCGCTGCAGGTCCCGCGCGACGACGTCGACGACATCCACCGGCGCGGCCGTCTCCGCTGCGGTCAGAAGCCGAGGAAGCTCACTCCGCCTATCACTCACGGCCACGGTCCCTTCGACGAGCCCCTCCTGCGCCGATCCGGCGATCCGGCGATCCGGCGATCCGGCGATCCGGCGATCCGGCGATCCGGCGATCCGCCAAGGTAAGCGCCATCAGCCAGGCCCTTCACCTACACATCATCCACCAGGAGAGCGCCGACCACAGGTCTGCCGTGTCGCGCCGCAGCACGGCGAGGCCGGTTACTGGCGTGCAGGGCCTCGGTCAACGTTGATGCAGCTCTGGCGACCGGCGCGCGCTCACCTCGACCAGCGCGTCCTGCGCCAGGTCCCCTCGGCCTTGCTCATTCCGCCAGTTCCACGGTGGCGACAAGGCATAGCGGGTTCCGGGGACACTCAACCCGGAACGCGCGGAGCAGCCGTGTGCTCTGAGTCCGGTGCCCCCGGTTCCGCCGGTGGGGCGGGTCAGGCGAGGTTGATGTTCTCCGCCTGGGGGCCCTTCTGGCCCTGGGTGACGTCGAACGTCACGGTCTGGCCTTCCTGGAGCTCACGGAAGCCCGTGGAGTTGATCGCCGAGTAGTGGGCGAAGACGTCCGGGCCGCCGCCGTCCTGGGCGATGAAGCCGAAGCCCTTCTCCGCGTTGAACCACTTCACAGTTCCCGTAGCCATGTTCCATGCCTTCCAGTCGATGAACGCCTCCCACACACGTGGGAGGCGGAGGTGATCGCCCTGGCTCCTGCGGCACAGCACAGCAAAACGCCCCCGCCGAAGACGTGGGCAAAGGGGAACTTCCGAACCACGACAGCTAACGGGGACGGTACACGTCTGCACACCCCGTCACCAGAGGTACTCCTCCAAGTGGGGGCGGGCCCGCCGAGATACAGCGGGCCAGGACCGTCTCAGGCCGCTGCCGCCGTCTGGGCGGCGCGGTGGAATTCAGCGTTGATGCGCTGGGCTTCCTCGAGCTGGTCTTCGAGGACGATGATGCGGCAGGCGGCTTCGATGGGGGTGCCCTGGTCGACGAGTTCGCGGGCGCGGGCGGCGATGCGCAGCTGGTAGCGGGAGTAGCGTCGGTGGCCGCCCTCCGAGCGCAGCGGGGTGATCAGGCGGTGTTCGCCCAGGGCGCGCAGGAAGGCGGGGGTGGTGCCGAGCGTGTCGGCGGCCCGGCCCATCGTGTAGGCGGGGTGGTCGTCGTCGTCGAGACGGCCGTAGGAGTCGTCTGCTGTCATCTGCACCTCTCTCTGGAACGTGTGGAGGGGCCCGGGTGCCGTACTGGCACCCGGGCCCCGAAGGAACTTCTACACCACGTGCCGGCCCTGATACTGCGCCGGCCTTCTGTGTCCGCCTACCCGACCCAGTAGCTGTCGGGAGTGCGGGGATCGCGGTTGCTTGACCGGAGACCACCTCACTATCGATGTCCTGCGGTACCCGGGCTCAGGCTGACGCCCGGGCGATCCCGATGGTGCTTCGTTCCTCCGTTATTCCTCGGTGATCAACTACCTACTACGGGATACTGCGTCCTGCGGGTACTGCTGGTGATGCGACCTGCTCAGTGGCCTGTGGCAGCGCCACTCTTCGGCAGCCAGCCCCGTTGCCCGTCCTGCGTCTGCTCTGGCTTAGAACCCCACTGCCGAACTTCCCGGTGCGCGCGTCCGCAGCCGACGCCTTCACCAGGGGTACCGCTCACTGACTTCACTGCTGGGTACTGCGCACTGCACTCGCGGGTACCGCACCTGCCATGACCGCGGTCCCGCTGCGGCGGCCCCTGATCACTGCGGGCCACCCGGTCCGGCCGTCAGTCCCGTCGCCGTCCCGCAACTTCCCTGGCTTCGAAACTCCACTGCCGCACCGTCCTGCGAACTGCAACTACCTGCACTGCTGGTACTGCCTGCCGGCAGTTCGTCTCTGCCAGGCCCTGCTGTCCTTCTCGGCTACGGGAGAAACCATAGCGACGCCACTACCCAATGTCTACTCCGGCCGATATAGATTTCTATGTGTCCAGCGACGAGGTAATCGGCCTCGAACAGTGACGCAGGCGAGGCGCAGAGCGGTCGCACCGGGGTAACCGCCGCTTGCTGGGGCATAGGCGGCGGGGAGGGGAGAACGGGCATGGGTGGTTCAGCGACCAGGGGGACCTGATGGACACGATGACCGTCGACGTCGCGATCGACCACCCCGCGGGTTCCGTCGCATGGGCGCGAGACAGGGCCCGGACCTTCCTCGACGGGTTCATGCCGGCGCCCGCGCCCGAGGCCGCCGACACCGTGGTCCTGGTGGTCTCGGAGCTCGTCACCAACGCCTTGCGCCACGGCGGCGGCACTGCACCCTCGACCTGGCCGCCCGCCCGGACGGCATCGAGGTGGCCGGGCACGACACCAGTCCCCATGCCCCGCGCATGCGCACCCCCGACCTCAACGGCGGCACCGGAGGGTTCGGGTGGCCCATGGTCAACCGACTCGCCCGCTCCACCCAAGTCACCGCAGCACCGAGCGGCGGCAAAGCCCTACGCGCCTTGCTGTCCCGGTAGGCAGATCGCAGCGCAACGCTCGCCTGGCGGCATGGCCGCGATGAGCGGGCAACTTTGAAACGGGAGCCTCCGCACCAGGTATGGGTAGCCGGGGACCGTCTCCAAATTGCCGCCGTCCAACACGCCCTCTTCACGGCTTCGTGGCCCCCTGCGGAAACAGATCTGCACCGCCCGACGATGCCGATCCTCTAGCCGAAGAGGGGAGGCGCCTGGCTTGAAGCCGTCCCGCACGAGCGGCGTGAGTACTGATGGTCAGCGGGCGTGGAGGAAATGGCGGTCCGCATCAGCCAGGGCCTGGCCGAGCAGATCGACGACATGGTCGAGTTCGTCGCGGGTGGCGATCAGGGGTGGTGCGATCTGCACGACCGGGTCGCCGCGGTCGTCCGCCCGGGCCAGGAGTCCGAGGGCACGCATGCGTGCGGGTAGGAACTGCTTGACGAGTTCGTTCTGGCGGTCGGGGGTGAAGCGTCGGCCGTCCGCTCCGGCGACGAGCTCCAGCGCCCAGAAGAAGCCGTCGCCGCGTACGTCGCCCACGATGTTCAGTTCGGTCAGTTCGGCGAGCCGCTTGTGGAGGTGACCGGTCAGGCCGCGGACGTTGTCCAGGACGCCGTCTCGTTCGAAGATGTCGAGGTTGGTCAGGGCGGTGGCGGCGGCGACCGGATGCCCGGCGAAGGTCAGCCCGTGCAGAAGGGTCACGCCGTCCTTGAAGAAGGGCGCGGAGACCTCGTCGGACACCAGGACGGCGCCAAGCGTCGCGTAGGACGAGGTGAGGCCCTTGGCTGTGGTGATCATGTCGGGGACCGCACCGTACTTGGTCACGGCGAAGTATTCGCCGATGCGGCCGAAACCGGTGATGACCTCGTCCGCGACCAGGAGGAAGCCGTACTTGTCCGCCATCGCCCGTAGCCCCGCCCAGTAGCCCGCCGGAGGCGTGAGGCAGCCTCCGGAGTTCTGCACGGGTTCGGCGATGAGCATGGCCACGTTCTCCGGGCCGGCCTCCAGCACCGCCGCTTCGGTTTCGGCCAGCAGCCGCCGGGTGAACGCGTCCTCGTCGGTGTCGGTGGTGCGGTAACGGTTGGTGTTGGGTGCGTGGGTGACCTCGAAGGCAGGCGCGCCGAAGGGTTCCTTGAGCGCGGGGATTCCCGTGAGGGCGAGGGCGCCCATGGTCAGGCCGTGGTAGGCGGTGCGGCGGGCGATGGCTTTGGTGCGCTGGGGCTGGCCTTGGGCGACGTGGTACATGCGGGCGAGTTTCCACGCGGACTCCACGGACTCCGAGCCGCCGGAGGTGAAGAACACGCGGTTGATGCCGTCGGGTGCCAGAGCGGCAAGTCGCTCGGCCAGCTCGATGGCGGCGGGGTGCGCGGTGTTCCACAGGGTGCTGAACGGCAGTCGGTTGAGTTGCTGTTCGGCCGTCTTGGCGAACTCGGGGCCGTAGGAGTAGCCGAGCTGTGCGGAGAACAGAGCGGACAGGGCGTCGATATAGCGGGTTCCGGCGGCGTCGTAGACGTAGACGCCGTCGGCCCGGTCGGGCAGGAAGATTCCCTGACCGTTGCGCAGGTTTGCGTGTTGGCCGAAGTGCAGGAGCAGGTGCTTGCCGGCTGCTTCGCGCAGCCGGTCGGCGTGGTGTGGGGTGGCGGGGTGGTCGGGCACGGTGTTCTCCGGGGAGGTCGGCGGGCACATGGGGGCAGGCGACGGGCCCGGCGGAGCGAGGGGGCGGCCCCAGGCGCAAGAGTCGGCCGCGCTTCGTGAGTAGTTGCCGGCCGCTGGAGCGGTGTCTGAAGGGCGGCTCCGAAAGGGCTCGGCAGCGGAGACCTGACGCCCGCTAAGGAGAGGGGCCTCAGGCGCGGGGCTGTCGGTCGGGACCGCGGGACCGCTGGGTGTCTCAGGCTCCTGTCGATCCGGCCCGGGCGGGATGCAGCGAGCCGAGGCCGGTCATGATCTGGCCCTTGTCGTAGCCCTCGCTGGCAGGCGGGAAGGGGGGCGGGGAGTCGCGCAGTTGCTTCCACAGGGGGTTCAGGCCGAGGGTGCCGTGTTCACGGGTGGTGGCCACGAGGTCGAGGTCGAGGTGGAAGGTGAGGAACTCCTCGCCTGCGCCGCCCTGGGCCAGCACACGGCCTTCGGGGTCGGTGGCGATGCTGCGGCCGGTGCCGAAGAGCCCGCCGATGTTCGGGTTGAGAACGTACACCTGGTTGGTGATGGCGTTGGCGCGAGCGAGAACGAGTTCCTGCTCGCGGTCGGATGTGCGGGTGTAGGTGGGCTGGATGATGACCTCGGCGCCCATCCAGGCGAGCGTGCGGGAGATCTCCGGCACCCAGCCGTCGTAGCAGATCGCCAGGCCGAAGCGGCCTACCTGCGGGATGTCGAAGGTGACGTAGGTGTCGCCGGGCACGGAGGTCTCGTACGGCATCCAGGGGAAGATCTTGCGGTACGAGGCCACCACTTCACCCTGCGGGGAGATGGCGACGGCCGTGTTGTGGACGCCCTTGGCCGACCGCTCCGGGATGCTGCCGGGGACGATCCACAGCCCGGTTTCGACCGCGAGCCGGCACACCGCGTCGGTGGTGGGGCCCGGGATCGGTTCGGCGAGGCGGTCGAGGTAGCCGGCCGGGTGGCGGGCGTCGAAGCTGCCGAAGGCGCTCAGGTACAGCTCGGGGAAGACCACCAGGTCGATGGACGGGGAGAGGGCCTTGAGGGAGCGCACCTCGCGGCTGAACTTCGCGAAGGTCGCCTGGGGGTCGCCGGTCACGGGTGCGACCTGGGCGAGGGCGACGCCGAGGATTCGGCTCACTGGACGGCTCCTTGTGCGGTGGCGGCTGCGGGTGTGCTCGGCGGGGTCACGTCCGGTGGGTGGATTCCGGGGACGGCGTCGAGCAGCCTGCGGGTGTAGGGGTGCTGGGGGGAGTCCAGGACCTGGGCGGTGGGCCCGGTCTCGACGAGTTCGCCGTGCAGCATGACGCTGACCCGGTCGGCGATGTGCCGGACCACGCCCAGGTCGTGGGTGATGAGGAGGAAGGCGAGGTCGCTGTGCTCGCGCAGGTCGAGCAGCAGGTTGAGGATCTGGGCCTGGACGGAGACGTCGAGGGCGGAGGTGGGTTCGTCCAGCACCAGCAGCGAGGGCCCGACGGCGAGGGCGCGGGCGATGGCGACGCGCTGGCACTGGCCGCCGGAGAGCTGGTGGGGGTAGCGGGTGAAAACGGTCGCGGGCAGGCCGACGCGCTCGAGTTCCGCGGCGGCGTCGGTCACGGGGCGGCCGGCCTCGCGCAGGGGCTCGGCGATGAGTTGCCGGACGGTCATCCGGGGGTTGAGGGCGGCGTATGGGTTCTGGAAGACGATCTGTACCTGGTGGCGCAGCCGCCGCAGCTCCTTGCGGCGCAGCCCGGTGAGCGGGCTGCCCGCGATGTGGACAGTGCCGGAGGTGGGCTGGATCAGGCCGAGCACGCAGCGTGCGAGGGTGGTCTTGCCCGAGCCCGACTCACCTACCAGGGCGTGTACTTCGCCTGCGGTGATGGCGAGGTCGACGCCGGCGACGGCGGTGTGCGAGCCGAAGGTCTTGACGAGCTGGCGTACGTCGAGGATCACGCGGGAACTCCCTTCGGCTGGGTGAGGTGGCAGGCGCTGGCCCGCGCTCCGGCGGCGTGGAGAGGCGGCGGGGCGGTGCATGCCTCGGTGGTGTGGGCACAGCGGTCGGCGAAGGGGCAGCCGGTGAGCAGGTCGGGGCGGTCCGGCACGCTGCCGGGGATGGCGGGCAGCGCTCTGCCGGGGGCGGCCCTGTCGGGGAGGGCGGCGAGCAGGGCGCGGGTGTAGGGGTGGTCGGGGGTGTCCAGTACGTCGGTCACCGGGCCTGATTCGACGACCTGCCCGGCGTAGAGCACGTACATCCGGGTGCACAGTTCGCGGACCTCGCCCAGGTTGTGGGTGATGTACAGGACTCCGAAGCCGTGCTCGGCCTGCAGGCGGCGCAGCAGGGAGCGGATCTCCTTGGCGACGGTGACGTCCAGGGCGGTGGTCGGCTCGTCGGCGATGAGCAGATCGGGCCGGCACAGCAGAGCGGCGGCGATCATGACGCGCTGCAGCATGCCGCCGGAGAGCTGGTGGGGGTAGGAGCGCGTGACGCGCTCGGCGTCCAGGCCCACTTCCGTCAGTGCTGTGCTGACCTCCTGGGCCGCTTCGGTCCGGGTGCCGCCCTGGTGGAGGCGTACCAGCCGGGCGAGTTGGCGGCCGAGCGGTGTGACGGGGTCGAAGGAGGCGGCGGGGTTCTGGAAGACCATGGCCACCTTCCGGCCACGGACCGTGTGGAAGCCGGCGGCCCGCAGGTCCTGGCCCTGGAGCCGGATGGCGCCGGTGGTTCCGGCTCCGGCGGGGAGCATGCCGAGGACGCTGAGGGCGGTCAGGGACTTGCCGCAGCCGCTCTCGCCGACCACCCCCACTACCTCACCCGCGCGCACTTGGAGGGAGACGTCGCGTACGACGGCGGCGTCGCCGATGGTGACGCGCAGCCGGGAGATCTCCAGCAGGGGTGCCGCCTGGCCGTCTGCGGGCTGCTCGCCCGAGGCGGGCGCGGTCTCATTCTTGCCGGCGGGCAGGGGGCTCACCGCGTCGGTGACCTTCCCCTCCGGCCGGCGCCGCAACAGAGCGGCGGCCTGCCCGGCCAGTGTGCGAAGGCCGCGTCGTGCGGCGGCGGAGCGGGCTTCCGTACGCGGGTCGAACACGTCACGCAGAGCGTCGCCGAAGAGGTTGAAGGCCAGCACGGTGAGGAGGATCGCCAGGCCCGGGAAGAGCGCCGCCCACCAGTGGGTCTGGAGGTCGCCGCGGGCCTCGGCCACCATCAGGCCCCAGTCCGCCTGCGGCGGGCGGGTGCCCAGGCCGAGGAAGGCCAGTGATCCTGCGGCCAGGATCACCGTGCCGATGTCGACGGTGGCCTGCACCAGGATCGGTGAGACGGCGTTGCGCAGGATGTGCCGGACCATGACGACTCGGTCCTTGAGCCCCAGGGCGCGCGCTCCCTCGACGAAGGGCCGCTCACGCATGGATGCGGTGATGCCCTGGACCAGCCGGGTGTACCAGGGCCACCAGGCGATGGCCAGCGCGAGGGCGGCGTGCTCCAGGCCGGGGCCGAGGGTGGCCACGATCGCCATGGCGAGCAGCAGGGGCGGGAAGGCCAGGAACATGTCGCACAACCGCATGATCGCCTCGCCCACGCGCCCGCCGCGGAAGCCTGCGATCAGCCCCAGCGGTACGCCCACCAGCACGGCGAGCCCGACCACGAGGAGCGGTACGGTCAGCGCCGGCCGGGCGCCGTAGATGACGCGGCTGAGCACGTCGCGGCCGAGGTTGTCGGTGCCGAGCAGGTGGTCGACACCGGGTGGCAGGTGGCGGGCGGCGACCTCAGCGGATCCGGCGCCCTGATCCGGGTGCGGGGCGAGCCAGGGGCTGAGCACGGCGGCGGCGACCAGGGCCACGAGCAGCACCAGGCCGATGACGGCGAGCGGGTCGCGGAGCAGGGCGGTGAAGCGGGCGCTGCGCGGGGGAATGGTCTGCGGGCTGTGGCTCATGCCGGCCTCACTCGCGGGTCGAGGCGCGCGTGGACGAGATCCACCGCGAGGTTGACGAGGACGTAGGCGACGGCGCCGATGAGGGTGACGCCCATGACCGCCGGGTAGTCCAGGCTCAGCAGGCCGGAGGCGGCGTACTGCCCGAGGCCCGGCCAGTCGAAGACCACTTCGACGAAGAAGGCGCCGGTCAGGGCGTAGGCGGCGGTCAGACCGAGCACCGTGACGGTGGGCGGGAGGGCGTTGCGCAGGGCGACGCCCCAGACGAGGGTGCGTTCGGGGACCCCGTAGGCGCGGCCGACGCGGATGTGGTCCTGCTGGAGCGCCTCCAGCATGCTGGTGCGGGTCATGCGGGCCACGACGCCGAGCGGGTAGGCGGCCAGGGTCAGGGCCGGCAGGATCAGGTGCGCCGCGGCGCTGGCCAGCGCCGCGCCGTTGCCGGTGAGGAGCGCGTCCACCGTGTTCAGTCCGGTGATCGAGTGGATCGGAGCGGTGAACTCCAGGTCGCTGTCGATGCGTCCGGTGGGCGGCAGCAGTCCCAGGCGGCCGAAGACCAGCAGCTGGAGCAGCAGCCCGAGCCAGAAGGCGGGCACCGAGACGCCCGCGATGGACAGCAGCCGCACCGCCTGGTCGATCAGCCTGCCGGGCCGCACCGCGGCTATGCAGCCGAGCGTGACGCCCAGCACCAGCGCCACCGCCATGGCGGCGCCGACGAGTTCGAGGGTGGCGGGCAGCCGGTCGCCGAGCTCACCGAGGACCGGCTGCTTGGTGGCGATCGAGGTGCCCCAGTCCCCGGTCAGCACGTTGCGCAGATACGACAGGTACTGGACCGGCAGCGGCTGATCGAGGCCGAGGGCGTGGGTCACCCGTTCGACCTCCTCAGGCGTCGCCTTGGCGCCGACATAGGTGAGGGCGGGGTTGGAGGGGATCACTCGGGCGAGGACGAAGGTGATCGCGCTGACCCCGAGCAGGACGAGCAGGGAGCCGCGCAGCCGGCGCAGCAGGAAGCGCGGCATCAGCTGGCTCCGTGGCTCAGCTGGTGGAAGGGGATGGAGAAGGAGTAGTTCGGGTTGCACGCGAAGCCCTTGACCTCGCTGTTCATCACGACGGGGGTGCGCACGTCGTAGAGGAACGCGCCGGGGGCCTGCTCAAGGAGTCGGCGCTGCGCCTTGCCGTACAGCTCGGCGGCCTTGTCCTGGTCGGTGGCGGTGTGGGTGCCGGCCTCGTCGACGAGCTTGTCGTACGTGGCGTCCTTCCAGTAGCTGAGGTTGAAGAAGGGCTTGTCGCTGCTGCGGAAGAACGAGACCAGGTTGTCCGAGCCGGCGTCGGAATAGGTCGGCCAGTACATCAGCAGGAAGATGTCCTGCGCCGTGGCCGGGTCCGCCTTGGCCTTCTCCCACTGCTGGTTGAACAGGATCGGCTGCAGCTCGACCGTCACGCCGACCTTGGCGAAGGAGTCCTTGATCAGCGGGGCGTACTTGGCCTGCTGTGCGTTCTCCGCCGCGTAGCTGAGGGTCAGCTTCAGGCCCTTGCCGCCCTCGTATCCGGCCTCGGTGAGCTGCCGACGGGCCGCCTCCAGGTCGTACGGCGTCTGCGGCAGCTGCGCGTCGTGAGGGAAGGCGCCGGCCGGTACGGGGCCGCGAGCGCGGGCGCCGAAGCCTTCGGTGCCCACCTTGACGATGTCGTCGTACGGAATGGCCTGCGCCAATGCCTGGCGTACCTTCACGTTCTTCAACGGGCCCTTGGTGGTGTTGAAGAAGGCCGTGTGGCTCTGGAAGGTGGGACACTCGGTGACGGTGTGACGCTTGTCCTTCTTGAACCGGGCGATGTTCTCCAGGGGCAGCGAGCCGGCGTAGTCGACCTGTCCGGACTCGAGCATCTGCTGCTGCGCGGTCGGCTCGGCGGTGATCCTGGCGACGACCGTGCGGTAGCGCTCGCCCTGCCAGCCGCCCCAGTACTTGTCGTACGCCTTGAGGACGACCCTCTTCTTCGCCTGGTACTCCGAGACCCGGTAGGGGCCGGTACCTGCGTCGACGCCCTTGGCGAAGTAGTCCTCGCCCTTGGTCAGGGCCTTGGGGCTGACGATCCACGCCCCGTACATGGACGAGGCGATCATGTCGACCGGGGCGGCGCTCTTCAGCTTGAGCACGACCGTGTGCTCGTCCGGTGTCTCGATGGTGTCCAGCGCCGACCAGATGAAGGCAGCTCCGCCGTCCTTGGCGGAGGCTTCCAGGGACGCCTTGACCGCCGCGGCGTTCATCGGCTCGCCGTCGTGGAAGGTGACCCCCTCGCGCAGATGGAAGGTCCACGTCCTGGCGTCGGCGGAGGACTCCCAGCGCTCGGCGAGGGCGGGGCGGAAGCGTTCCTTCGAGCCGGGCGGGTTCATCCACAGCAGCGGCTCGTAGACGTTGCTGAGGTAGTAGACCTCGGTGGAGAAGGACTTCACCGGATTCCAGGTCGTGACCTCGGCAGTGGTTGCCACATTGAGGATCTGACCGGCGCTGTCGGTACCGCTGTCGGTACCGGTACAGGCAGACACGAGCAGACCGCAGGCCACCAGAGCGGCGGCGGCAGGGGTTCTTCGGGGCGTGGCCATGAGTTCGCTCCTCGGGGAAGGCGCATTCGCCGGCTGTTCAAAGTGAGACAACAATGGGCCCGGTGAGCTATAACCCTCCAATACTTGATTGGGTTGACTTTCATGCCTGCGAGGCATGGGCAGGAGGTTCGCTATGGAGCTCAGGGTGCTGCGCTATTTCCTGGCGGTCGTCGAAAGCGGCTCGGTGACCAGGGCGGCGGCCGAGGTCCATATCGCCCAGCCCTCGCTCTCCCGCCAACTGCGCGGACTCGAGACGTCCCTGGGAGTGACACTGTTCGACCGCACGGGCAAGCGGATGGAACTCACGGCGGCCGGCCGCCGTTTCCTGCCCCTCGCCCGGGACCTGGTGACCCGCGCCGACACCGCCCTCGCCGCCGCCGGCTCGCTGGCGTCCGGGCGGGCGATGCGGATCACCGTGGCGGCCCCCGCCACCACCATCACCGACGTGATCGCCCCGTTCCTGGCCACCTGGGGTCCGGAGGACCCCCTGGTCACGGTGCAGGCGGAGAGCCCGGTACGCGCCTACCAAGCCCTCACCCGGGGCGCCGACGTGGCGATCTCCTCAGCCCCGCCGCGCAGCCGCTACGCGGGGCTCCCCGTGGCCCGGCTGCCCGTGTGGGCCTACGTGCCGCCCTCGCACCCCTGGGCAGACCGGGACCGGATCACCATCCAGGAGCTGACCGGTGAGCCGCTGATCGTCCTCACCCTCGCGCACGGCACCCGCCGCATCCTGGACCAGGCGGTACAGGACGCGGGCAGCTACCTCGACATCGTCCTGGAGTGCGACACCCCGCAGGTCGCCCAGGCGATGACGGCCTCGGGACACGGCATCGCCGTCGTCTCCGACGACCCCCGCTTCGGGCTGCACCCCCTGCTGATCATCGACCAGCACGGGGAGCCCCTGCACATCCGGCTGCACGCGGCCTGGGACGCCGGCCACTACGCGCTGCGCACCATCGAGTCCTTCGCCACCGGCCTGGCCCGCTTCTGCGTCGAGCAGTACGGGCCGGACGCAGCGGGGAGCTGAACCGGCCGGAACCGGGCCGGTCGGCCACGAAAGCCGTCCGGGAGTCGCGGCCGCCCGGGACGGTGTCCGGTCCGGCCCACGACAGGGGAGCCGGCCCGACCGGAACACGGCGCGCTGCGCGCAGACCCCTCGCCCGACCTGATCCACGGAGTCAGGCACGCGCTCCGGTGCGCGAGCTCGTCGAAGACGCCTACGGCCGGCGGCCCGAGCCGCTCGGCGACCCCATAGGCGGGCGTGGCCCTGCCCGGACGTCCGGAGCGGGCGATGTGAGCGGCGTCCGACCAGGGTGGCAGGTCGGCTGTGGCGTTCTCGGCACGTTCACGCAGACCTGGTTTGCCGTCCACCGACCATGACGACGCGTCGCACTCCGCCGGAGCACCTGCCCCGATGCTTTTCAGACACCGTGGCCAGTCCTGACAGGCATTGGACAGCTCTCGCCGCACGCACCCACCATGCCGCAACAACAGACCCCGCCCGAAAGAGGGACAGCCATGACCTCCCGTCCGCCCACCCGCCGCCCGCGCGGAATGCGATGTCTCGCGACGGCCACGGCACTGCTCACCGCACTCCTCACCGGCATGCTCACCGCTCCGTCCCCCGCGGTCGCCGAGAGCGCGCCCCCGGTACCGGGCGACCCGCTGACCGGCAGCGGCGCCGTGCCCCGTACGGTTCTCACCGCGGCTCAGCTCTCCAGCGCCACCCCCACCGACACAGTCGCCGACAGCGCGTTCGTTCTGCCCGCCGAGGCGGCCCCGCCCGCGCACACCTTCGAGGGCACGCTGACCCTCAACGGCACCGCCACAGCCGGCGGCTACCGCAAGCTGAAGGACCCCTACGGCTACTCCGGCACCGAGGCCACCAAGCACCTCCCCCCGTTCAGCGCCGCCCTCGTGCAGAACGGCAGCCACCTCATCCCCATCGTGCGCGGGCTGCGCTACACCGGGAACGCCTCCTGGAACCTCGCCGTGGGAGCCGGCCGGGCCTGGCAGGAGGACGGCGACGGCGGCCGCACGCGCGCCGCGCTGCCCTTCGCCCTGGTCGAGCGGAACGCCAACTGCGTGCACAACGGGGTGCTCTCCTTCCTCTTCGACGCGTCCTCCGTCTCCCAGGTCCGCTACCAGATCACCGCGGAAACCTGCGCCTACCACCAGTTCGACATGTGGGGCCAGGTGGCCGCCACCTACCAGCCGGGCGCCGTCCCCGGCGGCGAAGCCGCGCGCGACGCCTACGCGGCCGAGGTCGCCGGTCGGCTGCCCACCAAGCCCATCGCGCAGCTCGCCACCGATCACCCCGGCTCCGGCGTGGACACCTCGAAGTTCGGCGCGGGGATCACCCCCACCTCGCTGAGCACCTACGGCTTCTTCTACGACGGTGTGAACTACGTCGGTGGCTGCCAGACCAGGCAGGGCCAGTACGCGTTCTGCGGGGAGATGCTGCTGCCCTCCTACTCCACCGCCAAGTCCGCCTTCGCCGGTACCGCCCTGCTCCGGCTCGCCCAGCGCTACGGCACCGGAGTCGCGGACCAGCGCCTGTCCGACCTGATACCGGAAACCGCCGGGAAGAGTGCCTGGTCGAATGTCACCGTCGACAACGCCCTGGACATGACCACCGGCAACTACACCTCGGCGGGCTTCGAGGTCGACGAGGCGGGCAGCACCATGACCGACTTCTTCCTCGCCGAGCCCTACGCCACCAAGATGGGCAAGGCGCTGTCCTTCCGCCGCAAGACCACCCCGGGCAGCAAGTGGGTCTACCACACCTCCGACACCTTCCTGGCAGCCCGCGCCATGAACAACTACCTCCAGAAACGGGCGGGTTCCGGCGCCGACCTGTTCGACATGCTCCGCGACGAGGTCCTCACCCCGATCGGCATCAGCCCGGACGCCCGCGTCTCCTCCCGTACGGACAACAGCGCGGACGGCGTCCCCTTCGGCGGGTACGGGATGTTCTGGACCAAGGACGATGTCGCCAAGTTCGCCAAGTTCCTGAACAACGACGCCGGCGCGGTGGCCGGCACCCAGGTGCTGCACCCGGGCCTGCTGGCCGACTCCATGCAGCGGAACCCGTCACAACGCGGCGCCACCACCACAGGCAGCGCACCGATGCGCTACCAGAACGGTTTCTGGGGACAGGAGTTCACGTCCGCGGACAACCCCGCCTACACCCAGCCGTTCCACGTGCCGTTCATGTCCGGATACGGAGGCATCACCATCGCGATGATGCCCAACGGCTCCACGTACTACTACTTCAGCGACAACAACGAATTCTCCTGGAACGCGGCGGTGGCCGAGTCCAACAAGCTCGCTCCCATGGGCTGAGACGGTGGCGGAGGCGTCTGCGCACTGGCACGACCCGCTCGGCACCCCGCCTTCGCAACCGGTATCCCGGACACCGTGGTTGGCCCCGCCAGGAGGCGTGGCCAACCACACCTTTCTCCTACCCGGCGCACGACGCCACTGTCCGCGTCCGCCGACACATCCCGTCAAGGGGCGGCTGCCGAGCTGAGGCATCCCTGATCCGTGCGCGGCCGCCGCGCAGGGTCGACCAGTCGTCGCGGTCAGAGGTCAGTTCCCGTACGGGCGCCGGGGAGCGGAGCGCCACCGCGACCACGAGAGCGTCCATGGCGCACTCACGGCCGCGCAGGCTGTCGGCTACGCGGGGCCCGGGGGCAGATGGACAGTCATGATCAGGTGGCAGGTCTCGGTGCCTGTGCCGCGGTAAGCATGGGTGGTGTCGGCGTCGAAGGTGGCGGTCTGCCCTGCGGTGACGGGGTATTCGGTACCGTCGACGACGAGGGCCATCTCCCCGGTGATGACGCTGACGGTTTCGGTCACGCCGGCCTGGTGGGGATGGCTGGGGTACTCCTCGCCGGGTTCCAAGGTCCAGCGCCAGACCTCGGTGGGTGCCGGGCCGCCGGTGGTCAGCATCAGCCGGGCTTCGCTGCCGCGCTCACCCTTCCACAGGGGCATGACGGCGTCGGCGCTCACCACGCGCACGCGCTGTTCGGGGCCGCCTTCCATCAGGGCCGAGACCGAGATGCCGAGGGTGTCGGCGAGGCGGACCAGGGTGGCGAAGTTGGGGTTGCCCTGGGCTTTCTCCAGGCCGACCAGGGCGCCCTTGCTGACCTTGGCGCGGCGGCCGAGTTCATCCAGGGACAGACCCGCGCGGGTGCGGGCCGTGCGGACGTTGTGCGCGAGTGTCCGCAGCGCCGCCTCGGTCTCGGCCATCGGTAGATCCCTCCAGCAGCAGGTCGGTACACTGCACCGTGCGGTCGTTCGGTTGACGACCTACGGTCGGTGCGTTGTACGGTGTAGTCGTTCCATTGATAGTAAGGGATGTACGTACCGTGATCGCTCTTCTGCTGGCCCTGGGCAGTTCCCTGGCCTATGGGTGCGCCGACTTCCTCGGCGGCCTGGGCGCCCGCAAGGCCCACGTCCTGCGGACGGTGATGATCGCAGCGCCGGCCTCGCTCACCGTCGAACTGCTGCTGTGGCCCTTCCTCGGCGCCTCTTTCGCTACCGCCACCCTCGCCTGGGGCGCGGCCTCCGGCGTCGCGTCGACCGCCGCCTTCGCCCTGCTCTACAAGACCCTGGCGATCGGCCCGATGAACGTGCTGTCCCCGATCACCGCGCTGGTCTCGGCGATGCTGCCGGTGGGCGTCGGCCTGCTGCAGGGCGAGCACCTGGGTCCGGCCGGGCTGATCGGCCTGCCGCTGGCCCTGGCCGCCGTGGTGCTGGTCAGCGCCGGACACGGCGCGAAGTCGGCCCGGCCGTCGCGCACCGCGCTGCTGCTGGCCCTCGGCGCCGGGGCCGCGATCGCCCTGCAGCTGGTCTTCCTGCACCAGACCCCCTCCGACAGCGGGGTGGGCCCACTGATCGTCGGCCGCGCCGTCTCCTCCGCCGTCACCCTGGCCGCCGCCGGAGTGATGTTCCGGCGGCTGGGCCCGGAGAAGCCCGCGTACGCGATCTCGGCGACGGCCGGCGTGCTGGACTCGGTGGCCAACCTGCTGTTCCTGCTCGCCTCCCGCAACGGCGACCTCGCCGTCGTCGCCGTGATCACCGCCCTGTACCCGGCCGGCACCGTCCTGCTCGCCCGCAGCGTCCTGGCCGAACGCATCCACCGCGGCCAGCTGATCGGCCTGGGCACCGCCGCCGTCGCCGTCAGCCTCCTCGCCCTCACCTGACCGTCCCGCCGCCGCCCTCTGGAAGGACCCACGCATGGTCATCCAGCCCTGGGCACCGCCGAGTAGCAGAACTGGACCGCAGGCGGCCACGGCTTCGGCGCCCTCAGCGTCTACAGCCTTCCAGGGCAGGCACCCGTGCCCGATCACTTCACCCCGGACGACACCCTGCTGCTCCACTTCACCTGGCACAACCCCGCCTGGAAAGCGGTCAAGGCTGCCCTGGACGTCACGCTCACCGTCCCCGCCTTCCCCCGCGGTGCCGGCTCGCCAAGCGTGATCGCCCGCCCGCCGCGTACGGGGGCGATCAGCGCGGCCGCACAGTTCACCTGCCGGGCCACCATCACCAACGGTCCCGCCCGCACTCCGCGCGCGGCCTCGGATCGGGTGGCCTGCCCCCGCTCGACGGCCTGCGGACCGCATCCGCCCCCGACAGCCCCGCACTCGAAACCTCCCGCGCACTACCTCCGGAACGGACCACCGATGACCTTCTTCCGTATCTCCCCCAACGTCGCCGATGCCTTCCCCGACACCCTCATCGCCGTTGTCACCGCCACCGGCCTGCGCGGCCACGAGTCATGGCCGGCCACTACCGCCGCGCTGGAGGAGCTGGAGATCCAGCTCGCGGACGGCGCCTGGGCCCCGGCCGACGAGAACGACCCGCGCATCGAGGCGTGGCATGCCGTCTACCGCGACTTCGGCACCAACCCCCGCCGCATCCGGCCCAGCGTCGACGCCCTGGGCCGCCGCCTGGCGAAGAAGGGCGCCCTGCCCCGGATCAACCCGGCCGTCGACTCCTACAACGCAGTCTCCGTCCGCCACGGCCTGCCCGCCGGCGCCTTCGACCTCGACCACGTCACCGGTGACGTCGAGATCCGCCACGCCGACGGCAGCGAGACCTTCACCCCGCTCGGCGAACCCGGCACCGTCGAGAACCCCAAGCCCGGCGAGGTCGTCTACACCGACACCACCGACGTGCTCACCCGGCACTGGAACCACCGCGACGCCCACCGCACCCGCGTCACCGAGGACTCCACCCACGTCGCCTTCGTCCTAGAGACCGTCGCCGCCACCCGCGACGGTCATCTGCTCAAGACCGCGGCCGGCGATCTGCGGACCCTCCTGCAGCCGCACTGCGACACGAGCACCGTCCACTACCTCAGCCCGGCACACCCCGACACCACCGTCTGACCGCCCGTCTGTCCGCACAGCGGCATGCCGGCGGGGCCACGGTCCGCCGCCGCTGAAGGTCCGCCCCTTGGAGGCCCGCCTTGTTCACCGGTCTGAGCGCCTTCCCGCTCACTCCCATCCCCGGCAACGGCAGCGTCGACGAGAAGGCGTACGCCGCGCTGGTCCACAGGCTCGCCGCCGCCGGCGTCGACTCCATCGGCGCCCTGGGCTCCACCGGCTCCTACTCCTACCTCACCCGCGAGGAACGCGCCCGCGTCGCCCGCCTCGCGGTCGAGCACGCCGACGGCGTGCCGGTCATCGTCGGCATCGGGGCCCTGCGCACCCGCCAGGTCCTCCAGGCCGCCGAGGACGCGCAGGACGCCGGGGCCTCCGGCGTCCTGCTGGCGCCGGTGTCCTACCAGCCGCTGACCGACGAGGACGTCTTCGGCCTGTTCGAGGAAGTCACCGCGAACCTGTCGGTCCCGCTGGTGATCTACGACAACCCCCGCACCACTCACTTCACCTTCACCGACGAGCTGTACACCCGCCTGGCCTGCCTGCCGCAGGTCGCCTCCATCAAGATCCCCGCCCTCCCCGCCGATCCAGCAGACGCCCGTGCCCGTGTCGAGCACCTGCGTCGGTTCCTGCCCGAGACGGTGACCGTGGGCATCAGCGGAGACGCCGCCGCGGCCCGGGGGCTGAACGCGGGATGCGACGCCTGGTACTCGGTGATCGGCGGCACCTTCCCAGCAGCGGCCCTCGCCCTCACCCGCGCGGCACAGGCCGGCCGGCACGAGCAGGCCGAACAGGAGTCGAAGCGGCTGCAACCCCTGTGGGACCTGTTCGTCCAGCACGGAGGCTCCCTGCGCGTCGTCGCAGCGGCCGCAGCCCAACTGGGCCTGACCGCCCACCGTAACCTCCCGCTGCCGCTGCGCGGCCTGGACGCCAAGGAACGCGACCACCTCGCCACGGTGATCGAGCAGCTCCAGCTCCGCACCTGAAACCCCGCTACCGCCCTCCCCGCAGACGGGAGGGCGGCGGCGCCCCGGACCTCCTTCCTCCCCCCATTTCCCGCAGGAGAACGCGCGGCCATCCGTGGCGGCCAGGGCGGTGCCCAGGACTGCGAGGCCAGCGACCCGCAGCCGATGCCGTCGACATCTGGTGGATCGCGGTGACCGAGTAGCGGTCGTGTGGAGCGGAGTGTGGTCATCTACGAGGGCCTGCCGCGAGGGCGAGTACGGCGATGACGATCTTTCCGTTCTCGGTCTCCTCGACCGACCAGGCACTGGCGAGACTGTCCACGATGAACAGGCCGCGCCCACTTGCAGCCACCGTCCCCTCGTCAACAGACGAGTTCGAAGGCCGGACGGGGACGGCGGTGATGTCCGCCCCGCGGTCGGCGACGCCCAATGCCGCACCGAACTCGTAGGCCTCAACCCTGATGAGGACCGCACCGCTGCTGTGCTGGATGGCGTTGGCGATGAGTTCGCTGGCCACCAGCATGGCGTCGAAGAGCTGGTCCTCCGCCTTGCCGTCCAGGACGTCGGCCAGGACGGTACGGGCGGCGTGGTGCGGAGCCTCGAGTCCGTCGAGCACCACATCACGCTGGATCAGCAGGTCTCCGAGGGCCCGGTCATGCACCAGTTCAGCAGTTGTCGTGGGCATCGTCGTCTCCTCGCATCGGGAGGGGATCGCTACACGGGGGCTCTGTCCGTGACCGCGGTGTCGTCGTCGAAGGTCATCTCCGGTGCGGGCCGGCGGAAGCCCTTGGTCAGGACGGCCAGGTAGACGACACCGATCGCCAGCCAGACGCCACCGATCTGGAGTGCGACGTGATCAAGCCTCGTGAGCAGGTAGAGGGAAACGACGACGCCGATGGCCGGCATCACCAGATACGAGAAGAGGTTGTGGGTGTGGCCGCGCCTGCGCTCCCGGACCAGGTGGGCGATCACGCAGACGTTGACCAGGGCGAATCCGAGGAAAGCACCGAAGTTGATGAACGAGGTGGCCGTGGTCAGGTCGAGCTTCATGGCGATGACACCAGCGACCGCGGTCAGCAACAGGTTCAAGACGGGCGTGCCGGTCTTCCCCGACAGTTTGCCGAAGATCGGCTTGGGCAGTGCGCCGTCACGTCCCATGACGTACATGAGGCGGGCGGCGGAGGCCTGCAGGGCGATACAGGAGGCGATGGATCCGGCGATGGTGACGAAGTTGATCATCTCGGCGTACGTCTGGCCGCCGACCTGGACCTTCAGGTGGTAGGCGGCCGCGTCGACGTCGACGAACGTCGCGCCGGGGTGAACCAGCTGCATCACGAAGGACAGCACGATGAAAATCGCTCCGGCTGCGATGACACAGCCGATGATGCCGCGGCCGATCGTCCTCGCCCCGCCCCTGGCCTCCTCGCCCAGTGTGGAGACGGCGTCGAAGCCGAGGAAGGAGTACGCGGCGATAGCAGCGGCCGCAGTGACCGCGCCGATCGAAGTGCCGGAGTTCCACAGAGCATCCGTGGCGGGGGCGGACGAGCCCTGTTTGCCAAGGAAGACGACACACAGAGTGGCGAAGAGGACCAGCGACCCCAGAGCAATGAACATCAGGACCTTGTTGACGCGGTCCGCGAGCTTCATGCCGAAGACGTTGATGGCGGTGGTGATGCCCACCGAGACGATCAGCCAGACCCACTTGGGTATGTCAGGGAACTGGGCGTTGAAGTAGATCGCCGTGATCAGCCAGCCGACCATCGGGATGAAGAAGTAGTCGAGCAGCATCGCCCAGCCGGACAGGAAACCGATGCGGCTGTCGAGCATCTTACGGGCGTAGGTGTAGACCGATCCCGCGCCGGGCACGGCGCGTGCCATCTTCGCGTAACTGAGCCCTGTGAGCAGCATCGCGAGGGTGGCGACGGCGAACGCCGTCGGGGCCACGCCGCCACTGGTGGCGGCGACCACGCCGAACATGGTGACGACGATGCCAGGGGAGATGTACGCCAGGCCGAACAGGACGACGGAGAAGAGGCTCAGGTCGCCCTTCAGTCTCATGCTGTTTCCGGTGGTCTCGCTGTTCATCGTGGGGGCTCCTCGGTGGCGGGGGCGGCATTCCAGGTGGCGGGGTCGATGCGGCCCCCGTACAGCGGGAGTTCGAGCGCGGGGTCGCCGGGGCGGAACTGGTCCCAGATCCGGTTGAGGCCGGCGGTGCCGTAGCGGCGGACGTTGCTGACCTCGTCGAGGTCGATGACGTCGGTGAGTGTGGAGTCGCCGGCATCGACGGTTTCGGCGCGTACCGTGCCCTGGGGATCGATGACGAGGCTGCGGCCGATCCCGGAGGGGGCAGCGGAATTGACGCTGGCGACGAAGACCTGATTGGCGATGGCGTTGGCGCGGTTGAGGACGACTTCTTGTGCGCGGTCGCTCGTCGGCGTACGGACCACGTTGACGATCAGCTCGGCGCCCATCCAGGCCAGGTGGCGGGAGATCTCCGGGAACCAGGTGTCGTAGCAGATGGACAGTCCGATGCGGCCGACCCCGGCGAGGTCGACGACCTCGAACCGATTGCCGGGTGCGGTCGTCTCGTACGGGCGCCACGGGCAGATCTTGCGGTACGCGGCGAGGCGCTCACCCTGTGGCGAATAGACCGGTGTCGTGTTGTGCACGCGGTCGCCGGTGCCTCGCTCGTAGACGCTGCCGGGTACCAACCAGATGCCCAGATCCCCCGCCAGCTCGGCGAAGACCGCATCGCGTTTGCCGTCGAGCGGCTCGGCCGCCTGCACCGGGTCCGCCGGGACGCCGGGGGCGCTCTCGCCGAGGTGCAGTTCGGGGTAGACGACGAGGGCGCCAGGTGCGCGCAGTTTCACGCGCCGCTCCACGTCGGCGGTAAAGCCTGCGAGGTCGTCGGCCGGGCGACCGGGCGCCTGGGCGAGGATCAGGGGCAGGGGGCGGGCCATGCGGGAACACCAGCCAATCGAAGGATGCATTTTACCCGGAGAAGTCGACGGAGATTCGGTCTCCGATAACCAAGAGTTCCGGTGAAATAAGAATGCGACCCATCAGCCATAGCCTCAAATACTTGGAAGGGTTGATTACCATGCCTTCGAGGCATGGCGGCGTCACGCCTCCCCCGTCTCCCGAGGGACTGACGGCAGTCGGCCAGCTCCCCCTTCCCTGGTCCGCGACCCGGCCGCCCGCGCGGACACCACCGAGGCCCAGTGGATGCACTGACCACCGGATGCGCCATGCGGATCAATGCGGCGGCGCCGCCACCATCACCGGCATGCTCACCCGTTTCCGGCCGCCTGAGATTCGGGGGCGCCCGCCTCAAAATACCGACGAGTAACTCATAGATTGCAGGGTGTAATCGGTAACGATCTCAGCGCAGGCCTTGCGTCGCGGCTCGTAACCTCTAGCCTCCGTGCATGCCATTTCTCTCAAGTCGCCGCAGACGGGCGCGTATTGCCCTGGAACTCGACGACGCTGCTCTCGGCCGGCTGCTGAAGTCCCTCCAAGCGACGCCGAATACGGGCGCGATCGGGACGACAGACCTGTACATGGCCCAGATATCCCGTCTCCTGAACCAGAGCCGGGCCGACTGGGACCGCCGCACCCATCAGCTCTCCGTGCTGGCGTACCGCCTGTCCGAATCGCACGGGCCCCGCGCCTGGGCCTCTCGTGAGCCGCGCAACGCGACCGCGCTCGTCCTCTCCGCTTGGGCGCAGCTCGAACGCGGACACTCCCGGGGACGCCTGGAGGACGCGGCCGGCATCGCCGACGGCTGCCTACGCGCCGCCGAACTAGCGCCGGAGGACCCCACTCCCTGGGTGGTCATGCTGGGGCTCTCGCGGCTGGAGCGCCGCAGTCAGCCGGAGGTGTTCGGCCTGTGGAACGAGGTGCTGGCCCGCGACCGCTGGAACCGCGAGGCGTATCTGAGCATGCTGCGCTATCTGGGGCCGGAGGAGATGGGATCACGCAGCCAGGTACTGGACTTCGTCGACGCGATCCGCGCCCGTATACCCACGAACGCGCCCTGCGCGGCCACCGAGCTCACCGCCCAGGTTCTGCAGTACCACTCCGTCCTCGCCCGGGGCGGAGTCGAGGCGCTGATGGCACGCAACCACTGGTCCCGCGCATCGGCCGCTCAGGCCCTCGACCGTGCGGCTCACACCTGGGCCCAGCCCGGGTTCTTCCACCACGCGGCAACCCTCGCCGACCTGAACCTGCTGGCCTACGCACTGATGGCCGCCGAGCGGCGCGGCGAGGCCCGCCCGGTCTTCGAGGCGATCAACAGTATCGTCACGGCCTGGCCCTGGAGCGTCGGAGGCGACCCGGTGTCCGAGTTCGAGAAGGCACGGAGCAGGAGCGGGGTCGGCGTATGAGTTGCGGGGACCCCCACTCCTCGGCGAGGCGGTCCGGACAGCTTTTGACAGCGGAGCAACGTGTGATGTTCACGAGTTCCGGCTCTGGCCCAACTTCCGTGAACCTCCGCCGGCCCGATGCGGGGCCACTTCGGAGCATGCCGTTGAACCGCCGGTTCCGCACGACCGCCGATCTCTCGAACGCCACGGCACCCCCACGTCGCTACAGACCCCTCCCGCACAGCACGACAACGGCCCGAACCCCCCTCGGACACGGGAGCCCCTACGCATCTGAACGCGGCGTTCGCCCCACACCCACCGAGCGTCACGGAACGTTACGGCCAAGAAACTGCGGGGCGGGGCCGGCCAGCCCCGCGGCAGCCAGCCTCAGCACCCCATCACGGGGGGCACCTCCACACAGGCGAGCGTCCGCCCAGCAGCCTGAAACCGAACGTGACGGCCCATCAGGGAACGAGCCGTTCGTGCGTCAAACGTGCGTCACGTGCGTCAGATATGCGTCAAGATATCGCCCGTAACGCACGTAACGCACATAATGAACACCCGGCAAAGTCGCAGGTCAGCGACCCTTTTCGGCAGGCTCAGGGATCGCCACGCACTCGACGTGGTGGGTCATCGGGAGCAGGTGCGAATCGGGGGGTTAGGGAGTAAAGCAGCAGTTCAAAGGCCATATGGATCGCCATTCGCAGCCCCTCGTGAGGGTCCGTGCGTCAAACGAGCGTCACCAGTCCTGGTGTCGGCCCCGGCCGCCCCGGGTCTCGGCACGTCGCGTGTCTCACCGACCGCACGTCCTACTCAAGGTCTGCCAGTAACGAGTCCAGAACAGCCTCCTCCTCTATACGCACACCGTGCTCAGCGAGGGCAGTCGCCAGATCCGGATCCCAAGGCGACAGGGCCGCCATCCCGGCCAGCGGCGGGGGAGCGGGGCTGGCAGCGGCTACCGCCGCACGGTATTCGTCGGCTGTGTAGCGCCATGGCTGCCACGGCACGTGCTGGTGCAGCGTCGTGGCAATGCGCAGGCCGCCCCAGTCGAAGTCGCCGTGGTAGCGGAGTGCGGCACCGAGCTCGTGGAGGTGTGCCAGGAGGGCCAGGGCAGCAGCCGACGGCTGGCCCTGGAGGCAGACCAGCGGGAGGGCGTCCGGGCCGTAGGTGTCAGCCGCGGCCGACAGGACGGCGGGATTCTCACAGATGTGGACCACCGGCGGCGTGGTCGGGGGCGGACGGTGGGCGAGCTGGCGAAGGGTGAGTACGCACGGCTCCCCCACATCGGCCATCCAGTCCAGAGCGGGGGTCCCCCGGAGGTTGAGGGTGAGGACCGTGGAGGAGACGTCGTCACGGAGCAGGCCGGCGGAGGCCCAGGCGGCCCGTCGCCAGGCAGCGCCCGCCCCGTCCGGATGTCCGGTGAGGGCACGGATGCCGGAGAGGCAGAGCGTCGCCGGGGGTGTCCCGTCGTCCAGTGCGTGGGCGCTGCCCAGGATGTCCGCGGCGAACACGGACAGGGAGCGCGGCGGCTCGGCGGGCAGTTCCCGCAGGACACGGGCCGCCTGATCGAGCAGCGGTCGGGCGACCTCGGGCGTACGGGCGAGACGCCGCACAAGGCCGTCTTCGCGCACCCGGCCGGCCCATTCCGCGAGGGACGGAACCTCTCCGGCGAGCGCGGTGAGGGGAGCGTAGGCCTCCGCCCAGGCCTGGTCCTCGGTCCGGCGGACCTCTTCGAGAGGGACGACGGGCCCGGTGAGCGTCGCCACGGCCGCCCTCAGGCCCTCGGGGCTGATACCCGATCTGACCAGTACGGCGTCCACGGCGTCGAGCCGGACCGTCAGCGCCCTGCCGCCACCCGGGGACCGGCCCAGCAGCCGCTCGGCCGCGGCCCGTTGGGCTGGGGTCGGCGCGGCCAGGGAGACGGGTCCGGTGAGGGACTGCCCGCGCTCCAGCCGGCGGCGTACGCGCGCCAGCAGCCAGGCCAGATCGGGCCCGCCGAGGAGGCGGCGCAGGCGGGCTTCGTCGATCGGAGTCCTGTTCACGTCCACAGGGGCTCCGGGTCCGGCGTGCGCACCGGGTCCTCGTGACGGGTACGAGCCGTGCCGTCCCATTCCCAGCGGGTGACCAGAACGGCGGCCACCTCGTCGACGCGGGACAGCTGGGCGATGGCGATGCCCGGTACCTGCGGATAGCAGGCCCATTCCCGTTCGCTGGTCATGACCACATCCAGGTCGAAGGCGTGCAGGAGGCCGAGGCACTTGGCGCGCGAGTCGTCGTCGACGCCGGCGAACGCCTCGTCCAGGGTGACGAGTCGTGGTGCGTACGGGCTGGCCGCGCTCGCGTAGTGCGAGGAGGCCGCGGCGAACAGGGGTACGGAGACCGCCAGGACGCGTTCGCCTCCAGAGGCAGGACCGGTGGCGGGTACCCAGCGACCGTGTTGCTGCCGCTCGACGGCGAACTCGTGCCAGGAGCGGTAGTCGAGCGCCGCCGTGAGGTGTTCCAGCCAGCTGCCGGCCGCGTCCTCGGTCTGCTGGCGGGCGATCTGCGTCTGCAGGAACTCCCCGACCGCGGCCCGGTCCTCGGGCGTCCAGGCGTCGGCGGTCTGGAGCAGTCGGCCACGGGCCTGGGCAAGGCCGGCGGGTGCCTTGCGGGAGGCCCGCCACACCAGGCGCAGGGTCATGCCGGTTGAGGTCGGACGGTCCTCCAGCTCGGCGTTCATGGCGAGGACTTGCCGTTCGGCGGTGGCGATCAGTTCCTGAAGGGTGCCCGCGACCTCGGTGATGAGGTGGGTTTCGAGGATTTCGCGTTCGTTCGCGGAGAGGATGCGGGTGAGTTCGCCGACCTCGACCGCCAGTGCCTCGGCGAGTTCGGGTACGGCGCGCTCGCGGCCCTGGTAGACGATGTCGACGACCATCCCGTCCTCGACCATCCGGGCCGAGGCAGTATGGCCGTGCCGGGACAGCGCGTCCTGCAGGGTTTTGAGCTCTTCGCTCAGACGCCGCTGTACGCGCTCCCAAGCACCGTCCGAGTCGTCCGTCGTCGACAGTTCCGCTTCGAGGGAACGGGCGAGGGCGATGGCCGGGGTGGCCGCCCACGGGCCGTCGGCGGCGGCCGGTACGGCGAGTTCGGGAAGTGCGACCGTGATCAGCCCGGTGGCGGTGAAGCGCTGGAGCGCGGCGATGGCCTCGGAGCGCGCGGAGGCAGCCTCGGTGACGGCCTTCTCCAGCTGTACGATCCCGCCTTCGGCCCGGTTGGCCCGCCGGTCCGCCTCCGTGCGACGGTCCTGGGACGACCGCCGATCGGCAGCGCAGCCGCGCAGGGCCTCCGCGGTCTCCGCCAGCCGCCGTTCCAGCTCGGCCACGGCCGCGCCCACGGTCGAGCGCAGCGTGGCGAGCCGCTCGTCCGCGGCTGCCGCCTCGCGGGCGGCCTCCTCTGCACGCAGAGCGAGTTCGGCGGTACGCTCCCCTGCCCGGCCGGCTTCCTCACGCTCCTCCTGCGCCTGCCGTGCCGCTTCGGTCCGCTCTCGCAGGGCGGGCCAGAGTGCGGCCAGGACGGCCGCGAGTTCGACGAGGGCCTGCCGTACGACGGCCAGCGCCGGCCGGTCCGGGGGCAGCCCCAGATCGGCGGCGGCCTCCTGGAGCTCGGCGCTCGCCAGCTCCGACCGCTCGGCTGCGGCCAGCGCGTCTGCGGCCCGTCCCTCACGACGGGACCTGGCCCGGCACGCGGTGTCGGCGGCGGCCGCCGCGCGGGCGTGCGCCCGGGTCAGCGGCCCGTCGTCGGGCACCGCGGCCAGTTCGGCGTCGAGCGTACGGCGCCGGGTCCCCAGAGCCTGCGCGTGCACGGCCTCGGATGCCGCCTCCCCCTGGAGAAGGGAGAGTTCGGCACGCAGGGTGGTGATACGGCTGCGCCGCGCGGCTTCACGGGCGCCCTCGCCAATGTACTCGGCCGCAGGTTTCGCCCAGCGGCCGATGAGGACGCCTACGCGGTAGCGTCCGTCAGGAGCAGCCCACGTGCCCGCTGTCGGCTCGGTGCCCCCTTGCCCGGCGCCCGCCTCCGCGTTCCCGGCAACCTCGCCCAGGCCGATCGCCGAGAGGAGTCGGCCCACGGTCTCCTCACCCACTCGGGCCGCCTGGGCATCTCCGTGGTCAACGGCCGGGCACAGCACGTCGGCGAGCGATGGCCCGTCGACCGGACCCGTCCGCGCGTCGAGGAGTACGTCGTGACCGTCCGCCGCCAGGGCCGCGCCGTCGGGGCGCACCCACGCGTCCAGCAGCCCGGCCGCCTCCAGGGCTGCCTCCAGGCCCGCGCGCTCCCGGTCCGCGACCTCGTCCCGGAAGTCGACCAGCCGCCACAGCGGGGCGCCGGGCGCCTGATCGCGCAGACCGGGGTTCCGGGTGTACGGGGCCAGCGGTCCACGGCGGCCGCCGGCCTCCAGCTCGGCGAGCTCCTGCTCCGCGTCTCGGGCACGGGCCGCCAGGGATGCCCTGCGCTGCGCTGATTGCGCCGTCTGGTCGGCGAGTACCGCTGCCGTGGCACTGTGTGCGTCCGATCCGTGCCGGCGTGCCGGGTAGGGCCCGCCCTGGTGCCGGGTCCACTCCTGGAGCTCGTCCAGCAGTCCGACCGGGTCGGCGTACGCGAGCTCCTCGCACCGGCCCGCGTGCTCGCGTACGGCCTCCACCAGGGCCCGGCCCGCGGCCGTCACCGTCTCGTCGGCCGCGCCCTGTTCCTCGGCGGCGTGCGCCAGGTCGGTTTCCGTCTCGTCGAGTCGCAGTGCGGCGGCCCGGCGCTCGGCCGCGGCCGCCTCGGCCTGGTCCGCGAGCTCCTCGACGTGCGCGAGGGCGCGGTGTCGGCGGTCGGTCGCCTCGGTCACAGCGGCGCGCAGTTCGGCCGCTGTCAGCCCCTCGTCCCCGGGCAGGTCCAGCCGGGCCGCCTCGGCGGTCTCCCGCGCGAGGCGAAGCGTGTCGTCGACCTGGTGCCCGGCGGCCTGAAGCCGGTTCTCCGCCGCCGTGAGGCGACCGAGCGCCCGTGTGTGCAGCAGCGCGGCCTCCTCCCGGTCGGCGCGCGCGCGTGCGCTGTCCTGCCCGCACCGCTCCAACGCCTTGGCAGCCCGCTCCAGTTCATGAGCGCTGCGCATCTCCGGGCCCTCACGCAGAGCCGCGTCGACGGCCTCCAGTCGGGCCTGCGTCTCGGTGAGTGCGGCGATCCGCTCATCGGCCGCCGCCCGCTCCTCCTCGGCCGCGGCCTTCTCGGCCTGTGCCTCGGCGAGGTCGCGCAGCAGGTGCTCGTACTTCGAGTGCTCGCTGCGCGGGAGGCGTGCGCGGCGGCGGGAGGCGATGCGTGCGTAGCGGCGGTAGTGGTCGAGGAACGCGGACGCCGCGCGCTCGGCCGCGCCGGCGGCCCGTAGCTCCTCCTTCTCCTCGTCCAGGGAGCGGAAGGCCTCGGCCACATCGGCGATGACGGCCTGGTCCATGGGCGGGAGCGCTTCGGTGAGGGCGCGGGAGAGGGCGGCTTCGTTGGGGCGTTTGGACAGTTGGGGCTGGCGCAGCTGGATGAGCAGGTCCACCAGGGCGCCGTAGCGCTGCTCCCCAAGCCCGAAGAGCGCCTCGTCCACAGCCCGGCGATAGGTCTTGGCCTGGTCGTAGACCATTCCGTGTCCCGCGACCGCCTCGATGAGCCGATCCCGGGACAACACCGTGCCGGTGGCGTCGAGGAGGCTGAGCGACCTCTCTGACCTCGCCCCGGCCGGTGCGTGGTCGATCCGCTGGGCGGTCACCGCCCACCAGTGCCGGGCGATGCCACGCCCGCTGACGGCCTTGAGCCCGCAGAGGAGCGTACGGAACTGCTCCTCGCCGCTCACCTCGTCGCGGCGGCCGAACTCCACCCAGGTGTAGCCGAGCCGTTCGGAGTGGGGGTGCTCTCCGCCGAGCAGCAGATTCCACTCCATCCTCTTTCCGGCGTCGCCGTCGGGCTCCACCCGGCGTGCGCTGAGGTCCCCGTCGAGGAGGAAGGGCAGGGTCAGGGCGAGCACTTTCGACTTGCCGGTGCCGTTGTTCCCCCGGAGCAGCAGCCGCCCGTCGCGGAAGTGGAACTCCTCCACGTCGTAATGGAAAAGATCGACGAGACCGATCCGCAGGGGCTGCCAGCGGGCGCGCGCGGGGACCGGGAGTACGGCACGGGGGGTCAACGCTGGTGGGCCTTTCGCTGTGCGGGCACCTGAGCGGTGCCGACTGTGCGGGGTTCGAGTACGACGGTCTCGCCGACCGCGTACCGGGCGAGCGCCGGGCGCGGCACCACCCCGTCAGGAGTACGGGAGACCAGGCCGAGGGCGGCGAGCCGGCTGACGGCCTGCTCCACGAGCTCCCCCTCGGCTCCCGGCTCGCGGGCCGACTTGGCCCAGAAGCCTCCGTGTTCGGCGGCCAGTGCGGCAACGCGGCGCTCAAGGTCTGCCGTGGAGACGACCGGACCTTCGGCCCTCGTGAGGTACTCGGCGAGCAGCAGGGTGACGTGACCGTGGGTGCCGGATTCCGGCATGCGGACGTCGGTGAGGTCGTCGTCGGGGTCGACCATGGCGATGCCTTCGGCCCTGACCTCGGCCACCAGGCCCGTCAGTTCGGTGATGCGTGCGGTGAGGAAACCGCGCTGCCGGGTGAGGTAGCCCAGCTCGGCGTCGGTCAGTTCGTCGTAGTAGAGCACGGGGTCGTCCAGCAGTCGGCGGGTCAGCGAGCGGCGCATCGCGCGGAAGCGGAGCTCGTCACTGTCGAGGGCCGTTTCGGCGGTGAGCCCGACGAGCCGCTCGTCCAGGGTCGCGGCCCGGATGGTGGACGGGCCGCGTCGGGTCGCGAGCAGCCCGGCGAGCACCCGCCGTTCGACGTCGTACAGGACGTCTCCGGCGCCGCTGACGTACGCCTCTTCGTCGCCGGCGACGCGCCGCAGTACTCCGAGGCCGATCAGGAGGCGTACCACCGCGGCGAGGTCGAGGCGCTCATCGCGGCGGTCCAGGGTGAACTGGATGCCCGTCGCGGCCAGCTGCGGATCAGCGGCGTCGAGGACGACCTGGTCGGCGAGGCGGCCGAGCGCGATCTGCGCCTCACCGCGTTCGAGGGCGGCGAGGGCGAGGCAGAGCAGGACGTACCGGCGGCGGGTGAAGGGAGCGGCGCTGCGCGTGGCCTCGCGAGCGGGGTGGGTGGCGTCGGCGAGGTGGGCCGGGATCTTGCCCAGCCGGGCGGTCTCGGCGTCGACCTGGAGGGACCAGCCGGTGTTGCGGTCGAACCACTCGCGCAGGTCGGAGGCGTGCCGCCGGACGAGACGGAACTCGTCGGCGTACGCGCCGCCGGCGAGCAGCAGAGGCTGCTTCAGCAGAGCGCGGGCGGCCCTGCGCAGTTCCGCGGCATGCTGCCCGTCCAGCACTTCGGCGAGCGGAGTACTCACAGTCCGTCGTCTCCTTCCGCCAGATCGATGATCTCGATGGTGTGGTCAGGGCCGCGGAAGATGCCGCCCGGTGTGCGGACCTCGGCCACGGATCCATCGGCCAGGGCGGTGAGTCGGATCTCCATGGACCCGTCGTTGCTGGTGGCCACCGTGTGCGTCATACCGGGCCGCCAGGTGGCCAGGGCATCCCCGAGGAGCTGGAGGAAGAGCCGGAAGCTGACGGGGTCGAGCTCCCCGAGCCCGGACAGCCGGGTGATGCCGTCGGTGACGAGCCGGGCTCGCGCGGCCGCGATCTCCGCGGCCTGCTTGACGGCCACCTCGGCGAGCCTGCGGCGCGCTTCCTGGCGGTCCTCCACCTTGCGGGGCTTGCCGCGCCGCTCGTAGCTGCCGGTGCGGCGCAGCTGCGGGCTGATGCGCAGCGGCTCGGCGTCGGCCCATGGGGTGGACGCGGGATCGGGACGGGCGGCGCGGGCGGCCAGCGTCTCGGCGTCCACCGTGAGGTGCCGCGCCGGGTACAGCCCGAAGGCGGTGCGCCACAGCCGGTGCCGGGACTCGTCGTCGGGGGCCTCGGCGAACCAGCGGGCGAGCGTACGGAAGTCGGCGGACCGGTCGGAACGCCCTGCCCGCCGCTCGTTCAGCGACCGTACGACGGCGAGCAGCTGGGGTACGGCCCCGAGCGCACGGCCGCGCAGCAGCCGGGCCTGCGATTCCCGGCCGTCCCGGCTGAGGAACCAGGCCGCCAGCCCGGCCCACCGTCCGGCCCACCGCTCGTACGCGGCCTCCTCGGCGTACGTGGACTCCTGCGGCGTGGCGTCGGCGGCCTCGCGGGCGGCGGCGGCCCGCAGCAGGAGGTCGATCCTCCCACCCCCCTCCAGCTCCAGGATCAGCCGGGCGATGCGGCCGCCGAGGGTGATCAGGTCCTGGATGAACCGCTCCAGGTACTGGATGAGCTGGTCCTTGTAGGCGAGGAAGACCTCCTCCCCCACGTCGTGGAGGTCGATGGTCCGCTGCAAGGACCCCATGAAGGCCCGCGCGTTGTCGGCGAGCGCCCCGAACCGACTGGCGAGCCCGTCCAGCGCGAGATGCGTCTTGGCCGGATCCGGTACCTCCTCGGCCGCCAGCACGAGGAGGGCGCGGAGCTGGGTGACGATGTCGTGCAGTGCGACGGCCTGGAGCGCACCCCGCCGCCCGAGCGCCTCGTCGTAGGCGGACAGGGCCTCCTCGGCCGCCTCGCCCTCCCGGGTGAGCTGGTAGATGTACCGCTTGCGGTAGAAGTCCTCGACGGCCGTGACCCGCCCGGTGTCCGGGTCGGCCCGCAGGTTCCCCCACTCGACCAGCTTGTCCAGGGCTCCGACGACCCCCTCCAACTCACCGGGCCGTACGGCGGCGGGCAGCCCGGCGTACACGTCCTCGGGCCGCAGGTGTACGGCGAACCGCTCCTTGGCCACGAGGAAGGCGCGCATCACCGAGCGGTAGAGCACCACGTTCGGGGCGGTGAGATGCGCGAAGGGCCCGTACCCGTCCGGAGGGCCCGCCGGACGGGAAGAAGTCATGTCCATCGCCTGCCATCCTCGCGGACCGTTCTCCGTGATCGGCAGGGACTTAAGTACTTGACCGATTCGCACCGCTCTTGATCGCGCCTGCCCTGCACTCGCGGCGTCCGCAACCCCGGGCGCTGCCCGCTTCGTCGCAGGTGCCCCGGATGTCAAGGCCCACCGTTAGGATCTCCCGAGAGCTTTGTCTACCGCCGGATGGCCGAGCCAATCAGCTCTTCAGCACGCAGCGACGAAGCGGGGGCCGCACATGCGGGAAGGCCGGTGGACCACGGTCACCGAGTCCGAGTACGAGCACGAGCACCGCGGCCTGGAAGCCATCCGCGAGAAGCTGCCGGACTCCGATCCGTGGCGGGCCTGGTCGAACTTCACCTTCACCGCGAACACCGGGCACGTCCGCGAGATCGATCTCCTCGTCATCGCCCCCGGCGGCGTCTGCATGATCGAGCTGAAGAACTGGCACGGCTCCGTGACCAGCGAGAACGGCACCTGGGTCCAGACCGCGCCCAACGGTCGTCGCGTCCTGCACGGCAACCCGCTGCACCTCGTCAACAAGAAGGCCAAGGAGCTCGCCGGGCTGCTCGGCCAGAACGGCAAGCGCGTCTGGGTCGCCGAAGCCGTCTGCTTCACCGACGGCGGCCTGCGCGTACGGCTCCCCGCTCACGACGAGAACGGCGTCTACACCGTCGACGAGCTGATCGCGATGCTGCACCAACCGCCGCACGACGAGCGCCGACGTATCACCGCCGTCGACTCCCGCGAGATCAAGGCCGCCCTGGAGCGGGTCGGTGTCCGCCCCAGCGATGCCAAGTACAAGGTCGGCCCGTACGAGCTGAAGCGGAAGGCCTTCGACTCCGGCGAGACCTGGGCCGACTACCTGGCCGAGCACACCGAGCTGCCCGAGGTCGCCCGCGTCCGCATCTACCTGCGCGAGCGCGGTTCGGACACCTCGATCCGGCAGTCCGTGGAGAACGCCGCCCGGCGCGAGGCCGCGGTCCTACGCCGCTTCCGCCACCCCGGCGTCGTCCAGCTCAAGCAGTACGACCCGTCCGGGCACTCCTCCGGCCCCGCCCTGATCTTCGACTACCACCCGCACACCCTGCGTCTGGACGAGTACCTCCTCCAGTACGGCGAGAAGCTCGACATCCTCGGCCGCATGGCCCTCGTCCGGCAGCTCGCCGAGACGATGCGCTCCGCGCACTCGAGCCGCATCCACCACCGGGCGCTGGCCGCCCGCTCCGTCCACGTGCTGCCACGCAACCGGGGCCGCGAGGGTCAGGCCGTCGGCGAGGACGCGGCCTGGCTCTCCCCGCACCTGCAGATCTCCGACTGGCAGATCGCCACCCAGCGCAGCGGCACGGGCGGCTCCGGGGGAGGGATGACCCGGTTCGCCCCGACCGCGCTGTCCGCGATGCACCTGGCGGAGGGCTCCGACCCGTATCTCGCGCCCGAGCTGACCGCCCTGAACGCCGACCCGGTCTACCTCGACGTCTACGGCCTCGGCGTCCTCACCTATCTCCTCGTGACGGGCAAGGCACCGGCCGCGAGCCAGGCGGAGCTGCTCACGCGCCTCGAAGCCGGCGAGGGCCTGCGTCCCAGCTCGCTGGTGGACGGCCTCTCCGAGGACATCGACGACCTGGTCCAGGCGGCCACCGCCTACCGGCCCGGCCAGCGCCTCTCCAGCATCGACGAGTTCCTCGAGATGCTGGAACTGGTCGAGGACTCCCTCACGACCCCCGCCGCGCCCCCGGTACCGGAAGCCCCCGAGAAGGACCCGCTCGAAGCCGTGGCCGGCGACGTACTGGGCGGCCGCTGGCAGGTCCGACGCCGCCTGGGCACCGGCTCGACCAGCCGCGCCTACCTCGTGTACGACCAGGACCACGTGGCGCGCAAGACGCGCCCGCTCGCCGTCCTCAAGGTGGCGCTCTCCGACAGCCGGGGCGAGATCCTCGCCCACGAGGCCGCGGTCATGGGGCGCCTGCGCGCCGACTCCCGCGTCATCCGGCTCGTGGAGCCGGAACCGCTGAAGATCGCCGACCGCACGGTCCTCGTCCTGGAGTACGTGGGCGACGAGCGGGAGGAGACCGGCGAGGGCGAGGAATCCGGAACCCCCCGTACCCGCCGCCGCGAGGAGACGGTCGCCCGCCAGCTGCGCGAGAGCGGCCGGCTCCAGATCGACCAGCTGGAGGCGTACGGCGACTACCTCTTCGGCGCCGTGGACTTCCTGGAGGGCGAGAGCGTCTGGCACCGCGACATCAAGCCGGACAACATCGCCATCCGCATCCGCCCGAACCGCACCCGCGAGCTCGTCCTCATCGACTTCTCCCTGGCCGGATACCCGGCGAAGGACTACGAGGCCGGCACCGAGGGCTACCTCGACCCGTTCATCGGGACGCTGACCCGGACCGCCTACGACTCGCACGCCGAGCGGTACGCGGTCGCGGTCACCCTGCACCAGATGGCCTCGGGCGAGCTGCCCAAGTGGGGCGACGGCTCGGTACTGCCCCGGATGACCGACCCGAAGAAGCACCCGCACCCCACCATCGCGAAGGACGCCTTCGAACCCGGGGTGCGCGACGGCCTGGTCGCCTTCTTCGAAAAGGCCCTGCACCGGGACGCCGCCCAGCGCTTCCCCGAACTGAAGCCGATGAGGGACGCCTGGAAGAAGATCTTCCTGGACGCCACGCAGACCGTCCCGTCCAGCCACCGCTCCCGCCACCCGGAGCCCTCCGAGACTCCGTCCCTCGACGCCGGCCAGGCCACCATCGCGGACGCCGAGCCGCTCACCGCGGAGCAGCAGCGCGAGCAGCTGGCGGCGGAGGTCACCCGCGACACCCACCTGTCGGCCGCCGGCCTCACCCCTGCCGCCGAGGCGTTCCTGTACGGGCTGGGCGTCACGACGGTCGGGGAGCTCCTCGACTACAGCCGCCGCAAGCTCCTCAACGCACCCGGTCTGGGTGCGAAGACCCGCAGCGAGGTCCAGCGTCGCCAGCGCGAGTGGGGCGACCGGCTCCGCGAGACCCCGATCTCGCCGCTCACCCCGAGGGGCCGGGCCGAGGCCAAGGAGGAACTGGCCCAGCTGTCCGCCACCGAGTCGGCGCTGCTCGGCACCCTGGCCGGTGGGGACGCCGCCGGGGGCCTCACCGGCTCCGCGCTGCGCGCGGTCAGCCTGGACACGCTGGCCACGATCTTCGTACCGGAGCTCAACAACAACCGCTCGAACCACAAGAAGGTCGAGACGGTACGCCTGCTCCTGCGTCTTCCCGACGCGCAGGGCGAGCTCCCCGACATCGGGGTCTGGCCCAAGCAGAAGGACGTCGCGGACGCGCTCGGCCTGTCGGCCGGCCGGATCCCGCAGCTCCTGAAGGAGGAGCGCAAGCGCTGGAAGAAGCACCCGGCGGTGCAGGCCCTCCGCGCCGAGATCATGGATCTCCTCTCCGACCTGGGCCGGGTCGCCTCCGCCGCCGAGATCGCCGACGCCCTCGCCGTGCGGCGCGGTACGCAGCTGTCCGAGCGCGAGCAGCGGCGCGCGCTGGCGCTGGCCGCCGTACGGGCCGTGGTGGAGGTGGAGCAACTGGAGCCGGAGGAAGCCGAGTTCCAGCACCAGCCCAACCGCAAGGCCACCGAGGAGGCCCTGGGCGCGGGCCTGCTCGCCCTCGACGTCCGCGAGGACGACGCCCCGGACACCCCGACGGCGCCGGGCCTGCTCGACTACGCGACCCGCCTGGGGAAGACGGCCGACCGCCTGGCCAAGCTCGAAACCCTGCCGACGGCGACCACCGTACTGACCGAGCTCGGCTCCCTCACCCCTCCGCCCGGCTCGGTGGAGTGGGACGAACGCCGCCTGGTGGAGCTGGCAGCCGCCGCTTCCCTCAACGCGGCGGCGACGCCCCGCCTGGAGATCTACCGGCGCGACCTGTCGCTGGTACGTGCCCTGCGGCTGACCCAGGCCGGGCTGGTCCGGCTCATCCCCGGCGTCCCCGAGGCCCGCCAGCCGGGCGTGACGGGCGAGGACGTCCACGAGCGCGTCCGGGCCCGCTTCCCCGAGCTGGTCCTGCCGGACGCCCGCGGCGGCTTCTCCCACGGCCTCCCGACGGCCGGCCCCCTGACCAAGGCCCTGCGGGACGCGGGCTTCGACCTCACGCTGTCCACGCGCGAGGACACCAAGACCCTGCGCTACCTCCCGACCCGGATGGACAGCGCGTCCAGCTACCTGACGACGGGTGCGTGGCGGCAGGCCACGGATGTGGGGGCGGTGACGCGGTACGCGGACGACCCGGCTCTGGCTGGGGCGGTTCGCGCGCAGGAACGCCTGGCCGCTTCGGCCCGCCGCGACGGCTACCGGGTCCTGACCGTGCACCACCACCGTCCGGAGGAAGCGGTACGGGCGCTGGGCGCGGCACCCATCGGCGCCCAGGCCGTATCGGTGACGGCACTCTTCCTGGAGGCGATGCACGCGCTGGCTCCGGAGGGGTCGAAGCCGACGTGGGAGACGCTACTGAAGGCGGACGTGGCGGAGGCGGGCTCGCGGGGCGCGGTGAAGTTCGCGGAGTACGCGCGGACGGCGTGGGGTGCGGTGGAGCCGCAGGTACGCAGCCTGCTGGACCGCGCCGCCGGCTCGGGCCCGGTCCTCCTGACGGAGGCCGCGGTCTTCGCCCGCTACGACGCGATGGGTGTCCTGGACCGCCTGGCGGAGGCGGCCCGGCAGGGCGGTCGCGGCCTGTGGTTGCTGGTACCGCAGGGCGACCCGTCCAGAGAGCCGAAGCTGAGCCAGGTAGCGGTGGCGTACCAGGCGGGCCTGGGTGAGTGGATCGAACTTCCGGACTCGTGGGTCAAGGACGCGAGTACGAGCAAGGCAGCAGTGACGGACGGAACCGAGGGAGAGACCAAGTGATCGACCGCAAGGCCCTGTTGAATGACCTGAAGCAGCAGGTCAAAGCGGTCGAGACGGACCTCGGCAAGCAGGTCAAGGCCGTCACCGAGGTGGGCACCCGCCTGCGCGCCGAATACGACCAGGCCCGCAAACTGGGCCGCACGGCGGCGACGTGGAACTCATGGCTGGATGAGCGGATCACCCAGGTCGCGGTGGCCTGGGTCCTGGGCACGGTCTTCGTCCGCTTCTGCGAGGACAACGAGCTCATCCCGGAGCCGTACCTGACGGCCCCGGACCCGGACCGCCGCGACCTGGCCCTGGCCCGGTACGAGGAGTACGTGGCGAAGGACGCGGACCCGACATTCCGCGGCTGGCTGGAGCGCGCGTTCGCGGACCTGGGGGCTGGCCAGGCGGGCCGGCTCCTGTTCGACCGCAAGCACAACCCGCTGTTCCAGATCCCGCTGTCGCACGACGGGGCGCGGGAACTGATCGCGTTCTGGCGCGAGCGGGATGAAGCGGGTGTGCTGGTCCACGACTTCACGGACAAACTGAACGAGGACGGCACGGAGGGCTGGGACACCCGCTTCCTGGGAGACCTGTACCAGGACCTGAGTGAGGCGGCCCGAAAGACGTACGCGCTGCTCCAGACCCCGGAGTTCGTGGAGGAGTTCATCCTTGACCGGACTATGGACCCGGCGGTTCGGGAGTTTGGTTATGAGGGCCTGAAGATGATCGACCCGACGTGCGGGTCGGGGCACTTCGTGCTGGGGGCGTTCCGGCGGCTGGTGCGGCTGTGGGGCGAGGGCCAGCCGGGCAAGGATGTGCACGAGCGGGTGCGGGCCGCGCTGGATTCGGTGCACGGGGTGGACCTGAACCCGTTCGCGGTGGCTGTTGCTCGGTTCCGGCTGCTGGTTGCGGCGATGGCTGCGAGCGGTGTGCGCACGATGACGGGGGCCGCGAAGTACGAGTGGCCGATTCACCTAGCAGTGGGCGACTCGCTGATCAAGCACCGGCACCAACAGGGCAACCTTTTCGAGGAAGCGGAAACTGAAGGCACGGACGAGCTGGCCGAGTTCAAGTACGACACCGAGGACGTGCACGAACACCCAGACATCCTCAGCCAGGGCCGCTATCACGTAGTAGTGGGCAATCCGCCCTACATCACGGTGAAAGACAAGAAGCTTAATGCGTTGTACCGGGAGCTGTACGACGCTTGCGCAGGGACATACGCACTGTCTGTCCCTTTCGCTCAACGATTTTTCGAACTGGCGAAATCCGGGAGTACGGAAAGCGGACGCGGCTACGGAACGGTCGGACAAATCACATCCAACTCGTTCATGAAGCGAGAGTTCGGAACCGCACTCATCGAATCCTACTTCGGACACACAGTAGAGCTAATGGAGGTCATCGACACATCTGGCGCATATATTCCCGGCCACGGAACGCCAACCATTATCCTAGTCGGCCGCAAACGCGGTGGGTCCAAACGATCCACAACGATCCGTACAGTGCGTAGCGTTCAAGGTGAGCCCACAGCACCAAAGAATGCCGCAGAGGGATTCGTCTGGAGAGCGATCGTCAACCAGATCGACCAACCGGGGTCGGTTAGCCTCGATCTTTCGTGACGGCCCGTCGGCTTCTTCGGCGGGCCGTTTCGGTTGTTCGGGTCGGTGGCGGGCACGCTGATGGCCCGGCTGTCGCGTCGGGTGGGCGCCGGGTTCCAC
>NZ_JBIRMW010000009.1:0-336860 GCF_044331325.1 Streptomyces sp. NPDC017246 | reverse complement strand
GCGGTTGTGTTTTCGCCCCCTCCCGCGCTTCTTTGTTTTTTGGTTGCGCCCGCCCCGCCCCACCACACCCGCCACCCCCCCCGGGGGGGGGGGGGGGGGGGGCGCCCCCCCCCCCCCCGCTGCGGAAAACGGTCGCGATCAGACGTCGACCTTCTCCATGACCTCGTCGCTCACGTCGAAGTTGGCGAAGACGTTCTGCACGTCGTCGCTGTCCTCCAGCGCGTCGATCAGCTTGAACATCTTGCGCGCGCCCTCTTCGTCGAGCTCGACCTGCATGGTCGGGACGAAGCTGGACTCGGCGGAGTCGTAGTCGATACCGGCCTCCTGGAGGGCGGTACGGACCGCGACCAGGTCGGTCGCCTCGCTGATGATCTCGAAGGACTCACCGAGGTCGTTGACCTCCTCGGCGCCGGCCTCGAGCACCGACTCCAGGACGTCGTCCTCGGACAGCTCGCCCTTGGGGAGCACGACGACACCCTTCCGGTTGAACAGGTACGAGACCGAGCCCGGGTCGGCCATGGAGCCGCCGTTGCGGGTCATGGCCACGCGCACGTCGGAGGCGGCACGGTTGCGGTTGTCGGTGAGGCACTCGATGAGCACCGCGACACCGTTCGGGCCGTAACCCTCGTACATGATGGTGGCGTAGTCGGCGCCGCCGGCCTCGAGACCCGCTCCGCGCTTGAGCGCGGAGTCGATGTTCTTGTTCGGGACCGACTGCTTCTTCGCCTTCTGGACGGCGTCGAACAGCGTCGGGTTACCGTCCAGGTCGGCGCCGCCCGTACGGGCCGCGACCTCGATGTTCTTGATCAGCTTCGCGAAGAGCTTGCCGCGCTTGGCGTCGATCACGGCCTTCTTGTGCTTCGTCGTAGCCCATTTAGAGTGGCCGGACATCTGCCTGTCTCCTTCGCGTAACCCATTTCTGAACGAACCCCAGAGATCCTACCGGGATCGGATCAGCGTGCCGCGCGCACCATGTCGACGAACAGGGCGTGAATGCGGTGATCCCCGGTGAGCTCGGGATGGAACGAGGTCGCGAGCGCCCGGCCCTGCCGTACGGCGACGACATGGCCCTCGTGCTCGGCGAGGATCTCGACCTCGGCGCCGACGGACTCCACCCAGGGGGCCCGGATGAAGACGCCCTCGACGGGTCCGTCCTCGATGCCCGCGACGGTGACGCCGGCCTCGAAGGACTCGTTCTGCCGCCCGAAGGCGTTACGGCGGACGATCATGTCGATGCCGCCGAAGGTCTCCTGGCCCGAACGCGGGTCGAGGATCTTCTCGGCGAGCATGATCAGACCGGCGCAGGTGCCGTAGACCGGCAGGCCGGCGGCGATGCGCTCGCGCAGCGGCTCCGTCATGCCGAACAGCTCGGCCAGCTTGGAGATGGTGGTGGACTCCCCACCGGGGATGACCAGACCGTCGATCTCGGCCAGCTCCTCGGGGCGCCGGACCGGCCTGGCCACGGCGTCAGCCGCGGCCAGGGCGATCAGGTGCTCCCGTACGTCGCCCTGGAGTGCCAGGACACCGATCACGGGTGTGCTCATGTGTGACTACCAGCCGCGGTTGGCGTAGCGCTCGGACTCGGGGAGGGTGTCGCAGTTGATGCCGACCATGGCCTCGCCCAGGTTGCGGGAGGCGTCCGCGATGATCTTCGGGTCGTCGTAGAAGGTGGTGGCCTTCACGATGGCGGCGGCGCGCTTGGCCGGGTCGCCCGACTTGAAGATGCCGGAGCCGACGAAGACGCCCTCGGCGCCGAGCTGGCGCATGAGCGCGGCGTCGGCGGGGGTGGCGACGCCACCGGCGGAGAACAGCACGACGGGGAGCTTGCCGAGCTCGGCGACTTCCTTGACGAGCTCGTACGGGGCGCGGAGGTCCTTCGCCGCGGCGAACAGCTCGTTGTTGTCGAAGCCGCGCAGGCGGGCGATCTCGTTCTTGATCTGACGCAGGTGGCGGACCGCCTCGACGACGTTGCCGGTGCCGGCCTCGCCCTTGGAGCGGATCATGGCCGCGCCCTCGGCGATGCGGCGCAGGGCCTCGCCCAGGTTGGTGGCACCACAGACGAAGGGGGTCGTGAAGGCCCACTTGTCGGAGTGGTTGACCTCGTCGGCCGGGGTGAGGACCTCGGACTCGTCGATGTAGTCGACACCGAGGGACTGCAGGACCTGGGCCTCGACGAAGTGGCCGATACGGGACTTGGCCATGACCGGGATGGACACCGCGCCGATGATCTCTTCGATCATGTTCGGGTCGGACATGCGGGCCACGCCGCCGTCCTTGCGGATGTCCGCGGGGACCCGCTCCAGGGCCATGACGGCCACGGCGCCGGCGTCCTCGGCGATCTTCGCCTGCTCGGCGTTGACCACGTCCATGATCACGCCGCCCTTGAGCTGCTCGGCCATGCCGCGCTTCACACGGGCGGTGCCGGTCTCGGGGGACTGGGGGGAGGGGGAAGGCGTGGTGGACACGGGTACCTCACTCGTGACAACGGGTTGACGACTACGTCGAGGAAACAGTCCACCCGCGGTCCACAGCAAGGGCCAATGTGGACCCGGTGGATCGTTTTCGCAGGCCGTGGGTGTCACGCCGGACGATCAGCAAGGGCCACCGGCGGCTCGTCGTCCATTTCGAAGGCCAGCGGGAAGGACGCGTGGCCCGCGAGCCGGAACCAGCGGACCGTGCGGTGACGGCGCAGGGCGCGGGCGGCCCGTACGGCGTCGTTGTGGAAACGGCGGGCCATCGGCACCCGTCGGACGGCCTGCGCCAGCTCCCCGGCGGCCTCCTCGCCCCCGGGCGCCTCCCGTACGAGCTCCACCTGCTCCGGCTCGCCGAACACGGCCCGCAGCGCCTGGCTGAGCTCGCTCTCGGCGACCTCCCGATGGTCCTCCTCGGCCTGCCGGGCCGCGTGCGCGGCCTCGTACAGCACGATCGAGGCGGCCGGATCCAGAACACCGGAGGTGGCCAGCTCCTGGGTGACCGAGGCCCGGCGCAGCAGCTGCGCGTCCAGGGCCGCTCGGGCGGCGTCGATACGGGAGTGCAGCCGGTCGAGCCGTCCGGCGGTCCAGCTGAGATAGACGCCGATGAGGATCAGCGCGACGACGGTCCAGATCAGGGTTTCGGTCACGGGCGCAAAGGCTACCGGGGCGGCGGCGACGCCCCTTCCCGAAGGTCACGGTCCTGGGCGAACAGGACGCGCGCGGGACGGCGCCCTTGGCGGCGCGGCCGCCCCCGGTGCGCCTGACCCGCACCACCAGTGCGTCGCACAAGGGGTGCGGGTCAGGGCACGGAAGGCCTGGGCCCGCCCCTACAGGCCCAACCGTGCCCTCAGCCTCACGCGTTCGTCCGTGTCCACCGCCGCCGCGCCGTCCGTCACCGTCTCGTAGACCGCGAGGATGTCCGCGCCGACGGTCGTCCAGTCGAAGCGGCGCACATGGGCCGAGCCCCGCGCGCTCAGTCCCGCCCGGCGCTCCTCGTCGCCGAGGAGGCGGATCGCCGCGTCGGCGAGCGCGCCGGCGTCCTCGTTGGTGAAGAGATCGCCCGCCGCGCCCTGGTCGAGGACCTGCGCGAAGGCGTCCAGGTCGGAGGCGAGGACCGGCGCGCCGGCCGACAGCGCCTCGACGAGGATGATGCCGAAGCTCTCACCGCCGGTGTTGGGCGCCACGTACACGTCGACGCTCCGCAGCAGCCGCGCCTTGTCCTCGTCGCTGACCATGCCGAGGAACTCCACCCGGGAGCGCATCTCGCGCGGCAGCGAGGCCACCGCCTCCTCCTCGTCCCCGCGCCCGGCGACGAGGAGCCGGGCTCCGGGCCGCTCGGCGAAGATCCTGGGCAGCGCCCGCATGAGGACGGGCAGGCCCTTCCTCGGCTCGTCGATCCGGCCGATGAAGCCGAGGGTCTCGCCCTGCCACTCCTTCTTCGGCTCGGCGCGCGCGAAGAAGTCGACGTCGACCCCGTTGGGGATGACGACGGCGTCTCCGCCGAGGTGCTCGACGAGCGTGCGGCGCGCGTACTCGCTGACCGCGATCCGGGCGCTGATCTTCTCCAGGGCGGGCTGGAGGATCGGGTACGCGGCGATCATGGCCCGGGAGCGCGGGTTCGAGGTGTGGAAGGTGGCGACGAGCGGCCCCTGCGCCGCCCAGCACGTCAGCAGCCCAAGGGAGGGCGAGGTCGGCTCGTGGATGTGGACGACGTCGAAGGTGCCGTCGTGCAGCCAGCGGCGGACCCGCGCGGCCGAGAGGAAGCCGAAGTTGAGCCGCGCCACGGAGCCGTTGTACGGCACGGGGACGGCCCGGCCGGCCGAGACCACATAGGGCGGCAGCGGGGTCTCGTCGTCGGCGGGGGCGAGGACGGAGACCTCGTGGCCGAGCCTGATGAGGTGCTCGGCGAGGTCGCGGATGTGGAACTGGACGCCGCCCGGCACGTCCCACGAGTACGGGCAGACGATCCCGATCTTCACTCGCCGCGCTCCCCGCCCCGCTCGGCACCCACCGCGGGTTCCGGGCGCTCGTCGAGATCCGCGAGCCACAGTCGTTGCAGCATGTGCCAGTCCTCCGGGTGGTCCGCGATGCCGCCGGCGAACGCGTCGGCCAGCGCCTGTGTCATCACGGACGTCTTCTCGGCCCGCGTACCTGACTCGGGTACGTCGACGGGGCCGTGGATGCGCCCCCGCATGACCGCCGTGTCGTCGTACCAGAGCGTCACCGGCAGCAGCAGCGCGCCGGTCTGCTGGGCGAGGATCGCGGGTCCGGCCGGCATTCGCGCGGTGTCGCCGAAGAACGTGACCTCGGTGCCGGAGGCCGACAGGTCGCGGTCGGCGACCAGGCAGATCAGGCCGCCCGCCCGGAGCCGTCGCGCCAGTGTGCCGAAGGCGGAGCCCCCGGTGTGCGGGAGTACCTCCATGCCGAGGGACTCGCGGTAGGCGACGAACCGGTCGTACAGCGTCTCCGGCTTGAGCCGCTCCGCGACCGTCGTGAACGGCACGCCGAGGCAGCGGGTCACCCACACCCCGGCCAGGTCCCAGTTCGCCAGGTGCGGCAGCGCCAGGATGACGCCGCGCCCGGCGGCGAGGCCTTCCCGCAGGTGGTGGGCGTCCTTGATGTCCACCCCGTGCTCGACCTTCTCCGTGCTCCAGGTCGGCAGCCGGAAGGACTCCATCCAGTACCGCATGTACGAGCGCATGCCGGCCCGCGATAGCTCGGCGAGCCGCTCGGGCGTGGCGTCCGGCACCACGCGCGCGAGGTTGGCCTCCAGGCGCAGGACGCTCTTGCCGCGCCGCTTCCACGCGAAGTCGGCGATCCGCCGGCCGAGGCCCGCGGCCACCGGCTCGGGGAGCTTCTTGACGGTCGCCCAGCCGGCGCCGTACAGCCCGTCGCTCAGTCTGTCCTTGAACGTGCTCACGACGTCGCCCCGCTCCCACCGGCCGCGGCGGCGTCCGCCTCGGCCGATTCACGTCGTACGGTCACCACGCGCTGCCCCAGGGTCACGGCGCTGCCGACCGCCACGATCCACAGGGCGATCGGGAGCAGGATCTGGATCCCGGGCACCCCGAAGGTGTGGAGGCCGGCGAGTCCGGCGGCGACCAGTGAGATCACGAGCCGTTCGGCGCGTTCGATCAGACCGTTGACGGCGACGGGCAGGCCAATCGATTCGCCTCGGGCCTTGGTGTACGACACGACCTGGCCGCTCGCCAGGCAGAAGATCGCCACGGCGCACAGCACGTTGTCGTCGCCCTTGCCCGCGTACCAGAGCGCGAAGCCGCCGAAGATCGCTCCGTCGGCGACCCGGTCGAGCGTCGAGTCGAGGAAGGCGCCCCAGCGGCTGGAGATCCCCGCCTGCCGGGCCATGTTGCCGTCGACGAGGTCGGAGAAGACGAAGAGGGTGATGACGATGGTGCCCCAGAAGAATTCCCCGCGGGGGAAGAAGACCAGCGCACCGGCCATCACTCCCGCCGTGCCGATGAGCGTGACCGCGTCGGGACTGACGCCCCTGCGGAGCAGAAACGCGGCGAACGGTGTGAGGACACGCGTAAAAAATGCACGCGCGTACTTGTTCAGCATGGCCTTCCCGAGGTTCGGTGGGCCGCGCGGCCCCAACGACCACCGGCTCACCCATCGTAGCCACGCGCGCCCCGGCGTACGGGCGGGCACCCGCCTCGCCGCGTCGGCGTCCCCCCGAGGGCCCTCCCCCGGAGGACGGATGGACGTGCCGGGACGCCCGAGGCGACCCGGCACCGTACGACGTATGGACGGGTCCTGGTGTCGGTGCAAAGCTCGAAGAACACCGCGGGCACCGCCGGAGCCGTACCGCGAGACACCACTCCCCCACGCCCGCGTCCCCGCCGCACCGTGCGAGCAGTCGGGAGGACACATCATGGGTGACAAGGCGAACACGGCCGCCGGGGCCGCCGGCAGGGCTTTGACGGCCGACCGGCCCACGGCCGTACGGAACGTGGTGCTGGTCGGCCACAGCGGATCCGGCAAGACGACGCTGGTGGAGGCGCTCGCGCAGACCGCAGGGGCGCTGAACCGGGCGGGCCGGGTCGAGGACGGCGGCACCGTCTCCGACTACGACGAGATCGAGCACCGCCAGCATCGCTCCGTACAGCTCTCCCTCGTTCCGGTCGGCTGGGACGGGTACAAGATCAACCTCCTCGACACCCCCGGGTACGCCGACTTCGTCGGGGAGCTGAGGGCCGGTCTGCGTGCCGCGGACGCGGCCCTCTTCGTCGTCTCGGCCGCCCAGGAGGCCGACGCGATCGCCGCCTCCACCCGGATGGTCTGGGAGGAGTGCGCCGCCGTCGGCATGCCCCGCGCCATCGTCGTCACCCACCTCGACACCGCCCGCACCGACTTCGACGAGCTCGTCGCCGTCTGCGCCGACCTCTTCGGCCATGACGATCCGGACGCCGTCCTGCCCCTCTACCTTCCGGTGCGCGGCGACGAGGGCGCCGACGGGCACGCGCCCGTCACCGGTCTGGTCGGCCTGCTCTCGGAGCGGGTCTTCGACTACTCCACAGGGGTGCGGCGGGAGGGCCCGCCCGACGAGGGCCGGCGGGAGCCGATCGCCGAGGCCCGCGCCCGGCTGATCGAGGGGATCATCGCCGAGAGCGAGGACGAGACCCTGATGGACCGCTACCTCGGCGGCGAGACGATCGACGTGAAGACGCTCGTCGACGATCTGGAGAAGGCCGTCGCCCGGGGCGCCTTCCACCCGGTCCTCGCGGCCGCCCCCGCCGCCGCCGGAGGCACCCAGGGGCTGGGCACCTTGGAACTCCTGGAGCTGGTCACCGGCGGCTTCCCGTCGCCCCTGGAGCACGAGCCGCCCTCCGTGACCACCCCGGAGGGGCAGCCCCGGCCCGCGATCACCTGCGACCCCGAGGGCCCCCTGGTGGCCGAGGTCGTCAAGACCACCTCCGACCCCTACGTGGGCCGGGTCTCCCTGGTCAGGGTCTTCTCCGGCACCCTGCGCCCCGACGAGACCGTGCACGTCTCCGGCCACGGGCTGGCCGACCGGGGCCACCAGGACCATGACGTCGACGAGCGGCTCGGCGGCCTCACCTCCCCCTTCGGCAAGCAGCAGCGCCCCATGGCGCACTGCATCGCGGGGGACCTCGCCTGTGTGGCCAGGCTCGGCCGCGCCGAGACCGGCGACACCCTCTCCGCGAAGGACGATCCGCTGCTGATCGCGCCGTGGCCGATGCCGGAGCCCCTGCTGCCGCTCGCCGTCCAGGCCCACGGCAAGGCCGACGAGGACCGGCTCTCGCAGGGCCTGGCACGGCTGGTCGCCGAGGACCCGACCCTGCGTCTCGAACAGAACCAGGACACCCGGCAGGTGGTGCTGTGGTGCCTGGGCGAGGCCCACCAGGACGTCGTCCTCGAACGCCTCCGGGGCCGGTACGGCGTGCAGGTCGACGCCGTGCCGTACAAGGTGGCGCTGCGCGAGACCTTCGGCGGCGCCTCGGCGGGCCGGGGCCGGCACGTCAAGCAGTCCGGGGGCCACGGCCAGTACGCCATCTGCGAGATCGAGGTGGAGCCGCTCCCGCCGGGCAGCGGCATCGAGTTCGTCGACAAGGTCGTCGGCGGGGCGGTCCCCCGCCAGTTCGTGCCCTCCGTCGAGAAGGGCGTACGGGCCCAGGCCGCGCGGGGCGTGGCCGCGGGCTATCCGCTCGTGGACGTCCGGGTCACCCTGAGGGACGGCAAGGCCCATTCGGTGGACTCCTCCGACGCCGCCTTCCAGACGGCCGGGGCGCTCGCGCTCCGGGAGGCGGCCGCCGAGGTCGCCGTCCAGCTCCTGGAGCCGGTCGCCGAGGTCCAGGTCCTGGTGCCGGACGAGTACGTCGGTCCCGTGATGAGCGATCTGTCGGGGCGGCGGGGCCGGGTCGTCGGCACCGACCAGGCCGGTCCCGGTAGGACCCTGGTCCGGGCGGAGGTGCCGGAGATCGAGATCGGGCGGTACGCGATCGACCTGCGGTCGGTCTCGCACGGCACCGGCCGGTTCGACCGTTCGTACGTACGCCACGAGCCGATGCCCGCGCATCTCGCCGGGAAGGTCCGTGAACAGGCCTGAAAGGGACGCCGGTTGACGGAGTGACAGGGGTGGCGGTCCGCCCGGCACATGGCGGGCGGATGTCATTCGGCCGCGATATCCACAGGCGGTGACGCACACGACGGTCCCCGGTTACGCTGTGGTGCCCAGCTCAGAAGGTGTGCGGGGCGCGGCAGTTGGGAACAGCCCGCACAGGTACTCGCGCGCGATGGGGGCGGCAGTGGCGATCGATGGCTTCGGACCCGGGGCGCAGGTCCCCCTCATGGGTACGGGTGGTGGTACGGGCGCGACGAACGCGCTCGCGTCCGCCGCGTACCGGGACAGCCCGCTCAAGACGATTCAGGAGGCCGACAACGACCTCTACAAGACGGCCGTCAAGGAGGGGAAGTGGGAGAAGCTCTTCCGTCCCGACCTCGGTGAGGCCTTCTCCCGTGCCGTGCAGGTCCGGATGCTCGGCGGCGGCCGCAAGGCCCTCATCCAGTCCTTCGGCGCCGAACCCCAGCCCGTGGTCGAGCACTGTCTCGCGGCCACCCACATCCGCCGGCAGCGCGACGCCCGGCTGACCCTGGTCACCTTCGTCTGCGGTGTCCTCTTCCTGCCCGGCATGCTGCTCTGGCTCGGCGTCATCCACCTCCGTCGTATCGCCGCCGGCTCCGAGAACAAGCGGACCAGCCTCATCGGTACCGTCCTGCTGTGGGCGGCCGTGATCCTGGCCGCTCTCGTCGTGCTCAAGCTGCCCTTCGACGGAATCCTGCCGAACTACGTGCGCGCCATGATCGTGGCCCCGGTCGTCGGCTGGTTCCTCGCCCGCAGGATCTGCGAGACCTCCGCCGTCGATCTGCGCGCGCGCTGGACCGCCCTGCTCAGTGGGGGCGGCGTGGGCCCCCAGGTTCCCAAGTCCGTTCCCCAGGACCCGGGCGAGAAGTCGGCGGAGGAGCTCCGGCTGAATCTGGAGAAGCTCTCCGCCGAGCAGCAGTCCAACATCGCCTTCTACGCCGGCAGCAAGGGAATCCTCGGTCTCGGCACCCGTTGGGGCAGCTGGACCCTGGCCGAGGAGCTCATCCCCCAGGCCGGCCGGGAGATCCACGACTTCCGTGCCTGGGACGTCATCCGCAAGATCCACGACCAGCTCGCGCTGCTCGAGCGCGGCTCCCTCAAGACCGGTTTCCCGAAGCCGACCGTCAAGCACTGGATCGTCTCCGCGGTCGGCGAGGGTGCCGACGAGGTCACCCGCCCCGAGGGCGACAGCATCGTCCACTTCCAGGTCAAGCCGCACGAGATACAGCGCATCTGCAACGACCAGCAGTTCGGTGCGGGCAATCGTCACTATCTCGGCGTGCAGTTCACCCTCTGGGACGGGAACCTCGTCCTCACCATGATGGTGACGGTGACCTCGCTCCACCACACGCTCAGGATCGAGGTCACCGGTCACGCGCTCGGCCCCGTGCACGGCCTCTTCACGGCGAAGCCGAAGGCCAAGACGAAGGAGGTCTCCAAGACCGTCCGCTTCTGGGAGACCCGGGAGATCCAGCAGCCGGTGCTGGAGACCGACGACATCGTGCGGCTCGCGGTGCGCGCCCCGCTCACCTGGTACCCGCCGGTCCTGGAGTTCCTCGGCGGCAAGATGGTCCTGCCCGAGCCCTTCGGCCTGCGGCACGTCTGGGCCGGTCCGCTCTGGAAGAACCGCTTCATGGCCGACGACGCCATAAGGATGGCGACGCCGGTCCTCCGCGCGGTCCACTCCGCCACGCTCAAGATGCTCGACGAGCACGGCGTGGACACGGAGCGCTTCACCAACCGCTCGCTGATCCTCGGCGGCGGCGTCCAGGAGCCGGGCCCCAAGAAGGCCGACGTCTACGACGCCTGACGGGGACCCGCGCGGTACGACAGAGCCGTACGACGAGGGGCCCGGGCCACGATCGTGGCCCGGGCCCCTCGTCGTACGGAGCGCAGACGGATCAGACGGTGGCCGGCCAGGCGTCGGCCAGCATCTTCCGGGTGTCGGCGAGGAGCTGGGGCAGCACCTTGGTGTGCCCGACGACCGGCATGAAGTTGGTGTCCCCGCCCCAGCGCGGCACCACGTGCTGGTGCAGATGGGCGGCGATGCCGGCGCCCGCGACGGCACCCTGGTTCATGCCGATGTTGAAGCCGTGGGCACCGGAGGCGGCCCGCAGGGCGACCATCGCGCGCTTGGTGAAGTCGGCGAGCTCCGCCGTCTCCGCCGCGTCGAGATCCGTGTAGTCGGCGACATGACGGTAGGGGACGACCATGAGGTGACCGCCGTTGTACGGGTACAGGTTGAGCACGGTGTACACGCTCTCGCCCCGCGCGACGACCAGACCGTCCTCGTCCGACTTCGACGGAATCGAGCAGAACGGACAGCCGTCCTCGGCGCCCGGCCCGGTCGGCTTGTTCTCGCCCTGGATGTACGCCATTCGATGAGGCGTCCACAGGCGCTGGAACGCGTCCCGCGTCCCGACTCCGATCTGCTGCTCCGGCTCAGTCGTCATGCTGTGCAGCATATTGCGTCGCCCGTTCGGAACGTGTCGCCGGGGCGGAAGATCCATGCAGCGGCCATGCTGATCCGATGGACGTGAGACCCGAGAAGCAGGAGCGCTGGGACCGTCGCATGGAGAAGCCGCTCGCGGTGGCGTCCCTGCTCTTCCTCGCCGGGTACACGGTACGGGTGCTCGCCCACGGCATGGACCAGGTCTGGCTGGACCTCTGCCTGGCGGTCACGCTCGGGTCGTGGGGCGTCTTCGTCCTCGACTACGTGGTGCGGCTCCGGCTCAGTGGCCTCGGTCCCCTGCGCTTCCTCCGCGCGCATCTCCTGGGCACCGTCGTGCTGCTGCTGCCGCTGCTGAGGCCGTTGCAGATGGTGAAGATCTACGAGCAGATCCAGCGCCGCCACGACAAGCCGCGCCTGACCCTCTACGCCCGCGTCATGGCCTACTCCAGCCTCACGGTCGCGCTGCTCGGCTTCGCGGGCGCGCTCGCCGTCTACCAGCACGAGCGCGGCGCCCCGGGGGCCACGATCCGCACGTTCGGCGACGCCCTCTGGTGGGCGGCCGAGACGCTGACGACGGTGGGATACGGGGACGTGACCCCGGTGACCGCGATGGGCCGGTTCATCGCGGTGGGCATGATGGCGTGCGGAGTCGCCCTGATCGGGGCCGTCACGGGTTCGTTCTCGTCCTGGCTGATCCAGACGTTCAGGCGGGAGGACGAGAAGAGGCCCCCGGGGGGTACCCCGGGGGCCTCCTGAGTCCGTGCGACCGGCGGATCAGACCTGGACGCGGTCCTCGACGACCTTGGCGATCTTGGCGATGGCCTCGTCGACGGGGATGCCGTTCTCCTGCGAACCGTCGCGGTAACGGAAGGAGACGGCGCCGGCGGCCATGTCCTCGTCACCCGCGATGATCATGAACGGGACCTTCTGCTTCTGCGCGTTGCGGATCTTCTTCTGCATCCGGTCCGAGGAGGAGTCGACCTCCACCCGCAGGCCCTGCTTCTTCGCCTTGACGGCGAACTCGTGCAGGTAGTCCACGTGCGCGTCGCCGATCGGGATGCCGGTCGCCTGGACGGGCGCCAGCCACGGCGGCATCGCACCCGCGTAGTGCTCAAGGAGCACCGCGAAGAAGCGCTCGATCGAGCCGAACAGCGCGCGGTGGATCATGACCGGGCGCTGCTTGGTGCCGTCCGGGGAGGTGTACTCCAGGTCGAAGCGCTCGGGCAGGTTGAAGTCGAGCTGCACGGTCGACATCTGCCAGGTCCGGCCGATGGCGTCGCGCGCCTGCACCGAGATCTTCGGGCCGTAGAACGCGGCGCCGCCCGGGTCGGGGGTGAGCGGGAGGCCCTGCTTCTCGGCGACCTGCTGGAGGACCGCGGTGGCCTCCTCCCAGATCTCGTCCGAGCCGACGAACTTCTCCGGGTCCTTGGTGGACAGCTCCAGGTAGAAGTCGGTCAGGCCGTAGTCGCGCAGCAGGTTCAGGACGAAGGTGAGGGTCTTGTCGAGCTCCTCCGCCATCTGCTCCTTGGTGCAGTAGATGTGCGCGTCGTCCTGGGTGAAGCCGCGGGCACGGGTCAGGCCGTGCACGACGCCCGACTTCTCGTACCGGTACACGGTGCCGAACTCGAAGAGGCGCAGCGGCAGTTCACGGTACGAACGGCCGCGCGCGTCGAAGATCAGGTTGTGCATCGGGCAGTTCATGGGCTTGAGGTAGTAGTCCACGCCCTCGTCGAGCTGCATGGGGGGGTACATGCCCTCGGCGTACCAGTCGAGGTGACCGGACTTCTCGAACAGCTTGCCCTTGGTGGCGTGCGGCGAGTAGACGAACTCGTAGCCCTCCTCCTCGTGGCGCTTGCGCGAGTAGTCCTCCATGACCCGGCGGATGATGCCGCCCTTGGGGTGGAAGACCGCGAGGCCGGAGCCGATCTCGTCCGGGATGGAGAAGAGGTCGAGCTCGTTGCCCAGCTTGCGGTGGTCGCGCTTCTCGGCCTCGGCGAGGAAGTCGAGGTGGGCCTTCAGCTCCTCCTTCGACGGCCAGGCGGTGCCGTAGATGCGCTGGAGCATCGGGTTCTTCTCGCTGCCGCGCCAGTAGGCGGCGGCGTTGCGCATCAGCTTGAACGCCGGGATGTTCCGGGTGGTGGGCAGGTGAGGACCGCGGCAGAGGTCCTTCCAGCACAGGTCACCGGTCTTGGCGTCCAGGTTGTCGTAGATGGTCAGCTCGCCGCCGCCCACCTCGACGCTGGCGCCGTCGTCGGTCGACGCCGAACCCTTGATGCCGATGAGCTCCAGCTTGTACGGCTCGTCCGCCAGCTCGGCGCGGGCGTCCTCGTCGGTCACCACACGGCGGGCGAAACGCTGGCCGCGCTTCTGGATCTCCTGCATCTTCTTCTCGATGACCTTGAGGTCCTCGGGAGTGAAGGGCTTCTCGACGTCGAAGTCGTAGTAGAAGCCGTCGCGGACCGGCGGGCCGATGCCCAGCTTGGCCTCGGGGAAGAGCTCCTGCACGGCCTGGGCCATGACATGGGCGGTCGAGTGGCGCAGGATGTCGAGACCGTCCGGGGAGGAGATCTCGACGCCCTCGACGAGATCGCCGTCGGCGAGCTCGTACGACAGGTCCTTCAGCTCGCCGCCGACGCGGGCGGCGACGATGGTGCGGTCGTCGGCGAACAGGGCGCCGGCGGTGGTGCCCGCGCTCACCGCCCTCTCCTCTGCTTCCGAGGCGGACTGGACGGTCACACGGACATCAGACACGGGTACTCCGTACATAGGGGCGCAAGCAGACACGAGGTGCCGGCGCCGGCGGTGCGCGACAGAGACGAGGTGCCGCGCACCGCTGATCCTACCGAGGCGACCGACCCGCCCGCGAAACGGTTTCTCCCAGCTCGCCGCCGGTGCCGCCGCTATCCCTCGTCCGGGCCGCACGCCTCCTCGAAGAAGTCGAGGTTCTCCTGGAGCGCCTTCATCAGCCGGTCCCTCTCCGTCTCGTCGACCTGCACGGGGACGACCCCGGACGCGTCGGTGAGACGGCGGAAGCCGCCCCGGCTCTCCAGCCGCCCCACCACCCGGATCGGGAGGCCGACGAGATGGGCGTGCCCGGCCGTGCGGTACGCCTCCTCGTCCAGGCTGACGCGGACGTGCGGGACCTCCGCCCCGCCGAGCACCCGGAGGCGTACGGTGCCCTCGCCGCGCGGCCCGGAGCGGCGCATGCGGACGACGGCGCCGGTGAGCCGGACCGGTACGGAGGGCTCGTCGGTCAGGTAGCGGGCGCTCGCCTCGCGCAGGGCGGGCAGGTCGCCGGGTGAGAACTCGACCGGTTCGGGCCGGGTGGCGCAGCCCTCGGGCGCCCCGGCGGACGGGGCCCAGGCCAGAGCGATCCGGGCGCCCTCGGTGCCGCGGACGAGCGCGACGAGGGCCTCGGTGAGTTCGCGGCTGACGCCCGCCCCGACGGCGGCGTCGAAGGCCTCCATGCCGCCGGTGGCCCGCTGGTAGTCGGTGGCCTCGCGGGCCGCGTGGAGTGCGTGGTAGAGCCGGACGGCGATCGGACGTCCGGGTTCGACGGGCAGGAAGGCGGTGAGGCCGCGCCCGCCGGGTGCCGCGGCGACGACGACGGTCTCCAGGGAGGCCTGGGCGGGGCGCCGGTGCCGGGCCCCGTAGTAGCCGGCCCGGCCCCGTACGGCGAGGGCGCCGGCGAGGAGGAGCTGGCGGGCGGCGGATCTGAGCTGTTCCTGCACGGTCCAGGGGACGGTGCCGGCGGGGCCCGGGGGCACGTCGCGCCACCAGCGGATCTCGTCGCTGGGCACGGCGAGGCCGGTGAGGACCTCACGGGCGGAGGGCGTGGCGCTGCGGGCGAGGGCGGTGAGCGCCTCGCCGATCAGGTCCTCGCAGTCCGGGAAGGCGCGGCTCTCCGGGACGAGGAGGCTGGTTCCGGTGCCGCTGCCGGGCGGGGTCCAGCGGCTGTAGCGGCCGGCCGCCCCGCCTTGCCGGCGCCATCCGTGGCGGGCGAGGAGGGCGCCGAGGACGCGCGGGTCGACCCTGCCGGGGTCGGGTGCTCCCTGGCTCTCGGCCCAGGGGCCGATGGGCGGGGCGGGCACCCCCGTCCAGTGGCCGGGGGTGTCGCCGGGTGCCGGATGGGGCCGGTAGGGCGGAGGAACGGGGGCGGGGCCGCGCCCGGCCCCGCCCCTCTCGTCCCCGAACCCCGGTTCGTCGATCGGTCGGTGCATCAAGGTCTCCCTCCCACGCCGACCCGGGTCATGATCTCGCAGAGCGCCCGGTCGTCGAAGATCCGCGTCGTCGGGATGCGCACGGTGGTCCGGCGCCGTCCCGTGACCGGGTGTCCGGCCAGGTTGGTCCAGTAGCAGCAGTGCCGCAGGTCGAGCCGGTCGTGGTCCGCTCTCAGCCAGTCGTCCTGCGACCTCGGGACGAGCATCACGACCAGGATCTTGTGCACGGACACCGGGGACCTGGCGAGTTTCACCAGGTGGTCGTTGTCGAGGGTGAACGAGAAGGTGCTTCCGGGCGGGCGCGGCGGGATCTGGTAGGTGCATTTGAGCTGCACCTTGATGGTCACCTCGTCGTCGACCGTGTGGCCGGGAGAGCCGTGGCTCACGTGCCAGTCGATGCCGTTGTCCGGAAAGGGCTGGGACAGCGAGCAGCCGGCCGCGGCGGCGACGGCGTGCAGGTATCCCACCTGAAGGGTCTCCATGCAGGCGGTGGTGGCGAGTGAGCCGCGCGTCGGTGCCAGCCGCTGGGGCGGCAGCCCTCCCGACTCGGGCTGGGCGAGCGCCATGTCGATTTCCTTCCCCGTCCCTTCTGTTGTGACCGGTCCGCGTACGGCGCAAACAGTCCGGGTATCACCGTTTCGGGGCAGGGGGTTGGCCATCTGCCGCACGTGTGCAGGGAGTTCAGGGATGACGATGCACTGGTACGAAGGGCCCCTGGCCGCTTTCGACACGGAGACCACGGGAGTCGACGTCGAGGGCGACCGGATCGTGTCCGCCGCCCTCGTCGTACAGGACACGGCCGGGGCACGGCCGCGAGTGACGCGTTGGCTGGTCAACCCGGGCATACCGGTGCCCGAGGGGGCCACCGCCGTGCACGGGCTGACGGACGATCACCTCCAGCGCAACGGCCGGTGGCCGGCTCCGGTGATGGAGGAGCTGGCGCGCGCGCTGGCGGAGCAGACCGCGGCGGGGCGCCCGCTGGTGGTGATGAACGCGCCGTTCGATCTGACGATCCTCGACCGCGAGCTGCGCAGACACCGGGCGTCCACGCTCGGCGACTATCTGGCGAGCTCTCCGCTGTGCGTCCTCGACCCGCGGGTCCTGGACAAGCACCTGGACCGCTACCGGAAGGGCCGTCGGACGCTGACGGACCTGTGCGCGCACTACGAGGTGGAGCTGGCGGGGGCGCACGACGCGGCGGCGGACGCGACGGCGGCGCTCGATGTCGTACGGGCGGTGGCGCGGCGTTTCTCGTCCCGGCTCGAACGGCTGACGCCGGCGGAGCTCCACACGCTGCAGTCGGTGTGGCACGCGGCGCAGGCGCGGGGGCTCCAGGCGTGGTTCACCCGGCAGGGGACGCCGGAGACGGTGGATCCGTCGTGGCCGCTGCGGCCGGAACTGGGCACGGCGGCCTGACACATGACAGAGGCCGGTCCGTCTTTCGACGGACCGGCCTCTACCCGGTGGGCGATACTGGGATCGAACCAGTGACCCCTTCGGTGTGAACGAAGTGCTCTCCCGCTGAGCTAATCGCCCGGGAACGGGTTGAACCATACAGGCCGTCGCGCCGTTCGTTCAAACCGATCGCAGGAGGGCGGCGAGCCCCCGCCGGCCGCCGCGCATCATCAGGGCGTGGTTGGCGCGGAAGACGGGCCGCCCCGGGACGGCGAGCGCCCGCAGGAGACGGGCGCGGACCTCGACCTCCTGCTCGTACACCGCGCGGCTGCCGGCGCCCTCCGGCATGACGGTCCAGCGGGCCCAGCCCTCCAGGTCCCCGCCGAGCCCGACCTCCAGGACCCGGTCCACGGGGTCGCGGCGCAGGGCGCGGGCGGTGACGACGATGTCGTACGGGAGCAGGGAGCGGAAGCGGGCGGTGCCGGTGGTGTCGTCGACGGGGACGACCTCGCGAACCTGCCGCCACCAGCGGGGATACTCCTCGGCGCGTTCGAGGACGGCGTAGACGGCGTCCGGCGGGGCGGCGAGACGCCAGACGCTGCGGAAGCGGTACCGGCACCAGTCCATGCCCCCAGTGTGGGGGTACTCAGGCCGCGGGGACCGGAAGATGAGTACCGGGACGCATACCCGCCCGGTGTGTCCGGGGCCACACTCCGGTCATGGACAACTCCCTGCCGCCCGCGGACGAGCTGGTGCTCGTCGACCGTGAGCTGGCCCAACTCGACGCACGCCGGTCCCAGTTGCTGGCCCGGCGGGCCTGGCTGATCCGGCTCCTCCACGCGCCGGTCGCGTCGGGGGCGCCCCATCCGCGCCCGCCGGTGGCGGACTCCACGCCGCGGAGCGCGCAGAACGTGCTGCTGACGCTCGGCGGCACCCTGCTGACGATCGCGGCGGTCGCCTTCACTTTGGTGAGCTGGGGGTCGATGGGGATCGGCGGTCGCGCGGCGGTCCTGTCCGTGGTGACCTCGGCGGCTCTGGCGGCGCCGGTGGCACTCCTGCGCCGGAGCCTGGTGTCGACGGCCGAGGCGGTGGCGGCTCTCGGCCTGGTCCTGATGGTGCTCGACGCGTACGCGCTGCACCGGGTGGCGCTGCCGGGGACGGACGGTCTCGGGTACACGGCGGTGGCCGCCGCGGTCCTCGCCGCCGCGTGGACGGCGTACGGCTCGGCGCTGTCCCGGCTGCGGATCCCGCTGCCGGTGGCCGTGGTCGCGGGGCAGCTGCCGCTGCCGCTGGGCGCGCTGGCGGCCGGCGGCGGGCCGACCGCCTTCGCGTGGGCGGCGCTGGTCACGGCCGCCGCGGACGGCGCGGTGGTGCTGTGGGCGCGGCCCGCGGCGGTCCGGATCACGGCGGTCACGGGTGCGGTGGCCCTCGGCGGCTGGGCGCTCCTGACGGGCGGCATGCTCTCGCTCACCTCGCCCTGGGACGGCGCGCCGCTGCTCCTGGCGGGCGTGGCGGTGACGCTGTACGTGGTGTGGCGTGCGCCCGCGCTCGCGGTGGCGGCCTCGGCGGTGGCGGGTCTCGCGGCGGTGGCGGCCGTGGGCGGCCTGCTGCGCGCCGCCGTACCGACGGACTGGGCGGTGCCGGGGTACGTGCTCTGCGGGCTGGCCCTGGCGTCGGTGTGGCGTCTGCGGGCGGCGACGAAGGAGACGGCCGGCCCGTCCTCGACGGGTGCTCCGGCGCCGGAGGCCGGAACGCGCGCCGACGGCTCCCCGGCGGGCACCGCCGGGGCACGGCTCCCGGCCGGTGTCCGGCTCGGCCTCGCCTGCGCCGGGGCCGGAACGGCGGCCCTCGGGGTCGTGTGGGCGCTGCCGCCGGTGGCGGCCGGGCTGCTCGGGCCGATGGCCCGTACGACGGAGGTCTGGTCGGGCGAGCACGCCGGGCGCGCCCTGGTCTCGTACCCCGGGACGGCCGTCCTGGTCCTGGCGGTGGCCGCCGGCGCACTCGCGGCCCTCCCCCGGCTCTGGGCCCGCTGCGGTGCCCTCGCGCTGGCCTGGGCGCTCCTGACCGCGCTGCCGGTCTCCCTCGGGCTGCCGTACGCGGCGACGCTCGCCCTCCAGCTGCTGACGAGCGCGGCGGCGCTGTGGATCGCCGTCCGACCGGGCGGGACGGCCCGCGGCCTGCGCACGGCCGGGGCGTCCGCCGGACACCCGGGCCCGGGCGCTCCCGGGACGGGGTCCCCCGCCGGTCCGGCCGCTCCGGAGGCCGCCGGTCCGGCCGCGGCGCAGCCCTCGGGCGCGCCGACTCCACCGGCCGCCGTTCCCTCCGCCCCGTCGGCCACCGGCCACTCCGCGCCGCCGGTCTCCGGTCCCGGGACCTCCTGGCCCGGCTGGGCTCCCTCTCCGCCCCGGCCGCGGGTTCCCGTGACCGACCCCGGGACCGTCCTCGGGTGGAGCGCGTACGTCGGGGGGCTCGCGTCCGCCGTGAGCGCGGTCGCCCTGGCCCTGGACGTCCGGGTGGCCACGTTCCTCACGCTCGGGGTGGTGCTCGGACTCTGCTCCGCGGTGGCGGTGCTGGGCGCGGACGCGCGCCGGGTGGTCTCGGCCTGCGGGGCGGTGCTCTCGGCGACGGGGCTCGTGTTCGCGGTGGCGGCCGCCGGCGGGTTCGAGGACCAGTGGACTGCGCTCGCCCTGCTGCTCGTCCCGGCGGCGACCGCCGCCCTCGGCTCCCGGGCGCCGCGCCCGGTGGCCCTCGCGGTCGAGATCACGGGTGGGGCCGTGGGGCTGCTCGCCCTCGGGATCGCGGCCTCCCGGCCGGCGTTCCTCGCGCTCTCCCTGGCTCTCGGCGGGGTGATCGCGGCGGCGACGGCGGTGCGGCCCGAGCGGCGGCGGTTCGCCGCGTGGACGGCGGCGGTGCTGTTCCTGCTGGCCACCTGGGTGCGGCTCGCGGTCTGGGAGGTGGCGATCCCGGAGGCGTACACGCTGCCGGTGACCGTGCCCGCCCTCGTCGTCGGGTTCCTGCGGCGGCGCCGGGCCCCGGAGGCCTCCTCCTGGACCGCGTACGGCCCCGGTCTCGCGGCGACGATGCTGCCGAGCCTCTTCGCGGCCTGGACGGACCCGGAGTGGGCGCGCCCGCTGGCCCTGGGGGTCGCGGCCCTGGCGGTGACCCTGCTCGGTGCGCGCTTCCGCCTCCAGGCGCCGCTGGTCCTCGGCGGCACGGTGCTGGCCCTGGACGGGCTGCACGAGCTGGCGCCGTACGTGGTGCAGGTGGTGGGCGCGCTGCCGCGCTGGCTGCCGCCGGCCCTCGCCGGGCTCCTGCTGCTCGCGGTGGGCGCCACGTACGAGCAGCGGCTGCGGGACGCCCGGCGGCTCCGGGACCGGGTCGCGCGGATGCGGTGAGACGCCGAAGGCCCGGAGACGGTGTTCCGTCTCCGGGCCTTCGGACCGGGTGGTGGGCGATACTGGGTTCGAACCAGTGACCCCTTCGGTGTGAACGAAGTGCTCTCCCACTGAGCTAATCGCCCCGGTGCACCGCAAACATTACCGCATGTCAGCGGGGCTCCTGAACCATCCGAGGGTCACTCGTCGATCTTCCACGGCATGACGAAGCCGAACTTCCAGAGGTAGATGCCGAGCAGGGCGGCGATGATCACCAGGCCGACGGCGGTGAGGATGATGTTCCTGCGCCGGACCTTGGGATCGAGGGCGCGCTGGGCGGCCTCGGTGACCTTGCGCTTGGTCCAGCGGAGCACGAGCTGCGCCCAGACGAACTCGGTCGCCCAGATCGCCATGCCGCCGAAGATGACCAGCCAGCCGGGGCCCGGCAGCGGCAGCATGACCACTCCGGCGCCGACCACGGCGAGTCCCACGATGAAGACGCCGACCTGCCAGCTCAGATGCAGGCCTCGCCGGGACTTGATGAACTCCGGTGCGCGGGATCCCAGTTCGGCTTCCTGGCCGTCTGCGGACTCCCCGGTGCGCTCGTCACTCTCCGCATTCATGGTCCCCAACTTACCGGACGCGGAGCTCTCACCGGAATGGCGGTATTACCCCAGGTCACACGCGCCCATACGAGCTACCTGAACGATCACAAAACCGACAGAGGGGTTTACAACGGCACTGGAGGTGGCATGTCGATTTCGCCGACGTGCGAATCCCCGAGCGCACACTGAGCGAAAGGCCCTGGCGCTTATGAACACCACGGTCAGCTGCGAGCTGCACCTGCGCCTCGTTGTGTCGAGCGAGTCCTCACTGCCTGTACCCGCGGGCCTGCGGTATGACACGGCCGATCCCTATGCCGTGCACGCCACCTTCCACACCGGAGCCGAGGAGACGGTCGAGTGGGTCTTCGCCCGCGACCTTCTCGCCGAGGGGCTGCACCGGCCCACCGGCACGGGCGACGTCCGCGTCTGGCCATCCCGTAGTCACGGTCAGGGAGTCGTCTGCATCGCGTTGAGTTCTCCCGAGGGAGAAGCCCTGCTCGAGGCCCCGGCGAGGGCCCTGGAGTCGTTCCTGAAGCGGACCGACGCCGCCGTGCCACCGGGCACCGAGCACCGGCACTTCGATCTCGATACGGAGCTCTCCCACATCCTGGCCGACAGCTGAGCCAGGCCGAGAGCCGCACGGCGCCGTCCGACTCGGGGCGACGGCGCCGCGCGGGCAGTCACATAGGCACGACAACGGCGCTCCCCACCGCGCAGCCGGCGCGGTGGGGAGCGCCGTTGTCCTTTTCCCGGTCGCGCTAAAGTCAGCGCCATTCCGCGGGCACCCGCCCGCGGCCGGCCAGGGAGCGAATCGTGCTGATCCCTCACGACACCCGGATCGCCCTCGACACCGTCGTCGATCTGATGAACACCGCGCCGCAGGGCGACCGCGCCGACGAGCTCGCGGACATCCCGGGGCTGCGGATCTTCGTCCACGCGCACAAGATCAGCGGCGTGGGCGAGCTGGGCCCCGCCGATCTGCGGGCCGTGCGCGAGGTGCGCGAGAAGTTCGCGGCCGTCTTCTCCGCCCCCGAGGCCCGGATCGCCGCCCCTCTGATCAACCAGCTGGTGGCGGGAGCGGGCACCACGCCCCAGCTCACCGACCACGACGGCTACGACTGGCACGTGCACTACTTCGCGCCGGGCGCCTCGGTGGCGGACCACCTCGCGGCCGACTGCGGCATGGCGCTGGCGTTCATCGTGGTGGCGGGCGAGCAGGAGCGGCTGCGGCGCTGCGAGGCGCCGGACTGCGGCCGGGCCTTCGTCGACCTCTCCCGCAACCGCTCGCGCCGCTACTGCGACAGCCGCACCTGCGGGAACCGGCTGCACGTGGCCGCGTACCGGGCGCGCCGCAAGGAGGCCGCGGGCTGAGGCCCGGGCCGTCGCGACCCGGGGGGTCGCGGGCGGGAGAGCACCGGCCCGAGGAGTCACAGCACGAAGAGATCGTGCACGGCGGCCATCAGCAGCAGACAGCCGATCACCCCGAGAAAGATCATCAGGGGTGGCTGGGAGAGCGCGAACAGGCAGCCGCGCGGCTCTTCGGCAGGGGCGTCGGTGGCGGCGGGAACGGCGTCCCGCGAGGTATCCAGCATCTCGGGGGGATGATGGCGCACCCGGGACCCGGGAAATCCCGCAACACGCCCCACCGCAGGGGCAGTTCATCCCTTCCCGTGGATCATGGGAAAGGGAATCGCCAGAAGCGGTCAGATTCCGTGCTTCTTCAGAATCGCCTCGATGTCACTGAAGTCCTCTCCGGCGCTCGCGCCGGCCTGCGGCTTCGCCGTCACGGCACGGGAGGGCGACGACGCCGCCGGGGCCACGGCACCCGGCTCGGCTCCCCCGGTGGTCACCTTGCGGCCGCCCCTGCGCCGCTCGACGGCCCGGGTGGACAGGAAGAGCAGCAGGGCCAGACCGAGGACACCGAACCCGGCCCAGGCGACGGGGCTGAAGGCCGTGTCCACGATCCACTCGACCGCCCCCGTCATCACCAGGCCGAGCGGGACCAGGGCGTAGGCCGCGGTGCGGGCGGCGGACAGGAAACGCTTCCGGTACGCCATGATCGCGGCGATGCCCAGGCCCGCCACGGACACCGCGGAGCAAATGGTCTCGGCGAGCATGCGGTCCTCCAGATCCCGGGTGATACGTCCCTTCCATCCTGCACCGCCGATGCCGTCCGGGGCCATGTCCCGGGCCCGGTCTCAGGGAGATCTCCGGGTCGCCCCCGCCGGATCTCCTCCCCAGGTCCCGGTGGGGGAGACACCCGTCCCTCCCCGTGAGGGAGACTGCTGTCATGAGTGACTCCACCACCGCACCCGCCTCCCCCGTCGTCCTGGAGGCGTGGTTCGACCTCCAGTGCCCCGACTGCTTCCAGGCTCTCGACGACGTCCGCGCGCTCCGCGAGAAGTACGGCGACCGGCTCGACGTACAGCTGCGCCACTTCCCGCTCGCGAAGCACAAGCACGCGTACGCCGCCGCGCAGGCCGCCGAGGAGGCCGTCGAGCAGGGCAAGGGCTGGCCGTACGCGGAGGCGCTGCTCGCCAGGACCGCCGAGCTCGGCGAGCGGGGCGAGTCGGTCCTCATGGAGGTCGCCACCGAACTGGGCCTGGACGCCGAGGAGTTCGACACCGCCCTGATCGACGGCCGGCATCTGCTGACCGTCGACGCGGACGAGGCCGAGGGCAAGGCGATCAAGGTCACCGGCACCCCGACCTATGTCATCGACGGCCGGCGCCTGGACGGCGGCCAGAGCCAGGACGGCCTGCGCGAGCGCGTCGAGGAGATCGCCGACCGCCTCCTGGGCGCCTGACCGCCCACTCCCCCACCGGCCCCTATCGCAGCTCCTTGGCGCTGTTGACGTGGGTCGTGCGGTAGCCGAGCGACTCGTAGAGCCGGATCGCCGGGGTGTTGCCCGCGAAGACGTGCAGTCCGAGCAGGTTCTCCCCGGCCTCCCGCGCGACCCGCTCGGCGAGCAGCATGAGCGCCCGGCCGTAGCCGTGGCCGCGCTGCCCCTCGTCGACCTCGATGTCGTACACGAAGGCCGCCCACCGTCCCGGTTCCAGCTCGATCCGGCCGGTCCACAGGTGGCCGGCGGGCCGTCCGTCCCGGACGACGACGTGGATCGCGGCACCGGGGGTGGCCAGTCCCTCCGGGAGGTGCTTCGTGTAGCTGCTCTCGGACTTCGCGCGGGCCTGGTCCTCGGGGACCCCGCGGTCGATCCAGCTCTGCGCGAAGGCCGCCTTGGCCCGCGCCTGCCACACGACGTACTCGGCCTCGGCCATCGGCCGCACCTCGACGCCCTCCGGCAGGGCCGGCGGCTCGTCGGGCAGTTCCTTGACCATGTTCCGGCTGCGCTCGGTGTAGCCGAGCGAGCGGGCCATCCGCAGCGCAGCGGCGGCCTCGGCGGGCACCGATATCTGCACCTCGGCGCAGCCCCAGCCCCGCAGCACCTCCTCGGAGGCGAGCGCCGCGACCGTCCCCCTGCCCCGCCCGCGGTCCGGCTCGTCGACCCGGAGCAGGCCGATCACGCCGGAGGCGGCGCCGAACCCGGGGTCGGTGGAGAGGTGGACGGAACCGACACGGCGGCTGTTCACACACACGTCGTAGGTGCGGGAACGGCCGCCGTCGGGCGTCTGCTGAAGCGGCTCGGCCGGCCGCAGAGTGGTGGTCATCAGTGGTGTTCTACCCACCCCGGGGCCGTCCGTCATCAGGTTTTACGCGAGGCGCGGATCCCGGTCCCGGGACGCGTTCTCGTCGAAGGTCCGCATGGCCTTGGCCGTGACCGGTCCGGGCTCCGCCGTCAGCTCGCGGCCGTCGACGCGGTGCACGGCCTGGACGTCGCGGAGGGTCGAGGTCAGGAAGATCTCCTCGGCGCTCTCCAGCACGTCCAGCGGCAGATCGGTCTCCTGCGCGCCGGTCCACTCCACGGCGAGGGCGCGGGTGATGCCGGCGAGACAGCCGGAGGAGACGGGCGGGGTGAGGATCCGGCCGTCGACGACCACGAAGACGTTGGAGCCGGTGCCCTCGCAGAGCCGTCCCACGGTGTTGGCGAAGAGCGCCTCGCTGGCCCCCCGCTCGCGCGCCCGGGCGAGGGCGACCACGTTCTCGGCGTACGAGGTGGTCTTGAGGCCGGTGAGGGCGCCGCGCTCGTTGCGGGTCCAGGGCACGGTGATCACCGCGGTGGAGTCGGCGCGACGGCCGGTCTCCCCGAGGGCGACGACCAGACTGGCCCCGGCGTCACCGCGCTCCGAGCCGAGCGGGGAGAGACCGCCGGTGTACGTGACGCGGAGCCGGCCCAGCTCCATCGGGTTCGCCTCGATGACGGCGGCGCAGGCGCGGCGGACCTCGTCGAGGTCCGGGTCGGGCAGACCGAGACCGCGTGCGGAGCGGGTGAGCCGCTCCAGGTGGAGGGTGAGCGCGAAGGTCTCGCCGCGCTCCACCTTGACCGTCTCGAAGATGCCGTCGCCGACGGTCAGACCGTGGTCCAGCACGGAGACCAGGGCGGTCTCCGCTTCGTGCAGCCCGCCGTTGACCCAGAGTTTCATCGAGAAATGGCCTTTCCACTCGCCTCGAGGGCGCCTGACTCATAGGCGCCCGACGCTATCGCGACCAGTCGGGCCGCCTTTAGCTCGGTCTCCTCCCACTCGCGCTCCGGATCCGAACCCCAGGTGATCCCGGCGCCGGTGCCGAAGCGGAGCACTCCCTCGGGGCGGTCGATCCAGAAGGTCCGTATGCCGACGGCCAGCTCCGCGGTGCCCGTGTCGGCGTCGACCCAGCCGACACCTCCGCAGTAGGGGCCGCGGGGGGCGGTCTCCAGGGCCTCGATGATCCGCAGCGCGCTCGACTTGGGCGCGCCGGTGACGGAGCCGGGCGGGAAGGTGGCGTCGAGCAGCTCGGGCCAGCCGGCGTCCTCGCGCAGCAGCCCGGTGACCGTGGAGACGAGGTGGACCAGACCGGGGTGCTCCTCGACCGCGCAGAGGGCGGGAACGGCGACGGAGCCGGTCTCGCTGACGCGCCCCAGGTCGTTGCGGACCAGGTCGACGATCATCACGTTCTCCGCGTGGTCCTTGGGGAGGAGGTCGGCGGCGGTGCGTCCGGTGCCCTTGATGGGGCCGGAGGAGATCAGCGCCCCCTCCCTGCGGAGGTAGAGCTCGGGGGACGCGGTGGCGACCTCCACTCCGTGGGCGGGCAGGCGGATCGTTCCGGCGTACGGGGCGGGGTTGCCGCGGGCGAGGAGCGCGGTGAGGGCGTCGACGTCGGCCGCGGCCGGTTCCGGCAGTGGCGCGGTCAGCACCCGGCAGAGGTTCGCCTGGTAGACCTCGCCGCGCGCGATGTGCTCGCGCACGCGCCGGACGCCCGCGATGTACGCGGCGCGGTCGAGGGAGGACGTCCAGTCACCGGCGGAGGGACCGCGCCAGGCGCCCGGGACGGGCGCGGGGACGGGGTCGGGCCGCACGTCCCCGAAGCGGGCGCAGGTCAGACGCCCTTCGAAGTCCGCACAGACGGCCCAGAAGCCCGTGGAGTCCAGGGCTTCGGGGTCGTGGGTGACATCCCGGAGGTCGGTCGCGACGAGGCCGCCGAAGCGGGCCAGGGGAGCAAGGTCGTACACGCATCGAGTCTAGGTCGGCCGGAGGAGGGACTGCGGGCGCGTACGAGGAGGGCTCCCCGCCACCCGGGGAACACGACGAGTGAACGTGGCGCGAACCCTCCGGGACGCCGGGCCGGGCACCCTGATCGGCCCGCAGGTCAGCACGCTGCGGAAACGCGTTTTTGTGCTGGCCCAGGAATCCGCTAGAGTTCAACACGTCGCCGGGACGCGCAAGCGAAACGGAAACGACAAGCGGACGTGGCTCAGTTGGTAGAGCATCACCTTGCCAAGGTGAGGGTCGCGAGTTCGAATCTCGTCGTCCGCTCGATGTGGGGGATCTTCCCGAACCCCTGTATTCACTCCTGGTGGAGTGGCCGAGAGGCGAGGCAACGGCCTGCAAAGCCGTCTACACGGGTTCAAATCCCGTCTCCACCTCCAAGCGCGATTAGCTCAGCGGGAGAGCGCTTCCCTGACACGGAAGAGGTCACTGGTTCAATCCCAGTATCGCGCACGCAGAACAACCGAAGATCCGGTCCGTACGGACCGTCCCGCGCGATTAGCTCAGCGGGAGAGCGCTTCCCTGACACGGAAGAGGTCACTGGTTCAATCCCAGTATCGCGCACGCAGTACGCACTACCTCCGGGTAATGTTCGTGTGCACCACCCGCGCGATTAGCTCAGCGGGAGAGCGCTTCCCTGACACGGAAGAGGTCACTGGTTCAATCCCAGTATCGCGCACCATCAAGAAGCCCCCGGCCGCATCTCGCGGACGGGGGCTTCTTCGCGCTCCCGGTGCGCACACCGGTGCGTGCACCGGGAGACCCGGTGCACTTCCGGTCAGGAGGAGAAGAGCATCCGGCCGAAACCGCGCTGACGGTAGTGGCCGCCACCGTGGTGACCGCCACCGTGGTGCGGGGCACCCCAGGCGGGGGCGGCGGGGGCGGGCTGCGCCGGGTAGGCCTGCGGGGCGGGCGGGGCCGGCGGGGCCTGCTGGACCCACTGCGACTCCAGGCGGGTCAGGGACTCCAGCTCGCCGTAGTCCAGGAATATGCCGCGGCAGCCGCTGCACTGCTCGATCTGGACGCCGTTGCGGTTGTACGTGTGCATGGCCGCATGACACTTGGGACACTGCATGCTCGGCTCAACTCCCTGACTTCGCCGTTCGAATGGTCCTTCACCTTACGTGGACGCCGAAGCGGCCGACTCGGTTCGGTACCCGGCGATACGGGCGCAGGTGTCGATCATCACCTGCTCGACCTCGTCGAGCGGCCGGTCCTCGGCCGTCGACTTGGCGAGGGCCAGGGCGGCCGTCTGGACCGTCAGGGCACGGGCGGGCACATCGAGTTGCACCCAGGGATCGGCGCCCACGGCGGGACCGGCCGCCTCCTGGTAGGCGCCGAGGAACCGGGACCAGACCTCCGGAGGGAGGATGCCGGCCGCGAACCAGGCGGCGGGCCGGGCCAGATCCCACGCCGGGTCGCCGAGTCCGAGGTCGTCGATGTCGATGAGTCGCCACGGGGACGGAACGGACGGGGCCGAAAGGAACGGGGCCGAAGCGGACGGGGGCGACGACGGCGGTGCGGACGCGCGGTGCTGCGACGGCACGGACCCCATCGCCCTGACCAGTTGGCCCAGGTGGAAGTCGCCGTGGCAGAGCAGCCGGGGGCCGCCCGCCGGTACGCGGTCGGGAACCGACCGCCAGGCGGCCAGGACGGTCGCGGTGGCCGGGTGGTCCGGTGCCGTCCGGCGCATCCGCTCCACGGCGAGGGCCGCCTTGACGGGGGCCCGCATCTCCGGGAGCCGGTCGGCGGTACCGGCGGGAGGCGGGGTGCGGTGGAGCAGGGCGAGAAGCGTCGCCGCCTCCTCCCAGGGGGCGGCGTCGGGATCCGCCGGGTCGACGGGCGGTCCGTACGGCCACACGGTGACCGGCCGGCCGTCGAGTTCGCCGGGGGTGGCCGCGGGCGGGAGCGGCGGGAGGAGGACGTCGCGGACGTCGGCGTGGGCGGCGAGCGCGAGCCGTGCCCGGTGCGCCTCGGGGTCGGTGCCGGGGGCGTGCGCCTTCGCGACCAGCCGCCCGTGGCGTACGACCGTCCCGTCGTCCCGGTCCGCCAGCACCCCGACGAGGTCGCCCGCGCAACGGCAGGGTGCGCCGGGCCGGTGGGCGGCGGCGTGCGCGTACGCGGCGAGGCGGTCGAGGAGGGGCCGGTCGGGAGAGTCCACGGGGGCGAGCGTACGGGGCGGGAGCGCGCGAGGGCCGGTCAGCTCCCCAGCTGACCGGCCCCACGCTGCCGTCCGCCGCACCCCCGTCCCCACGGGGTTGATGGCCGGATGTCCCGACCCGGGCCGCTCTCCCGGGTCCGGGGCGCCTGTCAGCGCCCCAGCATCACGCCCACGGACGACGCCTGTGTGACCACCGCTTCCCAGCCGCCGAAGACGACCACGAGCAGGGCCGCGAGAGGGAGGACCATGGCGGTGGCCACCAGGGGGTGACGCCGGCCCGAAGGCCGGGGGCTCGTCCGCGGTGCCGTGAAAGCCATGGTTCCTCTCCTGTCGTGTCTGGCGCGGCGGGTGCTTGACCTCGGGGGACGAGTGCTGCACCCGCCGCTCACCAACAACTCTAGGGAGCGGGAGGGGCCCGGACGTCATGCCCGCGTACCGACTTACGGGCCTCCCGGAGGATGACGCCCGGCCGGACGGAGTACTCCCCTGGGTGGAGACACGGGCGCGGAACCCGGGGTCTTCCCCGAGGGGTACCCGCCGGAGGGGGTACGGGCGTGACTTCGCTCACTTCCCGGGGCGTCCCGCGAACGCCCTGGTCCGAAGAGCGTGCGGGGCCGCTCCGGGACCCTCGCGGCGCCCTCGCGACCGATCGTCAACTGGGCTGGCGCGGCCGGGGGTTGAGGAGGCTCCCCGCGTCGGGCCTCCGTCGCGTGTACCCCTCAGCACTGACAATCGATCCCGGTGCGAGGGCGCGGCCTATGAGCGCGTACGGGCGCCACTACGTAAGCTGTGCCACGTCGAACGGACGAGGGGACGGACATGGCGATGATGCGGCTCCGGCGCGAGGATCCGCGGATCGTCGGGTCGTTCCGGCTCCACCGCAGGCTGGGGGCCGGCGGAATGGGCGTCGTGTACCTGGGGTCCGACCGGCGCGGCCAGCGCGTCGCGCTCAAGGTGATCCGGCCGGACCTGGCCGAGGACCAGGAGTTCCGCTCCCGGTTCGCCCGCGAGGTCTCCGCCGCCCGGCGGATCCGGGGCGGCTGTACGGCCCGGCTCGTCGCCGCCGACCTGGAGGCCGAGCGCCCCTGGTTCGCCACCCAGTACGTGCCCGGGCCCTCGCTGCACGACCGGGTCGCCGAGGAGGGCGCGCTGCGCGCCGCCGACGTGGCCTCCATCGGGGCCGCGCTCTCGGAGGGCCTCGTCGCCGTCCACGAGGCGGGGGTCGTGCACCGGGACCTCAAGCCGTCGAACATCCTGCTCTCCCCCAAGGGCCCCCGGATCATCGACTTCGGCATCGCCTGGGCCACCGGCGCCAGCACCCTCACCCATGTCGGCACAGCCGTCGGCTCCCCCGGCTTCCTCGCCCCCGAGCAGGTGCGCGGCGCGGCCGTCACCCCCGCCACCGACGTCTTCTCGCTCGGTGCCACGCTGGCGTACGCGGCGATGGCCGACTCCCCCTTCGGGCACGGCAGTTCCGAGGTCATGCTCTACCGGGTGGTGCACGAGGAACCGCAGCTGCACGGAGTGCCCGACGCGCTGGCGCCCCTCGTCCGGGCCTGTCTGGCCAAGGACCCGGAGGACCGGCCCAGCACCCTCCAGCTGTCGATGCGGCTCAAGGAGATCGCGGCGCGCGAGGCACAGGGGCTGCCGGTCTCACGGCCGCCCGTACAGCGGGAACGGACCGAGGAGCGGAACGTCGCACGGCCCACCGAGCGCTACACCGAGCGGGACGTGCCCGGCCGTGCGCCGGAGCGGAGCGCCGAGCGGGGCCAGGGGCGCGGGCCCGGGCCGTCGTCGCGGCCGTCCGGCGGGCCGCGCACCGGAGGCCGTCCCGCGACCCGGCCGGGAGCCCGCTCCACGTCCACGGGGCGCCGCCCCGCCAATCCTCGACTGCTGCGCCAGCGGCTCTTCGTCTTCGTCGTCGTGACCCTGGTCGTGGCCCTGGGCATCGCCGCCGCCCAGGCCCTCCAGGGGTAGGGCCCCGAGGGGCCCCGGCGGTCAGGACTCCGGCCGGCCCGTCGCGACCGCGTAGAAGGCGACCGCCGCCGCCGCGCCCACGTTCAGCGAGTCGACACCGTGCGCCATCGGGATCCGCACCCATTCGTCGGCGGCGCGCAGCGCCTGCGTGGACAGGCCGTCGCCCTCCGCGCCCAGCATCAGGGCCACCCGCTCCAGGCGGTGCGGGGCGGCCTCGTCGATCGACATCGCCTTCTCGGCCGGGGTCAGCGCCAGCAGCTTGAAGCCCGCCTCCCGTACCTCCTCCAGGCCCCGCGGCCAGCTGTCCAGACGCGCGTACGGGACGGAGAACACCGCGCCCATCGACACCTTCACCGAGCGCCGGTACAGCGGGTCGGCGCAGTCCGGCGACAGCAGCACGGCGTCCATGCCGAGGGCCGCCGCGCTGCGGAAGATCGCACCGATGTTGGTGTGGTCGTTCACCGACTCCATCACGACCACCCGGCGGGCACCGCCGAGCAGTTCCGCCGCCTCCGGGAGCGGCTTGCGCTGCATGGAGGCGAGGGCGCCCCGGTGCACGTGGTAGCCGGTGACGCGCTCCGCGAGGTCCGGCTGGATCGCGTACACCGGCGCCGGGACCTCGTCGATGACGTCCCGCATCACGTCGACCCACTTGGCGGAGAGCAGCATCGACCGCATCTCGTACCCCGCCTGCCGGGCCCGGCGGATGACCTTCTCGCCCTCCGCGATGAACAGGCCCTCGGCCGGCTCCCTTCTACGGCGGAGTTCGACGTCGGTCAGACCGATGTAGTCGCGCAGGCGCGGGTCGTCGGGGTCGTCGATCGTGATGAGTTCGGCCACGAGGTGATACTGCCTTGTCCGGGGTGAGGTGCCAATGTGTGCGTCGGGGTTCGGGGAACCCCTCGGGCGGTGAGCCCGGGGACGGGTCGCCCCGGCATCCCTGGACGGGGTGCCGGGGCTCGCCGGTCGTCATGTCGGCGGGGTGGTCACGTGACCAGGCGGTCGGGGCCCTCCGACACCACGTCGCCGATCACGATGACCGCCGGCGGACGGACCTCCTGCGCCTTGACGGTCTCCGCGACCGTCGCCAGCGTGGCGTCCACCCGGCGCTGCGCGGCCGTGGTGCCCTCCTGGATCAGGGCGAGCGGCGTCTCCGGGTTCTTGCCGTGCGCGACGAGCGCCTCGGCGATCTTCCCGATCTTGTCCACGCCCATCAGGATCACCAGGGTGCCGGTCAGCTTCGCGAGCGACGCCCAGTCGACCAGGGAACGCGGGTCGTCCGGGGCCACGTGCCCGCTGACGACCGTGAACTCGTGGGCCACTCCGCGGTGCGTGACCGGGATGCCGGCCGCGCCCGGGACCGAGATCGAGCTGGAGATGCCCGGCACCACCGTGCAGGCGATGCCCTCGGCGGCGAGCGCCTGGGCCTCCTCCATGCCCCGGCCGAAGACGAACGGGTCGCCGCCCTTGAGCCGGACGACCGACCTGCCCGCCTTCGCGTGCTCGATCAGCGCGTTGTTGATGGCCTCCTGGGCCATGAACCGGCCGTACGGGATCTTCGCCGCGTCGATCACCTCGACGTGCGGGGGCAGCTCGTCCAGGAGGTCACGGGGGCCGAGCCGGTCCGCGATGACCACGTCCGCCTCGGCGAGGAGCCGTCGGCCGCGCACCGTGATGAGGTCCGGGTCGCCGGGGCCGCCGCCGACCAGGGCGACGAAGGGGGTACGCGCGCGGTGCTGCGGCGCCGCGATCGAACCGTCCCGCAGGCCCTCCAGGATCGCGTCCCGCACGGCGGCGGAGCGGCGCGGGTCGTGGCCCGTGAGCACGGCGACGGTGACGCCCTCGCCGCGGCCGGTGGCCGGGGTCCAGGCGGTGGCCGCCTCGGCGTCGTCGGAGCGCACGCACCAGGTCCGGGTCCGCTCGGCCTCGGCGGAGGCGGCGGCGTTCGATGCCGGGTCGGTGGTCGCGACCAGGGCGTACCAGGCGTCGGCGAGGTCACCGTCCTCGTACCGCCGCTTGACCCAGGTGATCTCGCCGGCCTCGGCCATCGCCTCCACGGAGGGCGTGGCGGAGGGGGAGATCAGGGTGATGTCGGCGCCCGCCGCGATCAGGGCGGGGAGCCGGCGCTGGGCGACCTGGCCGCCGCCCAGGACGACGACGCGGCGGCCGGCCAGGCGCAGGCCGACGGGGTAGGCGGGGTGCGTCGTCGCCGGCGCGGTGTGATCGGCGTGCTCGGCCATGGGTGAGCGGCTCCTCGGAGGGCGGGTGCTGGCCGCTGCTGCGGTGAAGCGGCTGGTGGGGCGGCGCCGGGCGCCTGGGGACCACGATATCGGTGGCGCGGGCACGTCACGCTGTGACGGATGTCCCGGATCGGGCCGTGACGGCTCCGCCGGTGGGTCCGCGGCGATGCCGCCGGTGGATCCGTGACGGTCTCCCCGGTGGATCCGTGGCGCTCTCCCCCGGTGGGCCCCCGCGGGGTTCCCGTGGGATCGTCACGCTCCGCGTCCCGCACACGAGCCCGGCGCGTCCCCCACGTCCGTGAGGGGTGGGGGACGCGCCGGGGTGCTACTTCTCGGTGACGCCCGCCGAGTCGAACGTGGCCACCTCGTGCATCGCGCGGGCCGCGCTCTGCACCAGCGGGAGGGCGAGCAGCGCGCCCGTGCCCTCGCCGAGACGGAGGTCCAGGTCGACCAGGGGACGCAGGCCCAGCTTGTTGAGCGCGGCCACGTGGCCCGGCTCGGCGCTGCGGTGGCCCGCGATGCAGGCCGCGAGCGACTCCGGCGCGATCGCACGGGCCACGAGGGCCGCCGCGCCGGTGGACACGCCGTCGAGGATGACCGGGGTACGCAGGGAGGCCGCGCCCAGGATCAGGCCGACGAGCGCCGCGTGCTCCAGGCCGCCGATCGCCGACAGCACGCCGATCGGGTCCGCCGGGTCCGGCTTGTGCAGGTCGAGGGCGCGACGGACCACGTCCACCTTGCGGGCGTGCGTCTCGTCGTTGATGCCCGTGCCGCGGCCGGTGACCTCGGTCGGGTCCACCCCGGTGTAGACCGAGATCAGGGCGGCGGACGCGGTCGTGTTCGCGATGCCCATCTCGCCGGTGAGGAGCGCCTTGTTCCCGGCGGCGACCAGGTCCCGGGCCGTCTCGATACCGACCTCGATCGCGGCCAGGACCTCTTCGCGGGTCATCGCGAGACCCGTGGTGAAGTCGGCGGTGCCGGGGCGGACCTTGCGGGGAAGGAGGCCCGGGGTCGCCGGGAGTTCGGAGGCCACGCCCACGTCGATGACGCAGACCTCGGCGCCCACCTGGTTGGCGAAGGCGTTGCAGACCGCTCCCCCGCCGAGGAAGTTGGCCACCATCTGGCCGGTGACCTCCTGCGGCCAGGGGGTCACGCCCTGGGCGTGGACACCGTGGTCGCCCGCGAAGATCGCCACGGCCGCGGGCTCCGGGATCGGCGGCGGGCACAGCCGGGAGAGGCCGGAGAGCTGGGCGGAGATGATCTCCAGCATGCCCAGGGCCCCCGCGGGCTTGGTCATGCGCTTCTGGCGCTCCCAGGCCTCGCCGAGCGCCTTGGCGTCCAGCGGGCGGATGTTGGCGATGGTCTCCTGGAGGAGGTCGTGCGGCTCCTCGCCGGGCAGGGCGCGGCGGCCGTACGTCTCCTCGTGGACGACCCACGCGAGCGGGCGGCGCTTGGACCAGCCCGCCTGCATCAGTTCGGGCTCCTCGGGGAACTCGTCGACGTAGCCCACGCAGAGGTACGCGACCACTTCGAGGTGGTCGGGGAGGCCCAGGGTGCGGACCATCTCGCGCTCGTCGAAGAAGCTGACCCAGCCGACGCCGAGGCCCTCGGCGCGGGCGGCGAGCCAGAGGTTCTCGACGGCGAGCGCCGAGGAGTACGGAGCCATCTGCGGCTGGGTGTACCGGCCGAGGGTGTGGCGGCCGCCCCGGGTCGGGTCGGCGGTCACCACGATGTTGACCGGGGTGTCGAGGATGGCCTCGATCTTCAGTTCCTTGAACTGCTTCGCCCGGGCCTTGGGGAGCGACTTGGCGTACGCCTCGCGCTGCCGCTGGGCCAGCTCGTGCATCGTCTGCCGGGTCTCGGCGGAGCGGATGACGACGAAGTCCCAGGGCTGGGAGTGACCGACGCTGGGGGCCGTGTGGGCGGCCTCCAGGACGCGGAGCAGCACCTCGTGCGGGATCGGGTCGGAGCGGAAGCCGTTGCGGATGTCGCGGCGCTCGCGCATGACGCGGAGGACGGCCTCGCGCTCGGCGTCGTCGTAGCCGGGGGCCGGGGCCGACTCCGCGACCGGGTCGGCGGCCGTCTCGGGGTCGGACTCGGGGTCGGAGTCGAGGAGCGGGGCCTCGTCGTGGGCGACGGGGGCCGCTTCGGGGGCCGGGGCGCTCTCGGCGTCCGCCTCGTCCTCCTTGAGCGCCTCGGGGGCGTCCGTGAGGGCGGTGGCCTCTACGGGCTCGACCGGCGCCGGCTCCGCCTGCGGAGCCTCGTCGGTGGCGGCCGCCTCGGCCTCGGGGGCCTGTGCGGGCAGTTCCTCGGAGGTCTCCGCCGAGACGAGCGGGACCTCCTCGGCCACCGCTTCCACGGGGGCCTCCTCGGGGGCCTGCGCGGTTGCCTCGTCGGGAGCCTGCTCGGGCGTGCGCTCCTCCGCCGGGGCCTCGGCGGCCGTGATCGCCTCGGCCGGAGCCTCGACGACGGCCACGGTCTCGGCGGCGGGCTCCGTCGGCTCCTGGGACCGGATCTCCGGCTGGGCCTCGGCCTCGACTCCGGCCGTGGGCTCGGGGGTCCGCTCGGGCTCCGGTGCCGGGTCGGCGACGGGCTCGTCGGCGGCCACGGCCGTGGGCTCGGGAGTCTCGGCCGTCGGCTCGGGAACCTCGGCAGCGGGCTCTCCCTCGCGCGGGGCGGGGACCATGACCGGGGCCTCGGTGATCTCCACCTGGGACTCGGGGGCGGCCTCCGCGACGGCGACCGGGGCCTCGGGGGCCGTCACGGGCGCGGAGGGCTCCTCCGTCCCGGTCGGCGGGGCCGGCTCGGGCGCCATCTGCGGCTCGGCCGCCGGGACCGGGGCCAGGTGGGGGGCCGTGGGGACGTTGCCCTCGACCTGTACGAACTGGCCGCTCTGCGGGACGACCGTTTCTGCGGGGAAGGCCGTGGCCTGCGGGGCCGTCGGCTCCTGCGGCTGCGCGGCCCACGGTTCGGCGCCCTGCGGCGTCACCTGCTGGTCCTGCGCGATGTCGAAGTACTCGGGACCGGTGGTGGGCGGGCCCGGGTTCCGTACCGGCATCGGCGCGGGGGCCGTGGCCACGAGCGGCTCGGGTACGGGGGCCGCCGCGGGCTGCGGAGCCGGAGCGGGCGCGGCGGCGGGGCCGCGGTCGGCCAGCGAGAGCACGACGCCGCCGGCCTCGGGCACCTGCGGACCCATGTGCAGCGGACGGCGCGCGTGCTGCGGCGCCGGTGCCGCGGCGGGCGGGGGCACCCGGACGCCGCCGAGGTCGACGGAGCCGGAGTCGCGGCCGGCGGCCTCGTGCGCCCCGGTGTCGAGGATGCCGGGCTCGTAGCCGTGGTCGGTGGGGACCTGCTCCTGCGGCGCCACGGGGAAGCCGTGCGCGGGGGTGCCGGTCTGCCGGTCGAGCGGGACGCCGTGGGCCGGGGTCCCCGCGAACAGGTCCGTCGGAACGCCGTGCGCCGGGGTGCCGGCCGGCTGGGCCGACGGGACGCCGTGGGCGGGGGTGCCCGCGAGCGGGACGCCGTGCGCCGGCGTGCCCATGGGCACGCCCTGCGGCGGGGTCTGGTGCTGCGGGGCCGTCAGGACGTCGGCGAGCGCGACGGAGTCCAGCGGCGCCGTGAGCGGGTCCGGCAGGGGGTCGGTCAGCGGGTCGCCCATCGGGGCGGGCGCGTCCTGGGCGGCCGGGTGCGGCACGCCCTGGTTCGGGACCGAGGGTGCCGGCGGCGGCACGGCGACCGGCGGCGCGGGTGCGACGCCCGGCGGGTGCTCGCTCCAGGCGCCCTGGGCGCCCGGCATCAGAAGCAGGTCGTCGTCCTCGGTGGTGTGCTCGGAGGGGTCCAGGAAGGTGTACGCGCCCGGTGCGGGGATGCCCGGCTGCTCGACCATGCCTGCGTTCTCCGGCAGCCCCTCGCCCGGGACCTGGCCGGTGTCCGTCATGCGTACCCCTCGCCCATCGCTTGTGCTCCTTCAGACCTGCGCCCGTCGACAACAACGAGCGGGCGCGCCGCGCGGCACGAAGGACACGCGGACACCCACTCATTGTCGCGGCACTCGGCCATCGTGGCAGGGAGATTTGCCACGGTGCGCTGTGGACTGCGCCACGTCGCGCGGTCCCCCCTTGTCGCGTACCACGTCAGCGGCGCAATGTGGCCACCAATTCAGGACATTGACGAACGAAGCGCCGAACATCCGGATGCGGTACAACAATCGGCCAGCCTACCTGCCCCGGCGGGCGGCACCGTCACGGGTGGGGGTGGTCCGGTTACGCGTGGGAGGTGTCGGTCCTGCGGCCGGACAGCAGGAAGACGACCGACCGCTCGCGTTCCGACCAGTCGTGCGGGTCGAGCCCCACGGTCTGCAGCAGGAGGCTCTCGACGGTGTAGCCGCCGTCGGCGAGGGCGGCGCCGATCGCCTCGGCCTCGTCGCGGGTGGAGGCGTGGGCGACGATGCGTTCCGGCCGCCGGTCGGTGCAGGCGGTGACGACGGGGACTCCGCCGGCCGCGATCCGTACGACGTCGGGCTCGGGCAGGCTCTCCAGGACGTGCGGGGCCCGGCCCGGGACGGCCTGGAGGGACACGCCGTAGCGACGGGCGGCCTGCTCGGTGCGGGCGCAGGCGGCCGGGTCGATGTCCACGGCGATGACGGCGGCGCCGAAGCGGGCGGCCTCGACGGAGAAGGCGCCGCCCGCGCAGCCGATGTCCCAGACGAGGTCGCCGGTGCGGGGTCCGAGCCGGGCGAGCTGGGCGGCGCGCAGGGACGGGTCCTCGCCCTCGCCGGTCCGTGCCCGGCCGTGCGGGGTGGGGCCGGATCCCTCGGGGTCGTACTCCCCCGCGGGCAGGGCCCAGCCTCGGACGGGCCGCGCCGCCGGGTCCTGGCCCGACAGCCAGGGGGTGACGGGGGTGCCGCCGGTGCCGCCGATGACGAGGACGACGTTCGGGTCGCGCCAGTTGTGGTCGGCCGCCTTGTCCGAGGTGAGGACGGAGACCTGTTCGCGGTCGGTGCCGAGCTCCTCGCAGACGACGAAGGTGCGGTGGACGCCGTCGAGGAGGAGGGCGAGTTCGGCGGGGCCGGCGCCGGGCGAGGTGAGGACGGCGACCTTGGGGTGGGCGCGGCAGACGTTCACGGCGCGGCGCAGGGTGCGCTGGTGGGCGACGACGATCCGGGCGTCCTCCCAGGGCATCCCGGCCCGTGCGAACGCGGCGGCGACGGAGGAGACGGCGGGGACCACCTCGACCTCGAGGCCGTGCTCGGGGGCGCGCAGGGTGCGGACGACGCCGAAGAAGCCGGGATCGCCGTCGGCGAGGACGACGGCGGTGCCGCGGTGGCCCGCGATGCGGCGGGCGGCGAGATCGACGCTGCCGAGGCGGATGCGTTCGGCGCCGGGCGGCACTTCGGGCAGCGCCAGGTGGTGGGCGGCCCCGGCCACCAGGGTGGCGGCGGAGAGCGCGGACCGGGCCGCCGCGGTGAGGGGCGAGCCGTCCCAGCCGATCACCGTGACGCGGTCGGCCATCGTCGTCGTCTCCTGGTGTCGTCGCAGGTCGGGGGCGTGCCGAGCGTACCCCGGCGTGGCTTGTGGGGGCTCAGCTCCAGTCGGTGTACGAGGAGTATCCGGCCTCGGCCATCTGGTCGGCGACGCCGTCGAGGTCCTCGGGGAGGAGGCCCCAGAGGATGAAGTCGGTGCGCAGCTCGGTCCAGCTGCCGTCCTCGGTGCGGGTGCGGGCTATGCAGGCGTTGCGCAGGACGCCTTCGCTGATGCAGCCGATCTTCTGGGCGACCTGCTGGGAGGCGGTGTTGTCGGCGGCGGTGCGCAGTTCGAGGCGCTCGAACTTCTGGTCGCCGAAGAGCCACTGGGCGGTGGCGAGGGCGGCTTCGGAGGCGTATCCCTCGCCGCGGGCCCAGGGGGCGACGATGTAGGAGATCTCGGTGGAGCGGACCTTCCAGTCGGTCTTGGCCAGTTGGATGACGCCGACCAGGCGCTGGGTGAGGAACTCGGTGACGGCGAGGTCGATGCCCCGGCCCGCGGCGCGTTCGGCGGGCGCGTACTCGGTGATCCAGCGGCGGGCGGCCGGCTCGGTGAAGGGCTGGGGCACCGCGGTCCAGGCGGCGACGAGTTCGTCGTTCATCATCTCGGCGAGCGCGGGGGCGTCCGCGTCCTCGAGCGCGCGCAGCACCAACCGGTCCGTGTTGATGGAGATGTCCGGAAAGGTGGTAGTCATGCGCAGCTCCATGCCGTGGACCGTCCGAATCGACCGTGAACGCACAGCATGCAGCATGGGAGCGCCGCTGTGCATGGCCGGGTCGGTGTCGGTCGGGGGTGTGGCGAAGGCCCCGCGCACCGGACGGGGTGCGGGGGCCTTCTGCTCAAGGACTGTACGGGGGAGCCGGTCTGACGGCCCCTCGGACGCGCGAGTCTACTCGGCGGCGCCGAAGGCCGGGATGACCGAGCCCTTGTAGGTGTCCTCGATGTACTCCTTCACCTCGGGCGAGTTGAGGAGCTTGGCGAGCTTCTGCACGCGGGCGTCCTTCTCGTTGCCCTCCTTGACGGCGAGGAAGTTGGCGTACGGGTTGCCGTCGGCCTTCTCCAGGGCGATGGCGTCCTTGGCCGGGGAGAGCTTGGCCTCGATGGCGTAGTTGCCGTTGATGACGGCGGCGTCGACGTCGTTCAGGGCGCGGGGCACGGTGGCGGCCTCCAGCTCCTTGAACTCCAGGCCCTTCTTGTCGGTGATGTCGGAGATCTTGGCGTTGGTTCCGACACCCGGCTTGATGGTGATCAGGCCGTTCTCGGCGAGCAGCTGGAGCGCGCGGCCGCCGTTGGTGGTGTCGTTCGGGACGGCGATGGTCTGGCCCGCCTTGATGTCCTTCACCGACTTGAGGTTCTTGGAGTAAAGACCCAGGGGCTCCAGGTGGACGTCGACCACCGGGACGATGTGGGTGCCGTTCTTCTTGTTGAAGTCGTCGAGGTACGGCTTGTGCTGGAAGAAGTTGGCGTCGACCTGGCCGGATTCGGTGGCGGTGTTCGGCAGGACGTAGTCCGTGAACTCCTTCACCTCCAGCTTCAGGCCGGCCTTCTCGGCCAGGTTGTCCTTGACGTAGTTGAGGATGTCGGCGTGCGGCGTCGGGGACGCGGCGACGACGAGCGCCTTGGAGGTGTCGCCGGAGCCGGCCGAGTCCTTGGACCCGGGGTCCGAGGAGGTGCCGCAGGCGCTGAGGCCGAGGGCGAGGGCGGCGGTGGCGGCGATACCGGCGGTGAGCTTGATGTTCTTACGCACGAAGAGTGCCTCTTTCCGGTGGTGCGGTGGTCGCCTGGACAACAAGTCCGGGCTGTTCTTCGAAAGGACGAAGTCTGGGGGGCCGGGGGGCCGTTACGCGGTACGGCCCCGGCGGGCGAGGAGCCGTACGACTCCGTCGCCGATGAGCTGGACGACGGTCACGATCAGGACCAGGACGACGACGGTGACCAGCATGAAGGTGGTGTCGAAGCGCTGGTATCCGTAGGTGACGGCCTTGGAGCCGAGGCCTTCGCCGCCGACCGCGCCGGCCATCGCGGAGTAGCCGATGAGGACGATGACGGTGGTGGTGACGCCCGAGACCAGCGAGGGAAGGGCCTGCGGGAGCAGCACCTTGCGGACGATGGTGGGGATGCCGCCGCCCATGGCCTGGACGGCCTCGACGAGTCCGTGGTCGACCTCGCGGACGGAGGTCTCGACGAGGCGCGCGAAGAAGGGGATGGCGCCGATGGCGAGGGGCACGATCATCGCGGTCGGGCCGATGAAGGTGCCGACGACGAGGGTGGTGAAGGGGATCAGGGCGATCAGCAGGATGATGAAGGGCAGCGAACGCCCGATGTTCACGATCGCACCGACGACCTTGTTGACCGGCAGGTTCTGCAGCAGTCCGCCCTTGTCCGTGAGGACGAGGAGGATGCCGAGCGGCAGGCCGCCGAGCACGGTGACGACGGTGGCCCACAGGACCATGTAGAGCGTGTCGACGGTGCCCTGCTCCAGCAGGGGCTGCATCTCGGCCCAGGTCACTTGGCACCTTCCTTCACGAGCAGGGTCGCCGCGTCCTGGGCAACCGTTTCTTCGGTGAGCGTCTCCTCGACGACCTCGACCTGGAGGCCCTGCTCGCGCAGGAAGCCGACCGGGACGACGTTGTCCTCGTACCGTCCGGGCAGCTCGATCCGCATCCGGCCGATCTGCTTGCCGCCGACCGTGTCCATCGCCGCCCCGAGGATCGAGATGTCGATGTTGTACGTGCGGGAGAGCTGCGAGATGACGGGCTGCGTCGCGGCGTCGCCGTGGAAGGTGACGTCGACGACCGTGCGGTCGGGGCCGGTGTGGGCGCCGCTGACCGGGAAGAGCTCGGCGGCCAGCTGGGAGCCGGGAGTGGCGAGCAGTTCGCCGACGGTGCCGGTCTCGACGACACGGCCGTGCTGCATCAGCGCGGCGGAGTCGCAGATCGTCTTCACGACGTCCATCTCGTGCGTGATGAGCAGGACGGTGAGGCCGAGCTGCCGGTTGAGGTCGCGCAGCAGCTGGAGGATGGAGCGGGTGGTCTCCGGGTCGAGGGCGCTGGTGGCCTCGTCGGAGAGCAGCACCTTGGGCTCGCCGGCCAGGGCGCGGGCGATGCCGACGCGCTGCTTCTGGCCGCCGGAGAGCTGGCCGGGGTAGGCCCTGGCCTTGTCGGCGAGGCCGACCAGGTCGAGGAGTTCGAGGGCCCGGCGGGAGCGCTCGGCGCCGGAGACGCCGAGGATCTCCAGGGGAAGTTCGATGTTGTCCTTCACCGTGCGGGAGGACAGCAGGTTGAAGTGCTGGAAGACCATGCCGATGCTGCTGCGCGCCCGGCGCAGGTCCTTGCCCGCGCGGCGGCCCTTCCCGGCGAGGGCGGTGAGGTCGACTCCGTCGACGGTCACGGTGCCGGAGGTGGGGCGCTCCAGGAGGTTGACGCAGCGGATGAGCGAGGACTTGCCGGCGCCGCTCTGGCCGATCACGCCGAACACCTCGCCCTCGCGGACGTGGAGGTCGACGCCGTCCAGAGCGGTGACCTGCCGGCCGCGCGACTCGTAGACCTTGGTCAGGCCCGAAGTGGTGATCACAGGGGTTTCCGTCACTGTCGAGTGCGCGACGCGGGGTCCGTCGTGCACGGGGCATTCGTCTTCGGACAGTCAGGCGCACGGAGGCCGCTCCGGCGGGTGGCCGGGAGGGGGCGTGGTGCGCGGGGCGGGCACGGTCCATCGCCTGTCGGCGGGAGGAACGGCACGGCCGTCGGGTCTCGCTTCGGGGCGCGAAACTCAGGCGGGGGCCCTCAGAAGGCGCACATTCGACACATACAACGAGCACCGGGCGTCGTGATCGCCTCGGTCGCAAGGATGCGGCTGCTCGTCGTGGTCATGTCTGCAAGTAAAGCATGCGCAGGTGCGAACGAAAGGGGGCTGTCCGAATAGCGGACGTCATTGAGACGCCATACGGACACCCGGGAGGCCGCCCCTCCGTTCCTTCCTTCTTGTGTGGCCTGCGGGGAAGGGGCCGCTCCCGCGGTGACCGCGCGGGGTACGCCGGAGCCTTCGGGGGCCCCGTTTGTGGCCAAGGCCACGGTCCTCGTGGGGACACCCCGCGGAGGCACGGGGGGCGAGCGCATCGGGCCTTTCGGACCGTAATACCCTCGGGCGCATGCTTGACGCCCTGACGGTCGCGGTCTCCGTGGCCGCGCTCGCCCTCGCCGCCTGGTGCGGCTTCGCCGCCTTCCGCGACCAGTCGACCAAGGACTGGCACTTCATCGGCATGGCCGTGGTGACCTTCCTCGTCCTGGTCCAGCTGGTCGTCGGGATCGTGCAGCTGGTGCGCGGCGAGAAGGCCGAGGAGGGCACGACGATCTTCGTCGCCTATCTGCTCGGGGCGCTGTGCGCGGTGCCCGTCGCCGGCTTCATGTCGCTCACGGAGCGCAGCCGGTGGGGTTCGGCCACGGTGGCCGCCGGCGCGGTCGTCCTGGCCGTGCTCGAAGTGCGTCTCTACGACATCTGGACGGTGGGCTGACCATGACCGCGACACAGGAGAAGCGGGGAACCGAGGAGCCGGCCGGCGGCGGTTCGCGGACCCGTCTGGTCTCGGGCCCGGGCATCCTGCTCGTCTGGCTGTACGGCGTGATGTCGGTGGGAGCGGTCTCCCGCTCGATCTACCAGATCGCGACCGAGTTCGACCGGGCCCCGCTCGCCTACACCCTGTCGGCGGTGGCGGCGGTCGTCTACGCCTTCATCACCTACACGCTGGTACGGGGCGGGGAGAAGGCCCGCAGGGCGGCGCTGGTGTGCTGCGCCGCCGAGCTCGCGGGCGTACTGGTCGTCGGGACCTGGACGCTGGTCGAGCCGTCCGCCTTCCCGGACGCGACGGTCTGGTCGGACTACGGCTACGGCTATCTCTTCATTCCGGTGCTGCTTCCGCTGACCGGCATCTGGTGGCTGCGCCGGTCGCGCGCCGCGGTGGCCGCCTGAGTCAGGCGGCGTCCTTCTCCAGGGTCACCAGGGTGAGTCCGGGGCCCACCTCGCGGGTGCCGACCTGCGCGTACCCCTTGCTGCGGTAGAGGCGCAGATTGCCCTCGCTGCGGTGACCGGTGAAGAGCTGGAAGCGCTTGGCGGGCGGCGCCGGTCGGGCGGTGGTGTCCGCGAAGTGGCGCTCGATGCCGTCGAGGAGCCGGCCGCCGAGACCGTGCCGCCGCATGCGCGGGTGGACGATCAGCTTGGCGATCCGCACCGTGCCGTCCTCGTCGAGGCGGGCCCGTACGGAGGCGACGACCTCGTCACCGAGGCGGGCCACCAGCCCGTACCCCTCGTCCAGTTCGGCGCGCAGGGCGTCGAGCGACTGGGTGAGCGGTTCGATGGACCAGTCCCCGTACAGCTCCGCCTCGCTCTGGTAGCAGAGGTACTGCAGCTTCAGAATGTGCTCCGCGTCCTGCGCGTCCGCTGCTGAGATGGTCACACTCAGGCCCATGTGTGCACGCCTCCCGCTCATCTGGTCGATCATCGGTTTACCGCACCCTTCCCCGTCGACCGGGGGCGGGAACCTCTGCAGCCAGCATTCTGCGCAGGCATCCCAGGCAACGGGAACGCATCGGCCCCAGACTGCCCTGTGAGATACCCAACTCTCCTGCGATTTCCCGGTAGGTGTGGTCCTCGGGATCGAGCATCGCGGTCAGCACGCGAGGGCAGCGGCCGGGCGTCCGGGTGACGGCGGCGCGCAGGGTGCGGCGTCCCTCGGCGGCCATCAGGGAGTGCTCCGGGGAGCCGTGGGGCTCCGAACCGCCGGCCTCGTGGGCGGGCTCGTCTCGGTACGGGCGCTCGCGGTCGCTGGTCCTGCGGGCGCGGCGGGCCTCCGCGCGGACGGCCCGGCGCAGCCATTCGGCGGGCCGCTCGGGGGCGGCTCCGGTCTCCCGGAGCTGCTCCAGGAGTCGGAGCCAGACGGCCTGTTCCAGGTCGCCGGGGTCCATGCCGGCGGCCGGCGCCTCGGCGTCCGACTCGGCGGCGAGCAGCGGGGCGAGCGCGGCGAGGAGCCCGGGGGTGGCGGCCGCGTGGCCGGTCCCGGGAGTGGCGGAAGCGACGGGGGTGGTGGTGCCGGGGGTGGTCATGACCGGCACGATGCCGGGGCACGCGTGCGTGGTTGCGGTGCGCGGGCTAAACCACCCGGGAGGACGGTGTGCGGGCCCGGTCGCCGGGCCCGCACACCCCACCCGGCTCAGTCGCGGGCGGTGAAGTCCGCCGCTCCGAGCAGAGCGGTGTCGGGGTTGTCGGAGAAGATGCCGTCGATCCCCGTCTCCAGGTACCGCTTCAGGGCCCCGAAGGAGTCGCCGTACGCCGTCGGGTCCGTCCCGCGGCGGAAGTCCGCGGGGAGGAAGCTGTTCTCGTTGCGGTGCGTGTACGGGTGGAGGATCAGGCCCTGCGCGTGCGCGTCGCGGACCAGGGTGGTCGGGTCGCCGAGACGGCCGCTCGCGTCCTTGGGGATCACCAGGTCGAGGGTGGGACCGATACCCCGCGCGTACGAGGCGATCCAGCGCAGGCCCTTGGGCGTGACCAGGTCGGCGACCGTGCGCGGGTCCCCGGACTGGACGAAGTCCCAGGGGCGGCTGCTCGCGCCGGAGAGCAGGACCACGCCGGGCGAGTCCACCAGCTTCGCGAGGCGCTGGATGCTGCTGGGCTCGAAGGACTGGAGGAAGACCGGGGAGTTCGCGCGGTGGCGGCCGTAGCGGCGCAGCAGCTTGGCGAGCCGCTCCTCCAGACCGAGGCCGAGGGAGCGGAAGTAGGTGGGGTGCTTGGTCTCGACGTGGAGCCAGATCTCGCGGCCCCGGCGGCGGCCCTCCTCCTCGGCCCAGCGCAGGACCTCCTCGAAGGTGGGGATCGTCCAGCGGCCGTCGTAGAGGGTGTTCTCCTGGCGGACGGCGGGGATGCGCTCCTTGGCCCGCAGCGTCCTGAGCTCGGCGAGTGTGAAGTCCTCGGTGAACCAGCCGGTGTACGAGACGCCGTCGACGCTCTTGGTGGTCTTCCGGGACGCGAACCCGGGGTGGTCGGCGACGTCGGTGGTGCCGGTGATGTCGTTCTCGTGGCGGCAGACCAGGTGGCCGTCCTTGGTGGGGACGAGGTCCTGCTCGATGACGTGGGCACCGAGGTCGAGGGCGTGCCGGTAGGAGCCGAGGGTGTGCTCGGGGCGGTAGCCGCTGGCGCCGCGGTGGGCGATGACGGTGGGGACGGGGAGGGAACGGTAGCCGCCGTGCCCGTGGCCCGCCGCGGAGGGCCGCGTCCCGGCCGCCTGCGCGGTGCCGGCGCCGGCCGCGAGGGCCGTGGAGGCGCCGAGGACGGTGGCGCCCGCCGCTCCGAGAACCGTGCGCCGGGCCGGGATCCGGCGTTCGCCCTGGGTCATGAAGTGTCCTCCTGTGTCATGTCCCGCACCTGTCGACGGGTGCCCCCGACGCTAGGCACCGGGCCCCTACGGATGGCAGACCTCCGCCGAACATGGCGGAAACACACGTCAACACTGCGTATCCACTCGGTGAACCCGATGTGCGCGCGGACGTGACCCGCGAGTATCGTCGCCAGCTGCACCGTCAGCTCGACTGACCCGCATCCCACCGGAGGAACCGTTGTCCCGTCTCGCGATCATCAAGGCCGTGCTCGGACCGGTCATGCGCCTGATGTTCCGCCCCCGCGTGGAGGGCGTCGAGAACATCCCGGGGACCGGTCCCGTCATCCTCGCGGGCAACCACCTCACCTTCATCGACTCGATGATCATGCCGATCTGCCTGGACCGTCCGGTCTACTTCATCGGCAAGGACGAGTACGTGACGGGCAAGGGCGTCAAGGGCCGGGCGATGGCCTGGTTCTTCACCAGCGTCGGCATGATCCCGGTGGACCGGGACGGCGGCCGCGGTGGTGTGGCGGCTCTCATGACCGGCCGCCGGATCCTCGAGGAGGGCAAGATCTTCTCGATCTACCCGGAGGGCACCCGCTCCCCCGACGGCCGTCTGTACCGGGGCCGTACGGGCATCGCACGGCTCACCCTGATGACGGGCGCGCCGGTCATCCCCTTCGCGATGATCGGCACCGACAAGATCCAGCCGGGCGGGGCGGGCTTCCCGCGGCCGGGCCGGGTGACGGTCCGCTTCGGCGAGCCGATGGAGTTCTCCCGGTACGACGGGATGGACCGCGACCGCTATGTGCTGCGAGCCGTGACGGACTCGGTGATGGCCGAGGTGATGCGCCTCTCGGGGCAGGAGTATGTGGACATGTACGCCACCAAGGCGAAGGCCGCGTAGTCCCGCACACGACGTGAAGGTGCCCCGTACAGCCCTTGCTGTACGGGGCACCCGCGTATGCGGGAGCGTGTTCCCGGGCGTCAGTGCTCGACGCCGTCCTCCAGCTTCTGGCCCCTGAGCAGGAACCAGGCCGCGACCGCCGTCGCGAGGAGAACGACCGCGCCGACACCGGCCGCGATCCGCAGTCCGTCGACGAAGGCCTCCTGCGCGGCCGACACCAGGGCAGTCGCCGTGTCCGGGGCGAGGCCGCCGGAGGCCTCGACCGCGCCGCCGAGCGATTCGTGGGCGGCGGACGCGACGTCGGAGGGCACACCGGCCGGGGTGGCGAAGTCCCGGTAGACGCCGGTCACGATCGAACCGAGGACGGCGATGCCGAGCGCGGCGCCCAGTTCGTATGCGGTCTCGGAGACCGCGGAGGCCGATCCGGCCTGGTCCTTCGGGACGGTGGAGAGGATGACGTCCGCGGTGACGGTGAAGGCGAAACCGGCGCCCACGCCGACCACGAGCAGGGCGGCGCCGAGCAGCGGGTAGCCGGTGTGCTGGTCCAGGGTCGTCAGGACGGCGAGGGAGAGACCGACCGCCGCGAGACCGCCGGCCACCACGGACCGCACCGAGAAGCGACGGGCCACGAGGCCCGCGATCAGGCCCGCCGTGACGGCGCCGACGGCCGCCGGGAGTTCGGCGAGTCCGGCCTCCAGGGGCTGGCGGCCCTGGACCAGCTGGAAGAACTGGGACAGGAAGAACACCAGGCCGGAGAGGCCGAGGATGGTCAGCAGGTCGGCGAGGACGGCGCCCGAGAAACCGCGGTGGCGGAACAGCCGCATGTCCAGGAGCGGCGCGGGCAGGGTCAGCTGCCTGCGGACGAACCAGGTCAGGGCCGCGGCACCGGCGAGGGCGGCGACGCCCGCGTCGAGGGAGAGACCGTGCGAGGCCAGCTCCTTGATCGCGTAGACGACGCCGATCAGACCGACGAGGGAGAGCCCGACGCTCGGCAGGTCCCAGGGGCCCGGGGCGGGGTTCTTGGATTCGGGGATCAGCTTGATGCCGACGAGGACGAGGACCGCCATGACGGGCAGGTTGATGAGGAAGACCGAGCCCCACCAGAAGTGCTCCAGGAGGAAACCGCCGACGACCGGGCCGACGGCGGCACCGGCCGAGGCCATGGCACCCCAGATGCCGATGGCGAGGCTGCGCTCGCGCGGGTCGTGGAAGAGGTTGCGGATGAGCGCCAGGGTGGACGGCATCAGGGTCGCTCCGGCGACACCGAGCAGCGCACGGGCCGCGATCATCATCTCGGGGCTGGTCGCGTAGGCGTTCAGCACGGAGACGGCGCCGAAGGCGGTGGCACCGATCAGGAGCAGCTTCTTGCGGCCGATGCGGTCGCCGAGGCTGCCCATGGAGACCAGGAGTCCGGCGATGACGAAGGAGTAGACGTCACCGATCCAGAGGAGCTGGGTGCCGGAGGGCTTCAGGTCCTCGGAGAGGAAGGGGGTGGCGAGTCCGAGCACCGTGGCGTCGACGGCCACGAGGAGGACGGCCAGGACGAGAACGGAGAGGGCGAGCCACCGGCCGGGGCGGCGCACGCCCTCGGTATGGCCCGCGGTCTTGAGGGTGCTGGTGGTCACTTCTCCACGCTCCTGCGCGCTCCGCCGAGCAGCAGCTCGGCGATCATGTACTGGAAGTCCTTGGCCGCGACCCGGCCGTCCTGCACGGCCCAGGCCCCGGAGCCGACGAGCCCGTAGAAGGCCTCGGTGAGCCAGGCGGGGGTCAGGTCGATCCGGAAGACGCCGTGCTCCTGGCCGCTCCGGAAGAGCGCGGAGACGCGGGCGTCGATGCGCGCCCAGCCGACGTGCTGCTGGTCTCCCTCGAAGAGCTGGTTCTCGGTGACGAGGAACGACAGCAGCGGTGCGACGTGCTCGACCTCGGCGATGAGCCGGCGTACGACCTCGTCCTCGGGGCCGTCGTCGAGCCTCGCCCGGTCGAGGGCCGCCTCCATCTCCTGGAGTCCGAGCTCTTCGAGCGCCCGCACCAGGGCGTCCCGCCCGGCGAAGTGCCGGTGCAGGGTGGCACGGCCGATCCCGGCGGCCCGGGCGACCTCGTCCATCGTGGCGGTCGCCTTGCGGGAGAGCAGGGCGGCCGCGTCACGGAGCACCTGGGTGCGATCGACTGACATGAGACGACCATACACCGAATGAGACATCAATGTCTCATCTAAGCTCGCGCTGGCCGAGGCGTACGAGCTGGTCTGGGCGACGACCTGGAAGGGTGAGGCGAACGAGTGGATCGGGCCCCACCTCGGGCTGCCCGAGCCGCCCTGGATCGACTGGCCCCAGATGCACGGAAAGGCCCCTCGCGGGACCTTCTGGAAGACGCGGTACATCCTGGAGTACGCGGCGGGGCGGCCGTTCGCCTGGGTCGACGACGACATCACCGCGTACGACCACGAGTACGTGGAGCAGAACCACCTCGCCGCCGCCCTGCTGCTGCACGCCGATCCCCGGATCGGGCTGATCCGGCCTGATTTCGACGCGCTCGCGGACTGGGCGGCGGCGCTGTGACGTCCTGAGCGGCCCGGCGGGCCGGGGGTCACTTCTTGGCGGTGGCCCAGGCGTGCTGGATCACCAGGTCCGCCTTGACCTCGACGAGCTGGACGGCGACCGCCGAGGGGGCGGTGCCGCCGCGGCCGTCACGGGAGGCGAGGGCGCCGGGGACGTCGAGGACCGTGCGGACCTCGGGAGTGAGGTGCTCGGAGATCTTGGCGAACTGCTCGTCCGTCAGCTCGTCCAGCTCCTTGCCCTCGGACTCGGCGACCTTCACGCACTCGCCGGCCACCTCGTGCGCCACCCGGAACGGCACGCCCTGCTTGACCAGCCACTCCGCGATGTCCGTCGCGAGCGAGAAGCCGGCCGGGGCCAGCTCCTCCATGCGCTCCCGGTTCACGGTCAGCGTGGCCATCATGCCGGTGAAGGCGGGCAGCAGGACCTCCAGCTGGTCGCAGGAGTCGAAGACCGGCTCCTTGTCCTCCTGGAGATCCCGGTTGTAGGCGAGCGGGAGCGCCTTGAGCGTGGCGAGGAGGCCGGTGAGGTTGCCGATGAGGCGGCCGGACTTGCCGCGGGCGAGCTCGGCGATGTCGGGGTTCTTCTTCTGCGGCATGATCGACGAGCCGGTGGAGAACGCGTCGTGGAGGGTCACGAAGGAGAACTCCTTCGTGTTCCAGATGATGATCTCCTCCGCGATCCGCGAGAGGTTGATGCCGATCATCGCGGTGATGAAGGCGAACTCGGCGACGAAGTCCCGGGAGGCCGTGCCGTCGATCGAGTTGCCGACCGAGCCGCGCTCGAAGCCCAGGTCCTTGGCGACCGCCTGCGGGTCGAGCCCGAGGGAGGAGCCGGCGAGGGCGCCGGAGCCGTACGGGGAGACCGCCGTCCGGGTGTCCCACTGGCGCAGCCGCTCGGCGTCCCGGGAGAGGGACTGGGCGTGGGCCAGGACATGGTGGGCGAAGAGCACGGGCTGGGCGTGCTGGAGGTGCGTACGGCCGGGCATGGCGACGTCCGCGTGCGCCTCGGCGAGGCCGACGAGGGCGTCCTGGAGGTCGGCCACGAGACCGCCGATGATCCGGGCGTGGTCGCGCAGGTACATCCGGAAGAGGGTGGCGACCTGGTCGTTGCGGGACCGGCCGGCGCGCAGCTTGCCGCCGAGGTCCGGGCCGACGCGCTCCAGGAGACCCCGCTCCAGGGCGGTGTGGACGTCCTCGTCGGCGATGGTGCCGACGAGGGAGCCGTCGGCGACGTCCGCCTCCAGCCGGTCGAGGCCGGCGAGCATCCCGGTCAGTTCGTCGTCGGTGAGCAGCCCGGCCTTGTGCAGCACGCGCGCGTGGGCACGGGAACCGGCGATGTCGTACGGCGCGAGGCGCCAGTCGAAGTGGACCGACGCGGAGAGCTTCGCCAGGGCCTCGGCGGGACCGTCGGCGAACCGTCCGCCCCAGAGCCGGACATCACCGTTGTTGCTGCTCACTGCTGCTCCTCAGTCTTCGCGACCATCGATATGCATGAGTATGCAGAACTCCGCATGATTCGTCAATGCGGGGTCCGCTCGGGCGAGAGGCGAGACAACCGCGGAGGGCAGGCGCGGGACGGCCACTCCGGTCCGGCACATGACACCGCCCGAACCCCTGCCGCCCCCGCCTCCCACCGAGCGCCGCTCTCCCGAAGAACGACCGCCGCGCGGAAAGGGCATCGCCGCGACCGCGGGAGCGGGCCGCGCCGAGGACGCGGCCGGGCTCGACCAGGGCGGCGAGGGGCCGCCGGGGCACGGACCACCGACGGACCGCTGGGCGAGACGCCCTCCCCCCGGTCACCGCCCGTCAGAAAGAATCAGGACCATGGGAAAAACCTACGAACGTATCGACGGGCGGCTCCGTGCCTTCATAGAGGCCCAGCCGGTGTACTTCACCGCGACCGCGCCCCTCTCCGGGGACGGTCACGTCAACCTCTCTCCCAAGGGCCGCCGGGGCACTCTCGTCGTGCTCGACGAACTGACCCTCGCCTACGTCGACTTCGGCGGGAGCAGCGCCGAGACGATCGCGCACCTGCGCGAGCCCGGGAACGGGCGGATCACCCTCATGTGGACGGCCTTCTCCGGACCGCCGACCGTCGTGCGCGTGCACGGCACCGGTGAGGCCGTGTTCCGGGACGACCCGCGCTGGCCTGAGCTGTTCGCCCGGTTCCCCGCCGAGGCCGTCGAGGGGCAGGGCAGCGCGCGGGCGATCGTCGTCGTGCACGCCCGGCGGGTCAGTGACGCCTGCGGATTCGCCGTCCCGCTGATGGAGTACCAGGAGGACCGGACCCTGCACGCCGAGTACTTCAACCGGAAGACCGACGCGGAGTTCAACACCTACTGCGAGGGCAAGGACCACATCGCCAGCAGCCTCGACGGGCTGCCCGCGCTGCCGCTGCCCCTGCCGCCGCAGCACGCCGAATAGCACCGCCCGCCGATCGGCCCCGTACCGCGCGCGTGGCCCGGCCCCGCGCCCTAGCCTCGCGGCCATGCGCACCCTTCTGCCGCTCGGCGCCGCCGCCCTGCTCTCCCTGGGCGCCGCGCCCGCCCCCGTACCGCTGCCCGCACGGATGGCGGACACCGGCGGCGGCTCCCAGCTGATCACCGCCGAGGCCGCGGACACCCGTGCCACCACCGGCACCCTGACCTGGTGGGACCGGCGCGGCGGCCGATGGGTGAGGGCGGGCTCCGCGCCGGCCCGGTTCGGGGCGAAGGGGCTCGCCGAGGGCACGCGGCGGCGGCAGGGCACGAACACCACACCCACCGGGCTCTACCGACTGCCGTACGCCTTCGGGATCGCGGCCGCGCCCACGGGGACCTCGTACCGCTACGTCCGGGTGACCGAACGGTCCTGGTGGTGCCAGGACAACGACTCACGGGCGTACAACCGCTGGGTCGAGGGACCGCCCCGGGACTGCCGGGCCGCCGAGGCCGAGCGCCTCGTCACGTACCGCCGTCCGTACACGCACGCACTCGTCATCGGCTTCAACTACGACCGTCCCGTACGCGGGCGCGGCGCCGGGATCTTCCTGCACGTCAACGGCAGCGGGGCGACCGCCGGTTGTGTGTCCGTACCGGCCGACGCGATGCGCGCGGTGCTCGCCTGGGCCGATCCCGCGCGCCGACCGCACATCGCCGTCGGAACGCGAGGCGGTCCGACGGCGATCACGCGCTACTGAACTCCGGGGCTCACTTCTGCGCCAGCTTCAGCAGATGGTCGGCGAGCGCCTGGCCGCCCGACGGGTCACGGCTGATGAGCAGCAGGGTGTCGTCACCCGCGATCGTGCCGAGGATCGCCCGGAGTTCGGCCTGGTCGATGGCCGACGCGAGGAACTGGGCGGCGCCCGGCGGGGTCCGCAGGACCACCAGGTTGGCCGACGCCTCGGCGGAGATCAGCAGCTCCCCGGAGAGGCGCCGCATGCGCTCCTCCTTGGCGGACTCGCCCAGCGGCGCCTGCGGGGTGCGGAAACCGCCCTCGCTGGGCACCGCGTAGATCAGCTCGCCGCCGGTGTTGCGGATCTTCACCGCGCCCAGCTCGTCGAGGTCGCGGGAGAGCGTCGCCTGGGTGACGCTCAGCCCGTCGTCCGCGAGGAGCTTGGCGAGCTGGCTCTGCGAGCGCACCGGCTGCCGGTTGAGGATGTCGACGATCCTGCGGTGGCGTGCGGTGCGGGTCTGCGGAACGGACGGCCCGCCGTGCTCATTTTCCTGCGCGTCGGTCATCGTCGTCTCATTCTCCGGTTCGTCCTTGCCCGTTCGCCACGTCGAGGACTCCCGGCAGCGCCTGGAGGAAGGCGTCCGCCTCGGCGTCGGTGAGGACCAGCGGAGGCATGATCCGTACGACGTCGGGGGCGGGCGCGTTCACCAGAAGGCCGGCGTCCTGAGCCGCCTGCTGCACCTGCGGTGCGAGGGACTCCGTGAGCACGATACCCAGCAGGAGGCCCGCACCACGGACGTGGGAGACCAGCGGGTGCCCCAGACCCTCGATTCCCTGCCGCAGCCGCTCCCCGACGGCCTTCACATGGTCGAGGGCGGCGTCGGCGCCGAGGGTGTCCAGGACGGCGAGGCCGGCGGCGCAGGCGACCGGGTTGCCGCCGAAGGTCGTGCCGTGGTGACCGGGCCCGAAGAGCTCCGCGGCCGGGCCGAAGGCGACGGTCGCGCCGATCGGGAGACCGCCGCCGAGGCCCTTGGCGAGGGTGACGACATCGGGCTCGACGCCCTCGTGGGCCTGGTACTCGAACCAGTGGCCGCAGCGTCCGATGCCGGTCTGCACCTCGTCGAGGACGAGGAGGGTGCCGGTGGCGCGGGTGATCTCCCGGGCCGCCTTGAGGTAGCCGGGCGGCGGGACGACCACACCGTTCTCGCCCTGGATCGGCTCGATGATCACGAGGGCGGTGTCCTCGGTGACCGCGGCGCGCAGCGCGTCGACGTCGCCGTACGGGACGTGGGTGACGTCGCCGGGCAGCGGCAGGAACGGGTCCTGCTTGCCGGGCTGGCCGGTGAGCGCGAGGGAGCCCATGGTCCGGCCGTGGAAACCGCCCCGGGTCGCGACCATGTGGGAGAGGCCGGTGAGCCGGCCGAGCTTGAAGGCGCCTTCGACGGCCTCGGCACCGGAGTTGCAGAAGAAGACCTTGCCGGGCCGGCCGAAGAGGGCGAGGAGCCTCTCGGCGAGGGCGACCGGCGGCTCGGCGACGAAGAGGTTGGAGACATGGCCGAGGGTCTGGATCTGCCGGGTGACGGCCTCGACGATCGCCGGATGGCCGTGCCCGAGCGCGTTGACGGCGATGCCGCCGACGAAGTCCAGGTACTCCTTGCCGTCGGCGTCCCAGACCTTGGCGCCCTCACCACGGACCAGGGGCAGCCGGGGGGTGCCGTAGTTGTTCATCAGCGAGCCCTGCCACCGCCGGGTCAGCTGCTCGTTGCCGGGCTCCGCGCTGTCGCTCATCAGTCCCCCTGTCCGTCCGGCACGACCATCGTGCCGATGCCCTCGTCGGTGAAGATCTCCAGCAGGATCGAGTGCTGGACCCGGCCGTCGATCACGCGGGCCGTGGTGACCCCGTTCCGTACGGCGTGCAGGCAGCCCTCCATCTTGGGGACCATGCCGCTGGAGAGCTCGGGCAGCAGCTTCTCCAGCTGGCTCGCGGTGAGCCGGCTGATGACCTCGTCGCTGCGCGGCCAGTCCTCGTAGAGGCCCTCGACGTCGGTCAGGACCATCAGCGTCTCGGCGCCCAGCGCCGCAGCGAGTGCCGCAGCCGCCGTATCAGCATTGACGTTGTAGACATGTCCGTCGTCCTGGGAGCGGGCGATCGAGGAGATGACCGGGATCCGGCCGTCCTCCAGGAGCGCCTGGATGGCGCCGGTGTCGATGGCGGTGATCTCACCGACCCGGCCGATGTCGATCCGCTCGCCGGCGATGACCGGCCGGTGCCGGGTGGCGGTGATGGTGTGGGCGTCCTCGCCGGTGAGCCCGACGGCGAGCGGGCCGTGCTGGTTGAGCAGCCCGACGAGCTCGCGCTGGACCTGGCCCGCGAGAACCATCCGTACGACGTCCATGGCGTCCTCGGTGGTGACCCGCAGGCCCGCCTTGAACTCGCTCACGATGCCGTGGCGGTCGAGGGCGGCGCTGATCTGGGGGCCGCCGCCGTGCACGACGACCGGCTTGAGGCCGGCCTGGCGCAGGAAGACGACGTCCTGGGCGAAGGCGGCCTTGAGGTCCTCGTCGATCATGGCGTTGCCGCCGAACTTGATGACGACCGTCTTGCCGTTGTGCCGTGTGAGCCAGGGCAGGGCCTCGATGAGGATCTGCGCCTTGGGGAGGGCGGTGTGTTTCCGGGTCGTGCTCTCGGCCGACGAGGCCGCGGGCTTCTCGGGGTCGCTCGTGGGGTCGCTCATGACGAGTACGCGCTGTTCTCGTGGACGTAGTCGGCCGTGAGGTCGTTCGCCCAGATGACGGCGGACTCGGTGCCGGCGGCGAGGTCGGCGGTGACGGTGACCTCCCGGTAGCGCATGTCGACCAGGTCGCGGTCCTCGCCGACGGAGCCGTTCTTGCAGACCCACACGCCGTTGATGGCGACGTTCAGCTCGTCGGGCTCGAAGGCCGCCGCCGTCGTGCCGATGGCGGAGAGCACCCGGCCCCAGTTGGGGTCCTCGCCGTGGATGGCGCACTTGAGGAGGTTGTTACGGGCGATGGACCGGCCCACCTCGACGGCGTCGTCCTCGGTGGCCGCGTTGATCACCTCGATGCGGATGTCCTTGCTGGCTCCCTCGGCGTCGCCGATGAGCTGGCGGGCGAGGTCGTCGCAGACCTCCCGCACGGCCTCGGTGAACGCGTCCTGCGCGGGAGCGGTCCCGGAGGCGCCGGAGGCGAGCAGCAGCACCGTGTCGTTGGTGGACATGCAGCCGTCGGAGTCGACCCGGTCGAAGGTGACACGGGTGGCGCCCCGGAGCGCGCTGTCCAGACCCGCGCTGTCGACGTCGGCGTCGGTGGTGAGGACGACGAGCATGGTGGCGAGCCCGGGGGCGAGCATGCCCGCGCCCTTGGCCATCCCGCCCACCGTCCAGCCGTCCCTGGTGACCACGGAGGTCTTGTGGACGGTGTCGGTGGTCTTGATGGCGATGGCGGCCTTCTCGCCACCGTGCTCGGAGAGCTCGGCCGCGGCCTTCTCGACGCCGGGGAGGAGCTTGTCCATGGGGAGCAGGAGGCCGATGAGGCCGGTGGACGCGACGGCGACCTCGCCGGCGCCGACGTCCGTGCCCTTGGCGCTCAGGACCTCGGCGACCTTCTCGGCGGTGGCGTGGGTGTCCTGGAAGCCCTGGGGTCCGGTGCAGGCGTTGGCGCCGCCGGAGTTGAGGACGACGGCGGTCAGCTCGCCGTCGGCGAGGACCTGCTGGGACCAGACGACGGGGGCGGCCTTGACGCGGTTGGAGGTGAAGACTCCCGCGGCGGCGCGGCGGGGCCCGGTGTTGACCACGAGGGCCAGGTCCGGGTTGCCGTTCTGCTTGATCCCGGCGGCGATGCCCGCCGCCGTGAATCCCTTCGCTGCGGTGACACTCACGGCGCCACTCCAATCGTGGAAAGTCCGGTGCTCTCGGGGAACCCGAGGGCGATGTTCATGCTCTGCACCGCGCCACCGGCGGTGCCCTTGGTGAGATTGTCGATGGCGCTGATCGCGATGATGCGGTTCGCCGCGGCGTCGTACGCGACCTGCACCTGAACGGCGTTGGAACCGTAGACGGACGCCGTCGCCGGCCACTGCCCCTCGGGCAGCAGGTGGACGAAGGGCTCGTCCGCGAAGGCCTTCTCGTAGGCGGCCCGTACGGCCTCGGCGGTGACGCCCGGCTTCGCGGTGGCGGTGCAGGTGGCGAGGATGCCGCGTGGCATCGGCGCCAGGGTCGGCGTGAAGGAGACGGTGACCCGCTCCCCCGCCGGTCCGCTGAGGTTCTGGATCATCTCGGGGGTGTGCCGGTGGCCGCCGCCGACGCCGTACGGGGACATGCTGCCCATGACCTCGCTGCCGAGGAGGTGCGGCTTGGCCGCCTTTCCCGCGCCGGAGGTGCCGGAGGCGGCGACGATCACGGCCTCGGGCTCAGCGAGCCCGTCGGCGTACGCGGGGAAGAGCGCCAGCGAGACGGCGGTGGGGTAGCAACCGGGCACCGCGACACGCTTGGACCCCTCCAGCGCGGCGCGGGCGCCCGGCAGTTCGGGGAGCCCGTACGGCCAGGTGCCGGCGTGCGGGGAGCCGTAGTACGTCTCCCAGTCCGCGGGCTCCTTGAGCCGGAAGTCCGCGCCCATGTCGACGACGAGGACGTCCGGGCCGAGCTGCTCGGCGACGGCGGCGGACTGCCCGTGCGGCAGCGCGAGGAAGACCACGTCGTGCCCGGCGAGCTCGTCGGCGGTGGTGGGCACGAGGACGCGGTCGGCGAGCGGCGGCAGGTGGGGCTGGAGCGCCCCGAGCCGCTGGCCGGCGTTGGAGTGGCCGGTCAGGGCGCCGATCTCCACGTGGGGGTGGGCGAGGAGAAGGCGCAGGAGCTCTCCGCCCGCGTATCCGCTCGCACCCGCCACTGCTACTCGTACCGTCATCGAAACCCTCCTCATGGATGGCATGACTATACGTGTCGACGCACTTTTATGCAACGAGGACGGGTAGGGGCTGCGGGAGGTCCTGCGACTCGGCGGCTCAGGTGACACCGTTCGCCACGTAGGTGCGCAGCCCCCTGTCGCGCCGTCGAGCGCGCCGTTGGCCAGGCGAGATCATCCGCCGAGCGCGGTCGGGCCGAGTCCGGACGGCAGTTGGCGCACCGCCACCGCCACGGCCTCCCGCGCCGTGGCGAATTGGCCAAGGTCCTGGCTGATGAAGCCCCTACCCACTCCGTACGTGCCGTCGCTGTTGGCGCTCAGACATGGCCCGACGACGGTCAGGTCCGGGCGGGTGGTGGTCGAGAAGCGCAGCGCCCAGTGACTTGTGAACGGGTAGAGGGTGCGCAGCGCCGGCTCGGCGTGCGCTGCCTCGATCAGGTTGTGGTACGTCTCCTGCCAGGCGTATTCCAGTTCGGCCGCCTCCTGGCGCATGCCCTGCCATTCGGATTCCGTCAAGCGCGCGGGATCGTTGTCGGGCACCTCGAACCGGCCGGTCAGGTGCACGAAGGGGGCCGCCTGTCGGATGTCACCCAGAGTCGCCCCGTCGTGCCAGGCTCGGGCGGCCCTGGCGACCTCCACCAGGTCGTCCGTCCCGCCGTCGATGAGGGGCATGCCCTGGAACGCCTCCTCGCCGCGGATCGACCACCGCCGTTCGTGCGGCCAGGCGCTGATCGCCAGCGGCTCGCGGTGCGGCAGGCAACTCGCGACGGCCGCGTGGCGCAGCGGAGCGAAGTCCGGGGACGTGACGGGGACGGCACCGAGGCAGCCGTCCGCCTCGGCCCGGAGCGCTGCGGCGAGGCTGCCGCAGGCCGCGACGTCGGGGTACAGGACGGAGGGATCGGGAGGTGTAGGCACGGCTCCTGATTGTTCCCGATTCGCCGATGCCCAGGGCAAACGGATGGCACGCCAGAGGCCTGGGCGGCTCCATCAAGGTGCCGATGGCACCCGGTCAGGCCGTACAGGACGTCGGACCGCTCAGCTCTGCTCATGATCCGCCAACCAGAATGCTCGGTCACACCCCGGGCTCGCTCGTCGGCCACCTGGCCCACTCGGTGGACCGCGGGATCACTTGATGAGCCGTGGACCGGGCGTCCACGCGGGCCCGGAGGTACGGCACACGACCGCGGTCACGCGAAGCGAGCGGTCGAGGCGGCCCGGTCCACGACCGGGTGCGCCGGGCGCCGCGGCCGCGCATGCTGGGCCTGTACGGGGTGCCGGACGGGGCGGTTCCACACTCGCCCACCGGCACCCCTTTGCATGACCATGCGAGATGATGCATACTCTTCCTATGTCCAAGGTCCTCACCTCCCTGCCCGCCGGCGAGCGCGTCGGCATCGCCTTCTCCGGCGGCCTCGACACCTCCGTCGCGGTCGCATGGATGCGCGACAAGGGCGCCATCCCGTGCACCTACACCGCCGACATCGGCCAGTACGACGAGCCCGACATCGCCTCGGTGCCCGGCCGCGCCAAGACCTACGGTGCCGAGATCGCGCGCCTGGTCGACTGCCGCGCGGCACTGGTCGAGGAGGGTCTTGCCGCACTCACCTGCGGGGCGTTCCACATCCGCTCCGGCGGCCGCGCCTACTTCAACACCACGCCGCTCGGCCGTGCCGTCACCGGCACCCTCCTCGTCCGGGCCATGCTCGAGGACAACGTCCAGATCTGGGGCGACGGCTCGACCTTCAAGGGCAACGACATCGAGCGGTTCTACCGCTACGGTCTGCTCGCCAACCCGCACCTGCGGATCTACAAGCCCTGGCTCGACGCGGACTTCGTGACGGAGCTCGGCGGCCGCAAGGAGATGTCGGAATGGCTGGTCTCCCACGACCTGCCGTACCGCGACAGCACCGAGAAGGCGTACTCCACCGACGCCAACATCTGGGGCGCCACCCACGAGGCCAAGACGCTGGAGCACCTCGACACCGGCGTGGAGACCGTCGAGCCGATCATGGGCGTGCGGTTCTGGGACCCGTCGGTCGAGATCGACACCGAGGACGTCACGATCGGCTTCGCCCAGGGCCGGCCGGTGTCCATCAACGGCAAGGAGTTCGCCTCCGCCGTCGACCTCGTCATGGAGGCCAACGCCATCGGCGGCCGCCACGGCATGGGCATGTCGGACCAGATCGAGAACCGGATCATCGAGGCCAAGAGCCGCGGCATCTACGAGGCGCCCGGCATGGCCCTGCTGCACGCGGCGTACGAGCGGCTGGTCAACGCGATCCACAACGAGGACACCCTCGCCCAGTACCACAACGAGGGCCGGCGCCTCGGCCGGCTGATGTACGAGGGCCGCTGGCTGGACCCGCAGGCGCTGATGGTCCGGGAGTCGCTCCAGCGCTGGGTCGGCACGGCCGTCACCGGCGAGGTCACGCTGCGGCTGCGGCGCGGCGAGGACTACTCGATCCTCAACACGACGGGGCCTGCGTTCAGCTACCACCCGGACAAGCTGTCCATGGAGCGGACCGAGGACTCGGCCTTCGGCCCGGTGGACCGGATCGGCCAGCTCACGATGCGCAACCTCGACATCGCCGACTCGCGCGCCAAGCTGGAGCAGTACGCGGGCCTCGGCCTGATCGGCACCTCCGACCCCGCCATCGGTGCCGCCCAGGCGGCCGCCACCGGGCTGATCGGCACCATGACGGAGCTGCCCGAGGGCGGCGCCGAGGCCATCGCCTCCCGTGGCGAGGTCTCCGGCGACGAGGAGATGCTGGACCGCGCCGCCATGGAGTTCGGCACCGACTGACCCCTCCCCGTCGAGCCACTGGCTCGACACCCCCGGAAGGCCGGCTCGACGTCCCCCGCGTCGAGGCCGGCCTTTCCGTTTTTCCGGGGCGCCCCGGGGCGCATGTCCGGGGTGTCCCGGGGACGTTGTCCGGGGTGCCCCGGGCGCTTGTCAGGGGTACCCCGGGGCGCTTGTCCGGGTGGGCGGGGCGCACGTCCGGGTGGGCGGGACCGGTTCTGTCACATCCCGGTGGACCCCCACGTCAAGTCGGTGACGGAACCGACGAGGAGTGAGGCGCCATGCACGACGACACCTTCCTGACCGCGCTGACCGGGTGCTTCGACGCCGACGAGGAGCGGCTGCGGCGCGTGGCCCTGCGGATGACGGGGTCGCGGGCCGCGGCCGAGGACGTGCTCGCCGCGGTGCGGGCCGGACTGGGGCGCCACGACGGGGCGTCGGTACGGGTCTGGCTCACGGCGCTCGTGGGGCAGGAGTGCGTGCGGGGGCTTCAGGAACGACAGGCGGGTCACCCGGCCGGTCCGGACCGCTCCGCCCGGAGGGCAGGGGCGGACAGCGGGGCGGCCGGTGGCGCGGACGGTCGGGCAGGCGGGGACGGGATCGAGTCCGTCTGGCTCGCCCTGTTCTTCGTACTGGAATCCCTCGGTGCCGAGGAACGGCTCGCCTTCGTGCTCCACGACGTGTTCGGGCTGCCGACGAACGAGACGGCGCGGATCGTCGGCGGCTCCCCCGGGGAGGTGGCCCGGCTCGCCCGGCGGGCCCGGGAGCGGATGCGGGGCGCCGGGGCGGACCGTACCGCGGGCGACGTGGGGCGACAGCGGGCGGTGGTGGAGCGGTTCCTGGCAGCCGCACGCGCGCGTGACGCCCGCGGGCTCGCGGCCGTCCTCGACCCGGACGTGATGGCCTGGTCCGAACGGGGCCCGGTGCACGGCGCCCCGGCCGTCGCCGAGGGCGCGGCGGCCTTCGCACGGTTCGCGGACGTGTCCCGGCCCGCGCTGGTCGACGGGGCCGTAGGAGCGGTCGCCTTCGTGGACGGCCGGCCGGTCTCCGCGGTGGCGTTCACCCTCCGCCGGGACCGCATCGTCACGGTCTCCCTCACGACCGGGGAAGACCGGGTACGTGCGCTGGACCTGGCCTTTCCCGACTGGTGAAGGCGTGAAGGCGCGGGAGCGGGGTGAGCCCGGCTCCCGCGTCCGGCGTCTCCTTCCGCATCGCTCAACCCGTCGGGCTCGCAGACGTGGCCGGCTGACCCGCCCGGGTGTCGGGCGGTGGGGCGGCCCGGGACGCCAGTTCCTCGCGCAGGCGCGTGAGGCGGGCGATCTCCTCGTCGAGGGCCGCGATCCTGCGGCTCACCACCGGGGACGCCTGCGCACAGACACCCTCGGGGACCTGGCGGGAGCGCAGCGCGGCGACATCGAGAAGGGGCAGACGGTCCACGCACGCGCGTACGTCCTCGATCGTCAGCCCCAGGGCCAGGAGTTCCCGCACGACCCGGACGCGTGCCACGTCGTCCGGGCCGTAGCGCCGCTGGCCGGTCGGGGTGCGGACCGGTGGCGGGAGGAGCCCGCGCTGCTCGTAGTAGCGCAGGGCGCGGGGTGTGGTCCCCGCCGCCGCGGCCGCGTCACCGATCCGCATGTCGCCCACCCTCTCTCGCCCCTTCCCTCTCACCGAGGGGATGCCGAGACCGCCCCCGGTGACGGAAGCCTCAGGTCAACTCGACCACGACCGCGCCGAGATGCCGTCCCTCCATCACCTCGCGCAACGCCTCGGCGGCCCGTTCCATGCCCGCCACCCGCACGTGCGGGAAGGTGATCGCCCCGGCACGGAGCCACTCGCCGAAGCGGGCCCGCCACTCCCCCTCCGTCCCCGGGTGGTCGAGCGGGCTGAAGCCGCGCAGCGAGACCCGCTTGAGGACGAGGGAGTACGAATCCAGCTCCACGCGCGCGGTGGCTCCGGTTCCCTCGGGGTCGAGCTGTCCGGAGAGCGCGCCGACGAGTACCCCGCGGGCCCCCGGGCGGGCCGCCGCCACCGCCGCGCTCAACTGCTCGCCGCCGACGGTGTCGAGGAGTACGTCGAGGCCCTCCGGCGCGGCCTCGGCGAGCTGGGCGGCGAAGGAGCGGTCCGCGCCGCGGACGACGGCCGCGTCGTAGCCGAGTTCGGAGACGAGCCGCCCGGCCTTGGCCGGTGAGCCGGTGCTGCCGATCACCCGGCCCGCGCCGAGGAGCCGGGCGATCTGTCCGGCCATCGTGCCGACGGCGCCGGCCCCACCGGTCACGAGGACCGTGTCTCCCGGGCGCACCTCCGCGCCCCTGGTGAGGGCGGCGTACGCCGTCCACCCCTGGGAGAGATGGGCGACGGGGTCGGGCAGCGTGTCACCGAGCGGCGTGCAGGCGGCCACCGGTACGCACGCGTACTCCCGCCAGCCCTGCCAGTGGGAGACGAGCTCCCCGGGGCGAGGACCACCGTCGTGCGTGCTCGACACGACCTCGCCGACGGCCGCGCCGAAGAGCGGGTCGCCCGGCTCGACGGACGGGAAGTGAGCCCCTTCGACCCCGCCGCCGATGAGAGTGCGCAGCGCGGCGGAGACGGCGAACCAGCGGTTCCTGACGAGGACTTCACCGGGCGCGGGCACGGGCACCGCCGTGCGGACGAGGTCGAGGTGCTCGGGTCCGGGGAGTCCGCGCACGGGTCGGTCGCGCAGCCGGATCTCGCGGTGGGTGGCCATGGGACGCTCCAGGAGGCGGGGTGATCAGGTCGGCCGGACCGTAAACCCTGACCCGTGCGTCAGGGTCAAGACCGCGGGGCTGGAGGTGCGGTGGCGGACCACCGAGCGGGTGTCCGGCAAGCACGACCTGCTCATGGTCGGACCCGCGGACGGCAGCTGGCATTTCGAGCTGACCCGTGATCCCGAGCATCCGGTGGAGCCGGCTGCCACCGTGGAGGACCTGTTCGTCGTCTACCTCGGGTCACCCGTCGAGGAGGAGCAGGTGGAGCGGCTGCTCGCCGCCGGAGGGACGCGGGTGGCCGCGCACAATCCGTACTGGGACGAGTACGGCGTCACGGTGACCGATCCGGACGGGTACCAGCTCGTCCTGTGTTCCCGCACCTGGGAGATATGAAGCGGGGGCGGGGCCGGAGATTCCTCTCCGGCCCGCCCGTCCTCTGTCCCGCTCGGCGCCTAGGCCGTGCGCACCGCCCGCAGCACCACGAACTTCGGGTCGCTCGCGACCAGTTCGCTGTTGCCGAAGATCCGGCGGAGGGTGACGTGGTAGCCGAGGTGCCGGTTGCCGATGACCCACAGTTCCCCGCCGGGCCGCAGCGCGCGCCGGGCGTCGGTGAACATACGGCGGGCCGTGCGGTCGGTGGTGGCCTGGTGGGTGTGGAACGGCGGGTTGTTGAGGACCAGGTCCACCGAACCGGCGGGCAGGTCGGAGAGCCCGTCGCCGACGATGAACTCGGCCTTGCGTCCCTCGCCCACGTGGGTGCGGAAGTTCTCCTCGGCCGAGGCGACGGCCTGGTAGGACTCGTCGGTGAAGACCAGCTCCGCGTCGGGCTCGGAGAGGGCGATGGCGAGGCCGACCACGCCGTTGCCGCAGCCGAGGTCGGCGACGCGGGCCCGGCCGAAGCCGCCGGGCAGGTTCGCGAGGAGGAAGCGGGTGCCGACGTCGAGACGGTCGGCGCAGAAGACGCCGGCGTGGTTGGTGACGGTCAGTCCGGGGAGACCGGGCGCGGGGGTGTCCGCGGGGAGGTCGTACCGGTGCGGCCAGGGGTTCGGACGCGGGGTGGTGGCGGGGTCGGGCGTGGTGTGGATCAGCCGCGCCTTCTTCACCGCGAGCGAGGTCCGGGTGGGTCCCAGGATTCGCTCGAAGAGCCGGAGGGTGGAGGTGTGGATCTCCTTGACCATGCCGGCGCCGACGACGACCGTGCCCTCGTGGACCGCGGGCGCGAGCCGGTGCAGCTGGTCCTCCAGGAGCGCGAGGCTCTTGGGGACCCGGACGAGGAGGACGTCGATCCGCCCGGGCGGCGGGTCCTGGGTGGTCAGCAGCCGGACGGCGTCCGGGGCGGCACCGGCGCGCGCGAGGTTGGCGCGCGTGGCCTGCCGGCCGAGATACGAGTCGGAGATCTGGACGAGCTCGCCGGGACCGGCGGCCTGGAGTGCGGTGACGAGGGCTCCCCAGCGGTCGCCGAGGACGGCGACGGTGCCGGACAGGTCGGTACCGCTCTCGGCCAGATGGCTCAGGAGGTACTCGTCGGACGCGTCCCAGGCGCGCAGCTGATCGCGCGGGTCCTCGGGATGGCGGGTCAGCGTGAAGGCGCCCCATGACGTGGTCAAACGGTTCATCGTGCTCTCAGGCTAGCCGGTCGCGGGCATCCTCTCCTCCCGCGACGTGTTCGCCGGCGGCTGTGGCGAGTCCGTCCCGGAGCACGGCGAGGAGGCCGGGGACGTCCCGGGCCGAGGGAAAGCGGGGGGCCGACGGCCGGGGCGGCGGTCGTCGGGGTGAGCTCGGCCGCCCTCCGTAACGTCGCCGGGTCCGTACCCCCGGCCTCGACGACGCTCCGCGGCGAACGTGAGGAGCGGGTGGGGCGTACGAGCGCACGCGCACCGCCGGAGGAGTCGTTCAGCGGAGGGCGGTGTCGAGCTGGAGGTGCCAGAGGCCGGGGCGGCCGGTGAGAGTGACGGTGGAGAGGGGGCGGACGTCGACGTTCCAGTACGTGGCGGGCGGTGCCTTCAGGGCGTACACCAGGGCGGCCCGTACGACGGAGGGTTCGGCGACGGCGACGATGGCGCCGTCGTCGGCGGGGCGGGTGTCGAGCCAGTTCCCTATTCGGGTGATGAAGGCGAGGAGCGGTTCACCGCCGTGCGGGGCGGTGCGGGCGTCGGTGAGCCAGGCGTCGACGGCCGCGGGTTCGAGGGCGGCGACTTCGGCGAGGGTCAGGCCGCGCCAGCGGCCCATGTCGCAGTCGCGGAGCGCGGGCTGGGCGAGGGGCGCGTAGCCGAGGGCGGTGCCGGTGGCGCGGCTGCGCGGGGTCGGCGAGCAGTAGCGCAGTTCGGCCGCGCCGAGCGGGATGAGCGCGGGCGCGGCCTGCTGCACCTCGTACCAGCCGGCCTCGTCGAGCGGCCGGTCGTCGTCGAAGCGTTCGGCGAGCAGGGAGGAGCTGCGTGCCGCCGTGACGAGCGTCACCCGAAGACCCATGGCCGCGATCGTGAGGCCGAAGGCTCCGCAGGTCAAGGGGTGATTCCCCGGGACCCGAGGGGCTCCGGCTCACTGCTGCCCGAGAGCCATCCACTTGTCCGGATTCTGTAGTGGCGTGAAACCGACCTTCTCGTACACACCGTGCGCGTCGGCGGTGGCGAGCATGACGCGGCGCAGCCCGTACGGCGCGAGGTGGTCGCGGACCGCGGTGACGAGTGCGGTCCCGAGGCCGGTACCGCGCGCCGGACGGTCGACGTAGACGTCGCAGAGCCAGGCGAAGGTGGCGTAGTCGGTGACGACGCGCGCGTAGGCGGCCATCTCGCCGGTCTCGCGGTGGTAGGCGCCGAGGTTGAGTGACCCCGCGATGGCGCTGTCCTGCTTCTCCCGAGGTCGGCCGAGGGCCCAGTAGCTGTCCGTGGACAGCCAGTGATGGACGCGGGCGGCGTCGATCCGGGCGGCGTCGGCTGAGATCTCGTACGCCCCGTGCATGACGGACGTGTCGCTGGTCGTGCTCTCGCTCATGACCGAAGGCTTCCAGTGACAGCGGGGCTTGTCAGGCGAATTTGCCGGGCCGGGAGTCCGGCGGCGGCGGGTGGGGAGCGGGAGCGCTCCCCATGCGGCCCGCGTCTCGCGCTCAGGCGGTGAGCTCGTCGATCGCCGTTCGCAGGCGGCGCACCCCCTCCACGATCTCCGTGGGGCCCGCGACACCCGCGAAACTCAGCCGGATGTGCCCGGCCGGCGGCTCGGCGCAGAAGTAGGGGCGGCCGGGAGCGGCGGCCACGCCGGTCCGCAGGGCGGTGGCGAGGAGCGCGGCCTCGGGGACGCCGTCGGGGAGCCGGAGCCAGAGGTGGTAGCCGCCGTAGGGCACGTGGGGCAGGGCGAGCATGGGCAGGTGGTGGGCGACGGCGCCGGTCAGCAGGTCCCGACGGCTCTTGAGCTCCTGGGCGACGGCCCGCAGATGGCGGTGCCACGCGGGCGAGCCGACGAGTTCGAGGGCGGCCTCCTGGAGGGGCCGGGGAACGAAGAAGCTGTCGACGACCTGGATCGCGCGCAGCCGCTCCAGGACCGGACCGCGGGCGGCGAGGGCGCCGACCCGCAGGCTGGGCGAGGTGGCCTTGGTGAGCGAGCAGACATGGACGACGACCCCGTCGGGATCCTCGGCGGCGAGCGGGGCGGGGAGCGGCGGCGCGTCCTCGTGGACGAGGCGGCGGGCGAAGTCGTCCTCGACGACGAAGGCTCCGGCCGCGCGGGCGATACGGACGACCTCTCGGCGCCGCTCGGGCGCCAGGACCGCGCCGGTCGGGTTCTGGAAGAGCGGCTGGCAGACGAAGACGCGCGCGCCGGTGGCGCGGAACGCGGCTTCCAGGAGCTCGAGGCGGACCCCGTCGGCGTCGGCGGGGACGGGGACGGGGCGGAGGCCCGCGGCGCGGGCGACCGCGAGCATGCCCGGGTAGGTGGGCGACTCGACGAGGACGGGCGTGCCGGGCGGGCCGAGGGCGCGCAGGGCGGTGGTGATGGCGGACTGGCCGCCGGCGGTGATGAGGAGATCGGCCGCGGTGACGCTGCCGCCGATCTCGCGGGCGAACCACTCGCGCAGCTCGGGCAGCCCGTCGGTGGGCGGCCTGCCCCACGCGCCGGGGCGGCGCCCGGCGCGGGCCAGGGCGGCGGCGAGCGCCCGCTCCGGCTGGAGGGAGGGGTGGAGGTAGCCGCCGTTGAACTCGATCACGCCCGGCGGCGGCGCGGAGAGGGTGACGAGGACGCCCGAGGCGTCGACGGCCCGGGGGACGAGTTCGGTGGCGGTGTCGGCGCTGAGGGCGACCTCCTGCCAGGAGGTGTCCCCGGTGGCGGGGGTGGCGGCACGGGGCTCCGCGCGGAAGGCGCCGGCCCCGGGACGGGTGACCACGAGCCCTTCGGCGGCGAGCTGGGCGAGGGCTCGGGTGACGGTCACCGGGGAGACCCGATAGCGCTCGACGAGTGTGCGACTCGACGGCAGCTTTCCACCGGGCGAGTAGCGGTTCAGCTCGGCCCGCAAGGAATGCGCCAGTTCCGCGACACTGCTACGCTCGTTCATGAGAGCACAGGATAGCGCTACTGCCACCACGACGATAGCGGTCACCGCCTCTGGCGACAGCGGCGCCGGCCACGGAAGGGTCCGTGCCGGAAGCGCGCCCACGGGAGGCGTCCGCACCGGGGACGTCACCGCCCGGAGCGCCACGCTCCCGGCCGACGGGACCGCCGCGGTCGACACGACCGCCGCGACCGCCGTGGCCACCCCGGCCGACACGAGCGGCAGCCGTACCGACCCGCTCCCCCGCGGCACCCTCCTCGCCGCCCTCGGCGTGGTCGCCTTCTCGCTCACCTTCCCGTCGACCGTCTGGGGCCTGGAGAGCTTCGGCCCCTGGTCGCTGGTGGCCGTGCGCTCCACCCTCGCCGCGCTCATCGCCGGTGCGTTCCTCCTCGTGGGCCGCGTGCCGCTGCCCGAGAAGCGCCACTGGGCGGGTCTCGCGGTGGTCGCCGGCGGAGTCGTCATCGGCTTCCCGCTCCTGACGACCCTGGCCCTGCAGACCTCCACCACCTCGCACGCCGCCGTCGTCGTCGGTCTGCTGCCGCTCACCACGGCGACCTTCGCCGCGGTGCGGACCGGCCGGCGCCCGTCCCGCACCTTCTGGTTCGCGGCCGTGTCGGGCGCGGTCGTGGTGATCGCGTTCACGCTCCAGCAGAGCGGCGGCGCGGTCTCCCAGGGCGATCTGTACCTCTTCGGCGCGCTCCTGGTGTGCGCGGCCGGGTACACCGAGGGCGGGCGGCTCGCGCGCCTCATGCCGGGCTGGCAGGTCATCGGCTGGGCCCTGATCCTCTGCCTGCCGCTGATGGCGGTCGGTTCCGCCGTGGCGCTCGCCGTGGAGCCGGTCCATCTGAACGCCCACGGCGTCATCGGCCTGGTCTGGGTCGCCGCCGGCTCCACGTTCTTCGGCCTGTACGTCTGGTACCGGGGCATGGCGGCGATCGGCATCCCGAAGGCCAGCCAGCTCCAGCTCGCGCAGCCGCTGCTCACCCTCTTCTGGTCGGTCGTCCTGCTCGGCGAGACCCTGCCGCTCGCGGCCCCGATCGCGGCGGTGGCGGTCCTCGTCTGCATCGCCGTGACCCAGCGGGCGAAGAGCTGACGCGACGGATCGGGGTGACCCACGTCACAATGGCAGACATAGGCCGCGAACATCACAAGCCCGGTCGCGAGGAGGCCACCCCGATGCAGGCGAACGTGGGCGACAAACTGCTGGTGCACGGCCGGACCGTCGGTCATCACGACCGTACGGCCGAGGTCCTTCAGGTACTGGGGGAGAACGGCACCCCCCCGTATCGCGTGAAGTTCGACGACGACGGTCACGAGGCCCTGATGTCGCCGGGCCCCGACACCGTCGTACGCCATCATCCCGAGGCAGGTGCGAGCTGAGCCCCGACAACAGGCGCCTAGCGCGGCGGACGGACCCTGGTCGGGTAGTGATCGGCCACCACGGTGGTCATCGCCCCGATCGGGTCCGCCGCGACCTCCTTCGCGGAGAAGAAGCAGTGGCCGCCGACGGTCGGGTACGCGGCGGCCAGTTCCAGGTGGCGTGACAGCTCCCCGGGGTCCCGCCAGGCCGCGGGCTGGGCGGGGTCGCCCGCCTTGTAGAGCGCCTCGCCGATGTAGAGGCCGACGCCGGTGCCCCGTACCACCGCGTCCCACCAGGGCAGCAGCTTGGCGTAGTCGGCGACCGGCAGGCCGACGTTCCAGTACAGCTGTGGGACGACGTGGTCGACCCACCCCTCCCGGATCCACTTCCGGGTGTCGGCGTACAGGTCGTCGTAGGTCTGGACACCGGCGCGGGTGTCCGAGCCCTCCGGGTCGGTGGCGATGTTCCGCCAGACCCCGAAGGGGCTGACGCCGAAGGCCACGTGCCGTTTGATGCCCTTGATCCGGGCGGCGGTCTCCGAGACCAGCAGATCGGTGTTGTTCCGTCGCCAGGAGGCCTTGTCGGGGAAGTCCCCGCCGTACCGCGCGTACGCCTCGTCGTCGGCGAAGACCTGTCCGGCCACCGGGTACGGGTAGAAGTAGTCGTCCCAGTGCACGGCGTCGATGTCGTAGCGCCGCACGGCGTCCAGCATCGCGTCCTGCGTGAAGCGCCGGACCTCGGGCAGTCCCGGGTTGTAGTAGAGCTTCCCGCCGTAGGGCAGCACCCACTCGGGGCGGAGCCGGGCCGGATGGTCCTCGACCAGCCGGGTCGGGTCGGTGTGATTCGCCACTCGGTACGGGTTGAACCAGGCGTGCAGTTCCAGGCCCCGTGCGTGGGCCTCGTCGACGGCCGTGCCCAGCGGGTCCCAGCCGGGGTCGCGGCCCTGCGTCCCGGTGAGGTACTGCGCCCACGGCTCGTACGGGGAGGGCCAGAGCGCGTCGGCGGTCGGCCGGACCTGGAGGACCACCGTGTTGAGCCGGCGCTCGACGGCGGTGTCCAGATGGACGAGGAGCTCGGCGCGCTGCTCCTCCGCGGTCAAGCCTCCACGGGAGGGCCAGTCGCGGTTGGCGACGGTCGCGATCCACATGCCGCGGAACGCGCGCCGGGTCCGCGCACCCCCACCCGCCCCCGCCTCCGGCGCCGAGCCCGGGCCCGCTCCCCCTCCCGGCCCCGACCCCGATCCCGATCCCGTCACAGCGAGCACCGCTCCCGTGGCCCCCGTGACGAATCCTCTTCTGCCGATAGGCCGCACTTGTACCCCTCCTGTGTCGGATACGTCACACGCACCCGGACAGCATGCCCGGCCCGGGCGATCGATCATCGGTTAATGAGCGGTAACGTCGTGGGGTCGAGGCGGACACACCGGAATCACACGGGCCCCCGCCGCCAGAGAAGAGCGAAAGGCACGAGGTGACGGACTCCATGGCCGACATTGAGCGCGTCGGAGTGGTGGGCTGCGGCCAGATGGGCGCGGGCATCGCAGAGGTGTGTGCCCGGAGCGGCCTTGAGGTGAAGGTCGCCGAGACCACCGGCGAGGCGCTGGAGATCGGCCGCACACGGCTCTACAACTCGCTGGCGAAGGCCGCCGAACGCGGCAAGATCAGCGAGGAGGAGCGGGACGCGACGCTCGCCCGCCTCAGCTTCACCACCGACCTGGGCGAATTCGCCGACCGCGACCTCGTCATCGAGGCGGTCGTGGAGAACGAGCAGGTCAAGACGGAGATCTTCCAGGTCCTCGACCAGGTGATGACCCGCCCGGACGCCATCCTGGCCTCGAACACCTCCTCGATCCCGCTGGTGAAGCTGGCCGTGGCGACCTCCCGCCCGGACCAGGTCATCGGCATCCACTTCTTCAACCCGGCCCCGGTGCAGAAGCTCGTCGAGCTGATCCCGGCCCTCACCACCTCCGAGGGAACGATCAGCCGTGCGCAGGCCTTCGCGGAGAAGGCCCTCGGCAAGCACGCGATCCGCGCCCAGGACCGTTCCGGCTTCGTGGTCAACGCCCTGCTCGTGCCGTACCTGCTCTCCGCGATCCGGATGTTCGAGTCGGGCATCGCGAGCCGTGACGACATCGACAACGGCATGGAGTTCGGCTGCGCCCACCCGATGGGCCCGCTGAAGCTCTCGGACCTCATCGGTCTGGACACGATCGCCTCGATCGCCGACTCGATGTACGCCGAGTTCAAGGAGCCGCTGTACGCCGCTCCCCCGCTGCTCCAGCGCATGGTGGACGCGGGCCGGCTGGGCCGGAAGACGGGCTCGGGCTTCTACCCGTACCCCTGATCCGGCTCCACCCCCGAACACCGGACGGCCCGTACACACGCACAGGTACGGGCCGTCCGGCTTTCCCGCCGGCCCCGAGGCGCGGCCGAAGCCGTACTCCGAGGCACGGCCGCAGCCGTACGCCGAGGCGCGGCCGGTGTCACACCTCGGGGCGAGGACCGCGTCTCAGCCGAGGCGCAGATGGTGGAGCATCAGCAGCCCGGCGGCCATGTTCGCGGCCGGGATCTCGCCCCGGGCGATCATGTCGGGGACCTGTTTCAGCGGGACCCAGGCCCGCCGCGAGGACTCGAAGGCGTCCTCGGGCGGTCCGGTGTACGTGGCCCGCTCCGCCCAGTAGAGGTGGTGGCGGGCGTCGGTGAGGCCGTTGGACGGCTCGACGGTGAGGAGATGGCGCAGCGGCCCCGGCCGCCAGCCGGTCTCCTCCTCCATCTCGCGCGCGGCGGCGGACTCGATGTCCTCGCCGTCCTCGACGACACCGGCGGCCAGCTCCCAGCCCCAGCTGTCGGTGATGAAGCGATGGCGCCAGAGCATCAGAACTTCGTCGGCCTCGTTGACCGCGGTCGCGACCGCGACCGGACGGAGCCGGATCAGATAGTGGTCGAGGCGGCGGCCGTCCGGGAGTTCGACGTCCGCGAGGTTCACCCGGAACCAGCGATTCTCATAGACAGAGCGTTCGCTCAGTTTCGTCCACTGCACGTTCTTGCCACCTTCCGACTGGTCGGTGCTTGATTGGTGGCAATATCGCAGCAGTTCGTTTCTCACAGGGGAACGCGTAGCGCCCCGTCGATGAGAGCCGCCGCCTCCCGGGCATCGCCCCCGCCGCTCGCGAGGAGATGCTCCCGCACCTGCCGCAGCCGGTCCCGCAGCCGGCGCGACTCCATCCCCCGCGCCCGCTCGGTCATCTCGACAGCCGTACGCGCCGCCCGGTCGGCCTCTCCCTGCCGCAACTCGATCTGGCACAGCATGGCGAGCCGGTGCACCCGGCCCCGGTCGTGCGAGGGCGTCCCCACCGCCATCGACGCGTGCTCGTGCGCCGCCGCCAGATCACCCAGACCGAGCAGGGCCTCGGCGACCTGGACGTTGACGAACCCCGGCTGGACATAGCCCGTCTCGGCCGGCTCCTCCCCCGGACTGATCCGCTCCGCCGCCGCCTCGGCCCGCCGGATACAGGCCAACGCGGCCACCCCGTCGCCCAGATGCGCGTACGCCTTCGCCTGCATCGCCGTCAGATCGGCGGCCAGCGCCGGAGTGATCTGCCGCCCCGCCGTCCGCAGCGCCGCCTCAGCGAACGCGACCGCCTGCCGGTACTCCCCCATGAACAGCGACTGGTTGACGAGGAGCGCGATCACATAGGCGCCGAGCCCCCGGTCCCCGCTCGCCTTCGCGAGCCGCAGCGCCTGGTGGAAGTAGCGCTGGGCGAGTCCGTGCGCGTCGGCGTCGTACGCGCAGATGCCCGCCACCGCCACCAGTCCGCCGGTGGCGCGGTGCAGCCGCCGCCCCAGGGCGTCGTTGTACGAGCCCCGCAGCAGCGGCGCGGTCTCGGTGGTGAGGAAGCCGACGATCCGGGCCCGGGTCGCGATGCCCCCGGCCTTGCGGTACATCTGCTCGTAGTGCGACCGGGCGGCGCTCAGCACGGTGATGTCGGCCGCCGAGACCGACGTCCGCCCGACCCGGGAGACATCGACGTCCTCCGGCGGGTTCTCCCACTCCCATACGGGCATCACCGCCGGCGTTCCGGTCACGGCGGGGGCGGCGACTATGTGCGGACGCTGCTGCTCGTCGGAACGCCACAGCGCCGCCGCCCGCTCCACGAACCCGGAGAGCGGCGAACCGACCGTGGGCAGCGGCCCGCCCGGCACCCCGAAACCGATGTCGTCCAGCGTCACCTGCCGGCGCAGCCGCGCGGCGAGCACCTCACAGATCAGGTCGGGCACCTGGCCTCGGGGCCGCTGACCCTTCAACCAGCGCGCCACGGCGGTGTGTTCGTAGCGCAGGGCGAGACCCCTGGCCCGGCCGGCCCGGTTCACATGGGCGGCGAGGCCGGCGTTCGAGACACCCGCTTCGTCGAGCAGGGCGTCGAGCAGGGTATTGGGCTGCATGGCCGCTCCGGTCGCTCGGTGAACTCAGCGTAGCGGTGGCCGAATTCATACGGGACGAACCAGCGCGGAGGACTCCCTTCGGGTTGACGGCCCGCACGACACCTCCGGCCGGACGGGGGGCGATTTCGCACGGGGTGTGAATGAAGTACTCGTTCTTCCGGTCCGCGTGCTCTGCCGCGCTCGTCCCCGTACCGCTTGACTGTGCTTCTCGCCGCAAGGCGACGACCGGGCCGCCGGCTCCCCCCTCAAACAGTGCGGCCGCCCGGTCCGCGACGCCCGCCCCGCTGATCTGCCCGACACTCCGTGGCGGGGCGGGCGTCGCCGGCCCAGGCCCCCTCCGCTCAGCAGTGGGAGGAGGGGGCGGGCCGGGGGCGGCGCAGCCCGGGTTCGGCGGGCTGCGCCGGCACCCGGACACGGTCGTTGCGTACGACGAGCAGGGCGACGTCGTCGGTGAGCCGGCCGCCCGTGTGGTGCAGCAGCGCCGTGTGAACCCGGCGGACCAGCACGGCGGGCGCCTCGCCCGGCATCCCGGCCAGCGCGGTGTCCAGCGCGAAGAACCGGCCCCGGTGGTCGCGGGCCTCCTCCGCACCGTCGGTGTGCAGCACCAGCGTCTCGCCGGGCTGCAGCCGGGCCGCCGTGTACGGCGCGAGGACCGCCGGCAGCGGAAGCACACCGAGCGGGGGAAGCGGGTCGCCGACCGGGAGCCGCGCCACCGTCGGGCCCAGGTGGTACGGGCCGGGGTGACCGCAGTTGAGCACCGCGAGCCGCCCGTCGGACCGGACCTCGATCAGCAGCAGCGTCACGAACTCCTCCGCCGCCGGATGCACGGGATCGGACCCCGCCCGCGCCGGATGCTCGTCCCGCGCCCGCTCCCGCAGATGCCGCTCCAGGGCCCGTTCGAGGCGCCGCAGCACCCCGCCGAGTTCGGCCTCGTCGTGGGCGGCCTCACGGAAACTGCCGAGCACGGCCACCACAGCGCCGAGCGCGGCGAGACCATGACCCCGGACATCCCCGATGACGATCCGCACCCCGTAGGGCGTGGCCACCGCTTCGTACAGATCCCCGCCGACGGAGGCGCCCCGGGAGGCCGACAACTGCCCGGCGGCCAGCGTGAGTCCGTCCAGACGGGCGGGCGGCGGGCGCAGCAGCACCCGCTGGGTGGCGACCGCGACGGCCCGCACCCGCGCCAGCTCCCGCGCGAGACCGCGCCGCAGACCGAGGACCAGACCGGTCCCGACGGTGAGGAAGACGACACTCGTGGCGATCCGCATCGGCAGACCCGGCTGCCGGGCCAGCGGACAGCCGAACTTCCATGCCACGGCCACCGCACCCCACACGGCGGGAAGAGCGAGCGGGGCCAGCCGGCGGAGCCGGGAGCCATCGGAGACCAACGACCTCGTACGGATCATGCACGGCCCTTCCCGAGCCCCGACAGCGCCCCAAGGCCCTGCGGCTCACAGGTCCGCCCCTGCGGCCGCGTCGATTCTGCCGACCGTACGGGCCACCGGGGAACACCCCCCGACGATCTCACCCGAAGGAGTGAGCACCCCCACCACGCCACCCCACGCCGACCCTCCGCCACGCGCACGCGTGGCCGAATTCCGCTCTCGTATGCGGCACTTCGGGGTCCGGAAACGGCGGAGGGCCGCCCCGGGGAATCCCCGGGGCGGCCCTCCTGGTGTGCTGCTGATCCGCTGCGGCGCTCAGGCGCCGCGCAGGACCGCGCCCGTGCGCTCGGACGCCAGGGCCACCGCCGCGTCGCGGGCCGCGGTGGCCTCGTCGACGGTGAGCGTGCGGTCCTCGGCGCGGAACTTCAGGGCGTAGGCCAGGGACTTGGTGCCCTCGCCGAGCTGGTCGCCGGTGTAGACGTCGAACAGCCGGACCGACTCAAGGAGTTCACCCGCGCCCTCGCTGAGGGCGGCCTGGACGTCGGCGGCCGGGACGTCGGCGGCGACGACCAGGGCCACGTCCTGGGTGGCGACCGGGAAGGAGGAGATCCGGGGGGCCTTCACAGGACCCTCGTTCGCCTTCTCCAGCAGGTCCAGGTCGATCTCCATCGCGCAGGCGCGGGCCGGGAGGCCGAACGCCTTCACCACGCGCGGGTGGAGCTCGCCGGCGTGGCCGACGAGGACCTTCTCGCCGTCCACCTCGACGTGGAACGCGGCGCAGCGGCCCGGGTGCCACGGGGCGTGCTGGTCGGCGCTGATGAGCAGCTCGACCCCTGCCTCGGCGGCCACCGTGCGGCCGGCCTCGATCGCGTCCGCCCAGTCGGACGGGTGGCCCTTGCCCCACCAGCCGGCCTGCTCGCGCGCACCGGCCAGGACGACGGCGGCGCGGCGCGGCTGCGCGGGCAGCACGGCGTTGACCCCGGCGATCTCCTCGTCGGAGGGGCGGCGGTCGACGGGCAGCCGGACGGCGATGCCGGGCTGTCCCTCCGGCCGGAAGACCAGACCGGTCTCGAAGAGCGCCAGGTCGTGGCTGCCGCGGCTGTCGTTCCGGCGGAGCGCGCCGAGCAGGCCCGGGAGCAGCGTCGTACGGAGCGCGGGCTCCTCGTCCGAGAGCGGGTTGACCAGCTTCACGAGCCGACGACGGGCGTCGTCCGCGTCGAGGCCGAGGTTGTCGAGAGCCTGCTCGCCGATGAACGGGTAGTTCAGCGCCTCGACGTAGCCGGCGCCGGCCAGCGCGCGGCCCACCCGGCGGTGGACGCGCTGGCGCTCGGTGAGCCCGCGGCCGGCCGGGGGCTTCGGCAGCGTGGAGGGCAGGTTCTCGTAGCCCTCCAGACGGATGACCTCTTCGGCGAGGTCGTTCGGCTCGTTGAGGTCGGGGCGCCACGACGGCACGGTGACGACGAGCTCGTCCTGGCCGTAGACGTCGCAGCCGACCTCCTGGAGGCGGCGGACGACGGTCTCACGGCCGTAGTCGACGCCCGCGACCTTGTCCGGGTGGTTCGCCGGCAGGGTGATCGTGCGCGGCGCGGACGGGGCGCTGACCTCGGTGACGCCGGCCTCGGCCGTACCGCCCGCGAGCAGCACGAGCAGGTCGACGCAGCGCTGCGCGGCGGCGGCCGCGGCCTGCGGGTCGACACCGCGCTCGAAGCGCTTGGACGCCTCGGAGGACAGCTTGTGGCGGCGCGCGGTACGGGCGATCGAGATCGCGTCGAAGTGCGCGGCCTCGATGACGACCTCGGAGGTGCCGGTCACGACACCGGTCTCCGGGTCGGTCTCGGGGTCGGCGATCTCCGTGTGGGCGCCGCCCATGACACCGGCGATCCCGATCGGGCCGCGGTTGTCGGTGATGACCAGGTCCGCGGCGTCCAGGACGCGCGCGGTCCCGTCAAGGGTGGTGATCTTCTCGCCGGCCTCGGCGCGACGCACGCCGATGGGGCCGTCGAGACGGCTGCGGTCGTAGGCGTGCAGCGGCTGGCCGAGCTCGAGCATCACGTAGTTGGTGACGTCGACGGCGAGCGAGATCGGGCGCATGCCGGCCTTCTGGAGGCGGCGGCGCAGCCAGATCGGGGACCGGGCCTCGGGCTCCAGACCGACGACGGTGCGCGCGGTGAAGCGGTCGCAGCCGATCGGGTCGGTGATCCGGACCGGGTGGCCGTACGAGTTGGGCGCGGGCACGTCGAGGAGCGCCGGGTCGCGCAGCGGCAGACCGTAGGCGGTGGCGGCCTCGCGGGCGACACCGCGCATCGAGAGGCAGTAGCCGCGGTCCGGGGTGACGGCGATGTCGAGGACCTCGTCGTACAGCTCCAGGAGCTTCGTGGCGTCGATGCCGATCTCGAGCTCGGGCGGCAGCACGATGATGCCGTGCGTGCCGTCGTCGCCCATGCCGAGCTCGTCGCCGGAGCAGATCATGCCCCGGGAGACCCGGCCGTACGTCTTGCGCTCGGCGATCCGGAAGTCTCCGGGGAGCACGGCGCCGGGCAGGGCCACGACGACCTTGTCGCCCGCGGCGAAGTTCCGGGCGCCGCAGATGATCTCCTGGGGCTCGCCGGTGCCGTTGGCCTGGCCGACATCGACGGTGCAGAAGCGGATGGGCTTCTTGAACTCCGTCAGCTCCTCGATGGTGAGGACCTTGCCGACCACCAGCGGACCGGTGAGACCGGCGCCGAGCCGCTCGACGGTCTCGACCTCGAGGCCTGCCGAAATGAGCTTGGCCTGGACGTCGCGGCCGGTCTCCGTCGCCGGCAGGTCGACGTACTCCCGCAGCCAAGAAAGCGGGACCCGCATCAGATCTCCATCCCGAACGGCCGGGTGAACCGGACGTCACCCTCGACCATGTTTCGCATGTCGTCGACGTTGTGGCGGAACATCAGCATCCGCTCGATGCCGAACCCGAAGGCGAATCCGCTGTACTTCTCGGGGTCCACACCGCAGGCGACGAGCACCTTCGGGTTGACCATGCCGCAGCCGCCCAGCTCGATCCAGCCCTCGCTGCCGCAGGTGCGGCAGGGGCGGTCCGGGTTGCCGACGGACTCGCCGCGACAGACGTAGCAGAGCATGTCCATCTCGGCGGACGGCTCGGTGAAGGGGAAGAAGTTCGGGCGCAGCCGGGTCTTCATGTCCGGGCCGAAGAGCGCCTGGACCATGTGGTCCAGGGTGCCCTTGAGGTCGGCCATGGTCAGACCCTCGTCGACGGCGAGCAGCTCGATCTGGTGGAAGACCGGGGTGTGCGTGGCGTCGAGCTCGTCGGTGCGGTAGACGCGGCCGGGGCACACGACGTAGACCGGGGGCTCCCGGTCGATGAGCGTGCGGGCCTGGACCGGCGAGGTGTGCGTCCGCAGCACGACACCGGACTCGTCGCCGGTGGTGCCTTCCGGCCCCTCGACGAAGAAGGTGTCCTGCATCTGGCGCGCCGGGTGGTCCGGGACGAAGTTGAGGGCGTCGAAGTTGAACCACTCCGCCTCGACCTCGGGGCCCTCGGCGACCTCGTACCCCATGGAGACGAAGACGTCGGAGACGCGCTCCATGAGGGTGGTCAGCGGGTGGCGGGCACCGGCGGGGACGCGGTCGTACGGCAGGGTGACGTCGACGGCCTCCTCGACGAGGACGCGGGCGTCACGCTCGGCCTCGAGCTCGGTCTGGCGACCGGCCAGCGCCTTGGAGACGATGCCGCGGGCCTGGCCCACGATCTTTCCGGCGGCTGCCTTGGCCTGCGGCGGCAGGGCACCGATCTCCCGGTTGGCGAGCGCCAGCGGCGAGGTGCCACCGGTGTGCGCGGTCTTCGCGTGTGCGAGCGCGTCGAGGTCGCCCGCGGCGGCGAAGGCGGCGAGCGCCTCGTCCCGCATGCGCTCGATCTCTTCCGGTTTCAGTGCCTCGACCTCAACCGGGTCGTACGACTTATTGGGTGCGGACATCTCTTCCCGTGCTTCCGTTGGCTGGCTGGGCGGCCCCGCTCGACGTCAAGGGCGCAAACGTGCCAAAGGACGAGTCTAACGGGGTGGGGGGACGCGAATGAGCCCGTGGGCAGGCCGGGCGGCTCCTGATCTCTTCTGATCTCGTCAGATGAGATGGGCCGGGGTGCCGACGGGCAGGATAAATCGGAACTCAGCCCCGCCGCGGGGGCCCCTTCCGACGGTGATGGTCCCGCCGTGGGCCTCGACGACGCCCTTGACGATGTAGAGGCCGAGTCCGGTGCCGCCGCGTTTGCTGCCCCGCCAGAAGCGGGTGAAGACGCGGCTCATCGACTCCTCGGGGATGCCGGGGCCCTCGTCGCTCACGGTGACCTCCGTCCCCTCTTCTCCGTCGTCGCCCGTCCTGACGGGTGCCACCTCGATGGTGACGGTTCCCTCCCCGTGGCGCACCGCATTTTCGAGGAGGTTGCCGAGGATCTGGTCGATCTTGTCGGGGTCGGCCCAGAGGTCGGGCAGCTCGGGCCTGATCCGTACGAAGAAGCGGTCCGGGGACTGTCCGCCGGTGGTGTGCACCTGGACGTGCCGGCCGACGGCGGCGGCGATGTCGACGGGCTGACGGCGCACCTCGAGCCGGCCGGAGTCGATCCGGGAGATGTCGAGGAGTTCGGCGATGAGCCGCTTGATACGGCCCGCGTCGGCGTCGACGGTCTCCAGCATCAGCCGCTTCTGCTCGTCGTTGAACCGCTCCCACTTGGTGAGGAGGGTGGCGGTGAAGCCCTTGACGGAGGTGAGCGGGGAGCGCAGTTCGTGGGCGACGGTGGCGATGAGCTCGGCGTGGCTGCGCTCGGTGCGGCGGCGTGCCTCGGTGCCGCGCAGGCTGACCACGACCCGGCGGACCGGTCCTGTGGGGTGCTCGCGGACGTACCGGGCGGAGACGAGGACCTCGCGGCCGCCGGGCAGCAGCAGGTTGCGCTCGGGCTGGCCGCGGCGGGTGGCGAGGCCGCCGTACGGGTCGGTCAGGGCCCACCAGCGGCGTCCCTTGAGGTCTTCGAGGGGCAGCGCCCGGTCGAGGGGGAGGCCGAGGGCACGGTCGCCGGGGACGGCGGTGATCCGGGCCGCGGCGGCGTTGAAGCAGACGATCCGGCCGGTCTCGTCGGCGATGACGAGGCCGTCGGGCAGGTCGTCGGGGTGGACCCCGAAGAACGCGTCGGCCACGTCCGCGCACGGAGACTCCGGCGCGTTCGGGTCCTGCGGCTCGGATTCGTGCGGTCCGGACGCCTCGGATCCGGGTGGGCCCCCCGGCGGTTCCTGGGCGTGCGGCTCGGCGCTCCGTGCCTGTGCGGGACTGTCCGTGCCGACCGTCATCCCCGTTCCCCACCCCTCCGTGTAGCGCAGTGGGCCCCCGAGTGCGTCACTCTACTGGGCGGGGAAGGCGGAATGGACCCCTCAGGCGGAGGTTCGGGGCCGCTGGGCGCGGGCGGAGGCGTACAGGCAGACCGCGGCGGCGGTGGCGAGGTTGAGGCTCTCGGCCTTGCCGTGGATCGGGACGCGGACGACGGCGTCGGCGAGCGCCCGGGTCTCCTCGGGCAGTCCCCAGGCCTCGTTGCCGAAGATCCAGGCGGTGGGCCCGCCCATGGTGCCGGCGTCCAGCTCCGCGTCGAGGTCGTCCTCACCCGCCCCGTCGGCGGCGAGGATCCGTACGCCCGCGCTCTTCAGCCCGGCGACGGCCTGCTCCACGGGGACGCCGACGGCGACCGGCAGGTGGAACAGGGAGCCGACGGAGGCACGCACGGACTTGGGGTTGTACAGGTCGACGGAAGCGTCGGTGAGGACGACGGCGTCGGCACCGGCCGCGTCGGCGCAGCGCAGCACCGTGCCGGCGTTCCCGGGGTCGCGTACGTGGGCGAGGACGGCGACCAGCTTGGGGCGGGCCGCGACGATCTCCTCGAAGGGCGAGTCGAGGAACCGGCAGACGCCGACGAGCCCCTGGGGGGTGACGGTCTGCGAGACCTCGGCGAGGACGGCGTCGGAGGCGTGGTGGACACGGGCGCCGGCGGCGAGGGCGGCCTCGATGATGGCGCTGTAGCGCTCGGCGGCCTCGACGGTGGTGAAGAGCTCGACGAGCGTGGGCTCGCCGGTGGAACCGCGGTGCTCGACGGCCTCACGGACGGCCTGCGGGCCCTCGGCGATGAAGAGGCGGTCCTTGCCCCGGAAGTTGCGCTTGGCGAGCCGCCGGGCGGCGACGACGCGCGGGGAACGCGGGGAGATCAGCTCGGGGGTGACCATGAGGTGCGGCGGTTCTCTCTTCGGTGCCGGGTGACTTCGGGATCCGGGGCTTCGGTGACCGGGGGCGCCGGCCGCGGGCCCGGCTTGGGGCTCGCCGGTCCGGCCTCGGGCCGACGGGACCGGCTTCGGGACAGGTCACGGGCCTGTCCGCGGGGACGGCCGCGGGATTGCTCGGGTCTGCGCGGCCCGGTTCCGCCGAACGCCCTTCAGGGGCCGGACGCACCCGGACCCGCCGACGCGTGCGCGCCTGCGGGTCCGGGCAGAGGTACTGCGGCCTGGAAGATCAGGCGGCGGCCTTCGGGGCGTTGACGTCGGCCGGCAGAGCCTTCTGCGCGACCTCGACCAGCGCGGCGAACGCGTTGGAGTCGTTGACGGCCAGCTCGGCGAGGATCTTGCGGTCCACCTCGATGTTGGCGGCGTTCAGACCCTGGATGAGGCGGTTGTACGTCATGCCGTTCTGGCGGGCAGCGGCGTTGATGCGCTGGATCCACAGCCGACGGAAGTCGCCCTTGCGCTTCTTGCGGTCGTTGTAGTTGTAGACCAGGGAGTGGGTGACCTGCTCCTTGGCCTTGCGGTACAGGCGCGAGCGCTGACCGCGGTAACCCTTGGCGGCCTCGAGGATCGCCCGGCGCTTCTTGTGGGCGTTGACTGCCCGCTTGACGCGTGCCACTTGTTAACTCCTTGTAGCGGGGTCGTGGTGGTCCTCACACGACCCGAAAAACGGATGGTTCCCGGTCTTTGGCCGGAGGCTCTCGTCGCCGAGAGCGGGAGATCAAACTCAGATGCCCAGCATCTTCTTGATCTTGGCGGCGTCACCCGGGGCCATCTCGGCGTTGCCGGTGAGGCGACGCGTCAGCTTGGACGACTTGTGCTCGAGCAGGTGGCGCTTGCCGGCGCGCTCGCGCAGGATCTTGCCGGTGCCGGTGACCTTGAAGCGCTTCTTGGCACCGGAGTGCGTCTTGTTCTTCGGCATCGCGCCGTATCTCCTCGTCAGTGGCGCTCCCCACCGGTGTGGCACCGGAGATCCGGGAGCGTCAATTCTTCGTTTGATGGATCCGGGCGGGGCCCAGGGCTGCCTGGGTGGCAGCCCGTGGGATCACGCCTCGGGGGTCTCGGCCGGAGCGTCGGCCGGAGCCTCGACGACCGCAGCCTCGACGACCTCGGCCTCTGCAGCCTCGGTCTCGGCGACCGGAGCCTCGGACGTCTCCTCGGAGGTGACGCCCTGGCGCTCGGCCTTGCGTGCGGCCTGAGCCTCACGCGCCTCGGCCATGGCCTCGGTCTTCTTCTTGTGCGGGCCGAGAACCATGATCATGTTCCGGCCGTCCTGCTTCGGGTTGGACTCGATGAAGCCAAGCTCCTCGACGTCCGACGCCAGCCGCTGCAGCAGCCGGAAACCAAGCTCGGGACGGGACTGCTCACGACCACGGAACATGATCGTGATCTTGACCTTGTCACCCTGCTTGAGGAACCGGACGACGTGACCCTTTTTGGTGTCGTAGTCGTGCGGGTCGATCTTCGGCCGGAGCTTCATCTCCTTGATGACCGTGTGCGCCTGGTTCTTGCGCGCCTCACGGGCCTTCATGGCCGACTCGTACTTGAACTTCCCGTAGTCCATGAGCTTGCACACGGGCGGACGGGCGGTCGCCGCCACCTCGACCAGGTCGAGGTCGTACTCCTGTGCGAGCTCCAGGGCCTTGGCAAGCGGAACAATCCCGACCTGCTCGCCGCTGGGTCCGACAAGTCGCACCTCGGGAACGCGAATCCTGTCGTTGATGCGGGGCTCGGCGCTGATGGATCCTCCTCGGTAGCACCACGCGACCGCCTGGCGGACGGACGCGCATGTCTGTTTCTTGTGACCAACCGAGCCGGAACATGAAAAATGCCCCGGACGGGACACAGGCGGGGCTCCAAAGAAATACCGGAGCACCGCCGCGGTCAACCGCGGGGCGCACATCGGGCGGCTCCATCGTCCGTACGGAACGATGGGCGCCACCTGACCGGTGACCCGCCACCCGTAGGGTGGTCAGGTGGGAGTACGGAGCCTCCACTTGTGGGCCGGGCACACAGGTGCCCAGCCGGTCGTTACACAAGGTTAGCAGGACCCGGCGGTCTCCGCTAACCGAGGACCGGCATATCGTATGAGGCATGAGCGAGACGCCCCAGAACGAGTCTCCGGACTCCCCCGATTCCCCCGACTTCGACGCCATGACCCGCGACATCGCTGAGGTTCCCGCGGTCGAGGTGATCGTCACCGTCGCCGTCAACCTGATGAGCGCCGCCGCCGTGAAGCTCGGGCTCACCGAGGAGGGCGACAAGTACAAGGACCTCGACGAGGCCCGCAAGCTGGTGCACGCCCTGGCCGGTCTGCTGGACGCCGGCGCGACGGAGGTCTCCTCCTTCCACGCCGCTCCCCTGCGGGACGGCCTGAAGTCCCTCCAGCTCGCCTTCCGAGAGGCCTCACTGATCCCGGACGAGCCGGGCCAGGGACCGGGCGAGAAGTACACGGGCCCGGTGTACGGCTAGGAACCGAGCGGTGGGCATGTACGGACCCCTGTCGCAGGTCCGTACATGCCCACCGCTTCACCGCGTTCCTACCGCTTGACGTAGAAGGGCTCGCCCGGAGGGGTGGCCGAGGCCGGCAGAAGTGCCAGGTCGAGGCCCCGCACCAGGCGGGCCCTCAGTGTTTCGTCGGCGGCCAGGGCGCGGGCCACCCGCTGGGCGGACTCCGCCGGGGAGCCGTCCTCCGCGAGGACCAGGACGAGGGTGCCGTCGGCGGCACCGGGGCCCAGGTGGGCGCGGAGCACCGCGGGCTCGGCGGCGACGGCCGCGCGTACCGCTTCCCGTACGGCCGGGTCGTCGAGCGGGTCGGCGCTGGTACGGCCCTCGGCGAGGGCGAGCAGAGCCGGACCCGTCAACTGGTACGGCACCGGGCCCGCGAGGTCGAGGACGACCGTGTCGGCCTTCTCGTGCGCGGCCGCCTGGAGCGCCTGGTGGAGCGGGACGGCCACGGGCCGGGCCTCCGGGTCCCAGAGGGCGAGGGAGGCGATCGAGGTGAAGGCGGGGAGGGCACGCCGGTCACCGGCCGTGAGGGTGGGGACCGCCATGTCGCTGGTCTTCTCGCGGCGCAGACCGTTCTCGTCGGTCTCGACCTCACCGAGGACGGCGACCACGGGGACGAGCAGCCGGGCCTCCCGCAGGGCGTCGAGGACCGGGCCGTGGGCGGTTCTGTCCTCCGCCCAAGCCGCGAGGGCCGCGGCGAGCCGCGGGTCGGCGGTGCCGTCGTCTTCGGAGAAACCGGGGTCCGGGATGTTCTTGAGCGCCACACGACGAGCCTAACCGTCGCGGGACGACGCTCGGCCCGCCGGGTCCGCGGGGGGAGCACGGGTTTTCAGCGGGGCGTGGGCCTTGGGGGCCTCGGTGGTGCGTGGCCTTGAGGGGGTAGGTCCTCGGTGGTGCGTGGGCCTTGAGGGGGCCTGAGTCCTCAGTGGGTGCGGTGCGCGCGCCGCAGGACGACGGCGGTCAGGAGCAGCAGGACACCCAGGCCGCCCGCTAGGGGGGCGAGCAGACCGATCGGGCGGCTCTCCTCGACGGCGGGGAGCGGTCCCGGCCCGAAGTACTGGCCCTTGAAACCGCTGGTGACGTTCGTGGGATCGCCCGCTTCGACCCGGGACCCGGCCTCGATCGCGGCGGCCGGGTCGACCGTCCCGTACCCCTTGGAATCGCTGCGGCCGCCCTTCGGCCGGTTGCGCGCGGTGTCGATGAGCAGCCGCTTGACCTGGGCCGGGGTGAGGTCGGGGTGTGCGGCGCGGACGAGGGCGACGGCCCCCGAGGCGAACGCGGCGGCGGCGCTGGTGCCCCAGCCCTCGTAGTAGCGGCGGTCCGGGTCCGCGATGGCGATGTCGACCCCGGGGGCGCTGACGGTGGCGTACCAGCGGCGGGTGGAGAAGGAGGCGTGGGTGCCGTAGCGGTCGACGGCCGTGACGGCGATGACGCCGGGGTAGGCGGCGGGGTACGAGATGTGGTCGCCCTTCTCACCGCCGTTGCCGGCGGAGGCGACGACGGAGACGCCCTTCGAGAGCGCGTACTGGACGGCGGCGTCCTCGCCCGCGTCGGGGTGGGCGGACTTGGAGTCGTCGCCGAGGGACATGTTGATGACATCGGCGCCGTGGTCGGCGGCCCAGCGGATGCCCTCGGCGAGGGCCGTGCCACGGGTCTTGCGGGCCTTGTCGCGGGACGTGTCGGCGCCTTCGAGGATGACCCGCACGGGGAGGATCTTCGCGCCCGGCGCGATGCCGAGGACACCGTCCCCGCCGTCGGGGCCGTGGCCGTGCCCGGCGATGATCCCGGCCATCGCCGTGCCGTGCCGGGCCCAGGCGCGGTCGCCCCGGGCCGCACCGAAGCCGATCAGGTCGCGGCCGGTGAGGACCGAACCCTCCAGGTCCGGGTGCGCGGCGTCGACACCCGTGTCGAGGACGGCGACCGTGACGCCCTCCCCCTTGGTGGTCCGCCAGGCCTCCGTGGTGTGCATGGCTTCGAGACCCCACTGGCGGGCCCGGATGGTGTCGGCGTACGCCGGCGCCGTGGTGGCGGGCAGGGCCGCGAAGGCCGCGGCGATGAGGACGACCGCGGGGGTACGGAGCCGGGTCGGGCGGGTCGGGCGGTTCACCGGGCGTCCTTCTCCTTCGCCTTCGGAGCGACGGCCGTGCGCAGCAACTGCTCGAACAGCACCGTGATGTTCTTGGCCTCGTGGCCGAGGCCGGACTGCGCGGTGGCGTCCGTACGGCCCCGGGCCATGGCCCGGTCGGCGGGCTGCGGGCCGTCGACGGCCCGGCCGTCGGCGAAGCCGGAGACGGCGGTGACGACGACGGGGAGGTCGGCGGGGGCGTTCAGCCACCAGCCGGCGCGCTGCTTCGCGCCGAAGCGGGCCGCGACGGTCCCGGGGCCGGAGAGCGCCGGGGGCACGTCCGCGCCGAGGCGCGTGGTGAGGCCCGGGTCGAGGGTCCGCTGAGTGGCCGCGTCGGCACGGGTGAAGACGAGGCCGACGGTGATGACGCTGCTGGCGGTGGCGTCGGTGTACGTGGCGCGCAGCACCCGCTCGCAGCCGAGCGGCCGGAGGGCCGCGAGCAGGTTCCTGGCCAGGACGGCCGGTGAGCAGGCGGCGTCCGGGGCGACGACGATCCGGGTCCAGGTGCGGGTGGCGGCACCGGGGCCCGCGCCGGGGCCGGACAGGGTGCGGGGGAAGAGGGTGTCGACGGGCGCGTTGTGCCAGAGGTCCATCGCCTCGGTGTACCCGGCGGGTTCGGCGGGCTCGTCGGACTCGGCTGCGGCGAGCCACACCCCGGCGAGCGCCCCGCCGATGAGCCCGATCCCGAGCACGGCACAGGCGGCGACGGCGACGACCCGCCCGATCCGCCGCTCGCGCACGGGCCGCAGCCGGGTGGTGGTCTCGACGGGCGCCTCGGGAGGCAGGGCCCGGGGGCCGCCGAAGCCGTGGGCACGACCGGACGACGGGCCGGGGCCCGGGGCGGGGCGCGCCCAGGGGGCGGCGGAGCCGGTGGCCGGCGCGGGGTGCGTCCACGGGGCGGCCAAGTCGGTGGCCGGGGCGGTACGGCCGGGCGCCGGACCGGTGGACGGGGTGACGGCCGCGGGCCGGGGCCGAACGGTGGCCGCAGGAGCGGCCGCGGGGCCGGGCCGAGGGGTCGAACCGGTCGCGGCCGCCGGGGAGCCGGGCCGCGTGCCCGGGCCGGTCGCGCGGCGGTCCGCATCCCGGAGGCCGGACGACGGCTCCGGCTGCGGCTGCGGCTGCGGCTGCGGCTGCGGCTGCGGCTGCGGCTGCGGCTGCGCGGAGGATGCCGGGCCCGAGGAGGGAGCGGGCATCGGCACCCCGGAGCCCGTCGCCGCGCGCGGAGGCGAAACGGCCGCAGCCGCCGACGGGAGCGTCACGGGTCGGGGCGGGGCCCCGGGGCCGGACACCGGCCGGCCCGGAGCCACCGGGCCGGGCGCCGGGTAGGACGGTGCCGCGGGCGCCGGGCCGGCGGAGCCGGGCGCCGGGCCGGCGGAGCCGGGCGCCGGGCGCGCCGGAGCCGGGGCCGTCGGAACCCCGGCATCCTTCGCCGGGCGGGGCGGTGTCGACGGGAGCGTCGCGGGCCGGGGCGGAACCCCGGGACCGGACACAGGACGCGCCGGAGCCACCGGGCCGGGAGCGGAATTGGCGGGTGCGGAGGCCGCGAAACCGGGAGCCGGACGCGCCGGAGCCACCGGACCAGGAGCCGCAGGGGCGAGCCCGGAACCCGCGAAACCAGGAGCCGGAGCCACCGGGCCCGGTGCCGGGCGGGGTGGAGTCGCCGGGTGCGGCAGAGTCGGGGGGCGGGGTTCCGTCGGGTGGATCGCTCTCAGTCTCGTGGTCGTCTCCACCGCCGGCGGTTCCGGGTCCGCGGCGGGCGGTGGGAGGAGGGCGTCCGTGATGCGGGAGGTCGTGCCGGGGCGCTGTTCGCCGGTCATCCCCGTCCCCCCGCTCGTGTCGACAATGCCCGTCACTCTACGGGCTGTTCCCCCTGGTACGGGAACCCAGGGGCTACCCACCCGTAAACCTGTCTGGCAAGCTCGGGCCATGACTCCCCGTGCCGCCGACCGGGCCCGTTACGACCGGGCCACCGCCCACCTCGACGCGCCCGTGGCGATCGTCGATCTGGAAGCCTTCGACGCCAACGCGGCGGACCTCGTCCGCCGGGCCGGCGGCAAGCCGGTGCGGGTGGCGAGCAAGTCCGTGCGGTGCCGGGCGCTCCTTGAGCGGGTCCTCGCGCGGGAGGGCTTCGCGGGGATCATGTCGTTCACGCTCGACGAGTCGCTGTGGCTGGCGCGGGCCGGTTTCGAGGAGGTCCTGCTCGCCTACCCCTCGGCGGACCGCTCCGGGTTCGGGGAGCTGGCGCGGGACCCGAAGCTGGCCGCCGCCGTGACCGTGATGGTCGACGACGTGGCGCAGCTGGATCTGATCGACGCCTCCCGCGCGGGCGGGACGGAGGAGGTCCGGGTCTGTCTGGAGCTGGACACGGCGCTGAGTCTGCTGGGTGGCCGGATACGGGTCGGTGCCCGCCGTTCCCCGCTGCGCGAGCCCGCGGAACTGGCGGAGCTGGCCCGCTCGGTGGAGCGGCGTCCCGGTTTCCGGCTGGTCGGGATCATGGCGTACGAGGGGCATGTGGCGGGGGTCGGGGACGCGGTCTCGGGCCGGCCGCTTCGCTCGCGGGCGATCCGGCTGATGCAGTCGGCGGCCCGCAGGGAGCTGGCGGAGCGCCGGGCGGCCGTGGTGCGGGCCGTGCGGGCGGTGGCGCCGGACCTGGAGTTCGTGAACGGCGGTGGCACCGGAAGCGTGCAGCACACGGCCGCCGAGGACGCGGTGACGGAGATCGCCGCGGGTTCGGGGCTCTTCGTGCCGCGGCTCTTCGACAACTACACCTCGTTCAGCGGACGACCGGCCGCACTGTTCGCGCAGCCGGTCGTCCGTCGTCCGGGGGTCGGGGTGGTGACGGTCCTCGGCGGGGGGTACCCCGCGTCCGGTGCCGCGGGTCCCGACCGGCTCCCCGTGCCGTACCTGCCGGAGGGGCTGAAGTACGACCCCCAGGAGGGTCCCGGCGAGGTGCAGACCCCGCTGCTCGGTTCCCCGGCCGACGATCTCCGGATCGGCGACAAGGTGTGGTTCCGGCACGCGAAGGCCGGTGAGCTGTGCGAGCGGTTCGAGAGCCTTCAGCTGATCGAGGGTGACCGGATCACGGCCACCGTACCGACGTACCGGGGCGAGGGGCGGACCTTCCTCTAGTACACGCGGCCCTCCCCCGGACACGGTCCCCTCCTAGTACACGCGGTCCGTCTGGTCCGGGATCACGCTTCCGTCGGGCCGGCGGACCGGCTGCGCCGTGCCGTCGCTCGCCGTGTAGCCGGTGGCGGCGCAGGGATACGGGGTGGCCTTCCGCTGCTTCGGCTCGATGAACATCGGGTTGACGATCCAGCGGCCGTCGCCGTTCTCGTACGCCCGGCACATGAGTTCGTTCTTGTTGCGGTTGAGGACCAGGCGCAGGCCGGTGGCGTCCCGCAGGAACGAGATGTCGGTGTCGGAGTCGCCCGCGGCGAACACCTGGCGCCGGGAGGCGGGCTGGACCCGCTCGGCCTCGGGGCCGCGGACGCCGAAGATCTCCTGGTTGATCCAGCAGCGCTTGCCGTCGATATAGGTGATCGTCGTGTCTTGGCCGTCCCGGACCGACCCGCAGCCCTTGAGGTGGGCGGTGAGCCGGCCGTGCTCGGTGGTGTTGCGGATGCCGAGGGTGTGGGAGGGCGCGACGCCGACGCCCTTCGCCCAGACGTCGACGACGGGCTCGGGGGAGGCGGAGACGATCCAGACGTCGAATCCGGCGTCCTTGAGGGTACGGATCAGGTCGCGCTGCTGCGGGTAGTAGCGGACCCAGCCGGTGACCCGGGCGGTGCCGACGCTCTGGGTGGCGCCCTGCGGGGCGGCGAGGTTCTCGGCGCGGGCCGCGGCGGCGAAGGACTCGACCTGGCGGGTGGTCCAGCCGCGCAGCAGCTGGGCGAGCCAGGCGTACTGGGGTTCCATGCGGCGGCGGTCGTAGCCCGTGAAGGCGGTCTTCCCGGCCGTGGTGGCGCCCGAGCCGTAGACGGAGAGGAGCTCGTCGGCGCAGCGGGTGTCGGTGGCGGTGGGGAGAGTGCGGGCGCCGGTGGGGCAGGCGTCTCCGAGGGAGGTCGCGGCCTCCGGGGTGAGGTAGCGGCTGGTGGTGGACCAGTCGCCGTTCTCCGGGGGCCGGACGCGGTTGTTGCGGAGCAGCCAGTAGAAGGTGGCGTCGCCGACGTCGTTCTTGATGACGGTGTTGTCCCAGTCGAAGACCGCGACGGGCTTCCTGCCCCGGGAGCCCTTGTCCCGGCAGTGGTCGGCCATCAGCGTGTCGATGCGCGCCTTGTTGTCGCCGTACCAGCCCTCGGAGATCCTCAGCGTCGGGCAGGGCCGGGGGTACGCCTCGGCGGTCTGGGGGCCGGAGACGAGGCTCGTCGCCGCGAGGGCGAGGGCGGCGGTGGCCGCGGACGTACGGAGCCGGTGGTTCATGATCGCTCTCCTTGTCTGGACTGTCCCGGACGCACGGCAGCCGGGCGCCTTGCGACGCCCGGCTGCCGGGTGGGGGTGGGGATGGGGTGTGGCGGCGGTCTAGAGCGGGGTCACGTACGCGCCCGCGATGCCTCCGTCGACCAGGAAGTCGCTGGCGTTGACGAAGGAGGAGTCGTCGCTCGCGAGGAAGGCGACCGCCGCGGCGATCTCCTCGGGCTCGGCGAAGCGGCCGACGGGGATGTGGACGAGGCGGCGCGCGGCCCGCTCGGGGTCCTTGGCGAAGAGTTCCTGGAGGAGCGGGGTGTTGACGGGCCCGGGGCAGAGGGCGTTGACGCGGATGCCCTCGCGGGCGAACTGGACGCCCAGCTCGCGGGACATCGCGAGCACGCCGCCCTTGGAGGCGGTGTAAGAGATCTGGCTGGTGGCCGCGCCCATGATCGCGACGAAGGAGGCGGTGTTGATGATGGAGCCCCTGCCCTGGCGGCGCATGTAGGGCAGGGCGGCCTTGCAGCACAGGTAGACCGAGGTGAGGTTGACGTCCTGGACGCGCTTCCAGGCCTCCAGGCCGGTCTCCAGGATGGAGTCGTCCTCGGGCGGCGAGATGCCGGCGTTGTTGAAGGCGATGTCGACGGAGCCGTAGGTGTCGAAGGCCGTCTTGAACAGGGCCTCGACCTGCTCGGGGTCGGTGACGTCGACCTGGACGAAGGTGCCGCCGACCTCCTCGGCCGCCGCCTTCCCCGCCGTCTCGTCGATGTCCCCGCAGACGACGTTGGCGCCCTCGGAGGCGAGGCGGCGGGCGGTGGCGAGGCCGATGCCGCTGCCGGCTCCGGTGATGACGGCGGTGCGGCCGACGAGCCGGCGGCAGACGATCTCTTCGGTGCTGGTGCTGGTCATGGGTGCTCAGGCCTCCGTGCTGATGAAGACGTTCTTGGTTTCGGTGAAGGCGGTCAGTGCGTCGGGGCCCAGTTCGCGGCCGAGGCCGGACTGCCGGTAGCCGCCGAACGGGGTCCAGTAGCGGACGCTGGAGTGGGAGTTGACGGAGAGGTTGCCGGCCCGGACCGCGCGGGAGACGCGCAGGGCGCGGCCGACGTCCCGGGTCCAGAGGGAGCCGGACAGGCCGTACTCGGTGGCGTTGGCGAGGCGGATCGCGTCGGCCTCGTCCTCGAAGGGGAGGACGACGGCGACGGGCCCGAAGATCTCCTCGACGGCGCAGGGCGCGTCCTCGGACAGGCCGGTGAGGACGGTCGGCGGGAACCAGAAGCCGGGGCCTTCGGGGGCCTTGCCGCGGATGCCGGGGAGGTCGTCGGTGACGTAGGAGCGGACACGGTCGAGCTGGGCGCGGGAGATGAGCGGGCCCATCCGGGTGCGCTCGTCGGCGGGGTCGCCGACGACGATCCCCTCGATCGCGGGGGTGAGGAGCTCCATGAAGCGGTCGTACACGCTCCGCTGGACGAGGATGCGGGTGCGGGCGCAGCAGTCCTGGCCGCTGTTGTCGAGGAAGGACATCGGTGTGGCCGCCGCCGCGGCCTCCAGGTCCGCGTCGGCGAAGACGATGTTGGGGCTCTTGCCGCCGAGTTCGAGGGTGACCCGCTTCACCTGGTCGGCACACTTCGCCATGATCGACTTCCCGACCCTCGTGGAGCCGGTGAAGACGATCTTGGCGACGCCGGGGTGCTCGACGAGGGCGTTGCCCGCGACGGGGCCGGTGCCGGGGAGGACCTGGAAGAGGCCTTCCGGCAGGCCTGCCTCCAGGGCGAGTTCGGCGAGCCGGAGCGCGGTGAGCGGGGTGGTCTCGGCGGGCTTGAGGAGGACGGCGTTGCCGGCGGCGAGGGCGGGTGCGGTGGCCCAGGCGGCGATCGGCATGGGGAAGTTCCAGGGGGCGATGACGCCGACGACCCCGAGCGGTTCGAGGATCGTGACGTCGAGTCCGCCGGCCACCGGGATCTGGCGTCCGTTGAGGCGCTCCACTCCCCCGGCGGCGAAGTCGAGGAGGTCGCGGACGTTGCCGGCCTCCCAGCGGGCGTTGCCGATGGTGTGGCCGGCCTCGGTCACTTCGAGCCGGGCCAGTTCCTCGACGTGCTCGTCGACGACGGCGGCGAAGCGGCGGAGCAGCCGGGCCCGGTCGCCGGGCGCGGCGGCGGCCCAGCCGCGCTGGGCGGCGGCGGCCCGGGCGACGGCCGCGTCGACGTCGGCGGGGGTGGCGGCGGGGACGGTGGCGACCAGCTCCTCCGTCGCCGGGTTCAGTACCTGGAGCAACTCGTTCCTCTCAGCGGTGTTTCGCAGGCGTGCGTGCGCGTGGGCGTCGGCGGACGCGCCGGAGGCGTCAGAGCCGTTCGAAGGAGCGGCGCAGTTCCCAGTCCGTGACGGCCGCGTCGAAGGCGTCGAGTTCGACGCGGGCCATGTTGCGGTAGTGGGCGACGACCTCGTCCCCGAAGGCCGCCTTGGCGATCTCGCTGGTCTCCCAGAGTTCGGCGGCCTCGCGCAGGGTGGTGGGCACGTGCGCGTAGTCGCCGGTGTAGGCGTTCCCCGTGCAGGGCGGGGGCAGTTCGAGGCGGTTCTCGATGCCGTGGAGACCGGCCGCGACCAGGCCGGCTACGGCGAGGTACGGGTTGACGTCGCCGCCGGGGAGGCGGTTCTCGAAGCGGGTGGAGCGGCCGTGGCCGACGACCCGGAGCGAGCAGGTGCGGTTGTCGTGGCCCCAGGCGACGGCGGTGGGCGCGAAGGATCCGGGCTGGAACCGCTTGTAGGAGTTGATGTTGGGGGCGTAGAGGAGGGAGAAGTCGCGGAGGGCGGCGAGCTGTCCGGCGAGGAAGTGCCGCATGGTCTCGGACATCCCGTGCGGGTCGTCTCCGGCCATCACGTTCGTTCCCCCGGCGTCCTGGAGGGAGAGGTGGATGTGGCAGGAGTTGCCCTCGCGCTCGTTGTACTTCGCCATGAAGGTGAGCGAGCAGCCCTCCTGGGCGGCGATCTCCTTGGCGCCCGTCTTGTAGACGGCGTGTCCGTCGCAGGTGACGAGGGCCTCGTCGTACTTGAAGGCGATCTCGTGCTGGCCGGGGTTGCATTCGCCCTTGGCGGACTCGACGGTGAGTCCGGCGCCGGTCATCTCGTTGCGGATGCGGCGCAGGAGGGGTTCGACGCGTCCGGTGCCGAGGACGGAGTAGTCGATGTTGTACTGGTTGGCGGGGGTGAGACCGCGGTAGTTCGCGTCCCAGGCCTGCTCGTAGCTGTCCTTGAAGACGATGAACTCGAGTTCGGTGCCGACGTGGGCGGTGAAGCCGTGTTCCGCGAGGCGCTCCAGCTGGCGGCGGAGTATCTGTCGGGGGGCCGCGACGACGGGGGTGCCGTCGCCCCAGGCGAGGTCCGCCGTCACCATGGCGGTGGCTTCGTTCCAGGGGAGGCGGCGGAGGGTGGTGAGGTCGGGGTGCATCGCGAAGTCGCCGTAGCCGCGGTCCCAGGAGGACATCTCGTAGCCGTCGACGGTGTTCATCTCGGTGTCGACGGCCAGAAGATAGTTGCAGCCCTCGGTGCCGTGGCCGAGTACCTCGTCCAGGAAGAACGGGGCGGCGAACCGCTTGCCCTGGAGCCGCCCCTGCATGTCGGGGAAGGCCAGGACGACGGTGTCGATCTCGCCGCTCGCGACGAGGGCACGGAGCTCCTCGACGGTGAGCGGGGGTTTGCGGTCTGCCACGGGATTGCTCCTCCTTCGGCCTGCCGGAAGCCATAAGGTATTGCGGAATACCATTGCTTGGGAAGTGCTGACGAAGGGGAATCGAGAACGTGGCCAGTACGAGTGAATCGGCGGACCGACTGACGCCCGTGCTGCGGCCGGTACGAGCGGGCAACGGCTTCGAGGAGGCCCTGGAGCAGATCCTCCAGGTGGTACGGCTCGGGCTCGTGCCCGGCGGGGAGCGGCTGCCCGCCGAGCGGGAGCTCGCCGACCGGATGGGGATCAGCCGGGTGACCCTGCGCGAGGTCCTCAAGGTCCTCCAGGAGCAGGGCCTCGTGGAGAGCCGGCGCGGCCGCTACGGCGGAACGTTCGTGCTGCCCCGGGTCCAGACGGCCGACGAGGACGAGCTGCGACGCCGGATCGCCTCGGTCGACATGGAGGACACCCTGCGCTTCCGCGAGGTCCTGGAGGTCGGGGCGGCCGGGCTCTGCGCGGCCCACGGCCTGGACGCGGCGGGCGCCGAGCGGCTGCGGGCCGCCGTGGCGGCGACCCATGACGCCCCGCTGGCCGATTACCGCCGCCAGGACACCCTGCTCCACCTCACCCTGGCCGAGCTCTCCGGCTCGCCGACGCTCACGGCCCAGTACGCGGCCGTCCGGGCGACCGTGAACGACCTGCTCGACTGCATCCCCCTGCTCGTGCGCAACCTGGAGCACTCCCAGCACCAGCACACCGCGGTGATGGAGGCGGTTCTCGACGGCGACGCCGACGCGGCGCGCGAGGTGATGCGCGAGCACTGCTCGGGGACGGCCGCGCTGCTGCGGGGCTTCCTGACGTGAGCGGCGGCCCGACGTGAGCGGCGGCCCGTTCGCCGCGGGCCCCGGCCCGACGGCGCGGGCCCTGACTCCCGTAACCCGAAAGTAACGCACGGGGGTTGCGCTCCCCCGGTGGCCGACGCAAAGGTATGCCTCCAATCCATTGGGCCCGTTACGGGGAGCTGACGCTGCCATGACGCTCGAAAAAACCTCCGGGAGCACCACCCCGCCGCAGGACGACTACCTGGAGCGCCGCGCGCTGCGCCGCGGCAGCGCCGGATGGCTGCTGCTCACCGGTCTCGGCGTCGCCTACGTCGTCTCCGGGGACTTCTCCGGCTGGAACATCGGCCTGTCGAAGGGCGGCTTCGGCGGACTCGCCGTCGCCACCGTCCTGATGGGCGCGATGTACGCCTGTCTCGTCTTCGCCCTCGCCGAACTCTCCGCCATCCTGCCCACGGCGGGCGGCGGCTACGGCTTCGCCCGCCGGGCGCTCGGCACCTGGGGCGGGTTCCTCACCGGCACCGCGATCCTCATCGAGTACATCCTCGCGCCGGCCGCGATCTCGATCTTCATCGGCGACTACGTCGAATCCCTCGGCCTCTTCGGCCTGGAGTCCGGCTGGCCGGTGTACCTGGTCTGCTTCGCCCTCTTCATCGGGATCCATCTGTGGGGCGTGGGCGAGGCCCTGCGCTTCAGCCTCGTCGTGACGGCCATCGCGGTCGCGGCCCTCGTCGTCTTCGCGCTCGGCGCCCTCACCGACTTCCACGTCGACGGACTGAACGACATCCCGGTCGACGGCGAGGCCTTCGGGGCGAACTCCTGGCTGCCGTTCGGCCTGCTCGGGATCTGGGCCGCGTTCCCCTTCGGCATGTGGTTCTTCCTGGGCGTCGAGGGCGTACCGCTCGCCGCCGAGGAGGCGAAGGACCCGGTGCGGTCGATGCCGAAGGCGCTCGCGATCTCCATGGGCATCCTGGTGCTGCTCGCCGTCATGACCTTCTTCGCCGCGACCGGGGCGCGCGGCTCGGCGGCCGTCCAGGAGGCGGGCAACCCCCTCGTCGTGGCGCTGCAGGGCGACGGGGAGCCGACCGCGCTCAGCCGGTTCGTGAACTACGCGGGCCTCGCCGGCCTGGTCGCCTCCTTCTTCTCCCTCATCTACGCCGGCTCGCGCCAGCTCTTCGCCCTCTCCCGGGCGGGCTACCTGCCCCGCTTCCTCTCCCTCACCAGCCGACGGAAGTCCCCCTACCTGGGGCTCCTCATCCCGGGGGCGATCGGCTTCGCGCTGGCCGCCGGGACAGGCGACGGGGCGCGGATGCTCAACATCGCCGTGTTCGGCGCCACCATCTCGTACGCCCTGATGGCGCTCTCCCACATCGTGCTGCGGCGCCGCGAGCCGGGGCTGCACCGGCCGTACCGCACGCCCGGCGGGATCGTCACCTCGTCGGTGGCCTTCGTCCTGGCCCTGTCCGCGCTGGTCGCGACCTTCCTGGTGGACCGGACGGCGGCCTTCATGGCGCTCGGGGTGTACGCGATCGCCCTCGCCTACTTCGCGTTCTACAGTCGGAACCATCTGGTGGCGAGGGCGCCCGAGGAGGAGTTCGCGGCGCTCGCCGCCGCCGAGGCCGAGCTCGAACGCGACTGACTCCCCTGCCCGCCGCCCCTCACCCGCTCTCCTGGAGGACGTTCCGTGTCCAAGCCGCTCATCGGCGTGACCACCTATCTGGACCGGGCCCGCTGGGGCGTGTGGGACATGCGGGCCGCGCTGCTCCCCGCCCCGTACCCGCGGCTCGTCCAGGAGAGCGGGGGGCTCGCCGTGATGCTGCCGCCGGACGGGCCGGAGGCCGCGGCGTCCGTCGTGGCCCGGCTCGACGCACTGGTCGTCGCGGGCGGGGCGGATGTCGAGCCCGTGCAGTACGGGGCCGAACCCGACGCCCGTACGGGCCCGCCGGCGCGGGAGCGGGACGCCTGGGAGCTGGCCCTGATCGACGCGGCGCTCGCCTCCGGGACCCCGCTGCTCGGCATCTGCCGGGGCATGCAGCTGCTGAACGTGGCCCTCGGCGGGACCCTGGTCCAGCACCTGGACGGGCATGTGGAGGCGGTCGGGGTGATCGGCCGGCACGCGGTGAAGCCGGTGCCGGGGAGCCGGTACGCCGCCCTGGTCCCCGAGCTCACCGAGGTCCCGACCTATCACCACCAGGCCGTCGACCGGCTGGGCGCGGGGCTCGCGGCCTCCGCCCACGCGGAGGACGGCACGGTGGAGGCGGTGGAGCTGGCCGCCCCGGCCTGGGTCCTCGGGGTCCAGTGGCACCCGGAGATGGGCGAGGACCCGCGCGTGATGCGGGGGCTCGTGGAGGCGGCGTCGGGCGCGGCGGGGCGCGCCTGACGGAGGGGCGTACGGGCGCTCAGCCGGCCGCGCGGGCGGCGAGCAGGGTGCGGTCGTTCCGCATGAGGAGGGCGTAGAGGGCGGCGGAGACGCCCACTCGGCGCTCGCCAGCCGACGGGCGCTCGAACTCGCCGGGGTCGACGGGCCCCGCACCTTCGCCCAGGCCTCCGCCGAGGTCGTCTGCGACGCCGCCGGACGCCCGACCGGACTGCTCCAGGAGGACGCCGCCTGCGAGCTCGTCGAGCGGGTCGCCCCGCGCCCGACCCCCGAGGAGAGCCGGGAACGGCTCGCGGCGGCGCTGCGGTCCATGGCGGCCACCGGCCTCACCGGCGGTGGCCGCCATGGACGCCAACGGCGACAGCCTCGCGCTGTACGGACAGCTCGACGCGGCCGGTGAGCTGCCACTGCGACTCCGGGTGGCGCCCTGGTGCCAGCCCGGCGCCGACGCGGACGAGGTACGGGCCCTCATCGAGCGGCAGGGCACCGGCGGCGCGCTGTGGCGGGTCGCCGGCGTGAAGCTCTTCATGGACGGAACCATCGACAACGGCACCGCGTGGCTGGAGCGCCCCGACTGCCACGGCGAGTCCACCCACGCGTTCTGGCCTGACCCCGCCGCGTACACCGGGATCATCGGCGCACTGCACCGGGCGTGGGTCGCGACCGCGACCCACGCCATCGGCGACGCCGCCGTCCGGCACGTCCTCGACGCCGTCGAGAAGGCCCGCGCCGGCGGCGGAAACGAGGTGCGGCACCGGGTCGAGCACATCGAGACCGTGCCGGACGACACCCTGCGCCGCTTCGCGGACCTGGGCGTCCTCGCCTCCATGCAGCCCACCCACTGCTGTGACTTCACCCGCGCCGACCACACCGACAACTGGTCGCGCCGTCTCGGCGAGGAGCGCGCCTCGCGCGCGTGGCGCTGCCGGGACCTCGCCGACTCCGGGGCCATGGTGGTCCTCGGCTCCGACTGGCCGATCGCGCCGTTCCCGCCGCTGGGTGTGATGGCCGGAGCCCGGCACCGGCGCCCGAGCCGCGACCTCGGCCAGGCACCGCACGGGCCCGAGCAGGCGCTGACGGCCCTGGAGGCACTGCGGGGCATGACGACGGCACCGGCGTACGCGGCGGGCGAGGAGCACGAGGCGGGCCGGCTCGGCCCCGGCTTCCGCGCCGATCTGGCGGTCTTCGCGGACAGCCCGCTCACCACGGCGGCGACGGACCTGCCGGACCTCCCGGTGCTGCTGACGGTCCTGAACGGGCGGATCACCCACCGGGCGGCGGGACTCTGACCCACCCCCGGCACCGCGGTTCAGCCCGCCGGGCGGGCCCGGGTCAGGGACAGCAGGTCGCGGGCCGGGCCCGTGGGGCGGTGGCCGGTGGGCCAGACGGCCCGGAGATCACGGCGCAGCTGGACCCCCCGCACGGGGATGGCGACCAGCCGGCGGGAGGCCAGTTCCTCGGCGATCGCGAGTTCGCTGAGGACGGCCGGCCCGGCCCCGGTGACGGCGGCGGCCTTCACCGCGGTCGTGGAGGCGAGTTCGAGGAGCGGCTGCGCGAGGCCGCCGTGGGCGGACAGAGCGGCGTCCAGGACCTGCCGGGTGCCGGAGCCGCGTTCCCGCAGGACCAGCGGGGTCGCGGCCAGCTCCGCCGGGTCCAGCGGGGCGCGACGGCGGGCCCAGGGGTGGGAGGGGGCGGCGACGACCGCGAGGCGGTCGTGGGCGACGACCACCCCGTCGAGGCCGTCCGGCACGGCGAGCCCCTCCACGAAGCCGATGTCCGCCTCGTTCCCGAGGAGCCGCTCCGCGACCACCGCCGAGTTTCCCGCCTGGAGCGACACGGCCGTGTCCGGGCGATCGGCGCGCAGCGCGATCAGCCAGCCCGGCAGCAGGTACTCGGCGATCGTCATGGACGCGGCCACCCTCAGCCGGGAGTCCCTCCGTCCGCGCAGCGCCTGGGCGCCCGCGTCGAAGGCCTCGGCCGCCTCGACGATCCGACGGGCCCAGTCGGTGACGAGCGCGCCCGCGTCGGTGAGCCGTGAGCCGCGCGGGGAGCGGTCCACCAGGGCCACACCGAGCTGCCGCTCCATCGAGCGGACGCGGCTGCTGGCGGCGGGCTGGGTGATGCCGACCTCGCGGGCGGCGGCGCCGAGGCTCCCGTGGCGGGCGACGGCGAGGAGCAGTTCGAGTGCGCCGAGGTCCGGAACCCGGTGGTGGAGCTGTCCCCGGGGCTCGCTCCCGTATGTCTCGCTGTCCCGCGCTTCCCGGCTCATAAAGCCAGCTTATGACGTCATAGCCACATGATCCCTGGTCGGGGCCGAGGAACCGGACGACGGTGGAGTCATGGCAAGCCTCGCATCTCCCCGTCCGGCCCTCCGCGCCACCACCCGCGGCGCCAGGCCGGCCACCTCCCCGGCCCGTTCCGTCCGTCACCTCGGACCCAACTGGTACGCCTCCGTGATGGGTACCGCCATCGTGGCCAACGCCGGCGCCGGCCTCCCGCTCGACCTCCCCGGTCTCCGTACCGCCTGCGCCGCCGTCTGGGCGCTCTCCCTCGCGATGCTGCTCGTCCTGGTCTCCGCCCGCGCGGTGCACTGGGTCCACCACCGGGACCAGGCACGCGCCCACCTCCTGGACCCGGCCATGGCGCCGTTCTACGGCTGTCTCTCGATGGCCCTCCTCGCGGTCGGCGGCGGGGCGATGATCGTGGGCAGGGACTGGATCGGGCTCCCGGCCGCCGTGGCCCTGGACACCGTCCTGTTCACCGTCGGCACCGTCGTCGGCCTGGCGGCCGCGGTGGGCGTCCCGTACCTCATGGTGGTGCACCACAAGATCGAGAACGCGTCCCCCGTCTGGCTGCTGCCGGTCGTCGCCCCCATGGTGTCCGCCGCGCTCGGCCCGCTGCTCGTGCCCCATCTGCCCGCCGGCCAGGCCCAGGAGACCCTTCTCGTCGCCTGCTGGGCGATGTTCGGCGTCAGTCTCCTCGCGACCCTGGTCATGCTGCCGCTGGTCTTCGGCCGGCTCGTGACCGGCGGACCGCTGCCCCTCGCGCTCACCCCGACCCTCTTCCTCGTCCTCGGCCCCCTGGGGCAGTCGACGACCGCCGCGAACAAGTTCGCCGACGTGGCCCCGGGCGTGCTCCCCGCCCCGTACGCCCACGGCTTCGCCTCCTTCGCCGTCCTCTACGGGGTGCCCGTCATGGGCTTCGCGCTGCTGTGGCTGGCACTCGCCTCGGCGATGGTGATCCGGGCGCACCGGCAGGGCATGGGCTTCGCCATGACGTTCTGGGCCTTCACCTTCCCCATCGGGACCTGTGTGACCGGCGCCGAGGGGCTCGCCCAGCACACCGGCCTCGCCGCCTTCCGCTGGCTCGCGATCGGCCTGTACGCGGTCCTCGTCGCGGCCTGGCTGGTGGCCGGGTCCCACACCCTGCGCGGCCTGGTCAGCGGCGCGCTGCTCGCAGGGCCCGCTCCAGCACCCGCGGCGCTGCCGTCAGAGACGGCCCGTACCAGGTGAGATGCCGTCCGTCGACGAGGGCGGCGGCGGTTCCGGGGAAGGCCTCGGGACCGTCGTCCCGGGTGAAGCGGTACGGCTCGTCGGGCAGGACGACGAGATCCGGCGCGGCGGCGCGCAGCTCGTCGAGCGGGAGGCGCGGATAGCGCTCCGGATGGTCGGCGTACAGATTGCGCACGCCCAGGCGGGCGAGCAGATCACCGGCGAAGGTGTCCCGGCCCAGCACCATCCAGGGGCGGCGCCAGATCGGGACGACGGCGGTGAGCGGCTCCCCTCCCGGCGCGTGCACCGACGGGGTCACCGCCTCCCACGCGGCCTCGGCCTCGTCGAGCCAGCGGGGCCGGCGGGGCGCGCCGCAGGCGGCGAGGACCCTTTCCAGCTCACACAGGCCCTGGTCGAGGGTGCGGATCTCGGTGACGAGGACGTCGAGCCCGGCGGCCCTCAGCTCGGCCAGGTCGGGGGCGCGGTTCTCCTCCTCGTTTGCGAGGACCAGATCGGGCCGGAGAGCGGTGATCGCGCGGACGTCGGGGTTCTTGGTGCCGCCGATCCGGGCGACGCCGAGGCCGGCGGGGTGGGTGCACCAGTCCGTGGCGCCCACCAGCACACCGGGCGCGGTGACGGCGACGGCCTCCGTCAGGGACGGCACGAGGGAGACGATCCTCCTCACCGCCCCGCGCCCCGACCTCATTCCTCTTCGGCCTCGACGTGCTCGGCGACGGCGACGACGAGCAGGCGGGTGCCCGGTTCGGTGGCCCGCCAGCGGTGCCGCACCCCACCGGAGAGGTACAGGGTGTCGCCGCGGCCCAGCCGGTACGCACGGCCTTCGGCCTCGACCTCGGCGGCGCCGTCGGCGACGTACAGCAGCTCGTCGTTGCGGTGCTGGAACTCGCGTCCCGCGTCCTGCTCGCCGGTGAACTCCAGGGCGTGCAGCTGGTGACGCCCGCGGACGACGGCCCGGACGCCCGGGGGCAGCCCCGGAGAGGGCTCCTCCGCCCGAACGACATCGACGGTACGGGAGGCCTCGGCGGCGGCGAGGAGTTCACCGGAGGTGGTCTCCAGGGCCTCGGCGACCAGCTCCAGAGAGCGGTGGCTGGGTCTGGCCCGGTCGTTCTCGACCTGACTGAGGAACGGCACGGACAGACCGCTGCGGGAGGAGACGACGGCCAGGGTGAGCTGGAGCGCCCGGCGTCGCCTCTTGACGGCCGCGCCCACGCGGGGTGATTCCTTCTCGTCCATGTCGGCTCCCTCCCTCGTGCGCGTGCGTACCCGTACCGGGCGGTTACCTGAACCTTACGCAGCTTTGGGGCGGGGTTTCGCGTCGTGACGAAAAGGGGTGGTCGCCGAACACGTTCGGCGACCACCCCTTTTCGGACAGGAACCGCTCAGCGGTCCCTGCCCGGCCGTCCGGAGACCTCCGGGGGCCACCCGCGTCTTCCGGGGGCTGCCGCGGGGGACCCCTGCGGGGACTGCCGCGGCGGACTACTGCGGGGCGAGCTTCTCGGCGAGGCCGGGGTTCCTGTCCAGCCAGGTACGGACCGCCTCCTGCTCCTTGCCCTTGCCGGTCTCCTGAATGACGGCTTCGAGGTCGGTGAGCTGCTTCTCGGTGAGCTCGAAGTTCTTCAGCCAGGCACCCACCTCGGGGTTCTCCCCGGCGAATCCCTTGCGGGCGAGCGTGTGGACACCGTCGCCCTTGCCCCAGGAACCCTTCGGGTCGGCGAGCTTCTTCAGGTCATGGGCCGAGTAGGCCCAGTGCGGCGACCAGAGGGTGACGACGACCGGTTCCTTGCGCTCGTAGGCGCGCTTCAGCTCGGCCAGCATGCCGGGCGTCGAGCCGTCGACGACCTTGTACTCGCCCTCCAGGCCGTACTCCTTCAGGACCTTGTCCTTGAGGATGCCCATCATTCCGGCGCTGGGCTCGATGCCGATGATCCGGCCCTTGAACTGTCCCGCCTTGCCCTTGAGGTCGGCGAGCGAGTCGACGCCCTTCACGTACGAGGGGACGGAGAGCTCCAGGGAGGTGGGGCCGTACCAGGAGCCGAGGTCCTCCAGCCTGTTCTTGTACTTCTCCCAGTACTGGGCGTGGGTGACGGGGAGCCAGGAGTCGGTCTGGAAGTCGATCTGGCCGCCGGCCAGGCCCGTGTAGAGGGCGCCGGCCTCCAGCTGCTTGGCGTCGACCTCGTACCCCCGGCGCTCCAGCAGCTCCTTCCACAGGTACGTGGAGGCGATGCCCTCGTCCCAGGGGATGTAGCCGATGCTGACCTTCTTGCCGTGGCCGCTGTTCGCCCCCGAGGCGGTGGTGGAGTCCGCTCCGCCGGAACCGAGGAAACCCGTCCCCCCGGCGACGAGCGCGAGGACGACGACACCGACGAGCGCGGTGACGGGCTGCGGGCGGTGGGCCCAGATCTTCGCCCCGGGCCGCTTCGTGCTCAGCGCGGCACGGGCCTTGGCGGCGGCGCGGCGGCCCAGCGGGGAGACCTGGCGGCCGAGGGCGCCGGTCATCCGGTCCAGGTACATGGCGAGGACGACGATGGACACACCGGCCTCGAAGCCGAGACCGATGTCGACGTTGCCGATGGCGCGGTAGACGGCGCCGCCGAGCCCGCCGCCGCCGACCATGCCCGCGATGACGACCATGGACAGGCCGAGCATGATGACCTGGTTGACACCGGCCATGATCGTCGGCAGGGCCAGCGGGAGCTGCACGCGCAGCAGGGTGTTGCGCGGGGTGGTGCCGAAGGCCTCGGCGGCCTCGACGAGTTCGCCGTCGACCTGACGGATGCCCAGCTCGGTCATGCGCACGCCCGGGGGCAGCGCGAAGACGATCGTGGCGATGATGCCGGGGACCACGCCGACACCGAAGAAGATGATGCCGGGGATGAGGTAGACCATCGCCGGCATGGTCTGCATGAAGTCGAGGACGGGTCGCAGGACGGCGCTGACCGTCTTCGAGCGGGCCGCCCAGATGCCGAGCGGCACGGCGATCACCAGGGTCACCAGGGTGGCGACGAGGACGAGGGAGAGCGTCGCCATCGCCTCGTCCCACAGCTGGACCGCGTCGACGAGCGCGAACCCGGCGAAGGCGAGGACACCGGCGGCGAGACCGCGCAGCCACCAGGCGACGACGGCGAGGATGCCGGCGAAGAGCAGCGGCTGGGGCGCGGACAGAACGGCGTCGATACCGTCGTAGAGACCGGTGACACCGGTGCTGACGGCGTCGAAGAGCCAGGAGAACTGGGCCTGGAGCCAGTCGACGGAGCTGTCGACCCACTCACCGAGGGGGAGCCTAGGCACGGGCGGTCACCTCCTGGACGTCCTCGGCGACCGGCACGGCCTTCGGGTCCTTCACGGCCTTCGGATCCTTCGATTCCTTCGCGGCCTTCGGCGATGCCGAATCCGTCGCGGACTTCGCACCCGTCACGGACGTCGGCTTCGGTGCGGACGTCGGCTTCGGTACGCGATTCGGCTCCGTCGCACGCCTCGACTCCGCCACGTACTGCGACTCCGCCGCGCCGAGCCCGCCCATGACGGCGAGAAGGCGTTCCGTCGGTACGACTCCGAGGACGGTGCCGTCGGAGTCCTCGACGGTCACCGGGTGCGGGGCGCGGGCGGCGACGGCGCACAGGTCGGCGACGAGCGTGTCCGGCCCGACGGGCAGGCAGGCGCAGTCGTCGGGGCAGTCGGCCGGGGTGGCGCCGCCCGTCATGACGGCCGAGGCCGTGAGCACCCGGGAGCGGTCGACGTCCTGGATGAAGGAGGCGACGTAGTCGTCGGCGGGGCGGACGAGGATGTCCTCGGCGGTGCCCAGCTGCACGATCCGGCCGTCACGCATGACGGCGATCCGGTCGCCGAGGCGCATGGCCTCGTTGAGGTCGTGGGTGATGAAGACGATGGTCTTCTTCAGCCGCTGCTGGAGGACGAGCAGCTGGTCCTGCATGTCGCGGCGGATGAGCGGGTCGAGCGCGCTGAAGGACTCGTCCATGAGGAGCAGGTCGGCGTCGGTGGCGAGGGCGCGGGCCAGACCGACGCGCTGCTGCATGCCGCCGGAGAGCTCGTCGGGCCAGGACTTCTCCCAGCCGGCGAGCCCGCACAGTTCGAGGGCCTCGGCGGCCCGGGTCTCGCGCTCGGCGCGCGGGACGCCCTGGACCTCGAGGCCGTAGCCGGCGTTCTCCAGAACGTTTCGGTGCGGGAAGAGCGCGAAGTGCTGGAAGACCATGCTGATCTTGGTGGAGCGAACGGTGCGCAGATCGCGGGGGGAGAGCGCGGTGAGGTCGCGGCCGTCGAAGAGGACCCGGCCGGCGGTGGGCTCGAGCAGGCCGTTGAGCATCCGCAGAAGGGTGGACTTGCCGGACCCGGAGAGCCCCATCACCACGAAGATCTGACCGGGTTCGACGACGAAACCGGCGTCCACGACGGCTGCTGTCGTCCCCTCGGCGCGCAGCTCCTCGCGGTCGGCGCCGGCTGCGAGCCTGCGGACGGCTTCGTCGGGTCGTCTGCCGAACACCTTGAACAGGTGGTCGGCCTGAAGCCTGGACACATACACCTCACGGGTAGCGATGAAGAACGGCCCCACCACCCCCGCGCGGCCGGGCCGTGGAGCGGGCGGGATCGGCCCGCGGACCCGTCGCGTACCGGGATTCTTTTCGTTGAATCCCGTACCGGGCTCCGCTCCGGGCTCGCGCCTGCCCTGCTTCACAGGGTGCAAACGCAAAGGTGACGGGGGTCACGTACGGCAGCACGTTTTCCGGCAGCTCCCCCCGCGCGAGGCGCTCGCGGGGCGGACCCCGCGGGCGTCCGCCCCCGGAACCGGAGAGCGCGCCGAAAGGGCGCACCGAGGGGAACACACCCGAGGGCACCGAGCCCCCGAGGACCAGGGGGCGAGCGTCGTCGGGCGTGTGAGCCCCGCACCAGCGCCCCGGACGCGAACCGAGCCTTAAAATAGGGGAGGTGACTCGACGCTTGATGCTCCTCGACACCGCCAGCCTCTACTTCCGCGCCTACTTCGGCGTCCCGGACTCCGTCCGGGCCCCCGACGGCTCCCCCGTGAACGCCGTGCGCGGGCTGCTCGACTTCATCACCCGGCTCGTGCAGGACCACCACCCCGACGATCTCGTCGCCTGCTGGGACAACGACTGGCGTCCGCAGTGGCGGGTGGACCTGATCCCCTCGTACAAGGCACACCGGGTGGCCGAGGAGACCGAGACCGGCCCGGACGAGGAGGAGATCCCGGACACCCTCTCCCCCCAGGTGCCGGTGATCGAGGAGGTCCTGGCGGCGCTCGGCATCGCCCGGATCGGGGCGGACCGATACGAGGCGGACGACGTGATCGGGACCCTCGCCGGACGCGCGTCCGGGCCCGTGGACATCGTCACGGGCGACCGCGACCTCTTCCAGCTGGTGGACGACGCACGGGGCGTACGGGTCCTGTACCCGCGCAAGGGCGTCGGCGACTGCGACCTGGTGGACGCGGAGCTGATCCGGACGAAGTACGGGGTGCGCCCCGACCAGTACGCGGACTTCGCGGCCCTGCGCGGGGACGCCAGCGACGGCCTCCCCGGAGTGAAGGGCATCGGCGAGAAGACGGCGGCGCAGCTGATCACGGAGTACGGGGACCTGGCGGGAGTCCGGGCGGCGGCCGAGGACCGGACGTCGAAGCTCACCCCCGCCAAGCGGCGCGGGATCGTGGAGGCGGCCGCGTACCTGGACGTCGCGCCGACGGTGGTGCGCGTCGCCGGGGACGTACCCCTGCCGGAGTTCGACGCGACCCTGCCGACGGCCCCGCGGGACCCGGCGGCACTCGACGCCCTGGTGAAGCGCTGGGGCCTCGGCGGGGCGGTGGGGCGCCTGCTGCCGGTCCTGGAGCGCTGAGGAACGGGATGCGGGGGACCCGGCCGACGGGCCGGGCCGTCGGCCGGGTCCCCCCCCCACCGGGTCGGGGCGGGGCGTCCATGCCGACGGCCTCGCCCGGCCCGAGCTGACGACAAACAGGCCGCACTGGGTCGACAACGGCTCGGGATGCTAGCTTAGGCATACCTAAGTACGTCGAGTTACGTCGAGTCAGGAGAGCCCCCTCGTGGCGGAGCAGCCCCGCAAGGCACCGAAGGCCACCGAAGCGCGCGTGGTGCGCACCGAGCGGATCACCCCGCACATGGTGCGGGTCGTCGTGGGCGGACCCGGCCTCGACTCCTTCGAGGTCGGCGCGTACACCGATCACTACGTGAAGCTGCTCTTCGCACCCGAGGGCGTCGCGTACCCGGAGCCGTTCGACATGGACCGGATCCGGGAGGAGTTCCCCCGGGAGCAGTGGCCGACGACGCGGACGTACACCGTACGGGCCTGGGACCCGGTCCACCGCGAGCTGACCATCGACTTCGTCGTCCACGGCGACGAGGGCCTCGCGGGCCCGTGGGCGGCACGCGCCACGGCCGGCGACACGGTCCGCTTCCTCGGCCCCGGCGGCGGCTACGCACCGGCCCCGGAGGCGGACTGGCACCTGCTCGCGGGCGACGAGAGCGCGCTGCCGGCGATCGCGGTGGCCCTGGAGCAGCTGCCCGCCGGTGCGCGGGTGCACGCCTTCGTGGAGATCTCGGACGCCGCCGAGGAGCAGAAGTTCGCGACGGAGGACGGAATCCACGTCACATGGCTGCACCGGGGCGACCGCCCGGCGGGCGAGGCCGTCGTCGAGGCCGTGCGGACCCTGGACTTCCCGTCGGGTGACGTCCACGCCTTCGTCCACGGCGAGGCGGGCTTCGTGAAGGAGCTCCGCCGCCACCTGCGGCTGGACCGCGAGGTGCCGCGCGAGCGGCTGTCGATCTCGGGCTACTGGCGCCTGGGCAAGTCGGACGAGGCATGGCGCGCGATCAAGCGCGAGTGGAACGACCAGGTGGAGCGCGAGCAGGAGAAGTAGGAGTAGGACACGGGCCCGGGGTACACGCCCCGGGCCCACTCCTTCGCCTCGGGCCCGCTCTATTTCCGAGGCCCGCTCTTTCGCCGAGGACCGCTTTCCCCGAGGCCCGCTCTTCCCCCCGGGCGCGTCGGCCCCACAGTTTCCCAGTCGGAGCGCGCCACCAGCTCCGCCCCCAGCCGGCGCGGCCCTGGAGGCCCCGCTCCCCCGGCCGGCGCGGCCCTGGAAGCCCCGCTCCCCCGGCCGCCTCCCCACCTGAGCCACGCTCCCCGCCGGGCCTCCGCCGCCTCCCCGCCTGAGCCCCCGCTCACGGCCGGAGCCCGGCCGCGTTCGCACCGAGGCTCCGCCGCCCCCCCCTCGGCTCCGCCGCCTCCCCCTCGGCTCCGCCGCCTCCCGCTCGGCTACGTCGCCTCCCCGTACATCCGGTCCGAGGTGTCCGTCTGGGCCAGGCGCCGCAGCGCGGAGAAGATCGCGTCGCCGATCACCGTGCCGACGACCACGCTCTCCACGAGCTGCTCGCGCGCCACATTGCGCGCCACGAACTCCAGGTCGGCCTGCGCCACCTTCTCCGCCGCGCCCGCATACACGTCGAGGACCTCGGTGAACGAGCCGTGGCCGGCCTCTTCGAGAGCCGCGAGAGCCACCGCGAGCGCCTCCGCGGCCGGGCTTCCGGAATGCGCGCGCCAACCGCGCGCGGCGATCAGGGCGGCGACCTGCTTCCGCGCCTCCTCGATCCCGTCGCCCGGCTCCCGGCCGTACCTCGGCACCAGCCCGCCGGCCACCGTGCCCAGCAACTTGTGCACCGACCGCCCGGGGTCGTCGACCGCCACGATCACCTCGCGGATGCTCGCGACCGACAGGCCGCCCACGTCGAGGAGCGCCCGGATCAGGCGGAGGCGCTTCACATGCGTCTCCCCGTACGAGGCCTGGTTCGGGCTCGTCAGTTCCCCGGCCGGCAGCAGTCCCTCCCGTACGTAGAACTTGATCGTCGGCACGGACACCCCGGTCCTGCGACTCAATTCTCCGATGCGCACCGCGTGTTCACCTTCCTGATCTTGCTTCGGCCTTGCCGAACGACATCCCCATCATAGATAGTGGCGCTATCAGATAGCGGCGAGTGCCACTATCCATACTTTCCCACGGGGGGATCCGTATGCCCTCGCTGAGCTCACTCAGTGATCCATTCAGTCCTTCAGAGACCCGGCCGGCCACCCGACTCCACCGGCCGCTGGTCTGGTTCTCCGTCTCCATGGGCGCTCTCGCCCTGGTCTCCGCCGTCGGCATTCTCGTCGACGACCGCGTCCTGGTCGGCGTGCCGATCTGGACCAAGCCGTTCAAGTTCTCGGTCTCGTTCGTCGCGTACGGGCTGTCGCTCGCCTGGATGCTCTCGCTGCTGCCGCGAGGCCGACGGGTCGGCTGGTGGGCCGGCACCGTGGTCACCGCCGCCAGCGTCGCCGAGATGGCCCTCATCACGCTCCAGGTGATCCGCGGCAAGCAGAGCCACTTCAACCAGGCGACCCCCTTCGACAACGCCGTCTTCCAGGTCATGGGCGCCACCGTCGCCGTGCTGTGGCTGGGCGCCCTGGTCATCGCGGTTCTCCTGCTGCGCGCCCGGATCCTCGACCGGGCGACGGCCTGGGCCGTTCGACTGTCCTCGCTGATCGCCCTCGCGGGCGCCGCCGTGGGCTTCCTGATGGTCCCTCCGACCGCCGAACAGCTGGCGACCGACAACCCGCCGATCGCGGGCGCCCACGCCGTCGGGGTACCGGACGGCGGCCCGTCGATGCCCCTGACCGGCTGGGCCGAGAACGGCGGCGACCTGCGCATCCCTCACTTCTTCGGCATGCACGCGCTCCAGCTGCTTCCCCTGCTGCTGCTCGTCCTGACCGCCCTCGCCCCGCGCTTCACGCGCCTCGCGGACGAGCGGGTACGGCTCCGGCTCACCCTCACGGCGTCCGCGGCGTACGCGGCGACCTTCGTCCTGCTGACCTGGCAGGCACTGCGCGGCCAGGCCCTGCTGGCACCGGACGGCGCGACACTGGCCGGCGCGGGGGCGATCGTGCTGCTCGGCGCGGCAGCCGCGGCACTCTCCCTCCGGGGGGCCTCCCCCTCCCCCTCCCCCTCCCCCACCCCTCCCTCCCCTGCCCCCGCCCCCTCCGAGGAGGTCACTTCATGACGGGCTTCCTCTTCGAGCTGGCGTTCTTCCTGGCAGCGCCCGTGTGGCTGCTGATGATCTCCGCGCCGGCCTGGCGGTTCACCGAGCGTGTCGCGGCCTCGCCCCTGACCGTGCTGCCGCTCCTGGCACTGTGGGCGGTCCTGGCCGCGCCGGTTCTGCCCGAGCTCTGGACCGCGGTCAGCAGCCCCGACATCGACACCTTCCGCGAGCTGGCGGCACTCCCGAACGGAGCCGCGGCGATCTGGGCCCAGATCATCGCCTGGGACCTGCTGCTGGGCCAGTGGATGTACCGAGAGGCCCGTCGCCTCTCCGTCTCACCTCTCCTGATGGCGCCTCTTCTCCTGCTGACGATCCTCCTCTCCCCGATCGGGCTGCCCTTGTTCCTGGTGGTCCGGGCGGTCCGGACGTCCCGGGCGCCGGTCCGGCCGCGTGAACCGGCCCTACGCTGACCGGATGCGAGACATCGACCGGTCCGTGGGCGCCGTCCTCGGCTCAGCCGCGGGCGACGCCCTGGGCGCCCCCTTCGAGTTCGGACTCCCCGGAGTGTTCCGGGAGCGGTTCCCCGACGGTGTCGGGGAGTTGTGCGGGGGCGGCGGCTGGGATCCGGGCGAGGCGACGGACGACACGCAGATGGCCGTCCTGGTCGGGGAGTCGCTCCTCGAACGGGGCGGCCTCGACCTGCCGGATCTCTTCGACCGCTTCCGCCGCTGGGCGGCGGCCGACCCCAAGGACATCGGTCTCCAGACCGAGCAGGTCCTGCTCGGCGGCGACCCCTGGGACCTCGCCGCCGCACTGCACTTCCAGGTCGACGCCCGCGCCGCGGGGAACGGTTCACTGATGCGGGCCTCGACCTCCGCCGTGTACTTCGCGTCCCGGGGGCGGACGGAGACGATGGCGGCCGCGCGCCGGATCAGCGGTCTCACCCATGGCGACGGCGCGGCCTGGGAGGGTACGGCGGTGCTCCACGAGCTGATCCGGGTCGCGCTCCTCGGCGAGGACCCGGTCGCCGCCGTGCCCGCGACCCTCGCCGAGGTGGGCCCGGCGCACCGGGAGCGCTGGTCGACGGTCCTCGCACCCGGTTGGCATCCGGACGATGCCACCGAGTTCAACGGAGCCGTCTGGCCCTGTCTCGGTTCGGCGGTCTGGGCGCTGCGTACGACCGGCTCCTTCGAGGAGGCCCTCGTCGCCGCCGTGGATCTGGGCGGGGACACGGACACCGTGGCGGCCGTGACCGGGATGCTCGCGGGCGCCGTGTACGGCGCCGGCGCGATCCCCGCCCGCTGGACGTCCTCCTTGCATGTCCCGCTGCCCGGCTTCGGCGACCGGGTCCTGCGAGTGGACGACCTCCGGGACTTGGCGACGGCTCTCGCCTCGGGGCCGCCCGCCTGATCGCGGCTCCCTTCCCCGCCGTCTCGGCCGCCCCCCTCCTCAGTGCCGCCGTACGCGCCCCGGCCTCGGCCCCGGGCTCAGCCCCGGCCTCGTCTCTCGGCCCGGCCCGGCCCTCAGCCCCTCGCGCGGACCGTGGCCAGGACGTCGCGGTCCGGTTGGAGGGTGAGGCTCGGGACGGGCAGGATCTCGTCGGTGGTGAGGTCCAGGTGGTAACGGCGGGCGAGGACCGCGAGGATCAGGACGGCCTCCACCAGCGCGAAGCGGGTCCCGAGGCAGACGCGGGGGCCGCCGCCGAAGGGGAACCAGGCGTACTCGGGTATGTCCTCCGCGGGTTCGCCGCCTTGCGCGATCCAGCGCTCGGGACGGAAGGCTTCCGCGTCGCCGTACCAGCGGGGGTCGCGGTGGGTGGCCCACTGGCTGGACCAGACGCGGGTGCCGGCGGGGACGGCGGTGCCGCCGAGGGTGGCGCCTTCCTTGGCGAGGCCGGTGATCAGCCAGATCGTGGGGTAGAGGCGCAGGGTCTCCTTGATGACGGCCTGGGTGTAGGTGAGGGAGGCGTAGTCGTCGTATCCGGGTTCGTGGTCGGCGAGCACGCGGTCGAGTTCCTCGGTGAGGGCGTCGCGGACCCGGGGGTTGCGGGAGAGCAGGTACCAGGCCCAGACGAGTGTGGAGCTCGTGGTCTCGTGGCCGCCGATGTAGAGGGTGACGGTCTCGTCGCGGATCTCCTGGTCTGAGAGGGGGGCGCCGGTCTCGTCCCGGGCGGCGAGGAGGCGGCTGAGGAGGTCGGGGCGTTCGGTGTCGCCGTCGCGGTGGCGGGAGACGACGCGGGAGACCTCGGCGTCGATGACGGCGGTGGCGCGCTTGATGCGGGCGCGGCCGGGGGTGGGGACCCAGTCGGGCAGGACGGCTCCGATGCCGCTGAACTCGGCGCCGATCTCCTTCTGGGCGATGTCCATCGCGTGGCCGATGGCTTCGGCGTCGGCGGCGGTGTCGACGCCGAAGATGGTTCGGACGGCGACGAGTTGGGTGAGGGCGGCCATCTCCTTCTTGATGTCGATGTGCTGTCCGTCGACCCAGCGGTCGGCGAGGTCGACGGCGCATTCGCTCATGGTCGCCGCGTAGGAGCGGACCTGCTTCGGCCGGACGGAGGGCTGCACCAGGGAGCGTTTGCGGCGCCAGTCGGCTCCCTTGGAGACGATGACACCGTTGCCGAGGAGGGTGCGGAAGGCGATGCCGAGGTCGGGCTGGTCGAAGGTGCGCTCGACCTCGGTGAGGAGTTCGCCGACGGTGTCGGGGTGGGCGATGAAGAGGGAGGGTTTGCGGCCGAAGCGCCAGCGGACGATGTCGCCTCGGTCGCGGAGCTGTTCGAAGAAGGCGAGGGGGTTCTTCCCGAAGGCGGGGAGGCTGCCGAGGAGGGGCACGCCTCGGGGCCCTTCGACGACGACCGGGGTCGCTGTCGGAGTCGCGGCGCGCGGCTCCGACGACGGCTCCTCGTCGTGTGTCCCGGCGTGCGGATGACCGGCTTGCGTGGTCATGGACGTCCCCTCCCCAACTGGCCTTCCCTGCTTGTGAGTCCATGCAATCGGAAGGGACCGGCCCGCGCCACCCCTGTGGACGACGGCCTGTGGACAACGTCGGCCGGAACGCCCGAACAGACCGGGTGCCCGTGGCGATCACGCCACGGGCACTCGGTCCGACACGGGAGGAGGGTGGTTCGTCAGCCCACCGAGCTGTAGGCGACGACGCCTCTCAGCAGGGCGTCCACGGCCTTGCGGGCGTTCTTGGAGACGGTGCTGTTCTCCTTGGGCGCCGCCGCCGCGACCTGTCCGAGGACGTCGATGACCTGCTTGCACCAGCGGACGAAGTCACCGGCGGGCATCTCGGCCTCGCGCAGCACCTCGTCGAGGCTCTTGTCGGAGGCCCACTGGTAGGCGGCCCAGGCGAAGCCGAGGTCGGGCTCGCGCTGGCCGACCCCCTCCGCCTGGTTGATCTTGAATTCCTCTTCGAGGGCGTCGAGCCGGCCCCAGATCCTGACCATCTCGCCGAGCGCCGCCTTGGCGTTGCCGGTGGGCAGCTTGGGCGCGACGGCGTCGTCGGACTGCCGGGCTTCGAACACCAACGCGGAGACGCAGGCGGCAAGTTCGGCCGGGGTGAGGCCCTCCCAGACGCGGTCGCGGAGGCATTCGCTGGCCAGCAGGTCGAGTTCGCCGTAGAGGCGGGCGAGCCGCTTGCCGTTCTCCGTGACCTCGTTGCCGCGGAGGTAGTCGAGCTCGGTGAGGAGCGCGACGATCCGGTCGAAGGTGCGGGCGATGGTGTTGGTGCGGCCTTCGATGCGCCGCTCCAGCTGCTGGGTGTCGCGCTGGAGCCGGTGGAAGCGCTCGGCCCAGCGGGCGTGGTCCTCGCGCTCGTCGCAGCCGTGGCAGGGATGGGCGCGGATCTCGGTGCGCAGCCGGGCGATCTCGCGGTCGTCGGCGGCGGCGGCGCGCTGCTTGTGGTGACGCTCGGGGTTGACGTGCCCGGCCTTGCTCCGCAGCGCGGAGGCGAGGTCGCGGCGGGACTGCGGGGAGCGCGGGTTGAAGGACTTGGGGATCCTCATGCGGTCCAGTGCCTCGACCGGGACGGGGAAGTCGATGGAGGCGAGCCTCTTGACCTGCCGCTCGGCGGTGAGGACGAGGGGGCGCGGCCCGTCGTGGTGTTCGAAGCCGCGGTGTCCGTTGGTGCGGCCGGCCGGGATGCCGGGGTCGAGGACGAGGGCGAGTCCGGCGAATTTCCCGGTGGGGACGTGGATGATGTCGCCGGGCTTGAGCTTCTCCAGCGAGCTCGCCGCCTGGGCGCGGCGCTGGGCGGCGCCCTGGCGGGCCAGTTCGGTCTCGCGGTCCTTGAGGTCGCGGCGGAGCCGCGCGTACTCCTCGAAGTCTCCGAGGTGGCAGGTCATGCCCTCGCGGTAGCCCTCGATTCCCTCTTCGTTCTTCTGGACCTGTCGGGAGATGCCGACGACGGAGCGGTCGGCCTGGAACTGGGCGAAGGAGGTTTCGAGGAGCTCGCGGGAGCGGTGCCGGCCGAACTGGTCGACGAGGTTGACCGCCATGTTGTACGAGGGCTTGAAGCTGGAGCGCAGGGGGTACGTGCGGGTGCCGGCGAGTCCTGCGAGGTGCTCCGGGTCGAGGCCTCGCTGCCAGAGGACGACGGCGTGGCCCTCGACGTCGATGCCGCGGCGTCCGGCGCGGCCGGTGAGCTGGGTGTACTCGCCGGGGGTGATGTCGGCGTGCTGTTCGCCGTTCCACTTGACGAGCTTTTCGAGGATGACGGTGCGCGCGGGCATGTTGATGCCGAGGGCGAGCGTCTCGGTGGCGAAGACGGCCTTGACGAGGCCGCGGACGAAGAGGTCCTCGACGACTTCTTTGAAGGTCGGGAGCATGCCGGCGTGGTGGGCGGCGATGCCCCGCTCCAGGGCTTCGAGCCATTCGTAGTAGCCGAGGACGTGGAGGTCTTCGGTGGGGATGGCCGCGGTGCGCTCCTCGACGATCTCGCGGACGCGCTGGCGTCCGTCGTCGTCGTTGAGGCGGAGCCCGGCGTAGAGGCACTGCTGTACGGCGGCTTCGCAGCCGGCGCGGCTGAAGATGAAGGTGATGGCGGGCAGGAGTCCTTCGGCGTCGAGGCGCTCGATGACCTCGGGGCGGCCGGGGGTCCAGATGCGGGAGCGCTGGCGGCGCTCGCGCTCGCGGTCGGCCTCGCGGACCATCTTGCCGCGCCGCCGGTCGCGCGGGTTGTACGTGCGCGTGTTCTCGGTGCGGGCGAGGCGGAGGAGGTCGGGGTTGACCTCGCGGCGGGAGGCGCCGCGGCCGCCGTGGTCGGTCTCTTCCTCGAAGAGGTCGTACATCCGGCGTCCGGCGAGGACGTGCTGCCAGAGGGGGACGGGGCGGCTCTCGGAGACGATGACCTCGGTGTCGCCGCGGACGGTGTCGAGCCAGTCGCCGAACTCCTCGGCGTTGGACACGGTCGCGGAGAGTGAGACGAGGGTGACCGACTCGGGGAGGTGGATGATCACTTCCTCCCAGACGGCGCCGCGGAAGCGGTCGGAGAGGTAGTGGACCTCGTCCATGACGACGTAGCCGAGACCGGAGAGGGTCTGGGACCCCGCGTACAGCATGTTCCGGAGGACTTCGGTGGTCATGACCACGATCGGCGCATCGCCGTTGACGCTGTTGTCACCGGTGAGCAGGCCGACCTTGTCGGCGCCGTACCGCTTGGCGAGGTCGGCGTACTTCTGGTTCGACAGTGCCTTGATCGGCGTCGTGTAGAAGCACTTGCGGCCCTGGGTGAGGGCGAGGTGGACGGCGAACTCGCCGACGATGGTCTTGCCGGAGCCCGTGGGTGCGGCGACGAGCACGCCCTTGCCCGCCTCGAGGGCCTGGCAGGCCTCGATCTGGAAGGGGTCCAGGCCGAACTCGTACATCTCGCGGAAGGGGGCCAGCGCGGTGGCCTGATAGGCGTTGCGGGCCATGGCGGCCGCGTACGCCTCGGCTGGAGTGAGGTCCTCTGTCATCTTGTTCTCGAGCCTACCCGCCACCTGTGACAGTGACGCGATCTTTATCGAGGGGATGTGGAGGGCCCGACTCCGGGCCTCTGGCCGGGCCTCTGGCCGGGCCCCGAACCGGGCCTCGGGCCGGGGCGCGGACCAGGCTGGGGGCCGGACCTCGGGCCGGGCTGCGGGCCGAGGCGCGGGCCAGGCCGCGGGGCAAGCCTCGGGCCGGGGCGCGAACCGGGCGCGCCGGGCGCGCGCGTCACGTCGGCGGGGGTCACGAAGACGCTGGGGCCGACAGCCGTCGAGGTCCCCCGGACCGTGTCCGGGGGACCTCGCAGGATCGGCATCAGATTCAGGATCAGGTGATGTCGTCGTACCCGTTGACCCGGTGCGCGGTGGTCCCGCCGTGCTCTCCGGTGGCCTGCTCCGGCAGCTTGCGGGAGGCGCCGACCGGTTCGACGGCGCCGACGGTCTCGGGGGTGAGGTCGAGCGCGGAGGCCTCGTCGTCGTCGAGCGCGGCGTCGGGGTTGTTGCGCTTGCGTCGCCGGTCGTTGAGGAGGGAGAAGCCGACGGCCCCGAAGTACAGGACGGTGATGGGTCCGGCGAGGGCGATCATGCCGACGGGGTCGGTGGTCGGGGTGATGACGGCGCCGAAGATGAACACGCCCATGATCACGCCGCGCCACCAGCCGGCCATCCGGCGGCCGGTGAGGACACCGGTGAGGTTGAGCATCACCAGGACCAGCGGCAGCTCGAAGGCGAGGCCGAAGACGAGCACCATGCGCAGGGTGAAGTCGAGGACGTCACCGAGCGAGAGGATGTTCGCGGAGCCCTCCGGCGTGAGGCTGATGAGAACCTTGACGCTGATCGGGAGGATCAGGTACGCGAGGTAGGCGCCGGCGGAGAAGAGCGGCACGGCGGCGCCGACGAAGGCGTACGTGTACTTCTTCTCGCTCTTGTGGAGTCCGGGCGCGACGAAGGCCCACAGCTGGTAGAGCCAGACGGGACTCGCGACGACGAGGCCGGCGGTCAGCGACAGCTGGATGGTCGTGCTGAACGGGGCCATCAGCGTGTTGAAGGAGACGATCGCGCAGTTTCCGCCGTCGCTGGTGACACCCTCTGGGCAGGTGGGCACCGACTTCGTCAGGAACTGCATCAGCTCCTCGCTGTACACGAGGGCCACGATCGTCACCGCGGCGACGGCGAGGAGACCTTTCGCCAGTCGGTTGCGGAGTTCACGCAGGTGTTCCACGAGGGGCATCCGGCCCTCGGGATCCTTCTCCTGCTTGCGGGCAGACTTGGGCAACCCACGTCCTCATCTCGTGCGGCAGGCCGCCGCACGGTGCGGCGGCCGCGGCGGACCGGGTCAGCGCTTGGTGGTGTCCGAGGGCTCGGTCACGGGACGCGAGCTGGTCACGTCGCCGGGAGCGGCCTGGATGGTGCGCGGGGCGGGCTGGTCCTGGGCGGTGGTTCCCGTGCCGGTTCCGGCGTGCGGCGGGTCGGCGGGGGCACTCTGCTGGTCGTCGGACTTCATGGCCTTGGCCTCGCTCTTGAGGATGCGGGCCGACTTGCCGAGCGAGCGAGCCATGTCCGGGAGCTTCTTGGCGCCGAACAGCAGGATGATGACGACGAGGATGAGAATGATCTCGGTGGGGCCGAGCCTACCCATAGCTGTTTACCTTCTTCACCGAGGCGACATGGAGTGCGGTGCCCGGCGGGTCGGACAAGCGTCCGGCCACCGCGCTGTCTGCGATCGTAACCCGCAGGAGTAAACGCAGGGCAATGCCCTTGCATACTCCCGATTGCGTCCGGCGAGGCCGGTTCGGGGCCCCTTCGTGCAGCGTACGGCACGGACTCAGCGCAGGGACTCGCCGGTTCGGGCCAGTCCGACGGCCGCTGTCTCGAGGTCTTCGGCGGCCTGGTTGATGCGCTGTGTGGTGCGGGCCACTTGACGGCCGAGGCGCTGGACCTCGAGGAAGACCTTGACGGCGAGCACGCCGAGGACGGCGATGCCGAGGAAGCCGAGGGCGATGGCGAGCATGGGCCAGAACATGCCCCGAGCCTAGACGTTGGGCGGGAGGGCCGAGCGCTCAGACGGTGGTGTGGAGGCGCAGGGTGCGGACTCCGCCGCCGGTGAGGAGCTCGACGATGCGTTCGCCGGCGGGCTTGCGGACGGAGCTGCCGCACTCGGGGCAGGTGAAGGAGTAGAAGGTGGTGCGGCGGCTCGCCCCGATGGCGAGCCGCAGGGCGCTCGCGGAGAGTTCGAAGCGGGAGCGGCAGTCGGGGCAGGCGGCCTTGAAGAGGACCGGGGCCACCGTCGCCGTCAAACCGTGCATCACGGACATTTCCCTCATCTCTCGGCTCCCGCGCCACCTACGCCCGCTCCCCCGCTCGTCCACCGTGCGGGGTCCGCGAGCCCGTCCTGCGTCACGTCACTAACAGCGTCCCCCGGCCGGGGAACGTCACCCGCCGTCGTACGCGGCCAGCGCGGCGGTGGCCGCCGTCCTGGCGTTGTCGGCGAGCTCCTGCGGCGCGACGATCCGCCCGTCGCTGCCCAGCCGCAGCGCCAGCCGGCGCAGCGAGGCGGGGTCCGGTGTGCGCAGGGTGATCCGCAGTCCGCCGTCCGCCAGCTCGTCGGCCCGGTCGTGCGGGTAGTACTCGGCGACCCAGCGCCCGCCGGGGCCGACCTCGATCACCACCTCGGGATCGTCGGCGGAAGGCTGGACCAGGCCCGCGGAGAGATCGCGCAGCTCCAGCTCCGGCGGCGCCGCGTGCTCGTCGAGGATGCGGATCTCGGCCACGCGGTCGAGCCGGAAGGTGCGGCGCGCCTCGGAGAGCCGGCACCACGCCTCCATGTAGGTGTGGCCGACGGCGAAGAGCCGGATCGGGTCGACCTCGCGCTCGGTGAGCTCGTCGCGCGCGGGCGAGTAGTAGCGCACCCACAGGCGCCGGCGCTCGGAGATCGCCCGGTCGACCTCGGCGAAGACCCCGCCCTCGGACTCGAAGGTCACCGAGAGCCGGGAGCTGGCGCCGGCGGCCTCGCCGGCGGCGGCCTCCAGCTTGGCGGTGGCGCGCAGGAGCGCCTCGCGGTCGCTCTCGCGGAGCCCCGGGAGGGTGGCGACGGCGCGGGCGGCGACCAGGAGGGCGGTCGCCTCGTCGGCGGCGAGCCGCAGCGGCGCGGCGACGTCGTCGGGGTTGTGCCACCAGATCCGGTCGCCGTCGGTGTCGATGTCGAGGAGATCGCCGCCGCGGAAGCTGGTGCCGCACATGGGCAGCACGTCCAGGTCGGAGATCAGCTCGTCCTCGGTGATCCCGAAGGCGCGCGCGACGTCGGCGACGTGGGCGCCGGGGCGCTCACGGAGATAGGTGACGAGCGAGAGCATCCGCCTCGTCTGGTCGATCGCGTTGGCAGCCATGCGGTACGTCTTCCCCTCAGCCCTTGGCCACGGCGCGCAGCCGGTCCACCACGTCGGCCCGAAGATCGGCCGGTTCCAGTACGACGACATCGGGGCCGAACTCGACGAGCCAGGCGTCGAGGCCGTGCCCGTACGGGATCTCCAGCTCGTCCCAGCCGTCGGCGCCCTCGTTCACGGACTGGGCGCGGGCCCGCAGCGGGTAGCCGCAGCCGGTGCGCAGTCTGATCCGGGCCGAGCGGGTGGCGGTCTCGCCCGCCCAGCTCTCCACGGTCTCCCGGACGGTGACGACGTCGGGCACGGGCGCGGTGAAGGCGCCGGCGCGGGAGCGGACCTTGCCGGTGATACGGGAGAGGCGGAAGACGCGCTCGGCGCCGCGGTCGCGGTCCCAGCCGGCCAGGTACCAGTGGCCGCGCCAGCATTCGAGGGTCCAGGGTTCGACCTGGCGGGTCTCGGGGCGGGCGGCGTTGGCCTTGCGGTAGTCGAAGACGACGGGCCGGCGGTCGCGGCAGGCCAGCATCAGCGGTTCGAAGGCGGCCTCGTGGACGGGGATCCGCGGTTCGAGGGCGCTGGGCTGGGTGTCGTACGAGTCCTCCGCCTCCGGCATGCCGGCGGCGCGGAGCTTCTGCAGGGCGCCGCTGGCGGCCCCGGCGAGGCGGGCCTGCTGCCAGACCTTGGCGGCGAGGCCGAGCGCGGCGGCCTCCTCGGCGTCCAGGGTGATGGGCGGCAGCCGGTTGGAGTCGCGGCGGGCGAGGTAGCCGGTCTCGCCCTCCAGGTTCTCGACGGTCTCGATGACCAGGCCGAGCTCGCGCAGATCGTCCTTGTCGCGCTCGAACATGCGGTTGAAGGCGTCGTCACCGCTGGCTTCGAGGTAGGCCTCGATGGAGCCGCGGAGTTCACGCTTGCTCAGGGGACGGCGTGTCCCGAGCAGGCACAGCGCGAGATTCATCAGCCGCTCGGACTTGGCAATCGCCATCGACGCCCTGCACCCTTCCGCCGGATCCACTTCTCGGACGTCCGACCGTACCGCCCCGGGGTGTCGCGGCCAAAGCCGAGGGCCCCCGCCGGTGATGGCGGGGGCCCTCGGAGGACCGTCACCGGCCGGGACGGTGCCCGGCCGGGTACAGGGTCAGCGCTTGGCGACGCCCACGAGGTCGCAGACGAAGATCAGCGTCTCGCCCGGGGCGATCTTGCCGCCGGCGCCGCGGTCGCCGTAGGCGAGGTGCGCGGGGATGACCAGCTGGCGGCGGCCGCCGACCTTCATGCCCTGGACGCCCTTGTCCCAGCCCTGGATGACCTGGCCGGCGCCGAGGTGGAAGTCGAGCGGGGCGCCGCGGTTCCAGGAGGCGTCGAACTCCTCGCCGGAGTCGAAGGACACACCTACGTAGTGGACCTTCACGAAGTCACCGGCTTCGGCGAGCTCGCCGTCGCCCTCCCAGATGTCCTTGATCTCCAGGTCCTTCGGCGGCTCGCCACCCGGGAAGTCGATCTCGGGCTTCTCGATGCTCACTGAACTGCTCCTCATACTGATGAACTACGTGATCGGGACAGTCTTACACCTTGGTGAGGATGTCCACGGCGAACACCAGCGTGGAGTTCTTCGGAATCCCCTGCTGCTCCTTGTCGCCGAACGCCTCGGACGGCGGGGCGACGATGAGGACGCGGCTGCCGACCTTCTTGCCGACGAGACCGTCCTTGAGGCCCTTCAGCGTGAGCTGGGCGAGCGGGAAGTTCGCGGGCTTGCCGGTGGTGTACGTCGAGTCGAAGACCTTGCCGTCCTTCCAGACGGCGGCGACGTAGTTCACGACGATCGTGTCGGTGCCCTTGACGACCTCGCCCTTGGACTCGAGCACGTAGTTCGAGACCAGCTTGGTCGGCGGGTCGGTCTTGGGGACGGTGAGCGTGGGCGCCTTGCCGTCGGTGTTCGTCCCGACCTTCGGCAGGTCCTTGTTGTCCTGGGCGACCGGGGTGCCGGTGGCGGACTTCGGGATCGTGACGGACTTCAGGATGTCCACGACGAAGACGAGGGTGGCGTTGGGCTTGATGTCGCCCTGGCCCGCCGCGCCGTAGCCGAGCTCCGGCGGGATGCCGACCTCGATGCGGCTGCCGACCTTCTGTCCTTCGAGGGCCTGCTCCCAGCCCTTGATGACCTGGCCCTCGCCGAGGGTGAGGCTGAACGGCTGACCGCGGTCGAAGCTGTTGTCGAAGGGGGTGGTGGAGTCCCAGGCCTGACCCAGGTAGTTCACCGAGAGCGCGTCACCCTTCTTGGTCACCGCGCCCTTGCCCTCGCTGATCACATTGACCTTGAGTTCCTTGGGCGGGTCGCCCACGCCCTTGGCGAGGGTCGGCTTCTCCCCGAACTTCTCTCCCGCGGTGATGGCGGGCAGTCCGTTCTTCATCGAGGCGGAATCGGAGCCCTTGTCGTCGCTGCCGCACGCCGCTGTCGAGAGCAGCAGCAGCGGGACGACGAGAAGGCCGGCAAGTCGGCGCACGTGTTCCTCAGATCTCAGACGGCACAGTAGTTGTCCCGACACTCTAGGGGGTGCTCCTGTCACGCCGAAGGGCTCCGCACGTGTGACGTGCGGAGCCCTATGACCGGTATGACCTGCTTACATTCCGGCGATCAGCTTTTCGACCCGATCGTCGACGGAGCGGAACGGGTCCTTGCACAACACCGTCCGCTGCGCCTGGTCGTTCAGCTTGAGGTGGACCCAGTCGACGGTGAAGTCCCGCCGCTGCTCCTGGGCGCGGCGGATGAAGTCGCCGCGGAGCCGGGCCCGAGTGGTCTGCGGGGGCACCGACTTGCCCTCGAAGATCTTCATGTCGTTGCAGATCCGGGCCGCCTGGCCGTTCTTCTGCAGGAGGTAATAGAGCCCACGACGGCGGTGGATGTCGTGGTAGGCGAGGTCTATCTGCGCGACCCTCGGGTTCGACATGGTCATGTTGTGCTTGGCCCGGTAGCGCTCGATGAGCCGGTGCTTCATGACCCAGTCGATCTCGGTCTCGATCCGGTCGAGCCGCTCGCTCTCGATCGCGTCGAGCGTACGGCCCCAGAGCTCCAGGACCTGGGCGACGGTGCCGGACCTGATCCCGCGCCGGTCGACGAAGTCGACCGCCTTCTCGTAGTACTCGCGCTGCACTTCCAGGGCCGAGGCCTCGCGGCCGCTGGCCAGCCGGACCTTGCGCTGGCCGGTGATGTCGTGACTGACCTCACGGATGGCCCGGATGGGGTTCTCCAGGGTCAGGTCGCGCATCACCGTGCCCGCCTCGATCATGCGGAGCACGAGGTCGGTGGCGCCGACCTTGAGCAGCATGGTCGTCTCGGACATGTTCGAGTCGCCGACGATGACGTGCAGCCGGCGGTAGCGCTCGGCGTCGGCGTGCGGCTCGTCCCGGGTGTTGATGATGGGACGCGAGCGGGTGGTCGCGGAGCTGACGCCCTCCCAGATGTGCTCGGCGCGCTGGGAGACGCAGAACACGGCACCCCGCGGGGTCTGGAGGACCTTTCCCGCTCCGCAGATGAGCTGCCGGGTGACGAGGAACGGAATGAGGATGTCCGCGAGCCGGGAGAACTCTCCGTGGCGGGCGACGAGATAGTTCTCGTGGCAGCCGTAGGAGTTTCCGGCCGAGTCGGTGTTGTTCTTGAAGAGGTAGACGTCGCCCGCGATTCCCTCCTCGTGCAGGCGGCGTTCGGCGTCGACGAGCAGGCCCTCGAGAATGCGCTCGCCGGCCTTGTCGTGAGTGACCAGTTCGGTCAGGTCGTCGCATTCCGGTGTGGCGTATTCCGGATGCGATCCCACGTCCAGGTACAGGCGGGCGCCGTTCCGCAGGAAGACATTGCTGCTGCGGCCCCATGACACGACACGGCGGAAGAGGTAGCGCGCCACTTCGTCAGGAGACAGTCGGCGCTGTCCCCTGAACGTGCACGTGACGCCGTACTCGTTCTCCAGCCCGAAAATGCGGCGGTCCATGTCTGAACATTACGCCTGACGGCCTGTGCTGAAACCGGGTTGGCCGTTCCCGTTTCGATCATTTTCCGATCAGTGCGTGTTCTTTTCGCTGTGTACGGAGCCGAGGGCGCCCGCGTCCACGGCGTGTCGCGCCTCGGTCACGGGGGTGCCGGGGGTGCTCGGCGCGCCGAGGACACGCCCGGTGGCCAGCAGGACGAGGAGGGCGACCACGCCGCCCGCCCCGGCCACGGCGAATGCGGCGGCCGTCCCGGCGAGTTCGACGGCGGGTCCTGCGGCGGCGGAGCCGAGGGCCGAGCCGACACCGAAGGTGGTGACGAGCCAGGAGAAGGCCTCGGTCACGGTGCCGCGCGGCGCGTGCCGGTCCACGACGATGAAGGCGCAGGCGAGGACGGGCGCCAGGAAGACGCCGGCGAGGGCCGCGAGGGCGGCCATGGCGACGGGGCCGGGGGTGAGCACGAGCGGCAGGTAGCAGACCGCGAGGAGCAGGACGAGGACCCGCAGCCGCCGCTCGGGGGCTCCGGACCACTGGCGGGCGCCGTAGGTGACGCCGCCGATGAGCGCGCCGAGTCCGAGCGCGGCCATCAGCCAGCCGTAGACGGACGGGTCGCCGCGGTCGTCGGCGTAGGCGACGGCGGCGACGGTGATGGAGCCGAGCGCGAGGCCGACGAAGAAGAACGAGCCGAGGAGGGCGAGGAGCCCCGGGGAGCGCAGGGCGCCCAGCCAGTGGGCCTCCCGGGGCGCGGAGCGCCAGGTGCGGGACGGCTCGGAGAGGACGACGGCGAGGGCGCCGAGGACGCCGAGGAGGTTGATGACGAGGAGTGCGGCGGCGGGCGACCACAGGGAGACGAGGAGGGTCAGCAGCAGTGGTCCGACGGTGAACATGACCTCCTGCGCGACCGCGTCCATGGCGTACGCCCGGTGGACCCGGTCCTCGCGGCCGAGGACGCTCGGCCACAGGGCCCGCAGCCCGCCCTCCAGGGGCGGCGTGAAGAGGCCGGCGGCGACGACGGCCGCGTAGGCGAGGGCGAGGTGGCCGATGCCGCTCAGGGCGAGCACGGCCATGCCCAGGGCGGAGAGGACCGCGGCGGGCAGCTGGACCCGGGGCTGGCCCTTGAGGTCGACGGCGCGGCCGAGGAGGGGCTGGCCGACGGCGGTGGCGACGCCGTAGGCGGCGATGAGGCCGCCGGCCAGGGTGTAGCTGCCGCCCTGGTCGCGGACGAAGAGGGTGAGGGCGATGGGCCCGACGCCGTTGGGCAGGCGCCCCACGAGGGTCCCGGCGAGCAGCCGGGCCGCGTGCGGCGCCCGGAGTATGTCGAGATAGCCGCCGTGTGCCGGGGCCTCGGTGGCCATGTGGTCTCCCCTCGCCTCGGATCGGGCCGAGGTTTTACGTATAACTTCCGTGGTCATACGTACCATGTCGCCGGGACGCGGGTCCACCCCGCGACCGGAGACCGGCTTGTGAACCGCCCGACACGGAGGCTTGTGTGCAGACCCCGGAGCCGCTCGGCGGCACCCGCCCCACCAGCCGGGACGTCGCCCGGACCGCGGGCGTCTCCCAGGCCACCGTCTCCCTCGTCCTCGGCGACAAGTGGCGCGGGCGGGTGTCGGAACGCACCGCCGAGACCGTGCGGGAGGCCGCCCGGAGCCTCGGCTACCGGCTCAACCTCGCCGCCCGCAACCTGCGGCTCGGCCGCACCCGGACCGCCCTCCTGGTCGTCCCGGCCCTCACCAACGAGTTCTTCGCCCACGTCTACACGGGCGCGGCCGCCGCGGCGGCACGGCACGGCTTCGGGGTCGTCCTCTACCCCTCCCCCGACGGCCTGGGCCCGGCCCGGGACCCCTTCGCCTCGGCGCAGGCCGCCCTCGACGGCGTGCTCGCCTCCTCGATGGCGACCGACGCCCTGGAGGCCTTCCGGGGCACCGACCTGCCGCTCGTCATGCTCGACAGCGACCCGGCCGCCCCCGGCGCCGCGGCCCATGTGAACCTCGACGTCGCCGACGGCATGCGCCGGGTGACCGACCATCTGCTGGGTCTCGGCCACCGTCGCTTCCTGCATCTGGCGTCCGCGGCCCCGTCCTGGACCTTCGACGTGCGCGCCGCCACGCTCGCCCACGCCCTGAGCGGGACGGACGTGCGCACCGTACGGTCGCCGCTGAACGTCGCGGACGCGTGGGAGGCGGCGAGCCGCGCCCTCGCCGACCCCGGGCCCCGGCCCACGGCGGTGATCTGCGACGACGACATCCTCGCGGTGGGCGTCTGCAAGGCGGCGCGTCGGCTCGGGCTGCGGATCCCCGAGGACCTGTCGGTCACCGGCTTCGACGACATGGCCCTGGCGACGGTGGTCGAGCCGGAGCTCACCACGGTGCGGCTGCCCGCCGAGGAGTTCGGCCGGCGGGGCATGGAGGCGCTCCTCGCCGTTCTGGCGGGCGAACCGCCCCGGCCGGTCTCCCTGCCCGTCGACCTGGTCGCCCGGGGCTCCTCGGGGCCCGCACCGGCCTCCTGAGGGCGGACACGCCGAAGGGGCTCCGGTGCACGCGTGCGCACCGGAGCCCCTTCGGCGTAAGACTCCTCGGTCGGGGCGCCTCGGGAGGAGCGTCTACTCCTCGGGGGCCTCGTCCGAGGGCTCGTCCGTCTTCGTCACCGCCGCGTTGTCCGCCTCCAGGAGACGGGACAGCTGACGGCCGACGATCCGCTTGAACTTGCGCTGCTGCGGACGCGTACGGTCCAGGACCGCCACCTCCAGCCGCTCCGCGGGGATCTCCCGCTCACTGCCGTTGGTGTCCCGCGACAGGGCCTGCACGGCCAGCTTCAGGGCCTCGGCGAGGGACATGCCGTCCCGGTGCCGCTGGTCCAGGTAGGTGCTGATCTGCTCGGCGTTGCCGCCGACCGCGACCGAGCCGTGCTCGTCGACGATCGAGCCGTCGTGCGGCAGCCGGTAGATCTGGTCGCCGGACGAATCCGTGCCGACCTCGGCGACGACCAGCTCCACCTCGTACGGCTTCTCCCCCGCGCTGGAGAAGATCGTGCCCAGGGTCTGGGCGTAGACGTTGGCCAGGCCGCGCGCGGTGACGTCGTCCCGGTCGTAGGTGTAGCCGCGCAGGTCGGCGTAGCGCACGCCGCCGATGCGGAGGTTCTCGTACTCGTTGTACTTGCCGGCGGCCGCGAAGCCGATCCGGTCGTAGATCTCGCTGAACTTGTGCAGAGCGCGTGACGGGTTCTCGCCGACGAAGACGATTCCGTCGGTGTACTGGAGGACGACGAGGCTTCGGCCTCGGGCGATGCCCTTGCGGGCGTACTCCGCCCGGTCGGCCATGGCCTGCTGGGGTGAGACGTAGAACGGAGTGGACACCGGCGGTCCGTCCCTTTCTTCTGGGCTTCAGTCGGGCGACGAGTGGTCAGAGCAGCGCGGCGCGCGGCCCGTCGGGCTCCTCGAGGCGCCGCTCGGTGACCGCTCGGGCCAGCGCGGAGGACTCGGCCTCGGTGAGCCTGCGGTATCCCTCGTCCGTGATGACCGTGACGATCGGGAAGATCCGGCGCGCCATGTCCGGACCGCCGGTCGCCGAGTCGTCGTCCGCCGCGTCGTAGAGCGCCTGCACGACCAGCGTGGTGGCCTGCTCCTCGGTCAGGTCGGCGCGGTAGAGCTTCTTCATCGACCCGCGCGCGAAGATCGAGCCGGACCCTGTGGCGGCGTACCCGTGCTCCTCGGAGCGGCCGCCGGTCACGTCGTAGGAGAAGATCCGGCCCTTCTCCTTGCCCTCGTCCCAGCCCGCGAAGAGCGGCACGACGGCGAGCCCCTGCATGGCCATGCCGAGGTTGCCGCGGATCATGGTGGAGAGACGGTTCGCCTTGCCCTCCAGGGAGAGCGTGACGCCCTCCACCTTCTCGAAGTGCTCCAGCTCCAGCTGGAACAGCTTCACCATCTCCACGGCGAGACCGGCGGTGCCGGCGATGCCCACGGCGGAGTACTCGTCGGCAGGGAAGACCTTCTCGATGTCCCGCTGCGCGATCATGTTGCCCATGGTGGCCCGCCGGTCACCGGCGAGCACGACCCCGCCGGGGAACGTGGCCGCCACGATGGTCGTCCCGTGCGGGGCCTCGACGATCCCCTCCGGGAGCTTCCGGCCGCCCGGCAGCAGGTCCGGCGAGTGGTCCGCCAGAAAGTCGATGAACGAGGACGAGCCCGGCGTCAGGAAGGCCGCCGGCAGACGCCCGGTGCTACGAGGGTTGGCTTCCACGCGATTCCTTCCGGGTGGGAGATTCGGCCCGCCGTGGGAAGCGCCGGCCGATCTTGACTTGCTGTGCACGGACCTTACCCGTGCCACCGCTTGTCATCCGTCCCCGGACCCACGGCTTTCGCCGGGGCTCCGGGGACGGAGGACGACAGGTGCGTGGAGCGGCTACTCGCCGCCCTTCTGGACGAACGACCGCACGAAGTCCTCGGCGTTCTCCTCGAGGACGTCGTCGATCTCGTCCAGTACCGAGTCCACGTCCTCGCTCAGCTTCTCCTGGCGCTCCTGGAGGTCGGAGTTCGCCTCCGTGGTGGTCTCCTCGACCTCCTCCGTGGAACGCGTCGCCTTCTGCTGTCCGCCGCCGGTGTCCTTGGTCGCCATATCCCTCACCCCGCTCGAATCGGCCCGCTCGGTTGAGTCCGTACAAGATCAGACCCTATAGGGCGGGTCCGAGATCGGCCCCGCGATTTCCACAACGCCCCGAGCACTGTTTCCATGATTCCCAGCGCCGGGGTATTTCAGGCCCGTGCCGGGCCCCCGATCAGCTGCCGGACAGCACGCGCACCAGTTCCTCCGCCGTCCGGCAGCGGTCCAGGAGCGACTTGACGTGGGCCTTGGTGCCGCGCAGCGGCTCCATGGTCGGGACGCGCTGGAGCGAGTCCCGGCCGGGCAGGTCGAAGATCACCGAGTCCCAGGAGGCCGCGGCGACGTCGTCCGCGTACTGCTCCAGGCACCGGCCCCGGAAGTAGGCCCTGGTGTCCTCCGGGGGCTTCGTCTCGGCCCTCTCGACCGTGGGCTCGTCCAGGAGCCGCTTCATGCGCCCGCGGGCCACCAGACGGTTGTAGAGGCCCTTGTCGGGGCGTACGTCCGCGTACTGGAGGTCCACCAGGTGCAGCCGTGCGGCGTCCCAGTCGAGGTTGTCGCGCCGCCGGTAGCCCTCCATGAGCTCCCGCTTGGCGATCCAGTCGAGCTCGCCGGAGAGGCTCATGGGGTCGTTCTCCAGCCGGTTGAGCGTGTCCTCCCAGCGGATCAGGACGTCCTTGGTCTGCTCGTCCGCGTCCGCCCCGTACCGCTCCTCCACGTACTTCCTGGCCAGCTCGAAGTACTCCATCTGGAGCTGCACCGCGGTGAGTGTCCGGCCGCTGCGGAGCGTGACCAGGTACTGGAGGGTCGGGTCGTGCGAGACCTGGTGGAGGGTGCGCACCGGCTGGTCGACGGCGAGGTCGACGGTGATGAACCCGTCCTCGATCATCGACAGGACCAGTGCGGTGGTGCCCAGCTTGAGGTAGGTGGAGATCTCCGAGAGGTTCGCGTCGCCGATGATCACGTGCAGACGGCGGTACCTCTCGGCGTCGGCGTGCGGCTCGTCCCGGGTGTTGATGATGGGCCGCTTGAGGGTGGTCTCCAGGCCCACCTCGACCTCGAAGTAGTCGGCGCGCTGGCTGATCTGGAAGCCGTTCTCGCGGCCGTCCTGGCCGATGCCGACCCGTCCCGCGCCGGTCACGACCTGGCGGGAGACGAAGAAGGGAGTGAGGTGGCGCACGATGTCCGAGAAGGGGGTCTCCCGCTTCATCAGGTAGTTCTCGTGCGTGCCGTAGGAGGCGCCCTTGTTGTCGGTGTTGTTCTTGTAGAGGTGGATGGGCTGGGCCCCGGGGAGATGGGCGGCGCGCTCGGCGGCCTCCGCCATGATCCGCTCGCCGGCCTTGTCCCAGAGGACGGCGTCGAGGGGGTTGGTGACCTCGGGCGAGCTGTACTCGGGGTGGGCGTGGTCCACGTAGAGGCGTGCGCCGTTGGTGAGGATCACGTTGGCCAGACCGATGTCCTCGTCGGTGAGCTGGCTGGAGTCGGCCACCTCGCGGGCGAGGTCGAAGCCGCGGGCGTCCCGCAGCGGGTTCTCCTCCTCGAAGTCCCAGCGGGCGCGGCGCGCCCGGTGCATCGCCGCCGCGTAGGCGTTGACGATCTGGGACGAGGTGAGCATGGCATTGGCGTTCGGGTGTCCCGGGACGGAGATCCCGTACTCCGTCTCGATGCCCATTACTCGCCGTACGGTCATGCGGCCCTCCTTGCCCGGCGGCGCTCACTGTGCGCGACTCGGCGGGTACCGATGAGCCTAGAGCGGCTCCGCGCTGGTGGGGAGATGAGTTGCATATTTCCCTGTGATGCCGGGGGAAATGCTGGATGGAATGCGTCGGCTGCGGATGCCCGGTTTCCGGACATCCGCAGCCGGTGGGCGTTTTACAGGTACTGACCGGTATTGGCCACCGTGTCGATGGAGCGCCCGGTGTCCGCGCCCTGCTTTCCGGTGACGAGCGTGCGGATGAACACGATCCGCTCGCCCTTCTTTCCGGAGATTCGGGCCCAGTCGTCGGGGTTGGTGGTGTTGGGCAGGTCCTCGTTCTCCTTGAACTCGTCCACGCAGGCCTGGAGGAGGTGGGAGACGCGAATGCCCTTCTGGTTGTGGTCGAGGAAGGCCTTGATGGCCATCTTCTTGGCCCGGTCGACGATGTTCTGGATCATCGCGCCGGAGTTGAAGTCCTTGAAGTAGAGGACTTCCTTGTCGCCGTTGGCGTACGTCACTTCGAGGAAGCGGTTCTCCTCGGATTCGGCGTACATCTGCTCGACGACGGACTGGATCATTCCGTGGGCGGCGGCGGCCTTGGAGCCGCTGTGCTCGGAGATGTCGTCGGAGTGCAGGGGCAGGGTGGCGGTGAGGTACTTCGCGAAGATGTCCTTCGCGGCCTCCGCGTCCGGACGCTCGATCTTGATCTTGACGTCGAGCCGGCCGGGTCGCAGGATCGCGGGGTCGATCATGTCCTCGCGGTTGGAGGCGCCGATGACGATGACGTTCTCCAGGCCCTCCACACCGTCGATCTCGGCGAGCAGCTGCGGGACGATGGTGTTCTCCACGTCCGAGCTGACACCCGAGCCGCGGGTGCGGAAGAGGGATTCCATCTCGTCGAAGAAGACGATGACGGGGGTGCCCTCGCTCGCCTTCTCCCGGGCACGCTGGAAGACGAGGCGGATGTGCCGCTCGGTCTCACCGACGTACTTGTTGAGGAGCTCGGGGCCCTTGATGTTGAGGAAGTAGGACTTCCCCGCGGGCTGGCCGGTCACCTCGGCGACCTTCTTGGCCAGGGAGTTGGCCACGGCCTTCGCGATCAGCGTCTTGCCGCAGCCGGGCGGGCCGTAGAGCAGGATGCCCTTGGGCGGCCGCAGTTCGTGCTCCTTGAAGAGGTCCGGGTAGAGGTAGGGGAGCTCGACCGCGTCGCGGATCAGCTCGATCTGGTTGCCCAGACCGCCGATCTTGTTGTAGTCGACGTCCGGGACCTCTTCCAGAACGAGCTCTTCGACCTCGCTCTTGGGGACCACTTCGTAGACGTAGCCGGACCTGGAGTCGAGCAGCAGGGCGTCGCCGGGGCGGATGGTGACGTCCAGCAGAGGCTCGGCGAGCCTCACCACCCGCTCCTCGTCGGTGTGCCCGACCACCAGGGCGCGCTCGCCGTCCTCGAGGATCTCCTTGAGGGTGACGATGTCCCCGGCGCGCTCGTACTCCATGGCCTCGACCACGTTGAGCGCCTCGTTGAGCATGACTTCCTGGCCGCGCTTGAGCTCTTCGAGCTCGATGCTCGGGCTGACGTTCACCCGGAGCTTGCGGCCCCCGGTGAAGATGTCGCAGGTGCCGTCCTCGTTGGCCTGAAGGAAGACACCGAAGCCGGCCGGCGGCTGCGCGAGCCGGTCGACCTCCTCCTTGAGAGCCACGATCTGGTCGCGGGCCTCACGGAGCGTGTTCGCCAGTCGTTCGTTCTGGGTGGACACGCCGGCCAGGTTGGTCTGCAGCTCGACGATCCGCTCTTCGAGAATCCTCGTGTGTCGCGGAGAGTCGGCGAGCTTGCGGCGCAGGACGGCGATTTCCTGCTCGAGATAGGCAACCTGACCGGCGGGGTCTTCAGACCCTCGCCCCGGCCGGATGCCGCGGTTGATGTCGTCGTCGTGGGCTGCCACGGTCCTCACCTCCTCCAAGGGGAGCTGGACGCTTCCTGACCCTACCTGCGTGGGTGGTGATTGAAACCCCTAGATCAAAAAGACTCCGAGGTGTGTCCGATCTTCACCCTTGCGCTTCCCCTCTCGCCAGGGGAATACCCACCCTTCACGAGTTGAATGCGGGCGGTTGTATCGTCGTCTTGGGTCAACACCCGTCAGAGGTGGCCCGACTTACCCGCGAGAAGTGACACGAGAAGCAGGAACGGCAGGAGATATGACCGTGCAGCACGAGGCCCCTTCCACGGGCGCCGCAGAGGCGCTGGAGGTCTGGATCGACCAGGACCTGTGCACCGGGGACGGGATCTGCGCGCAGTACGCTCCCGAGGTCTTCGAACTGGACATCGACGGGCTCGCTTATGTGAAGAGCGTCGACGACGAGCTCCTTCAGGACGCGGGTGCCACGACGCCGGTCCCGCTGACACTGCTCCAGGACGTGGTGGACTCCGCGAAGGAGTGCCCGGGCGACTGCATCCATGTGCGCCGGGTCGCGGACAAGGTCGAGGTGTACGGCCCCGACGCGGAGTGACGCGTCAGACGCTCCGCGCGTCGGCCCCTTCGGCCCGTACGAAGGCGCCGCTCTCCCAGTACCAGCTGACCTGCTCCTTCTCGTCGGGGCAGCAGCGGGGGACGTCGAGGGACGAGTAGCCGAGCAGGGTGGCGCGGACGGCTCCGTCGCGTATGGCGAGCTCGGTCACGTTCTTGTGCTGCCCGGGTGCGACGAGCGTGGCCACCACGCGCGCGGGGGCGCCGGCCTCCTTGCCGCGGGTGAGGACGTAGATGCCGCTCGGCGGGGTGCCGGAGCCGGCTTCGCAGTGCACGACCGCAACGGTCTCGGGATTTCCGTCCCCGTCGAGGTCGCCCGTGACCCGCTTGGCGACCTTGTGGGGGCCTCCCGCGCAGTCCAGCGGATAGTCGGCTCCGGCGGCCTCGGGGGCGGGTGCGGGGCGCGGGGTCGCGGCCGGGGATGCGGTGGCTCCGGCGGGGCCGGGCTGGAGCAGGCCCGCGAGCGCGACGACCGCGGCGGTCGCGGTGGCGGTGGCGAGCCAGTGGGCCGGCCGGGCGTGGGTGTGTGCGAGGTCCGCGAGGTCCGGGGCGGCGGAGGGCTGCACGCGAGACGTCTCCTGTGGGGTGGTGCGGCGGGTTTCGGGCATCGTGCCACACGTCACAGGGGGACGGAACAGCTGGGGTCGGCCTCGTCGGCGCGGCGGCGGTTCCGCGGCACGGATGTGGGTGCGAGGCGGGTGCGGGTCGAGCGCGGGGCGAGTGCCGAGGCGGGCGTGCGGGGCGCGTGTCGAACATGAGGACGCCGCCGCCGAGTTCCCTCCCGTGGGCGGGGAACTCGGCGGCGGCGTGCCGTGGATGTCGGGACGTCAGCCCTTGTTGGGGCCTTCGTAGTCCTCGCCGTAGGCGCCCTTGGCGGGGCGGCGGCGGCGCATCGGGGGCTCGACCCCGTCCGCGAGGCGACGGGCGGTGACGAGGAAGCCGGTGTGGCCGATCATGCGGTGATCGGGGCGGACGGCGAGGCCCTCGACGTGCCAGTTGCGGATCATGGATTCCCAGGGCTGCGGCTCGGCGTAGCAGCCGAACTCGCGGATGGACTCCACGGTGCGGGCCAGCTGGGTGGTGGTCGCCACGTAGCAGCAGAGGATGCCGCCGGGGACGAGCGCCTTGGAGACGGCCTCCAGGCACTCCCAGGGGGCGAGCATGTCCAGGATGACGCGGTCGACGTCGGTGTCGGACAGGTTGTCCTGGAGGTCGCCGACGGTGAGCTGCCACGCGGGGTGGGGGCCGCCGAAGTAGCGTTCGACGTTGCCCTTCGCGATCTCGGCGAAGTCCTCGCGGCGCTCGTAGGAGTGCAGCATGCCGCTGTCTCCGATGGCGCGCAGGAGGAAGCTGCTCAGCGATCCCGAGCCCACTCCGGCTTCCACGACGCGGGCGCCGGGGAAGATGTCGGCGAAGGCCAGGATCTGCCCCGCGTCCTTGGGGTAGACCACGGCGGCGCCGCGGGGCATGGACAGGACGTAATCGGGGAGCAGGGGGCGCAGCGCGAGGTAGGCGACGTTTCCGGTGGTGCGGACAACGCTGCCCTCGGGGGCGCCGATCAGTTCGTCGTGCGGGAAAGAACCCTTGTGGGTGTGGAAGTTCTTTCCCTCTTCGAGCGTGAACGTGTAGTGACGGCCCTTGGGGTCGGTCAGCTGAACCTGGTCCCCGACCTTGAAGGGCCCGCGTCGGCGGGCGGCACCGGTCGGTTCGGACATGTGACCAGAGTACCGGGGTTACGCGGAGGGTCGTGCCATGGCCTTGACGAAGGCGCGCTCGACATCGGTGGTGGCGAGGACGCCGTAGATCTCGCCGGTGTCCTCGACGACCAGGTACTCGGTGGCCGGGCTGGCGCGGAGGTGGTCGAGGAGGGGCTGGCCGGTGAGTTCGGCGGGGACGCGCATGCCCTCGGCGAGGTCCTGGGCGAGGGTGCTGACGGCGACCCAGGGCCGGCGGTGCTGGGGGACGGCGGCGATGGCGGTCTCGCGGACGATGCCGGTGGGCTCGCCGGTGGCGTCGACGACGACGAGGGCGCGGGCTCCGGCCTCGTTGGCGCGGCGGAGGGCCTCGGAGAGCGGGGTGGCGGGTTCGACGGGGATGGCGCGGCGGGTGAGGCTGCGGGCGCGGAGCTCGGGGAGGTGTTCGCGGAGCCGGGCCATGCGGAGGCTGTTGCCGGCGCCGGTCCAGATGATGGCGGCGAGGATCGCGGCGAGCAGGGCGTCGGTGACGGTGTTGAGGCCGCTGATGTCGTCGGTGGAGTTGCCGAGGAGGCCGGTGCGGGTGAGCAGGGGCAGTCCGACGAGGACGAGTACGGCGAGGGCGCGGCCGGCCCAGGCGGCGGCGATGGTGCCGCTCATGGGCTTGCCGGTGATCTTCCAGACGACGGCGCGGAGCATGCGGCCGCCGTCGAGCGGGAGCCCGGGCAGCAGGTTGAAGATCGCGACGATGAGGTTGGAGATCATCAGGCCGGCGAGGAGGACGCCGGGGACGGTGCCGGGTTCGACGGCGTACATCGAGAGATAGAACACGCCGGCGAGGACGAGGGAGAGGAGGGGGCCGACGAAGGCGAGGACGAATTCCCGGCCGGGGGTCTCGGTCTCCTTCTCGATCTCGGAGACGCCGCCGAAGAACTGGAGCTGGATGCGGCGCACCGGGAGTTTGAAGCGGAGCGCGGCGATGGTGTGGGCCAGTTCGTGGACGAGTACGGAGGCGTAGAAGGCGACGGCGAAGAAGAGGGAGACGAGGTAGCGGGCGGCGCCGAGTTCGGGCAGGACGCGATCGATCTGGTCGCCGAAGACCCAGGTGATGAGGGCGGCGACGAGGAACCAGCTGGGGGCGACGTAGACGGGCACGCCGAAGGGCCGGCCCATGAGGATCCCGCCGCCGGGCTCCTCGGTCCGCTGCGGCTTGGGCTCGTCCTGGTTCACGGGTTCCTTTCGTCGCGAGGTGTGACCCACGTCGGTGTGTCACGGTTCGATCATGCAGTGCGACGGGGTCCCAGGTCGATGGTATTCCGCTCGCTGTCGGTGGCGGGTCGTAGGGTCTTCGTCATGAGTACGAGCGAGCAGGTGCCGGCGGAGCCCCGGGCGCCCATGTCGTTGTCGCCGTCGCGGGCGAGCGATTTCATGCAGTGTCCGCTGCTGTACCGGTTCCGGGTGATCGACCGGCTGCCGGAGAAGCCGAGCGCGGCGGCGACGCGGGGCACGCTGGTGCACGCGGTGCTCGAGCGGCTCTTCGACGATCCGGCGGTGGATCGGACGGCGCCGCGGGCGCGGGCGATGGTTCCGGGGCAGTGGGACCGGCTCCTGGAGTCGAAGCCGGAGCTGGGCGAGCTGTTCGCGGAGGACCCGGACGGGGAGCGGCTGGCGGGCTGGCTGGGTGAGGCGGAGCGGCTGGTCGAGCGGTGGTTCACGCTGGAGGATCCGACGCGTCTGGAGCCGGCCGAGCGTGAGCTGTTCGTGGAGACGGAGCTGGATTCGGGGTTGCGGCTGCGCGGGGTGATCGACCGGATCGATGTGGCGCCGTCGGGTGAGGTGCGGATCGTCGACTACAAGACGGGCAAGGCGCCGCGGCCCGAGTACCGGGACGGTGCGCTGTTCCAGATGACGTTCTACGCGCTGGTGGTGTGGCGGCTGAAGCGGGTGATTCCCCGGCGGCTGCAGCTGGTGTATCTGGGCAGTGGTGAGGTGCTGACGTACGACCCGGTGGAGGCGGATCTGCTGCGGGTGGAGCGGAAGCTGCTGGCGCTGTGGGAGGCGATCCGGCTGGCGACGGAGTCGGGTGACTGGCGGCCGCGTCCGACGAAGCTGTGCGGCTGGTGTGATCACCAGTCGGTGTGTCCGGAGTTCGGGGGGACTCCCCCGGTCTACCCGCTGAAGATCGTTCCCGCGCGCCCGCCGGAGTCGGGCGAATCGGGTCAGGGCAGAATGGACCTGGCCCCGCCGGCGCCGTAGCGCCGGCGTACCTCGTGAGTTCAGGTCCCCTGAAGGAGCCCTTGTGACGATCCGCGTCCTCTTGGTCGACGATCAGCCGCTGCTGCGCACCGGCTTCCGGATGATTCTGGAGGCGGAGCAGGACATCGCGGTGGTGGGTGAGGCCGGGGACGGTCTCCAGGCGCAGGACCAGGTGCGGGCGTTGCAGCCGGACGTGGTGCTGATGGACATCCGTATGCCGCGGATGGACGGGGTGGAGGCGACGCGGCAGATCACGGGTCCGGGTCGGGACGGTCCGGCGAAGGTGCTGGTGCTGACGACCTTCGATCTGGACGAGTACGTGGTGGAGGCGCTGCGGGCGGGGGCGAGCGGCTTCCTCCTGAAGGACGCCCCGGCGACGGAGCTGGTGCAGGCGATCCGGGTGGTGGCGGCGGGTGAGGCGATGCTGGCGCCGTCGATCACGCGTCGGCTGCTCGACAAGTACTCGGCGCATCTGCCGACGGGCGAGGAGCAGGTTCCGGACACGCTGAACACCTTGACGGACCGCGAGGTCGAGGTGCTGAAGCTGGTGGCGCGGGGTCTGTCGAACGCGGAGATCGCGGCGGATCTGTTCGTCAGCGAGACGACGGTCAAGACGCATGTGGGTCATGTGCTGACGAAGCTGGGGCTGCGGGACCGGGTGCAGGCCGCGGTGTACGCGTACGAGAGCGGTCTGGTGCGGCCCGGCGCCAACGGACAGTAGCCGGTGGACGACGGCGAGGGGCCCGGTGCGCGTGTCGCGCGCCGGGCCCCTCGCCGTCGTGTCGGGCGGGTCAGCCCTTGCGGAGCTCCCAGAAGCGGAAGACCGTCGAGGCGTCGAGGGTCCATTCCAGGCCGGTGACGTCGTCGCGCGCGACGGCGTACTGCTTGCCCTGCCAGAGCGGCAGGAGGGGCAGCTCCTCGGCGACGAGGTCCTGGAGCCTGCCGTACTCGTCGGCGGTGGCGGCGCGGTCGGGGGCGGCGGCGGTCTTGGGGAGGAGGCTGCCGGTGATGGTGGCGTTCTCGTAGTGGTTGCCGAGGACGTTGCCCTCGCCGAAGAAGGGGGCGGTGAAGTTGTCGGCGTCGGGGTAGTCGGGGACCCAGCCCTTGACGTAGACGCCGTACTTGCCGGCGGCGATGTCCTTCTCGTACTGATCGTAGGCGACGGACTTGACGTCGGCGTCGAAGAGGCCGCTCTCGTTGAGCTGCTCGGCGATGGCCTTGAGCTCCTGGTCGGTGGACGGGCCGTAGCGGCTCGGCGTGGACCAGAGGGTGAGCTTGAGCTTGTCGGTGACGCCGGCCGCGCGCAGGGCCTTCTTCGCCTTCGCCTTGTCGGGGGTGCCGTAGGTGTCGTAGAAGGCGGTGTTGTGTCCGGCGATGCCGGCCGGGACGATCGAGTAGAGCGGCGTGGCCGTCGACTTGTAGACGCCTTCGACGAGGGCGTCGCGGTCGACGAGGTGGGCGATGGCGCGGCGGACGCCGAGCTTGCCGACGACCGGGTCCTTCATGTTGAAGACGAGGTGCTGGACCTCGGCGCTGCTGCCCTGGATGACCTCCATGCCCTTGTCGTCCGTGGTGTCGGACGTTTCCAGGGTGGCGATGTCCTCGGCGGCGAGGCCTCGGTAGGCGACGTCGACGTCGCCGTCGGTGAGGGCCTTGGAGAGGGCGGCGCGGTCGCCGCGGTAGAGCTTGAGGGTGACCGCGTCGTTCTTGGGCCGTGCGGTGCCCCGGTAGCCGCTGTTGGCGGAGAAGCCGGCCTCGGTGTCGCTGAGGGAGTCCAGCTTGTACGGGCCGGAGCCGGTGGCCTTGCCGTCGGTGCGCAGGGCGTCGGCGGGGTACTCGCGGTGGTCGACGATGGAGCCGGCGCCGGAGGCGATCTTGCTGGGGAAGGTGGCGTCGGGGACCTTGAGGCGGAAGACGACGGTCCGCTCGTCGGGGGTCTCGATGCTCTTGATGGTGGAGAGCAGCGGTGCCGGGCCGGAGGGGTCGGCGATCTTGAGGGCCCGCTCGAAGGAGAACTTGACGTCCTCCGAGGTGAGCTTGTTGCCGTTGGAGAAGGTGAGGCCGTCGCGCAGGGTGCAGCTGTAGACGGTGCTGCCGGCGGAGAAGCCGCACTTGTCGGCGGCCTCGGGCTCGGGTTCGGAGCCGCCCTTGGGGAAGGCGAGGAGGGACTGGAAGACGTTGTTGAACAGCAGCCAGGAGCCGGGGTCGTAGCCGGCCGCCGGGTCGGTGGCGAGGATCTCGTCGGACATGCCGACGCGTATGCCGTTGCCCGATCCGCCCGATCCGCCCTGTTCGGTGCCGCAGCCGCTGAGGAGGGCGGCGGCCAGGCCGGCGGCGAGCGGGGCCGTCAGCCACTTGTTGTGCGTCTTCACAGAACGTGCCTCGTGATCTCTTGTCAGGCCGGCCGCGCGCGGGTGCGCGGCCGGTGTAACCGATCCAGTCGACGGGTTATGCGGTACCGCGGCCCAGTTCCCAGAGCAGGAGGTCGGAGGACGTGTTGAGGGCGTACTCGACTCCGTTGAGGTCGTCGCGGGCGGCGACGTACTGCTTGCCCTGCCACAGGGGCAGGACGGGTACGTCCCGGGCGACGATCTTCTGGATCTGGTTGAAGACGGGGCCTGCGGCGGTGCGGTCGGCCTGGCGGCGCGAGCGCGGGATGAGCTGGTCGCGGACGACCTTGTTCACGTACGGGGTGTTGAGGAAGTTGTCGCTGTCGAGGAACGGCGCGATGTAGTTGTCCGGGTCCGGGTAGTCCGGGAACCAGCCGAGGCCGTAGACGGCGTAGTCGCCGCGCTTCTGGGCGGTGCGGAACTTCGACCACTCGGCGCCCTGGACGGTGACGTCGAAGAGTTCGGTGGCGACGAGCTGCTTCTTGAGCGCCTCGAACTCCTGGGCGGTCTCGGCGCCGTAGTGGTCGGTGGTGTAGTTCAGGGTCACCTTGACCGGGGTCTGGACGCCGGCGTCCTTGAGGAGCTTGGCGGCACGGGCGCGGTCGGGCTCGCCGTACTCGTCGAAGAAGGGGGTGGCGTGGCCGGTGATGCTGGAGGGGATCAGCGAGTACAGGGGCTCGGCGGTGGGGCCGTAGACCATGTTCACGAGGGCGCCGCGGTCGACGACGGCGGCCATGGCCTGGCGTACGGCCTTCTCCTGGACGGCGGGGGCCTTGGTGTTGAAGCCGAGGTAGCGGATCTCGAGGCCGGGGACCTCGACGACCTCGATGCCGTCCTTGGGCGTCTCGGTGAGGTTCTTGATCTGCTGGCGCGAGAGGGAGCGGGCCATCATGTCGATGTCGTCGCTCTCCAGGGCCCGGCCCATGGTGTCCGCGTCACTGTAGGGACGCAGTTCGACCTGCTCGTTGCGCAGGGTGATGTCGCCCTTGTAGGCGGGGTTCTTGGTGAAGACGAAGCGGGTGGCCTTCTCGCCCTCGCGCTCGACCTTCATGGTGTACGGGCCCGAGCCGTCGACGTCGAAGCCGTCGCGGAGCTCGCCGGCGGAGTACTTGTCCTTGCTGAGGATGCCGGCGACGGGGGTGGAGAGCTTGAACGGGAACGTGGCGTCGGGGGTCTTCAGGTGGAAGACGACCTCGTCGGTGCCCTTGGTCTCGATGGTGTCGATGTTCGAGAGGAGGGCGGCCGTGCCGTTGTCCGACTTGATCTTCAGGACGCGCTCGATGGAGTACTTGACGTCCTCGGCGGTGATCGCGGTGCCGTCGGCGAAGGTGAGGCCGGGGCGGAGCTTGCAGCGGTAGCTCTCGCTGGCCTTGTCGGAGAATCCGCAGCTCTGGGCGGCCTCGGGGACGGGCTCGCCGCCGTCGCGGGGCACGTGCATCAGGGTCTGGACGGTCTGCCGGAGGATGTTCCAGGCGCCGGTGTCGTAGGCGAAGGCCGGGTCGAGCGGGGCGGGGGCGTCCGCGGTGGCGATGAACTGGTCCGTGGTGCCGACGACGATCGCTCCGGCGTCCTCCGTGCTCCCGCAGGCGGCGAGCAGAGGGGCGAGCAGTCCGGCCACGGCCGGGAGCACCAGGGTCTTGCGGTTCATCAGGGACGATCTCCTCATCCGGCACTGGGATACAGCGGTCAGTGGAACTCCGCCGCCGGCCGCCCGGTCGGGGCGGGAGCGATCGGGCCGGGTGTTGCGATCGGTCCTGTGTTCACGGCGACTTGGGTGTGCGCCGGTCCACGCGGTTATACGGCGAAGTACTCGCGAAAGATTAGTGGGCGGCGCCGCTATTGCCGGACCACGGGCGGCCGTGGGGGTAATCGCACAGTGATCATGAATACGGGCGCTTCGATAGTCATGCGCCGGATGATGCGGACGGCGGCGAGCGAATCAGGACACATGGGGGCGCCGAAACCTGTCCTTTTCGGGCAGGGAACGCAGGAAGGCCACCCCCCGTCAGGCACTCTGCGTGACCAAGGTCACGCGGAGGCCTTTTCGGCGAATGGCCTGATCATTTTCCCCGGACCCCTGCGCATTCAGGGCCGGGGAAGCTCAGATAAACCTCAGATGCCGGTGATCAACGTACGCAGGAAGGGCACGTCGACCTCTTCCAGGGAACGCACGACGACCCGGCCCGGAGAAGGCGCGATCGGCGCGACGGAGGGCACCGCGACGACGCGGCAGCCCGCCGCCTCCGCGGCCGCCACACCGGTCGCGGTGTCCTCGATGACGGCACAGAGCACGGGGTCGGCGCCGACCCCCTGGGCGGCCGTCAGGTACGGCTCCGGGTGCGGCTTGGTCCGTACGACCTCGTCCCCCGCGACGGTGAGGGTGAAGCGGTCACGGCCGAGCGAGTGGAGGACCTTGTCGATGATCCGCCGGTGCGAGGCGGAGACCAGGGCGGTCGGGATGGAGTGCCGGGCCAGCTCGGCGAGCAGCCGCTCGGCACCCGGCATCAGCGGCACGCCGCGCGCGATGCGCTGCTCGAACTTCTCGTTGAGCAGGACGGTCAGCTCGGCGACGGTGATGTCGGCGCCGGTGGAGTCGATGAGGTAGCCCGCGCTGCGCGTCATCGGGCCGCCGACGACGATGTCCCGCCAGGCCTCGTCCAGCCGGTGCCCGAGGTCGGCGAAGACCTCGACCTCCGCGTCCCACCAGAAGCCCTCCGTGTCGACGAGGGTCCCGTCCATGTCGAGGAAGACCGCCTGCAGGGCGGAGCTTCCGTTCGTGCGGAACAGGGACGCGGGGACCGTACTGGTCATCCGGCACACCTCCATGGAGGGACGAGAAGGCCGGCCTCCCTCCCCGGTACGGGGAGGAGGACCGGCCTGCACTGGACCGATAAGTGTACGTCCGGATCACCGAAAGAGCGCGGATTTGGCGCCCGGGCCGCCCGCCCCGGTCACGGGGCGTCGCATCCGGTCACCTGGCGTTGAAGTACTTCGCCTCGGGGTGATGGATCACGATGGCGTCGGTGGACTGCTCGGGGTGGAGCTGGAACTCCTCCGAGAGGTGCACACCGATCCGCTCCGGCCGCAGCAGCTCCGCGATCTTCGCGCGGTCCTCCAGGTCGGGGCAGGCGCCGTAGCCGAGGGAGAAGCGCGCGCCGCGGTACTTGAGGTCGAACATGTCCTCCACCTTCGCCGGGTCCTCGCCGGCGAAGCCCAGCTCGGCGCGGACGCGGGCGTGCCAGTACTCGGCCATGGCCTCGGCGAGCTGGACGGAGAGACCGTGCAGCTCCAGGTACTCACGGTAGGAGTCGGACTCGAAGAGCTTGGCGGTGGCCTCGCCGATCTTCGAGCCGACGGTGACGACCTGGAGGCCGACCACATCGGTCTCGCCGGACTCCTCCGGGCGGAAGAAGTCCGCGAGGCAGAGGCGGCGGCCGCGGCGCTGGCGCGGGAAGCTGAAGCGGGTGCGCTCGTTGCCGGCGTCGTCGAGGATGATCAGGTCGTCGCCCTTGGAGACACAGGGGAAGTAGCCGTAGACGACGGCCGCCTCGAGGAGGTTCTCGGTGTGCAGCTTGTCGAGCAGGCCGCGCAGCCGCGGCCGGCCCTCGCTCTCGACGAGCTCCTCGTACGTGGCGCCGCCGACACGGGCCTGCTTGAGGCCCCACTGGCCCTTGAAGAGGGCGCCCTCGTCGAGCCAGGACGCGTAGTCCTTGAGCGGGATGCCCTTGACCACGCGGGTGCCCCAGAACGGCGGGGTGGGGACGGGGTTGTCGACGGCGACGTCGGAACGGCCGCCCGGCTCGTCCGCCTCCTCCACCTGGAGGACCGGGGTGTCCCGCTTGGCGACGCGGCGCTGCTTGAGCGGCGGGAGCGTGGCCCCGGGGACGCCGCGCTTGACGGCGACGAGGGCGTCCATGAGGCGCAGGCCCTCGAAGGCGTCGCGGGCGTAGCGCACCTCGCCCTGGTAGATCTCGTGCAGGTCCTGTTCGACGTAGGCCCTGGTGAGGGCGGCGCCGCCGAGGATCACGGGGTACTTGGCGGCCAGCTCGCGCTGGTTCAGCTCCTCCAGGTTCTCCTTCATGATCACGGTGGACTTCACCAGGAGACCGGACATGCCGATGACGTCGGCGCGGTGCTCCTCGGCGGCTTCGAGGATCGCGGAGACCGGCTGCTTGATGCCGATGTTGACGACGTTGTAGCCGTTGTTGGAGAGGATGATGTCGACGAGGTTCTTGCCGATGTCGTGGACGTCGCCGCGGACGGTGGCGAGGACGATCGTGCCCTTGCCGTCGGCGTCCGTCTTCTCCATGTGCGGTTCGAGGTGGGCCACGGCGGTCTTCATGACCTCGGCGGACTGGAGCACGAACGGAAGCTGCATCTGGCCCGAGCCGAAGAGCTCACCGACCGTCTTCATGCCGTCGAGCAGGATCTCGTTGACGATCTCCAGGGCGGGGCGGACCGTCAGCGCCTCGTCGAGGTCCGCCTCCAGACCGTTCTTCTCACCGTCGACGATCCGGCGCTTGAGCCGCTCGTCCAACGGAAGCGCGAGGAGCTCCTCGGTCTTCCCGGCCTTCATCGACTTGGTGTTGACGCCCTCGAAGAGGGCCATCAGCTTCTGCAGCGGGTCGTATCCCTCGGCGCGCCGGTCGTAGATCAGGTCGAGGGCGGTGGTGACCTGCTCGTCGTCGAAGCGGGCGATCGGCAGGATCTTCGAGGCGTGGACGATCGCCGAGTCCAGGCCCGCCTTCACGCACTCGTCGAGGAAGACCGAGTTGAGCAGGATGCGCGCGGCCGGGTTCAGACCGAAGGAGATGTTGGACAGGCCCAGCGTGGTCTGGACGTCCGGCCGGCGGCGCTTCAGCTCGCGGATCGCCTCGATCGTGGCGATGCCGTCCTTCCGGGACTCCTCCTGGCCGGTGCAGATGGTGAAGGTCAGGGTGTCGATGAGGATGTCCGACTCGTGGATGCCCCAGTTGCCGGTGAGGTCCTCGATGAGGCGCTCGGCGATGGCCACCTTGTGCTCGGCGGTGCGCGCCTGGCCCTCCTCGTCGATGGTGAGGGCGATGAGAGCGGCGCCGTGCTCCTGGGCCAGCCGGGTGACCTTGGCGAAGCGGGACTCGGGTCCGTCGCCGTCCTCGTAGTTGACCGAGTTGATGACGGCCCGGCCGCCGAGCTTCTCCAGACCGGCCCGCAGGACCTCCACCTCGGTGGAGTCGAGGACGATCGGCAGGGTGGAGGCGGTGGCGAAGCGGCCCGCGAGCTCCTCCATGTCGGCGACGCCGTCGCGGCCGACGTAGTCCACGCAGAGGTCGAGCATGTGCGCGCCCTCGCGGATCTGGTCGCGGGCCATCTCGACGCAGTCGTCCCAGCGCGCCTCCAGCATCGCCTCGCGGAACTTCTTGGAGCCGTTGGCGTTGGTGCGCTCGCCGATCGCCATGTACGCGGTGTCCTGGCGGAACGGCACGGTCTGGTAGAGCGAGGCGGCGCCGGGCTCGGGGCGCGGGTCGCGGACGCCGGGGGTGAGGTTTTGGACGCGCTCGACGACCTGGCGCAGGTGCTCCGGGGTAGTACCGCAACAGCCGCCGATGAGGGAGAGGCCGTACTCGCGGACGAAGGTCTCCTGGGCGTCGGCGAGCTCGGCGGGGCTGAGCGGGTAGTGGGCGCCGTCGGAGGTGAGGACGGGCAGGCCGGCGTTGGGCATGCAGGAGAGCGGGATGCGCGAGTGGCGGGCGAGGTAGCGGAGGTGCTCGCTCATCTCGGCGGGGCCGGTGGCGCAGTTCAGGCCGATCATGTCGATGCCGAGCGGCTCCAGGGCGGTCAGCGCCGCACCGATCTCGGAGCCGAGGAGCATGGTGCCGGTGGTCTCGACGGTGACGGAGACGATGAGCGGCACGTCGGCGCCGAGGGCGTCGAGGGCGCGGCGGGCGCCGATGACGGAGGACTTGGTCTGGAGCAGGTCCTGGGTGGTCTCGACGAGCAGGGCGTCGGCGCCGCCGGCGAGGAGGCCCTCGGCGTTCTGCTGGTAGGCGTCGCGCAGCAGGGGGTACGGGGCGTGGCCGAGGGTCGGCAGCTTGGTGCCGGGGCCGATGGAGCCGAGGACCCAGCGCTGGCGGCCGGTGGAGGCGGTGAACTCGTCGGCGACCTCGCGGGCGATGCGGGCTCCGGCCTCGGAGAGTTCGTGGACGCGCTCGGGGATGTCGTACTCGCCCAGGGCGGCGTGGTTCGCGCCGAAGGTGTTGGTCTCGACGCAGTCGACGCCGGCGGCGAAGTACTCCTGGTGGACCGAGCGGACGATGTCGGGCCGCGTGATGTTCAGGATCTCGTTGCAGCCTTCGAGGTTCTCGAAGTCCTCGAGGGTGGGGTCCTGCGCCTGGAGCATGGTGCCCATGGCGCCGTCGGCGACGACGACTCGGCTGGCGAGCGCCTCGCGGAGGGCTGCGGCACGGTTCCGGCTGTCAGCGGAAGGGGTCGGCGACGAGGCCATGGATGAGCTCCCTGGGATGCGACGGCTGTCGGCTTTGCACCTTCGGGGGAGGGTGCACGGGCTCAGCGTAACCGCGCTCCGGCCGGGGTGGACACGGCGTCCCACGGGCCGGACGGCATCCTGTGTGCGGGGACTCCCGGTACGGACCGCTCTTGACTGACACTGTCATGTGTAACGCAAGGTCGGCATCGACCGATAGTGTTCAGCATTGTCGAACAGCGTGAGAGGGAAAAGGGGCCGGGCGATGGCGAAGAACATCCAGTCGCTTGAACGGGCGGCGGCCATGCTGCGGCTGCTCGCGGGTGGCGAGCGCCGGCTCGGTCTGTCCGACATCGCGTCCTCGCTCGGGCTCGCCAAGGGCACCGCCCACGGCATCCTGCGCACCCTCCAGGCGGAGGGCTTCGTGGAGCAGGAGGCGGCCTCGGGCCGCTATCAGCTCGGCGCGGAGCTGCTGCGGCTCGGCAACAGCTATCTGGACGTGCACGAGCTGCGGGCGCGCGCGCTGGTCTGGACGGACGACCTGGCGCGGTCCAGCGGCGAGAGCGTGCACCTGGGGGTGTTGCACCAGCGGGGCGTGCTGATCGTGCACCACGTCTTCCGGCCGGACGACAGCCGTCAGGTCCTGGAGGTGGGGGCCATGCAGCCGCTGCACTCCACGGCCCTGGGCAAGGTCCTCTCGGCGTACGACCCGGTGGCGCACAGCGAGGTCCTGGAGGTCGAGCGGGAGGCGTTCACGCCCCGGACGACCACGGTGCTGACGGACTTCGAGTCGCTGCTCGACATGACGCGGGCCAAGGGCTGGGCGGCGGACCTGGAGGAGACCTGGGAGGGCGTGGCCTCGGTGGCGGCGCCGATCCACGACCGGCGGCGGATGCCGGTGGGCGCGGTGGCGGTCACGGGGGCCGTGGAGCGGCTGTGCCCGGCCGGGGAACTGCGTCCGGAGCTGGTGGCGGCGGTACGCGACTGCGCCCGCGCGGTGTCCCGGGATCTGGGGGCCGGGCGCTTCTGACGCTCCCCCGACACGACTGAACCCGCCGGTAACGATCGCGTTATCGGCGGGTTTTTCGCTTCCCGAACCCTTGACGTGCTGTTAACCCGGGGGCAAAACTTCCGTTCACCGGTCGGCATTGCCGAACACTTAACGGCAATACACGCTAAGGTGTGGCAGTGCCAAGGGCCGGTAACGCCCTCACACGAGGGCGCGGACCACCGGAGGGACCCGGGGTTCGCCTTCCCCTGGACGAAGGACAAAGGAGTCGCGGGTGTCCAGCTCCGACATCTTCCTCGGCGAGACCATCGGTACCGCCGTTCTCATTCTGCTCGGCGGCGGTGTGTGCGCCGCCGTCACGCTCAAGGGCTCCAAGGCCCGCAACGCGGGCTGGCTCGCGATCACCTTCGGGTGGGGATTCGCCGTCATGACGGCCGTCTACATGACGGCTTCCCTCTCGGGCGCCCATCTGAACCCCGCCGTCACGGTCGGAATCGCGATCAAGGACGGGGACTGGAGCAACGTCCCCGTCTACATCGCGGGCCAGCTGCTCGGCGCAATGATCGGTGCGGCACTGGTCTGGGTGGCCTACTACGGCCAGTTCCAGGCCCACCTCACCGACGCGGAGGCCGCCTCCAAGACGCCGATCGAGGGACCCGGCCCGGTGCTCGGCGTCTTCTCCACCGGCCCCGAGATCCGGAACACCTGGCAGAACCTGGCCACCGAGATCATCGGCACCGTCGTGCTCGTCCTGGCCGTGCTCACCCAGGGCCTCAACGACAGCGGCAAGGGACTCGGCGTCATCGGCGCCCTGATCACCGCGTTCGTCGTGGTCTCCATCGGCCTCTCGCTCGGTGGGCCGACCGGCTACGCGATCAACCCCGCCCGCGACCTCGGTCCGCGCATCGTGCACGCTCTGCTCCCGCTGCCGAACAAGGGCGGCTCCGACTGGAGCTACGCCTGGATCCCGGTCGCCGGTCCGCTGATCGGTGGCGCCATCGCCGCGGGTATCTACAACATCGCGTTCGCCTGAGACGTCCTTCTCCCAGACTTCCCTTGGAGCACACCGTGACCGACGCACACACCTCCGGCCCCTTCATCGCGGCCATCGACCAGGGCACCACCTCCTCGCGCTGCATCGTCTTCGACAAGGACGGCCGGATCGTCTCGGTCGACCAGAAGGAGCACGAGCAGATCTTCCCGAAGCCGGGCTGGGTCGAGCACGACGCCGCCGAGATCTGGACCAACGTCCAGGAGGTCGTCGCCGGCGCCCTGACGAAGGGCGGCATCGCCGCCTCCGACGTCAAGGCCATCGGCATCACCAACCAGCGCGAGACGACGCTGCTCTGGGACAAGAACACCGGCGAGCCCGTCCACAACGCCCTCGTCTGGCAGGACACCCGCACCGACGCCCTCTGCAAGGAGCTCGGCCGCAACGTCGGCCAGGACCGCTTCCGCCGCGAGACCGGCCTGCCCCTGGCGAGCTACTTCGCCGGCCCGAAGATCCGCTGGATGCTCGACAACGTCGAGGGCCTGCGCGAGCGCGCCGAGGCCGGAGACATCCTCTTCGGCACCATGGACTCCTGGGTCATCTGGAACCTCACCGGTGGCACCGACGGCGGCGTGCACGTCACCGACGTCACCAACGCCTCGCGCACCATGCTGATGAACCTGCACACGCTGGCCTGGGACGAGAAGATCGCGGAGTCGATGGGGGTCCCCCTCAACGTCCTCCCCGAGATCCGGTCCTCCGCCGAGGTCTACGGCCACGTCAAGGACGGCGCCCTCGCCGGTGTCCCGGTCGCCTCGGCGCTCGGCGACCAGCAGGCCGCCCTGTTCGGCCAGACGTGTTTCGCCGAGGGCGAGGCCAAGTCCACGTACGGCACCGGCACCTTCATGCTGATGAACACCGGTGACAAGATCATCAACTCCTACAGCGGCCTGCTGACCACGGTCGGCTACCAGATCGGCGACCAGAAGCCGGTCTACGCCCTGGAGGGCTCGATCGCCGTCACCGGTTCGCTGGTGCAGTGGATGCGCGACCAGATGGGCCTGATCAAGTCCGCCGCCGAGATCGAGACCCTCGCGTCCTCGGTCGAGGACAACGGCGGCGCCTACTTCGTGCCGGCCTTCTCCGGCCTGTTCGCCCCGTACTGGCGCTCCGACGCGCGCGGTGTCATCGCCGGCCTCACCCGGTACGTCACCAAGGCGCACATCGCCCGCGCCGTCCTGGAGGCCACCGCCTGGCAGACCCGCGAGATCACCGACGCCATGACCAAGGACTCCGGCGTCGAGCTGACCGCGCTCAAGGTCGACGGCGGCATGACCTCCAACAACCTCCTGATGCAGACCCTCTCGGACTTCCTGGACGCGCCCGTCGTGCGTCCGATGGTCGCCGAGACCACCTGCCTCGGTGCCGCCTACGCCGCCGGCCTGGCCGTCGGCTTCTGGCCGGACACCGACGCCCTGCGCGCCAACTGGCGACGCGCGGCGGAATGGACCCCCCGCATGGACGCCGACAGGCGTGACAGCGAGTACAAGAGCTGGCTCAAGGCCGTGGAACGCTCCATGGGCTGGCTCGACGACGCCACCGAGGAGTAGATCGAGATGACCACCCTGCAGAGCGTCCCTGCCCTTGGGACGCGACCGGCTGCCGGTTCCCTGCCGAGCCGCGCCGAGACCCGGGAGCAGCTTTCCAAGGCGACGTACGACCTCCTGGTCATCGGCGGCGGCATCCTGGGCATCTCCACCGCCTGGCACGCCGCGCAGTCGGGCCTGCGGGTGGCCCTGGTGGACGCCGGCGACTTCGCCGGCGCCACCTCCTCCGCCTCCTCGAAGCTGCTCCACGGCGGACTGCGCTACCTGCAGACCGGCGCGGTGAAGCTGGTGGCGGAGAACCACTTCGAGCGGCGTGCGGTCTCCCGTCAGGTGGCACCGCACCTCGCCAACCCCCTCACCTTCTACCTGCCCGTCTACAAGGGCGGACCGCACGGCGCGGCCAAGCTCGGTGCCGGTGTCTTCGCCTACAGCGCCCTCTCGGCCTTCGGTGACGGCGTCGGGCACCTGCTCTCCCCCGCCAAGGCCGCGCAGGACGTGCCGGAGCTGCGCACCGACAACCTCAAGGCCGTGGCCGTCTACGGCGACGACCAGATGAACGACGCCCGCATGGCCCTGATGACGGTCCGCGCGGCGGTCGAGGCCGGCGCCACCGTCCTCAACCACGCCGAGGTGACCGGGCTGCGCTTCACCCGGGGCCGGGTCACGGGCGCCGAGCTGAAGGACCGTACGAGCGGGGACGAGTTCGGCGTCACCGCCCGTCTGGTGCTGAACGCGACCGGCCCGTGGGTCGACCACCTGCGCAGGATGGAGGACCCGAACGCGGCCCCCTCCATCCGCCTCTCCAAGGGCGCGCACCTGGTCCTGAAGCGGACCTCGCCGTGGAAGGCCGCGCTGGCCACCCCGATCGACAAGTACCGCATCACCTTCGCCCTCCCCTGGGAGGACATGCTGCTGCTCGGCACCACCGACGAGGAGTACGAGGGCGACCCCGGCCAGGTCGAGGTCACCGAGAAGGACACCGCCCAGATCCTGGACGAGGCCGCCTTCTCCATCCGCGACCAGCAGCTGTCGCGCGATCTCATCACCTACTCCTTCGCCGGTCTGCGGGTGCTCCCGGGCGGTCCCGGCGACACCTCCAAGGCCAAGCGCGAGACGGTCGTCACCGAGGGCCGCGGCGGCATGCTGTCGGTGGCCGGCGGCAAGTGGACGACCTTCCGCCACATCGGCCGTACGGTGATGAAGAAGCTGGAGCAGCTCCCCGGCCACCCGCTGGGCGAGGACTACGAGTCGGTGTCGACCCTGCCGAAGCGGCTCCCGCTGCCCGGCATAGCCAACCCGAACGCGGTCGCGCACCGGCTGCTCGTCGACGGTCCGGCGCCCGGCCCGCGGATGGCCGCCGACACCGCCAAGCACCTGGCGACCCACTACGGCTCGCTCTCCTTCGACATCGCCCGCATGGCGAACGAGAACCCGGACCTGGCCCGCCGCATCCACCCGGACGCGCCGGAGATCTGGGCGCAGGTCGCCTACGCCCGTGACCACGAGTGGGCCGAGACGGCGGACGACGTGCTGCGCCGCCGGACGACGCTGACCATCCGCGGTCTCGCGACGGACGAGGTCCGCGCCGGCGTCGAGAAGATGCTGGACAAGTAGGCCGGACACGCACGGAGGGGGAGGCGACTCCCCCGCGGTCGGGGGCGGTTCTCTGCGGAGGGCCGCCCCCGAGGCGTACCCCCGGGCGTGCCACACGACGTCCACAATGCCGCAACACTCGACGCGCAGAGTGGAACGCATGAAGTTTCAGGTGCTCTCGATCGTCCACCACTCCCCGCACCCGCTGACCGGTGAACTCCTCTCCGCCGCCGACCGGTTGGAGCAGGTCGTCACGCTCGGCGAGACCGCCGAACGGCTCGGCTTCGACGCGTACGCGGTCGGCGAGCGGCACGCGGGCGCGTTCCTCTCCTCCGCCCCGACCGTGCTGCTCGCCGCGCTCGCCGCCCGCACCACCCGGATCAGGCTGCTGACCGGGGTCACCGTGGTCGCCATCCTCGATCCGGTCCGGGTCGCCGAGGACTACGCCACCCTCGACCAGCTCTCCCGCGGACGGCTCGAACTCGTCGTCGGCAAGGGTGCCGAGGCCGGTCACTTCGACCTCTTCGGGCTGGACGAGGAGCGGCAGTGGGACCTCCAGAAGGAGAAGTACGAGCTGCTCCGCCGTCTCTGGACGGAGGAGGGTGTCGACTGGGAGGGCGAGTTCCGGCCCTCGCTGAAGAACGTCACCACGGTGCCGCGCCCCTACGCGGGTCCGCCCCGGATCTGGCACGGCTCGGCCACCAGCCTCAACTCCCCCGAGCTCGCCGCGAAGCACGGTGATCCCCTGTTCACGGCCAACGCCATCCAGCCCCGCGCGGCGTACGCGAAGCTCATCGCCCACTACCGGGAGAAGTTCGAGGAGTACGGGCACGACCCGGCCCACGCGCGCGTGGCGGCCGGTTCCGGCGGTCTGCTCATCGCCGACACGGCGGAGGAGGCCGTCGCCCGCTACAAGGACCTGTACGAGGCGAAGGTGCGGCAGAGCTTCAAGCCGCATCTGGAGGGAAAGGCCGGATACAACACCCCGTTCCGCACGATCGAGGACGCGATCGCGGACGGTCCCCAGCTGATCGGCTCGCCGCAGCAGATCATCGACAAGCTGCTCGGCTACCACGCCCACTACGGGCACGACCTGCAGTCCGTCACCGTCGACACCTTCGGGCAGTCGACGGCGGAACAGACCGAGACGCTCCAGCGCTTCGCCGAGGAGATCGCGCCAGTGGTCCGGAGGGAGGCGCCCAGCACGCTCTGGGAGGAGTGACACCGCCGTGTGCGGAGGCGAGTTCCTGGGTAGTCGATCAAGGCCGCACGGGTTTTCGGGGATGTCCGGGGGCTGCGGACGGACCTGAGGAAAGCCGTAAGGTTGGTCCGTACGACAGGAACTTCGAAAAGGAGGCGCTGGGTGATCGAGCTCGAGGGGGTACCCGAGCTGATCGACCCGGTCATGGTGGCCGCGTTCGAAGGCTGGAACGACGCCGGCGACGCCGCCTCCACCGCGGTCGCCCATCTGGACCGGGAATGGAAGGGAGAGGTGTTCGCGGCGCTCGACGCCGAGGACTACTACGACTTCCAGGTCAACCGGCCCACGGTCTTCCTGGACAACGGAGTCCGGAAGATCACCTGGCCGACGACCCGGCTCTCCGTGGTCCGGGTCGGCGGCGACAAGCCCCGTGACCTGGTGCTCGTGCGCGGGATCGAGCCCTCGATGCGCTGGCGCTCCTTCTGCAACGAGATCCTCGCCTTCGCCCACGAGCTGGGCGTGGAGATGGTCGTGATCCTGGGCGCCCTGCTCGGGGACACCCCGCACACCCGGCCGGTCCCGGTGAGCGGAGTGACCTCCGATCCGGACCTGGCGCGCACGATGGACCTGGAGGAGACCCGGTACGAGGGCCCGACGGGCATCGTGGGCATCCTCCAGGAGGCGTGCACCCACGCGGGCGTGCCCGCGGTGAGCCTGTGGGCGGCGGTGCCGCACTATGTGTCGCAGCCGCCGAACCCGAAGGCGACCCTGGCGCTCCTCAACCGTCTCGAGGACCTGATCGGTCTGCGCATCCCGCTGGGCGAGCTGCCCGAGGACGCGCGGGCCTGGCAGGTGGGTGTGGACCAGCTGGCCGCCGAGGACAGCGAGGTCGCCGAGTACGTGCAGACGCTCGAGGAGGCCCGCGACACGGCGGAGCTGCCGGAGGCGTCCGGCGAGGCGATCGCCCGTGAGTTCGAGCGGTATCTGCGGCGGCGCGAACCGGGCACGGGTCCGGGCAGCGGCCCAGGGCTTGCGACGGACGGCAGCGACACGGCGTTCCTCAGGGAGAGCGGGAGCGGGCGTACGCGCCCGCCGAAGCCGGAGCAGCCGGGGCCGGAGTCGGTCCCGGGGGCGGAGGCCGTCGAGGGTCCCGAGGAGATCGCGGGGGCGGAGGAGTCCACCGAGGGAACGACCGGATCCGCCGAGGGACCCGCCGACGGGCCCGAGGGCTCGTCCGAAGGGACCGGGACGTCCGCCGACGGTCCGGAGGAGCCCGCCGACGGGTCGCCGGACGCGGAGGGAACGCAGGACGCGGGCGGTTCGCCCGACACGGACGGTGCGCAGGACACGGCCGGTTCGCCCGACACGGACGGTTCGCCGGACGCCGAGGGCGAGGCCGGGAAGTAGCGGTTCCACGGAGCCGACGGAACGGGAGGGGTGCCCGAGGGCGCCCCTCCCGTTCGTGCGTCAGGCGCAGCCGAACCGGGCCGCCGCCCAGTCCCCGTGGTCGCCGCTCTTCGACCCGTTGGTGTCCGTGATCCGCAGCCGGACATGGCGCGCGCCGGTCACGTCGACGTTCACGGGCAGGGTCTCGGAGGCGCCGGTGAGCCGGGGCGAGGTCCACAGGACCTTGCCGTCGGCCTCGACGGAGAAGGCCACGTCCCCGTAGCCGTTGATCTCGTCGTCGATGCCGACGTCGGCGGTGAAGGTGGCGCAGCGGCCGCCGAGGTAGACCTCGATGTCGGAGTCGGCGTGGCCGCCGATGCCCTTCTCGTAGGTCTTGCCCGCCAGGGTGAGGGTGCGGCCGTCGGCGGCGCCGGACTCGCCGTTGGAGCGGTCGCGTTCGGGCGGGCCCCAGCCGTTGGTGGAGCGCAGCCAGACGAGGTCGCTCGCCCAGGCGTCGCCGGTCGGCGGCGGGGGCATCACGCCGACCGCGAACCGCTGGGTGGCGGTGCGGTCGGTGCCCGCGGCGCGGTGCCGGGCGGTCGCGGTGAGGGTGGCCTCGCCGGGCTTCGCGTCCGCGGCGGGGGTGACGGCGACCTCGACGCGGCGGGTGGTGCCGGCCGGGACACGGCCGACCGGTGCGGCCGGGGTGACCTGCCAGCCGGCCGGGGCGTCCAGGGAGACCCGTACGTCGGTGGCGTCCCGGGTGCCCGCGGTGACGTCCACGGCGACGGTGCCGGGGGTACCGGCTCCGAGCTCCTGCGCCGCGGGGACGGCGAGGGCGGCGGAGGCGCCGGGTACGGCGCCGCCGACCGCGCTGGTGTCGCTCAGCCGCAGTTCGAAGTCGCGGCCGGTGGAGAGGGCGGCGGTCTTGACCCGGACCACTCCCCCGCGCTCGTCGCGGTCGTACCACCAGCCCTGGGCGGCGGCGTCGAAGGCGGCCCGGGAGGTGAGGGCGGGCAGCTTGCGCCCGTCGAGCTTGACCGTGCCGGGGGCGTCGCCGGTGTGGACGGTGAAGGCGTACGGCCGGGCGGTCGGCTTGCCGGTGTACGTGCCCCTGCTCGCGCCGATGCGGACGGTCACGTCACCGGGGCCGCCGTTCGGGGCGCGGACCTCGGCACGCTGGGTGGCGTACCGGCCGGTGCGGTGTTCGCGGGTGACGCCGTCGTCCTCGTACAGCTCGAAGGAGGAGTCGCCCTTCGGGTAGACGTCCCAGGCGATGGGGTCGCCGGGGGCGCGGTCGGTGTACGAGCGGATGCCGCCGGGCCACATCGGGACGGTCGCCCCGGCCCGTACGAAGAGGGGCAGGGTGTCGAGCGGGGCGCTGTAGTCGTCGACGGTGACGGGGCCTTCGTAGGTGCGCCCGCTCCAGTAGTCGATCCAGGTGCCCTTGGGGAGGTAGATGCCGTCGCGTTCGACGGCGTCCTGGTAGACGGGGGCGACGAGGAAGTCCTCGCCGCTGAGGAACTCGTACTTGGCGGCGTCGGTGGAGGCCTTCGGGTCGTCCGGGTACTCCAGGGCCAGCGGCCGGGCGAGGCCGACGCCGGTCTTCGTGGCCTGGTGGGCGTGGCTGTAGATGTACGGGAGCAGGGCCTCGTGGAGCTTGAGGGAGGCGCGGTTGATGCCGGTGTAGGGCTCGCCGTACCGGAAGGGCTGCTTGTCGTTGGCGGCCCAGCCGTCCATGGTCATCGTGACCGGCAGGAAGGTCTTCCACTGGAGGTCGCGGGTGTACGTCTTGGCGCTGCCGCCGAAGATGCCGTCGACGTCGCCGGTGGTGTAGGCGAGCCCGGACATGGACGCGCCGGCGTAGGTCGGGATCTGCCAGCGGATGTACTCCCAGGTGCCGGACTGGTCGCCGGACCACTGGACGCCGCAGCGCTGGGCGCCGGACCAGCTCTCGGGGGCCCAGGTGAAGCCGCGGGCGTCGCTGTGGGCCTCGATGCCGGCGTGGGCGTCCTTGCAGCCGTCGAGGGCGAACTTGTAGCCCTCGCCGACCCAGGCGACGTCGAGCTTGGCGACCCGCTGGCCGGCCTTGACCTGCTCTTCGAGCTTGTCGATGCCGTCCTCGGTCCACAGGCCGAGCTTCATGCCGCGCTCGCCGAGTCCGGCGGAGGCCTCGGCGAGGTTCTCGTAGCCGCAGCCGTAGCCGTCGTTGACGAGCATCCAGCCGTTGGGCATGTCGTGGGCGACGTAGCCGTCGGCGACCTTCAGGGCGTCGAGGGTGCGGCGCTCGCCCCGGTTGGCGTTGTGGAGGTAGCAGTCGGCGTCGCCTATCTCCAGGCCGTACACGGGCGGCAGGAAGGGCTTGCCGGTGAGCCGGGTGTACTGGCCGATGACGTCCTTGGCGGCGTCGCCGCCCGTTCCGGCGAAGTAGTAGGCGTCGAAGCGCCGTTCCTTCGCGCTGGTCGTGACGGGCTCGGTGAAGGCGTAGGTGTTGGGGGCGTAGGTGTTGCGGTAGACGCCGTATCCGGCGGAGGAGAGGTAGAAGGGGACGGAGTTGGGGTGGCCGCCGTCGTTCCAGTTGTAGTCGACGCCGACTTCGACGGTCTTGTCGCGGTGGGAGGTGTTGCCGCGCCCGTTCTGCATGCCGGCGCCGTAGAACTGCTCGTCCGCGCCGCGGGCGAGGGTCTGGACGGTGCGGTCGGCGGTCCAGCTGAGGCCGCGGGTCTCGCTCCAGAGCGGGGTGCCGTCGGCGCGTACCGCGGCGAAGCGGAGCGGTGACTTGTAGGCGCGCAGGGTCACCTGGGCGCTGCTCAGTTCGTAGCGGTCGCCCAGGTCGCGCCAGCGGGTGGCCGGGGGCGGGCCCTGGGGCAGGGTGATGTCGCTGCCGGTGGGGTCGGTGAACGTGCCGTCGGGGGCCAGTTCGATGCGGAAGGTGTCGGCGGTGACGAAGCTGACCCGGGCCTGGGACCGGCCGGCGGTCAGCCGGTAGACGGGGCCGTCCGCGGCGAACCCGGTGAGGTCGCCGACGGTGGTGTCGGCGGGGGCGGTGTCGGTGGGGGTGGCCGACGCGGCGGAGCCGGGTCCCGCGAAGGCCGCGAGGAGTCCGAGGACGGCTCCGGCGAGTGCAACTTTCATGCGTGATGATGATTGCATGGAGCTTATTTAGCGCAGGAACGAGCATCCCCGCCAGGACAAAACGGAACCGCCCTCGGACTTCGGCGAGAAGTCCAAGGGCGGCTGCCTGAAAGGTGGTTGTGCGGTCCTGCTCGTTACAGGGCCACACCGAGCAGTGCGTCGACAGCGCGGGAGACCAGGCCGGGGGCGGAGTCGTCGGTGCCGCCCCCGGCCGCCTGGAGGGCGGCCCAGCGGTCGACCGCGGCGAGCGCGGCCGGGGTGTCGAGATCGTCGGAGAGGGCCTCGCGGAGCTCCTCGACGAGCGCGTCGGCGGGCGGGCCGTCGGGGCGGGACACGGCCGCACGCCAGCGGCCCAGGCGCTCCACGGCGTCCTGGAGGACCCGGTCGGTCCATTCCCAGTCGTCGCGGTAGCGGTGGGAGAGCAGCGCGAGCCGGATGGCGGCCGGGTCGACACCGTCACGGCGGAGCCGCGAGACGAAGACCAGGTTGCCGCGGGACTTGGACATCTTCTCGCCGTCGAGGGCGACCATGCCGGCGTGGACGTACGCCTTGGCCATGGGGAACTCGCCGGTGAGGGCCTGGGCGTGGGAGGCGCCCATCTCGTGGTGCGGGAAGATCAGGTCGGATCCGCCGCCCTGCACGTCGAAGCCCATGCCGAGGTGGTCAAGGGCGATGGCGACGCACTCGATGTGCCAGCCGGGGCGACCCGCGCCGAGGCTCGCGCCGTCCCAGCTCGGCTCGCCCTCGCGGGCGGCCATCCAGAGCATCGGGTCGAGCGGGTTCTTCTTGCCGGGGCGCTCCGGGTCGCCTCCGCGCTCGGCGGAGAGGTGGCGCATCAGCTCGGTGTCGTAGTTCGACACCTGCCCGAAGTGCGGGTCGGCGTCGACGGAGAAGTAGATGTCGCCTTCGAGCTCGTAGGCGGCGCCGGAGTCCCGGAGACGCTCGACGAGCGGGACGATCCCGGGTATGGCTTCGACGGCGCCGATGTAGTGCTGCGGGGGCAGCATCCGCAGGGCGGTCATGTCCTCGCGGAACAGTGCGGTCTCGCGCTCCGCGAGACCGACCCAGTCGATGCCGTCGCGGATCGCGCGCTCCAGGAGCGGGTCGTCCACGTCCGTGACGTTCTGGACGTAGTGCACCTGCCGCTTGGTGTCGAGCCACACGCGCTGAACGAGGTCGAACGCGTTGTAGGTCGCCGCGTGACCCATGTGGGTCGCGTCGTACGGCGTGATGCCGCAGACATAGATACGGGCGACGGGGCCGGGGGCGAGGGTGACTCGTCCGCCGGTCGCGGTGTCGTGGATCCGGAGGTCGCGGCCCTTGCCGGGAAGGGCGGGGACCTCAGAAGCGGGCCAGGCATGCATGACCCGAGCGTAACCGGACAGGTGTTCCGGATACGAACCGGATCCGGGATCTTGACCGATTACGCGGTCTTGCGGGTCGGAGGCCTGCGTGCATACCCCCCAGGGGTGCAGGCCCGTGCGCACCCCCTGGCCGAAACTTTTCGGTCCGCCGGAAGGGCGGGGCCGTGACCAGGGCCGGGCCCGAAACCTCAGACCGGCGGCCAGGGGATCGCCGGCCACTGCCCCGAGGGCTCCGGGTGCCGTCCGGTGGCCCGCAGCGCCTTCACGCGGGCGCGTACCGCCGCCACCTCGGCGCCGGTGAGCAGTTCCGCCAGACGGGCGGCGAGGGGCGCTCCCGGGGCCAGGGCGCGGTCCAGCGCGTCGAGCACGCCGGCCGCCTCGGCGGGCAGCTCCTCGCCCGCCCAGCCCCACAGCAGCGTGCGCAGCTTGTCGTCGACGTGGAAGGCGACCCCGTGGTCGATGCCGTAGAGACGCCCGTCGGGAGCCGGCAGCAGGTGCCCGCCCTTGCGGTCGCCGTTGTTGATGACGGCGTCCAGGACGGCCAGCCGCCGCAGCTCGGGGGTGTCCGCGTGGACGAGGAGCGCGGTGCGGTCCTCGGCGACCTGGGCGGGCCCGACGGCCTTCCAGCCCTCGCCCGCCTCGTCGTCCTCGGTCAGGGCGAGCAGCCGGGCCCCGGGGTCGGCCTCGATCCACAGCTGGACCATGCCCTCCCCGTACGGCCCGTCACGGAGCACCGTCGGCGGGACCAGGCCCCAGCCGGTGGCCTCGGAGATCTCGTACGCGGCGACCTCGCGCTGCGCGAGCGTGCCGTCGGGGAAGTCCCACAGCGGCTGCTCCCCCGCGACCGGCTTGTAGACACAGGCCGCCTCGCGTCCCTCGTAGGCGACGGAGCAGTAGAGCACGGCGTTGGAGGCCTCACGGACCTGGCCGCGCACGGTCAGCTCACCACGGGCCAGCAGCTCGGCGTCGGGCGGCGTCGGAGGGCTGCTGCTCATGCTCCGCGGCGGTATCCGTTCTGGCGGGGGCAGACGTGGCCCTCGGGGTCGAGCGGCAGGCTGCACAGCGGGCAGGGCGGCCGGCCTGCGTTGACGACGTCCAGGGCCCGCTTGGCGAAGGCACGGGCCTGGGCTCCGCTGAGCCGGACCCGGAGCATCGGCGGCCCGTTCTCCTCGTCCTGGAGCAGCCGCTCCTCGGCCTCGGCGAGGTCCTCCTCGGACTCCACGTCGAGCTCGACGAGCGCCTGCGCCTCGACGATCATGCGCTGCTCCTCGCCGTCCCAGGCGAGTGCCATGGTGCCGACCCGGAACTCCTCCTCGACGGGTACGTCGAGGGGGGCTGAGTCGGCGACCTCGGCGGGGGCGACGGCGGGCACGGGCGCGTTGCCCCCGGTGCGGCGCACGACCTCGTCGAGGAGTTCGTCCATGCGCTCGGCGAGGGCGGCGACCTGTGTCTTCTCCAGGGCGACGCTGGTGACCCGGCCGGCGGCGGACGCCTGGAGGAAGAACGTACGGCGGCCAGGCAGCCCGACCGTACCGGCCACAAAACGCTCCGGTGGGTCGTAGAGGAACACCTGACGGGACACGTTTCCCGGCTCCCTTGCGTCTCGACAGTCGTACTACGGCGGCGCGTCCACCCTACTGCGCGAGAGGATCACGGTGCGCCCGCACCACCGCCGACCTCGGCCGTCCCACTGCTGTCGGGGTGCTCGCGTGGCGCGAATCCGGCGAAGTCCCCGGTGTCGCCGAGGCGGACGAGGAAGGGCCGCAGTCGCGTGTAGCGGATGACGGTGACCGAGCAGGGGTCGACGTGGACGCGCTGGAAGAGGTCGAGGTGGAGGCCGAGGGCGTCCGCCACGACCGACTTGACGATGTCCCCGTGCGAGCACATCAGGTAGCAGGCGTCCTCGCCGTGCTCGGCGTCGATCCGCGCGTTCCAGTCGTGCACGGCGTCGACCGCGCGGGCCTGCATCGCGCGCATGGACTCGCCGCCGGGGAAGGCGGCGGCGGAGGCGTGTGCCTGGACGATCTCCATCAGGGGTTCGTCGTTGAGCTCGGCCAGTTTGCGACCCGACCAGTCGCCGTAGTCGCACTCGTTGATGCGGTCCTCGACGTGCAGCGGAAGGTCCGGGCGGGCGTCGAGGAGCGGCCGTACGGTCTCCCGGCAGCGCTGGAGGGGGCTGGAGACGACCGCGGCGAGCGGGACGTCCGCGAGGCGCCCCGGGAGCGCGGCGGCCTGCGCGGCGCCCCGCTCGTCGAGGGAGATCCCGGGCGTGCGCCCGGCGAGGACCCCGGAGGTGTTGGCGGTGGAGCGTCCGTGCCGGACGAGGATCAACGTGGCCATGCCGGCCAGCCTAGGCGGTGCCCCGCCGTGCCCCGTCGCGCACTGTCGCGCCCGGTCCGATCGGGGTGTGCGACCGAATTTCGACCGGGGTCCGTTCGGGGTCCGCCCGGATGTGGGCGACTCCACGCGTGCGTGACTGGGCCGTTCGATGGAGAATACGGCGCGTGATCGTGGACTCTGCCATCTACAGGGACGGGCGCCGTACCGACGGACCCGCCGACCTCTCGGACGCGCTCGACGAGGCGCGGGCCGCCGGGGACGCGTTCCTCTGGGTGGGGCTGCACGAGCCCTCGGAGGCGGAGTTCGACCATGTCGCCTCGGAGTTCGCGCTGCACCCGCTGGCCGTCGAGGACGCCCTCAAGGCCCACCAGCGGCCGAAGCTGGAGGTCTACGACGACTCCCTGTTCGCGGTGCTCAAGCCGGTCGTCTACGAACCGGAGAGCGACCGGGTCTCCTCGGGCGAGCTGATGCTGTTCATCGGCGACTCCTTCGTGGTGACGGTCCGGCACGGCGAGGGCGCACCGCTCGCGGAGGTCCGCCGGCGTCTCGAAGCGGACCGGGAGGTGCTCAAGCACGGGCCGACGGCGGTGCTGTACGCGGTGAGCGACGCGATCGTGGACCACTACCTCGATGTGGCGGGCGAGCTCCAGGTGGACCTGGAGGAGCTGGAGGCGGACGTCTTCGCGCCCACCGGGGGCAATCCGGCGAACACCGCGGAGCGGATCTACACGGCGAAGCGGCAGGTCCTGGAGTTCCGGCGGGCCAGCGGTCCGCTCGCCGGGCCGCTGGCCCGGCTCACGACCGGTTCGGTGCCGTTCGTGAACGAGGAGGCGCATCCCTTCTTCCGGGACGTCAACGACCATCTGCTGCGTGCCAACGAGCAGGTGGAGGGGCTCGACCGGCTCCTGTCCGACGTGCTGTCGGCCCATCTCGCGCAGATGGGGGTGCGGCAGAACGACGACATGCGGAAGATCTCGGCGTGGGCGGCCATGGCAGCGGTCCCCACGATGGTCGCGGGGATCTACGGCATGAACTTCGACCACATGCCGGAGCTGCACTGGGTGGCCTCGTACCCGGTGGTGATCGTCGTGATGGCGGGCATCGTCGCGGCGCTGTACCGGCTGTTCAAGCGGCGCGGCTGGATGTGAGACGGGTGCCCCGCCCCCGCGACGGCGGGGGCGGGGCACCCGGGGACGGGGACGGGGCGGGGTGACCTGCGGCGGGGGTGTTCAGAAGGCGGGGGCGGGGGTCACGGGCCCGCCGAGGGCGTCGAGCCGCTCGGGCATCTTCAGACCGACCATCCGGTGCCAGCCGGCGGCGCGCTCGTACGCGTACATCACGTGGATGCCGGCGGCGAGGACGGCCGCCTTGGGCCGGGACCAGCCCAGGATCCTTCCCATGTGCCCCATCACGGCCAGGCTGACGTCGCGGTAGACCTGGATCTCGACGAGGGCGGATGCGCGCAGGGTCCGCTGGATGAGCCGGCCGTGTCCCTCGCGCGCGAGGCGGAGCAGTTCCTCGTGGCAGTAGGCGAGGTGGTTCGCCTCGTCGTTGTCGATCATGTGGATGGCCTTGCCGAGCTCGGGGTGGTCCCCGAAATACGTGACCAGCATGTCCATCTGGTCGGCGGCCCGCTGTTCGGTGACCCGGCTGTGGGCGAGGTAGACGATGATGTCCTGCTCGCTCAGCGGCTCCTCCCGGCGCAGCTTGTCGTGCGCGAGGCCGATGCCGCGCTGTTCCAGCAGCATCGTGTAGTCCGTGTCGGGCGGTACGGGGACGGGTTCGAGACCGCGTTTCCTCATCAGCGCGTTGAAGATCCGGCCGTGCTTGTCCTCGTCGGCGCCGTGCCGGGTGATCTTCGGCGTGAGGTCCCGCATGCCGGGCGCGACGAGGGCCGCGATCCGGGCGTTCTCCCAGCCGCCCTGGGACTCGCCGCTCGCCGCGATCGAGCAGAAGAGCCGGAAGGACTCGTCGTCGTCGATGATTTCCTGGAACAGACCCTTGGCCGTGAGCATTCGCCGCCACCTCCGTGCGCGTGTCCGCACTCCGTCCGCCCCCGGGACACCGAGTCAAATGCGGTCCGGGGCGGGGGGCAACAGGAGGGCCGGGCGACTCGGCCGAAAGAGTGAGTCCCCGAGGCCGTAACCGGGGACCCCGTGGAGCCGTTGTGCTGCGTGACGGCCGTGGCGGGGAAGACCCCCGAGCCCCCACCACGGCCGCGGAACCTCTCGGTCCCGTCGACGGCGGAACCGCTACGCCAGACCCGCCCGCTCCGCCGCCTCCACGCCCGCCCGCAGCGCCGCCAGGCGCTCGTCCAGGGTGAAGCCGGCCGGGGCGAGGGTGAGGGTGGTGACCCCGGCCTCGGCATAGGCCGTCATCCGCTCGGCGATCCGCTCCACGGGGCCGAGCAGCGAGGTCTGGTCGATCAGGCTCTGGGGCACGGCGGCCGCCGCACCCGCCTTGTCGCCGGCCAGGTACTTGTCCTGGATCTCGGCGGCCTCCTTCTCGTAGCCCATGCGCTGCGCGAGCTGGTTGTAGAAGTTCTGCTTACGGCTGCCCATGCCGCCGACGTACAGCGCGGTGTACGGGCGGAAGACGTCGGCGAGGGCGTCGACGTCCTCGCCGAGGGCGAGCGGCACGGTGGGACAGACGTCGAAGCCGTCCATCGTCAGTCCGGCCTTCTCGCGGCCCGCGCGAATGTGGCGGAGCGCGGTCTCCTCCAGGTGGGCGGCGGAGGGGAAGATCAGCAGGGCACCGTCGGCGATCTCGCCGGTCTGCTCCAGGTTCTTGGGGCCGATGGCCGCGATGTAGAGCGGGATGTGCTCGCGCTCCGGGTGGACGGTGAGCTTGATCGGCTTGCCCGGGCCGCCGGGAAGCGGCAGGGTCCAGTGCTCGCCGTCGTAGCTGAGCCGCTCCCTGGTCATCGCCCTGCGGACGATCTCGACGTACTCGCGGGTCCGGGCGAGCGGCTTGTCGAACTTCACGCCGTACCAGCCCTCGGAGACCTGCGGTCCGGAGACGCCGAGGCCGAGGCGGAAGCGGCCGCCGGTGAGCGAGTCGAGGGTGGCCGCGGTCATCGCCGTCATCGCGGGCTGCCGGGCCGGGATCTGCATGATCGCGGAGCCGACGTCGATCCGCTCCGTCTTCGCCGCGACCCAGGCGAGGACGGTGGGGGCGTCGGAGCCGTAGGCCTCGGCGGCCCAGCAGACGTCGTAGCCGAGGCGGTCCGCCTCCTGGGCGACGGCGAGGTTGTCGCCGTCCATGCCCGCACCCCAGTAGCCGAGGTTGATGCCGAGCCGCATGTCCACGCACCCCTTACTCATCGGTAACGTCCCTGTGGGCGGGACTCTAGCGCGCGGTCGGGCCATCCGTCAGGACGCGGTTGTCCACAGGCTCTCTCCGCGTGGTGCCCTGGCCAGTAATCTCGCGCCCATGGAGCAGAGGCATCTCGGACGTACCGGCCTGCGTGTGTCGCGCATCGGACTCGGCACCCTCACCTGGGGCCGGGGCACCGACGAGCACGACGCCGCCGAGCAGTTGAAGTCGTTCTGGGACGCGGGCGGGACGCTCGTGGACACCGCCGACGTGTACGGCGGGGGCGAGGCGGAGTATCTGCTCGGGCGCCTCATGGAGCGGCTCGTGCCCCGGCAGGACCTCGTCCTGTCGACCAAGGCCGGCAGCGTGCCGGATCCCGACCGGCGTACGGACGGCTCGCGCGGACATCTGCTCGCCGCGCTCGACGCCTCCCTCGCCCGGCTCGGCACGGACCACGTGGATCTGTGGCAGCTGCACGCCTTCGACCCCCACACACCCCTGGAGGAGTCCCTCCAGGCACTCGACATCGCCGTACGCAGCGGGCGGGCACGGTACGCGGGCGTGGCGAACTTCTGCGGCTGGCAGCTCGCGAAGGCGGGGACCTGGCAGCTCGGCGGGGACCGCACCCGGCTGGCCGGGGCGCAGCTGGAGTACTCGCTGCTCCAGCGGGGTGTGGAGCGCGAGGTACTGCCGGCCGCGCAGGACCTCGGGATAGGTCTGCTGCCCTCCTCGCCACTGGGGCGCGGGGTCCTCACCGGCAAGTACCGCACCGGGACCCCGTCGGACTCGCGGGGTGCCTCGGAGACCATGGCGCCGTTCGTGGAGCCGTACCTGGACGAGCCGGCGAGCCGGATCGTGGACGCGGTCGCGACGGCCGCCGACGGGCTCGCGACGACCCCGCTCCATGTGGCGCTCGCCTGGGTCCGCGACCGGCCCGGGGTGACCGCCCCGATCGTCGGCGCGCGCACGGCACGGCAGCTCACGGCCGCGTTGTCGGTGGAGACCCTTAGTCTTCCTGACGAGATCTGTCGGGCGCTGGACGATGTGTCGGCGCCCGTGCACCGCTATCCGGATCACGACTGGAGCACCTTGTGACCGAGCCTTCCGGGGAGACCGCGCCCGAGGCACCCGAGGACGTGGAGCCCACCGAGGACGTACGGGAGGGAGCCGCCGAGGCGGAGGAGCCGGGGACGGCTCAGGAGCCCACCGAGACGGAAGAGGCCGGGGCGGCCGAGGAGCCACAGGCGCCCGCAGAGGTCGACGCGGACGAGGAGGCCGCAGAGTCCGAGGAGGCTCAGGAGGCCGAGGAGGCTCACGAGCCCGTGGCGCCCGACGCGGCCGAATCCGCTGAGACGGCCGAGGGAGCCGAGGCCGGTGACGAAGCCGAGGCCTCTCAGGACGCCGCCGCGACGACCGCCGAGGCTTCCGACACGCCCGAGTTGAGCGACGCTCAGGCCGAGCTTGCCGCGCAGCGGGAGCTGCGGGCCAGGATCGAGGCGCGGAAGGCCGAGAAGGAGGGGCCCCTGGCGAGCGGCGCCAAGCTGAGCGGCACGGCGGCCGACCTGCTCGCGGCCGTCCGGGCCGTCGAGGGCGGGGCGGCCTCGGGCAGCACGTTCTACGAGGCACCCGAGCCCGCACCCCGGCGCCCCGCCCCCGACGCGGCCCCGGCCGTGACCGTCCGGCCCCCCGTGCCGGCACAGGCCCCGGCCCCAGAGCCCGGCACCACCGCAGCCGTTCGGGAGGTCCTGGCCAAGGGCGGTGCCCCCGAGGCGCTGGCCGGGCAGGTCGCCGCCGCGCTCGGCGGGGCCGCGGCCCAGACCCTGCTCGACGACCCGTGGCAGCTGCTCGCGGTGTCCGGGGTCCGCCCGGAGCAGGCCGACGGCTTCGCGCGGGCCCTGCTCGGCGCCGCGTGCGGCCCCGACGACCCGCGCCGCACGGTCGCCCTGACCGTGTGGCTCCTGGAGCGGGCCGCGCTCCAGGGACACACGGTGCTGGAGATCCAGGCCGTGCGCGCCGGACTCGCCGGGCACTCGGTGCCCGATCCGGAGTCGGCCGTCGAGGAGGCGGTGTCCGCGGCCGCGGTCCTCGTCTTCCAGGAGGAGGAGACGCCGGAGGAGGAGCCCGAGGGGGACGAGGAGCCCGCGGAGGCCGTCGCCGAGGAGCCGGCCTCGCCCGTGCTGCTCGGCCTCGACCGGTACGCGATGGCGGAGGAGAGCCTCGCGGACGGACTCGCCCGGCTGGTCAGGACGGCGACGGCCGACACCTGGGAGGGCTCCGAGCTGGAGCGCGCCGCCGGGACGCACGGCCTCGTCCTGCACACGGGCGGGGAGGCCTCCCGCGTCGAGCCGGTGGCGCTCGTCGCGGCCGCCCGCGAGCGTGGGCTGCGCGCCCTGGTCGCCGTCCACGCCGACGGCGGACGACGCGCGCTCGGCGCCGCCGGGGCGGACGCGGTGACGGTCGCCACGCTGCTCTCCGGAGCGGCCGGTCCCGGCCGTGACGAGGAGGGCGTGCTCGCCCTGGACCTCCTGGCGGTCCTCGACGCGCCGCAGTTGGACGTGGAGACGGCCGCGATGCTCGTGGAGTCGCTTCCCGACGGCTGCCGTCTGGTGCTGAGCGGCGACCCGGAGGTGCTGGGCGCGCCGGGCGCGGGCCGGGTGTTCGCCGATGTCCTCGCGGCCCGGGTGTGCCCGCGGATCGCCTCGCGGCTTCCCGACCCGGGACCGCTCGGCGAGCTGGTCTCGGGTATCGGCGCCGGGGAGCTGAACCAGGTCGAGGCGCCGGGCAAGGAGATCGTGATCGTGCCGGTGCGGGACGCCGGCGAGGCCGTGCACCGCACCGTCCAGCTGGTCGCCGACTCGGTGCCGCGGGCGATCGGAGTGCCGCCCGAGCAGACGCAGGTCGTCACGGTCGGCCACGGCGGCTCGGCCGGTACGCGCGCGCTGAACGCGGCCCTCAAGCAGCGGCTCAACCCGGGGCCCGGCCGGTTCGGGGGCTACGACCCCGGCGACCGGGTGGCGTACGCGCCGGCGCCGGGGCGGACGGTGACCGGCACGGTGCTCTCGGCCGACGCCGAGGGGCTGCGGCTGCGGTGCGGGGACGAGGAACTCCTCGTCCCCAAGGAGCGGGTGGAGCCGGCTCTGCGGCACGGCTGGGCGCTCACCGCGCACCAGGCGGCCGGCGTCCGCTGGCCCGCGGTCGTCGTGGTGCTGCCCGGGGACGCCGCCGGGGGCCTGAGCAGGCCGTGGGTGTACACGGCGTTCGGCCGGGCCGAGCGGCATCTGTCGGTCGTGCACGGCGTGGACCAGGCACTGGCCCGCGCGGTGGCCGAGGGGGTGGCCCCGGAGCGTACGACGCGGCTGCGGCCGCTTCTGGAGGCGCTGCTCGCCACGCCCGAGGAGTAACAGGCCCGCCCCGGGCGCAGGCGGTCGGGCCGTGGGAACGGCGGAGGGCCGGGACATCGTTCGTGGTGTCCCGGCCCTCCGCCGTCTCCCCCTCAGGAGTCGGAGCCGCCGGCCCCTTCCCCCTCGGGTGCGTCGTCGTGGTCGTCCTCGTCGAAGACGGCGCTGACGTCGAAGCGGCAGACGATCCGCTCCGGATCGGCGTGCTCGAAGGGGGCGTTGAGCCACTCCCCCGGATCCGGGAGTTCCTCGGCGGCGGTGACCCAGAGCGTGGAGTCCCCCTCCTCCAGACCGAACTCCTTGTGCCGGGAGGCGATCTCGTCCGGTTCGTACTCGCCGAAGAGCACCCCGAGGGCGGCGAGCGGCGAGACTCCGGCTCTGGCGGCCGGTCCTGTGGTGTCCGGCCCGCCGTCGATCTCGGCGACGCGGCGGGCCTGGGCGAGCAGTCGTTGCGGTTCGGCCACGGCGTAGTCGCGACGGATCAGCAGGCTGAGGGCGTGAGGTTCGTCAGGTCCGGCGTACGGCGGCAGCGCGCCGTCCGCTCCGGGGATCTCGAAGGGAGTGACCTCGTCGTAGCGGTCGTAGAGGAGTTCGTCGTACACCTCGGCCGCCGCGGCGAGGGAGTTGAACGCCTCGTAGACGGCCGTGTCGTCGTCCCCCGTGCGGCGTTCGACCGCCGCGAGGTGACGGTCCAGTGCGGCTTTGACCGCCTCGGCGGCGGCGCGTACCTCGGCAGCGGTGGGCTGCGCAGCATCAGACATGGGACGCACGCTATCCGTAGCGGGCCGGTGCCCGCACAATAGATGCGATGCCGGAATACGAATTTGTCGACGTGTACGTGCCGCGCGGTGTCTCCCGCAAGGAGGCGACGCGGCTGCTGACCGACCATGCCGAGTACGGACACTGGGAGTTGGACCGCCTGAGCCTGCACCGGGACGGGAGTCGCCGAGTGCGGTTGAAGCGGCGGATCATCCGCCAGGTCCGGGCGACCTGGTAGAGCGACGAGAAGGGGCCCCGCGGACTGCGGGGCCCCTTGTGTGTGGTGCGGCGGGCGTGATGCGTGGTGCGCCTCGGACGGCGCGACGGATCAGGCGGCGCTGCGGGTACGGCGGTAGATCAGCGAGCCGGCGAGCAGCAGACCGGCACCGGCGGGGACGATCACACCGAGGGGACCGGCGCCGGTCTCGGCGAGCTCCTCGACGGCCCGGGGCGGAGTGAGGCCGTGCTCACCGGGGGTGTTCGGCCCGATCTCGCCACCGGGGGTACCCGGGTTACCGGGAGTGCCGGGGTTGCCGGGGTTGCCGGGGTTGCCGGGAGTACCCGGGTTCCCAGGAGTACCGGGGTTTCCGGGGTTACCCGGGTTTCCGGGGTTACCCGGGTTGCCAGGATTACCCGGGTTGCCAGGATTACCCGGGTTGCCAGGATTACCCGGGTTACCAGGATTACCCGGGTTACCAGGATTACCCGGGTTACCAGGATTACCCGGGTTTCCGGGGTTTCCGGGGTTACCCGGGTTTCCGGGGTTACCCGGATGCGTCGGCTCGATGCCGTTGGCGCAGTTGTTGCCCGCGGCGGCGTTGCCCAGGCCGATGCCCGTGACGCTGTTGCCGCACACGTTCACGGGGACGTCGACCGGCACCTGGACGGTGTTGCCGGAGCCGACCCCGGGAGAGTTGCCGGTGTGCCCGTCGGCGGAGGAGCCGCCGCCGGGCTTGCCCGGCTTTCCGGGCCTGGAGGTGTTGGCACACTTGTTGCCCATCGCCGGATTCAGCAGTCCGACGACGTTGACGGTGTTTCCGCAGGCGTTCACCGGTACGTGCACCGGGACCTGGACGGAATTTCCGGACGCGACGCCCGGGGAATTCATGGCCGCACCGTTCGCACCGGAATCGGCGTGCGCATAACCGCCGCCGACAGCGGCGAAAACGCCTCCGGCTGCCGCAACGATGACAAGACCCTTGCGCGTGACCTGTCGCATAGCTTTTCCTGCCTGCTCAGCTTCGAAAGAGTGCCACCGGGCACAACACCCGGGGCGGAAATGGCCACCGGCCCCGGAGTGCATGGCACGCACTCCGGGGCCGGACCGGCTCACACCCTCACGGGGCGAGGCACAACGTCAGGCGTTGACGCAGGTGTTGCCGAAGGCGGGGTTCAGCAGGCCGATCACGGAGACCGTGTTGCCGCACAGGTTCACGGGAACGTGAACCGGCACCTGGACGACGTTGCCCGAGAGGACACCGGGGGAACCGATGGCCGCACCCTGGGCACCCGCGTCGGCAACGGCCATGCCCGCACCCGCGAGAACGAGACCGCCAGTGGCAGCCGCAGCAGCGACGACCTTCTTGATCATTATTCCTCCTAGTTGGCAATGCGGCCCCAGCCGCGGACCGCATCACCTGTAACGAGGGGGAATGGTGGGAGCTACGGCCCCCGAGTGCATTCACTCTTTTCGGTCACGGGCAAACGCACGGACGAATTCAGCAGGCGTCGATGAACCGGTCCAGGACGCGGGCGCCGAACTTCAGGCCCTCCACCGGCACCCGCTCGTCCACGCCGTGGAACATGCCGGCGAAGTCGAGCTCCGGCGGCAGCTGGAGCGGGGCGAAGCCGAAGCAGCGGATGCCGAGGTCGTCGAAGGACTTCGCGTCGGTGCCGCCGGAGAGCATGTACGGCACGGCGCGGGCGATCGGGTCCTCGGCGCGCAGCGCCAGCTGCATGGCGTCCACGAGGGCGCCGTCGAAGCTGGTCTCCAGGGCCTTGTCGCCGTGCACGTCCTCGCGCTTCACGTTCGGCCCGAGGATCCGGTCCAGGTCGGCGAGGAACTCCTGCTCGTATCCGGGCAGGAAGCGGCCGTCGACGTGCGCGGTGGCCTGGCCGGGGATCACGTTCACCTTGTAGCCGGCGCCGAGCATGGTGGGGGCGGCCGAGTTCCGCAGGGTGGCGCCGACCATCTTGGCGATGCCGCCGAGCTTGGCGAGGGTGCCGTCCATGTCCTCGGGATCGAGGGGGGTGCCCAGGGCGTCCGACAGCTCGTCCAGGAAGGAGCGCACCGTCTTGGTGACCCGCACCGGCCACTGGTGGCGGCCGAGACGGCCGACGGCCTCGCACAGCTCGGTGATGGCGTTGTCGTTGTTGGTCATCGAGCCGTGACCGGCGGTGCCCTCGACGGTCAGCCGCATCCAGTGCATGCCCTTCTGGGCCGTCTCGACCAGGTAGAGCCGCAGGTTCTCGTTGACGGTGAAGGAGAAGCCGCCGACCTCGCCGATGGCCTCGTCGACCCCGTCGAAGAGGTCCCGGTGCTTGTCGACGAGGTGCCGGGCGCCGTAGGTGCCGCCGGCCTCCTCGTCGGCGAGGAAGGCGAGGACGATGTCGCGCGGGGGCTTGCGGCCGCTGCGCAGCCGGTCCCGTACGACCGCGAGGGTCATCGCGTCCATGTCCTTCATGTCGACGGCCCCGCGGCCCCAGACGCAGCCGTCGGCGATCTCGCCGGAGAAGGGGTGGTGGGTCCAGTCCTCGGCGTTGGCCGGGACGACGTCGGTGTGGCCGTGGATGAGCAGGGCCGGCCGCGACGGGTCCTCGCCCTCGATACGGGCGACGGTGGAGGCCCGCCCCTGGTGCGACTCGATGATCTTCGGCTCGAGTCCGACCTCCGCGAGCTTTTCGGCGATGTACTCCGCCGCCGCCCGCTCGCCCGGGCCGGAGTGGTCGCCGTAGTTGCTGGTGTCGATGCGGATGAGGTCGCGACAGAGGTCCACGACCTCGTTCTCGGCTGTGACGCTTCGGCCCGTGTTCGACTCGCTCACGCTGCTTCCTCCCACTACGTGCCCCACGTGATTGCTTCGGTGCTCGTCCCATCCTCCCGCGTGCCCCCCTCCCCGCCCAAGGGCGGCCCTCGGCCGACATGCGGCTGTCACATGACGGGGGCGCCCGGGGGTGGTGATCGGCCACCCCGAATGTTTGCTATGGTTTTCCTCGTCGGAAGGGCCCAGCGGCACGGAAGACAGACACCTTGTCCGGGTGGCGGAATGGCAGACGCGCTAGCTTGAGGTGCTAGTGCCCTTTATCGGGCGTGGGGGTTCAAGTCCCCCCTCGGACACCACACGGAGTCCCGGTCGATCTCATCGACCGGGACTTTCCGCATGAGTACGCGCTATCACGAGGCGGAGCGGTGAGACGCAGAGCGAAGGCGCCGGCCGCGCCGCTGCCCCAGCGGGACGGGATCGATCCCGTGCGGGTGCGGCTTCCGGAGGATCCGGAGGGTGGCTGGGCGACCGTACGGGAGCATCTGCTCGACCGGTACGCGACGGCCGTCGGGGCCGGGCGGGTCGAGGAGATGCTGCGCGAGGGCCGGTTCGTCGGGGTCGACGGGCCGGTGGCCGGGGACGATCCGTACACCGTGGGCCGGTATCTCTGGTTCCACCGGGACTTTCCCGTGGAGGAGCCGGTGCCGTTCCCGATCGGGGTGGTGTACCGGGACGAGCGGATCGTGGTCGCCGACAAGCCGCACTTCCTCGCCACCATGCCCCGGGGACGCCATGTCACGGAGACCGCGCTCGCGCGGCTGCGGCGGGAGCTGGGGCTGCCGCGGCTCCAGCCCGCGCACCGGCTCGACCGGCTGACGGCGGGGCTGGTGCTCTGTGTCGTGCGGCCCGAGGACCGGGGGGCGTACCAGACGCTGTTCCGGGACCGGCTGGTGCGCAAGGAGTACGAGGCGGTGGCGCCGTACGACCCCGCGGTGGAGCTGCCGGTGACGGTGCGGAGCCGGATCGAGAAGGAGCGCGGGGTGATGGCCGCCCGGGAGGTGCCGGGCGAGCCGAACAGCGAGAGCCGGATCGCGCTGGTGGAGCACCGGGGCGGGCTCGGGCGGTACCGGCTGGTGCCGGAGACCGGGCGGACGCATCAGCTGCGGGTGCACATGAACGCGCTGGGGCTGCCGATCCTGCACGATCCGATCTATCCGCTGGTCCGTGAGGACGGGTCGGAGGACTTCGGGAGGCCGCTGCAACTGCTGGCGCGGACGCTGGAGTTCACCGACCCGTTCACGGGCGTGGCGAGGTCGTTCGAGAGCCGGCTGGCTCTCAGTGGCCTCGGTTGATCCATTCCTGGAGGTGCGGGGCCTCGGCTCCGATCGTGGTGGTGTCGCCGTGGCCGGTGCGTACCACCGTCTCGGGCGGCAGGGTGAGGAGCTTCTCGCGGATCGAGTCGACGATCGTCGGGAAGTCCGAGAAGGACCGGCCGGTGGCGCCGGGGCCGCCCTGGAAGAGGGTGTCGCCGGTGAAGACCGTGCCCAGGTCGGGGGCGTACAGGCAGATGCCGCCGGGGGCGTGGCCCGGGGTGTGCAGGACCGTGAGGTCGGTGCCGGCGATGGTGAGGACCTGACCGTCGGCGAGTTCTCCGTCGGGGCTGTGGTCGGGGTGGGTCTGCTTCCACAGCGGCTGGTCGGCGGGGTGGAGCAGGATGCGGGCGCCGGTGGCGGCCGCGAGCGCCGGGGCCGCGTCGATGTGGTCGTTGTGGGCGTGGGTGCAGACGATGGCGCGCAGGGCGCGGCCGTCCAGGGCGGCGAGGATGGCCTCCGCGTCGTGGGCGGCGTCGATGACGATCGCCTCGGCGTCGTCGCCGACGATCCAGACGTTGTTGTCGACGTCCCAGGTGCCGCCGTCGAGGCTGAAGGTGCCGGAGGTGACGAGGTGGTCGATGCGGGCGCTCATCACAGCACCACCACCGAGCGCAGGACGTCGCCCTCGTGCATGCGGGCGAACGCCTTCTCGATCTCGCCGAGGCCGATGGTCTCGGTGACGAAGGCGGCGAGGTCGATACGGCCCTGCTGGTGCAGGTCGACGAGCATCGGGAAGTCGCGGGAGGGCAGGCAGTCTCCGTACCAGGAGGACTTGAGCGCGCCGCCGCGGCCGAAGACGTCGAGGAGCGGGAGTTCGAGCGTCATCTCGGGGGTGGGGACGCCGACGAGGACGACGGTTCCGGCGAGGTCGCGGGCGTAGAAGGCCTGCTTGTACGTCTCGGGGCGGCCGACGGCCTCGATGACGACGTCGGCGCCGAAGCCGCCGGTGAGCTCGCGGATCGCCTCGACGGGGTCGGTGGAGCGGGAGTTGACGGTGTGGGTGGCGCCCATCGTCTTCGCCGTCTCCAGTTTGCGGTCGTCGATGTCGACGGCGATGATCCTCGCCGCTCCGGCGAGGCGGGAGCCGACGATCGCCGCGTCGCCGACGCCGCCGCAGCCGATGACGGCGACGGTGTCGCCGCGGCCGACGTTCCCGGTGTTGATGGCGGCGCCGATGCCCGCCATCACGCCGCAGCCGAGGAGGCCCGCGATCTCGGGGGCGACGGCGGGGTCGACCTTGGTGCACTGGCCCGCGGCGACCAGGGTCTTCTCGGCGAAGGCGCCGATGCCGAGGGCCGGGGAGAGCTCCGTGCCGTCGAGCAGGGTCATCTTCTGCTTGGCGTTGTGGGTGTCGAAGCAGTACCAGGGGCGGCCCCGCCGGCAGGCGCGACACTGGCCGCACACCGCGCGCCAGTTGAGGATCACGTAGTCGCCGGGCTCGACGTCGGTGACGCCCTCGCCGACCGACTCGACGATTCCGGCGGCCTCGTGGCCGAGGAGGAAGGGGAACTCGTCGTTGATCGCGCCCTGCTTGTAGTGGAGATCGGTGTGGCAGACACCGCAGGCCTGGATCTTCACGACGGCCTCGCCGGGGCCGGGGTCGGGGATGACGATGGTCTCGACCCGTACGGGTTCGTTCCTGCCGGGGGCGATGACCCCCTGGACGTGCTGCGGCATCGCGAACTTCCCTTCCTCCGACCGGATCTTGTAAGGCTCTTGCGTACCACTATCTCCTGACAAAAGGCGAGTCCCCCGCAGGCCGTGCCTGCGGGGGACTCGCCGATCGCGTGGGGGAGGTCAGTCCCGGGCCGTGGCCGGGCTCGTCGCGGCGGTCGCCGCGACGGTCGTCCGGACCCGCTTGCGGACCAGGAACCAGCCGCCGACGAGGGCCGCGGCGATGAGCGGCAGACAGGCGACGGTGGTGCGGCCGACGCCGCCGTCCATCCACATCAGGACGAGGACGGAGGCGAGGAAGACCAGGGTCACGATCTGGGTGTAGGGGGCCCAGGGCAGGTTGTAGCCGGGGCGGGTGAGCTTGCCCTGCTGCGCGTTGCGCCAGAACAGCAGGGAGCAGACCATGATCATGGCCCAGGTGCCGATGATGCCGATCGAGGCGAAGTTGAGGACCAGTTCGAAGGCCTCGCCGGGCATCACGTAGTTGAGGGCGACGCCGAGGACGCCGAAGCCCGCGGTGAGCAGGATGCCGCCGTAGGGGACGCCGCCCCTGTTCATGACGCCGGTGAACTTGGGCGCGGAGCCGGAGAGCGACATGGAGCGCAGGATGCGGCCGGTGGAGTAGAGGCCCGAGTTGAGGCTGGAGAGCGCGGCCGTGAGGACGACGAGGTTCATGACGCCCGCGGCGCCGGGGATGCCCAGCTTGTCGAAGACGGTGACGAAGGGGCTCTGGTCGCCGGAGTACGCGGTGTACGGGAGGATCAGCGCCAGCAGGACGACGGAGCCGACGTAGAAGAGGCCCACGCGCCACATGATCGAGTTGATCGCCTTCGGCATGATCTTCTCGGGGTTCTCGGTCTCGCCGGCGGCGACGCCGCACAGCTCGACGGAGGCGTAGGCGAAGACGACGCCCTGGATGAGCAGCAGCATCGGCATCATGCCGTTGGGGAAGATGCCGCCGTTGTCGGTGATGTTGCCGAGGCCCGGGGTGTGCCCGCCGACGTCGTGCGAGGTGACGATGAGGAAGATGCCGATCAGCATGAAGGCGACCAGGGCGCCGACCTTGATGATCGCGAACCAGAACTCCATCTCGCCGAAGTACTTCACGGAGATGAGGTTGGCGGCGAGGACGACCGCGAGGGCGATCAGGGCGAGGACCCACTGCGGGACGTCGCTGAACATCGACCAGAAGTGGGCGTAGGTGGCGGCCGCGGTGATGTCGGCGACGGCGGTGGTCGACCAGTTGAGGAAGTACAGCCAGCCGGCCGTGTAGGCGCCCTTCTCGCCCATGAACTCACGGGCGTAGGAGACGAAGGCGCCGGACGAGGGGCGGTAGAGCACCAGCTCGCCGAGGGCCCGCACCACGAAGAAGGCGAAGACGCCGCAGACGGCGTAGGCGATGAAGAGGGAGGGGCCCGCCTGGGACATCCGGCCACCGGCGCCCAGGAAGAGGCCGGTGCCGATGGCGCCGCCGATGGCGATCATGTTGATGTGCCGGGACTTGAGGTCCTTGCGGTATCCGGCGTCGCCGGCGTCGACGTGGGGGGCGGCCGGGTTCGCCGGTGCGGCGGACAGCGGGTCGGCCGCGATGACGCGGTCACTCATGGAGTTGTTCGCCTTCGTGAGGGGGCAGTGCGGTACCCGGCCGTGCGTGAAGGGGGGTCTCCCCGGCACGGCCAGCGCACATCCTCACGGCAACCGGCGGTCACTGACTGTGGCGCATGTCACTGAACGCCCATATTTGAGCTAGTTCAGAGCTTGACGGCGCCTTCGCGCGGCCTTCTACGGAGCGAGGACGTCCAGTTCCTGGAGGGCGCCGACCGCGATCTGCCGGGTGAGCTCCTCGGCGCGGGCCGCGTCCCGCTCCCGTACGGCCTGGGCGACCTGGACGTGGAGGGTGACGGCGGCCGGGTCGGGGTCCTCGAACATCACGTGGTGGTGGGTGCGGCCGGTGAGGACCTCGGCGACGACGTCACCGAGGCGGGCGAACATCTCGTTCCCCGAGGCGTCGAGCACGACGCGGTGGAAGGCGATGTCGTGGACGAGGTACTCCTCCAGGCGCCGGCCGCGCGAGGTGGCGACCATGCCGAGGGCCTGTTCGGTGAGTTCGCGGCACTGCTCGGGGGTGGCGTTCACGGCGGCCAGGCCGGCGGCGACGGGCTCGACGGCCGAGCGGAGCACGGTCAGCGAGCGGAGCTGGCGGGGCCGGTCGGCGCCGGCCAGGCGCCAGCGGATGACCTGGGGGTCGTACACGTTCCAGCTCGGGGTGGGGAGCACGGTGACGCCGACGCGCCGGCGGGACTCGACGAGGTGCATGGACTCCAGGACGCGGACTACCTCGCGGACCACGGTCCGGGAGACGTCGAAGCGCTGGGCGAGCTCGTCGGTGCGCAGCACGGTGCCCGGCGGGTACTCCCCCGCGGTGATCGCGAGACCCAGGGTGGCGAGGACCTGCGAGTGAAGCCCCTGGGCCGGTGTCGTCATGGTGGCAAGCCTATGCGCGCTCGCCGGGATGATCGCATCGGGAATTAAAAGTACTACTTTTATGTCCCACAGCCTCTTGAATACGTCGTACCCAATGGGTTTCATGGGCGCGACACATCGATGTCGAAGAAGACAGCGAGGCACCACCCATGAGCACCGCCCCCCAGCCCAGGACGACGGCAGTCGTCGTCGTCATGGGCGTCGCCGGGACCGGCAAGACCACGATCGGCCCCCTGGTCGCCCAGGCCCTGGGCCTCCCCTACGCGGAGGGCGACGACTTCCACCCCGCCGCGAACGTGGCCAAGATGTCGGCCGGCACCCCCCTCGACGACACCGACAGGGAGCCCTGGCTCGACGCCATCGGACGGTGGGCGCACGAGCGGGCCGGGCTCGGAGGCGTGGTGAGCAGCTCCGCGCTCAAGCGGAACTACCGGGACCGGCTGCGCGCCGCGGCCCCCGGTGTGGTCTTCCTCCATCTGACCGGCGACCGGGAGCTCATCGAGCAGCGCATGGGGGCCCGCCGGGGCCACTTCATGCCGACGGCGCTCCTCGACTCCCAGTTCGCCACCCTGCAGCCGCTGCAGGACGACGAGGCCGGCGTCGCCGTCGACGTGTCCGGCACCCCCGAGGACATCTCCGCCCGGGCCGTCGCCGCACTGCGCGGCCTCGCCACCCGCTGACCCTCGTCCCCTCCCCTTCCCCGCCCGTACGAAGGACACCACCGTGACCAGTCTCAGCGTCGAGATCCTGGCAGCGGACGCCGCCGAACCCATCACTTCGGCAGGCAACGCCCAGCTCGGCATCGCCGTACTCGCCGGCATCGCCGTCATCGTCGTGCTCATCACCAAGTTCAAGCTGCATGCGTTCCTGGCGCTGACCATCGGGTCGCTCGCGCTCGGCGCCTTCGCCGGAGCGCCCCTCGCGGACGCCATCAAGTCCTTCACCACCGGCCTCGGCGCGACCGTCGCCGGCGTGGGTGTGCTGATCGCCCTCGGCGCGATCCTCGGCAAGCTCCTCGCCGACTCGGGCGGCGCCGACCAGATCGTCGACACGATCCTGGCCAGGGCGAGCGGCCGGGCGATGCCCTGGGCCATGGTCCTCATCGCCTCGGTGATCGGCCTGCCGCTCTTCTTCGAGGTCGGCATCGTCCTGCTGATCCCGGTCGTCCTCATGGTCGCCAAGCGCGGCAACTACTCCCTGATGCGGATCGGCATCCCGGCCCTCGCCGGACTGTCCGTGATGCACGGACTCATCCCGCCGCACCCCGGCCCGCTCGTCGCCATCGACGCGGTCGGCGCCAACCTGGGCGTCACCCTCGCCCTCGGTCTCGTCGTCGCCGTCCCGACCGTGATCATCGCCGGCCCGGTCTTCTCCCGGTACGCCGCCCGCTGGGTGGACATCCAGGCCCCCGACAACATGATCCCGGCCCGGCCCTCCGAGGACCTGGAGAAGCGTCCCGGCTTCGGCGTCACCGTCGCGACCGTGCTGCTTCCCGTCGTCCTGATGCTGGTCAAGGCGCTCGTGGACATCGTCGTCGACGACCCCGAGAACGGCGTCCAGAAGGTCACCGACGTCATCGGCTCCCCGTTGATCGCCCTGCTCGCCGCCGTCATAGTCGCCCTCTTCACCCTGGGCCGCGCGGCCGGCTTCACCAAGGAGCGGCTCTCCTCCACCGTCGAGAAGTCCCTCGCCCCGATCGCGGGCGTGCTGCTGATCGTCGGCGCGGGCGGCGGCTTCAAGCAGACGCTGATCGACATCGGCGTCGGCCAGATGATCCTGGACTTCTCCGAGAACTGGTCCATCCCGGCCCTGCTGCTCGCCTGGCTGATCGCGGTGGCGATCCGGCTGGCGACGGGCTCCGCGACGGTGGCGACGATCTCGGCCGCCGGGCTGGTCGCCCCGCTGGCGGAGGGCATGTCGACCGGGGAGACCTCGCTGCTCGTCCTGGCGATCGGTGCGGGTTCGCTCTTCTTCAGCCACGTCAACGACGCTGGGTTCTGGCTGGTGAAGGAGTACTTCGGCATGAGCGTCGGCCAGACGATCAAGACCTGGTCGGTGATGGAGACGATCATCTCGGTCGTGGGCATCGTGTTCGTGCTGCTGCTGTCGCTGGTGTTGTAGCCGCGGCTCCTCGCGTACGGCTCCGAGGGCCGGTCGTGGCTGACACACTGTCGGCCATGACCGGCCCTCACGCGCTCAAGCCCTTCCTCCTCGCCTTTCCCGGTCCCCTGCGGGACCGGCTGGTGGCGGCGGTCCTCTCCGGCGAGAAGGTCGCCACGACGGGGCTCCTCGTGGAGTACGAGGTCGAGAACGAGGAGCTGCCGGAGGCCGGCGAACGCTCGGCGCTCATCGACTCGGACGGGCGCGAGGTGGCGGTCGTCGAGCTGACGGAGGTCCAGGTCCTGCCCCTGGGCGAGGCGGACCTCCGGCTCGCGCTCGACGAGGGCGAGGGGTTCCTTTCGGTGCCGCAGTGGCGGGAGGCGCACGAGCGCTTCTGGCACAGCGAGGAGATGCGGGAGGGGCTGGGCGACCCCGGGTTCGTGGTGGACGACTCGACGATGGTGGTGGTGGAGCGGTTCAGGGTGGTCGAGTCTCCGGAGGCGGCTCAGGGGGACTGAGGGGGGCCGGGGGCGGCCGGTGAGGAGCCCCTTACCGCCGCCACCGGCCCTGATCGCCATGTCCTGCCCCTGCGGGGAGCCCTACGTCAGCTCACCGCCTTGGCCGCCGCCCGGCCCGCCGCCCTTCCCGAGAAGATGCAGCCGCCGAGGAAGGTGCCTTCGAGGGAGCGGTAGCCGTGGACTCCGCCGCCGCCGAAGCCGGCCGCCTCGCCCGCCGCGTACAGGCCCTCCAGCGGCTCGCCGCCTTCCGTCAGGACGCGGGAGTCGAGATCGGTCTCCAGGCCGCCGAGGGACTTGCGGGTGAGGATGTTGAGGCGGACGGCGATCAGCGGGCCGGCCTTGGGGTCGAGGATGCGGTGCGGGGTCGCGGTGCGGATGAGTTTGTCGCCCAGGTAGCGGCGGGCGCCGTGGATCGCCGTGACCTGGAGGTCCTTGGTGAAGGGGTTGGCGATCTCGCGGTCGCGCGCGGTGATCTCGTGGCGCAGCGCCGTCTCGTCGATCAGGTCCTCGCCGGTGATCCGGTTCATGCCCCGGACGAGGGCGGAGAGGTCGTTCTCGACGACGAAGTCGACGCCCTTGTCCATGAACGCCCGGACCGGGCCCGGCACGTCGGCGCGGGCGCGGCCGATCACGTCGCGGATCGACTTGCCGGTGAGGTCGGGGTTCTGCTCGGAGCCGGAGAGGGCGAACTCCTTGCCGATGATCTTCTTGTCGAGGACGAACCAGGTGTGGTCGTGGCCGGTCCGCATGATGTGTTCGAGCGTGCCGAGGGTGTCGAAGCCGGGGAACAGCGGGACGGGCAGCCGCTTGCCGGTCGCGTCCAGCCAGAGGGAGGACGGTCCGGGCAGGATGCGGATGCCGTGCCGGGCCCAGATCGGATTCCAGTTCTCGATGCCCTCGGTGTAGTGCCACATCCGGTCGCGGTTGATGTGGTGGGCGCCGGCCTTCTCGGCGATGCCGAGCATCAGGCCGTCGACATGGGCGGGGACGCCGGAGAGCATCCGGGCGGGCGGGGTGCCGAGGCGTTCGGGCCACTGGGCGCGGACGAGCTCGTGGTTGCCGCCGATGCCGCCCGAGGTGACGATCACGGCCTGGGCGCGCAGTTCGAAGGTGCCGGTGGACGTGCGGGTGCTCGCGGCGCCGCGCTCCGCGGTGGAGGGTTCCAGGATCTCGCCGGTGACGGTGTCGACGGCTCCGGCGGTGCGGCCGAGGCCGGTGACCCGGTGGCGGAAGCGGAGCTGGACGAGGCCGCGGGCGACGCCCTCGCGGACGCGCTGCTCGAAGGGGGCGACGAGGCCGGGGCCCGTACCCCAGGTGATGTGGAAGCGGGGTACGGAGTTGCCGTGGCCGTTGGCGTCGTAGCCGCCGCGCTCGGCCCAGCCGACGACGGGGAAGAAGCGCACCCCGCGCGCGTGGAGCCAGGAGCGCTTCTCGCCGGCGGCGAAGTCGACGTACGCCTCGGCCCACTTCTTCGGCCAGTCGTCCTCGGTCCGGTCGAAGCCGGCGGTGCCGTACCAGTCCTGGAGGGCGAGGGCGTGGCTGTCCTTGACGCGCATCCTGCGCTGCTCGGGCGAGTCGACGAGGAAGAGCCCTCCGAAGGACCAGTGGGCCTGGCCGCCGAGGGACTGCTCGGGTTCCTGGTCGAGGAGGATCACGGTGCGGCCGGCTTCGACCAGCTCGGCGGTGGCGACGAGCCCGGCGAGGCCGGCCCCGATCACGATGACATCGGCGTCGTAGGACATGGACCGCATCTTGGATACACGGATGTATCGAGTCAACCTTTTCGCCTGTCACCGGCCCTCCCGTTTTCTAATGTCGAGCATTAATATGAATGCATGGCAAGGACATCGGGGCCCGAGACCCGGGACAGACTGATCCGTGCGGCGGAGGAGCTCTTCGCCGCCCAGGGCGTTCACGGCGCACAGCTGCGGGACGTCGTGGCCCGCGCCGGGCAGGCCAATCCCTCCGCCGTGCAGTACCACTTCGGCTCGCGCGCCGGGCTGCTCGACGCGGTGATGGCGGGCCGCCAGGTCCGTACGGAGGGCGTGCTCGCCCCGCTGCTCGCGGCGGCCCCCGACGAGCTCCGCCCCCTGGTCGCGGCCCTCGTCACCGCCGAGGCGAGCGAGCTGGGCACCGACCGGGGCCGCCGCTGCCTGCGGATCTCCGCACAGCTCAGCCATGAGAGCGGGGTACGCACCCGCACCCCCCATCCGACGCTCGCCGGCACCGGCTACTGGCGGCTGATCGAGCGGATCGCGGACCGGCTGGCCGCCGGCGGACTGCCCGAGCCCCTGCTCCTGGAGCGCCTCGACCTGGCGCTGACCGTGGTGGGCGCGGCGATGGCGGACCGGGCCCGGCAGTACCTCGACGGCTCCGAACCCCTCACCGGCGAGGTGCTCTTCCTCGCCGACCTGGTCGAGACCACGACCGCCCTGCTGCGTGCCGCACAGCCGGAGCAGGAGCACCTCCCCCGAAAGGATCTTTCATGAACGACCTCACCGGCAGGACCGTCCTCGTCACCGGCGGCGCCCGCGGGCTGGGCGCGGAGGCCGCCCGGCGGGCGGTCGCGGCCGGCGCGAACGTCGTCGTCACCGACGTGCTCGACGAGGAGGGCAGGGCGACCGCCGAGGCACTCGGCGAGCGGGCCCGGTACCTCCACCACGACGTGACCTCCGAGGAGGAGTGGGCGGCGGCCGTCGCGTTCGCGGTGGCGGAGTTCGGCGGGCTGCACGGCCTGGTGAACAACGCGGGCATCTCCACCGGCGCGTTCCTGGAGACCGAGTCCGTCGAGCACTTCCGCAAGGTCCTCGACATCAACCTGACCGGTGTCTTCATCGGCATGAAGGCCGCGATACCGGCGATGAAGGAGGCCGGCGGCGGCTCGATCGTCAACATCTCCTCGGCCGCGGGCCTGATGGGCCTGGCGCTGACCGCCGGGTACGGCGCCTCCAAGTGGGGCGTGCGCGGTCTGACCAAGATCGGCGCGGTGGAGCTCGGCACGGCGCGGATCCGCGTCAACTCCGTCCACCCGGGCATGACGTACACCCCGATGACGGCCTCCGTCGGCATCGAGCGGGGCGAGGGCAAGTACCCGAACACACCGATGGGCCGGGTCGGCGAGCCCGACGAGATCGCGGGCGCGGTCGTCTTCCTGCTGTCGGACGCCGCGTCGTACGTGACGGGCGCGGAGCTGGCGGTGGACGGCGGCTGGACCACCGGGCCGACGGTCGAGTACGTCATGGGGCAGTGACACCGCTCGCCGCCCGGCCGCTCCTGCTTGGATGGCGCGATGAGCGCCGCTGAAGAGATTCTCGATGTCGTCGACGAGCACGACCGGGTGATCGGGCAGGCCCCGCGCGGTGAGGTGTACGCGCGGGGCCTGATCCATCGCTGCGTCTTCGTCCGGGTCCGGGACGCCGAGGGCCGGATCTTCGTGCACCGCAGGACGCCGGCCAAGCTGGTCTTCCCCTCGATGTACGACATGTTCGTCGGCGGGGTCGTCGGCGCGGGCGAGTCCTACGACGAGGCCGCGCTGCGCGAGGCGGAGGAGGAACTCGGGGTGCGGGGCCTGCCCCGGCCCGAGCCCGTCCTGACCTTCCTGTACGACTCCGCGGGCGTGGCCGGCAAGTGGTGGTCGGCGGTCTACGAGGTGCGGTGCGACCTGCCGGTGAACCCGCAGGTGGAGGAGGTCGCCTGGCACGCCTTCCTGACGGAGGAGGAGCTCGGCGCGCGGCTCGGGGAATGGGCGTGGGTGCCGGACGGGCTCGCCGCGTACGAGCGGCTGCGGGAACCCGGGGCCGGTGAGGTGCGACCGGCGGGGTGATCACCCGAACGTTAGGGTGCACGTGTGAGCGATTTCGTACAGGGCCTGCGGCTGTGGTTCGCACCGCAGCGGATCCGGGACGAGGGAGAGACCCCCGACTACCGGTTCTCCCTCGCCAACGAGCGGACCTTCCTGGCCTGGATCCGGACCGCGCTCGCCCTGGTCGGCGGCGGTTTCGCCGTCGACCAGTTCCTGCCGGACCTGCGCTGGGGCGTCCGCGTCGGGCTCGCGCTCGCGCTGCTCGCGGCCGGGGTGCTCTGTGCGCTGCGGGCGGTCAACCACTGGGTGCGCTGCGAGCGGGCCATGCGGCGCGGCGAGGATCTGCCGGGGTCCCGGTTCCCGGCGGTACTGAGTCTGGTCGTGGCGGTGGTCGCCGTCGCGATGGTCGTGGTCGTGCTCTTCGGCTGGGCGGGGCGGTGACCGGGGCCGCCGCCGGCACGGACACGCGTGATCCCGGGCTCCAGCCGGAGCGGACCCGGCTCGCGTGGCGGCGTACGACCCTGTCGTGCACGGTGGTGGCGGTGCTCGCCGTCAAGCTGGCCGTGAGCGACGACTTCACCGCCGTGGGGGTCACCGGGCTCGCGCTGTCGGCGCTCGTGTGGATCGGTTTCCTGGCCGTCGCCCACCGCCGGATCCGCTCCCTGAGCACGGCCAGGCCGGGGCCCCTCTCCCACCGGGGCGCGCTGCTCGCGGCCCTCTGCACGATCGCGCTCGCCGTGTTCGGGGCGGCGCTGATCTGGTGAGACGCCGCCCCGGGGGTTCCGGGGCGGGCTTCGGGTGTGCCGGGGGCGTGCTCCTGAGGGCGGGATTCAGGGGACGGGATTCAGGGGACGGTGACGACGACCTTGCCGTTCAGGCCGCCCGCGGCGTTCGCGCGCTGCGCGTCCGCCGCCTGTTCCAGCGGGAACGTCCGGGCCACCCGTACGGACAGAACGCCCTCGTCGACCAGGTCGGCGAGGGCCGCGAGGTCCACGGGGTCGGGGCGCACCCAGAAGTAGCGGCCGCCGAGGGCCAGGACCTCGCCGTCGGCGATCGAGGCGAGCCGGCCGCCGGGGGCCATGAGGCCGGCGGAGATCGGCAGGAACGGTCCCCCGACGGTGTCGAGGACGGCGTCCACGCCCAGCGGGGCGAGGGCCCGGACCTGGTCGGCGAAGGTCTCCTCGTCGTAGCGGACCGGTTCGGCGCCGAGCTCCGCGACCCGGTCGAGGCCCGCCTCCCGGGCCGCGCCGATGACCCGGCAGCCGAGGTGGCGGGCGATCTGCACGGCCATGGAGCCGACCCCGCCGGCCGCCGCGTGGACGAGGACGGTGTCGCCGGGGCGGACGGTGAGGGCCCGGTGGAGCGCCTGGTACGCGGTGAGGCCGACCAGCGGCAGCGCCGCGGACTCCTCGAAGCCGAGGGTGCGCGGCTTGCGGGCGAGGGTGCGGACGGGGGCGGCGACGTACTCGGCGAAGGTGCCCCGGGAGAGGAAGTCCTCGCGGACGTATCCCATGACCTCGTCGCCCTCGGCGAACTCGGTGACGGAGACCCCGGGCCGGACGACGACACCGGAGACGTCCCAGCCGGGGATGACGGGGAAGACCGCGTCCATCATGCCGTCGAGGTACCCGGCCTGGCACTTCCAGTCGACCGGGTTGACCGAGGCGGCCCGCACCTCGACCAGGACCGCGTCGGGTCCGATCTTGGGGTCGGGGTGCTCGCCGTACTCCAGGACCTCGGGACCGCCGTACCGGCTGTAGCTGATCGCCTTCATACCCCCGACCCTCGGTGCAGGCGTGTCCGCCCGCAAGCCGGGGAGGTACGGGCGGGGCAGCCGCCCGGCCCGCGCCCTCCCGGTCACGGCCGGGCGGGCGCGGCCCCGGCCCGCGCCCGTACCGCCGGTTTCCCCCGGCCTCGGGCAACTGGCACTCTTCCTCTGTCCAGTTGGGCTCACACCCGGGGGAATCCCTTTGTCTGCCACCGATCCCTATGTGGTCGCGCTCGCGCCGAACGTCCACGCCTTCGTCCAGCCCGACGGCGGCTGGTGCCTGAACAACGCCGGCTTCCTCGGCGACGCGCGCGAGTCGCTGCTCGTCGACACGGCCGCCACCGAGCGCCGGGCCCGGCTGCTGCGGGAGGCGGTCCTCGCGGAGGGCCTGCCGCTGCCGGGGACGATCGTCTCCACCCACCACCACGGCGACCACACCTACGGCAACGGGGTGTTCCTGCCGGAGGCCCGGATCGTCGGGCACGAGAACTGCCGGAGCGAACAGCTGGAGGCCGGTCACCAGCTCCATCTGCTCTGGCCGCAGACCGACTTCGGCAAGGTCGACATCCTGCCGCCGTCCGTCACCTACCGGGACCGGCTGACGCTGTACGTCGGCGCGATCGAGGTGCGGGTCCTCCACCCGGGGCCCGCGCACACCACCGGGGACTCGATCGTGCACCTTCCCGAGCAGGGCGTGGTCTTCACCGGTGACCTGGTCTTCCACGGCGGGACGCCGTTCCTGCCGATGGGTTCGCTCGCCGGGTCGCTGCGGGCGCTCGACCTGCTGCGCTCCCTCGACGCGCCGACGGTGGTGCCGGGGCACGGGCGGGTGACCGACCCCTCGGCGTACGACGCCACGGAGCGGTATCTGCTGTGGGTGCGGGAGCTGGCCGCGGAGGGGTACGCCGAGGGGGCGACGCCGCTGGAGACGGCGCGGCGGGCGGAGCTCGGCGAGTTCGCGGCGTGGCGGGAGAGCGAGCGTCTGGTGGCGAACCTGCACCGGGCGTACGCGGAGCTCGCGGGGCTTCCGGAGGGCTCGCCGCTCGACCCCGTCGAGGTCTTCGGCGACATGGCCGCGATGAACGGCGGGGTGCCGGTGGCCTGCCACGCGTGACGGTGGAGTGCCGGTGGCCACCCACGCGTGGCCGCGTGGGTGGCCGCGAAGGTCACCAGCGGGGGATCTTCGGGGTGTGCCACTCCGGGTCCGCGACGCGCATCGCCGCCGCGTCGTCGCGGTCCCGGTGGGTCCCGTCGTCGTCGAGCCAGCGGCGGTGCAGGGCGGCGAGCGCGGCCCGGTCGAGGTCGACGCCGAGACCGGGCGCGTCGGAGACGGCGAGCCGCCCGTCCCGGAAGACGGGGCGGGTGGTGACGACGTCCTCCGTCTGCCACGGATAGTGGGTGTCGCAGGCATGGTGGAGCTCGGGCAGGGTGGCGGCGACCTGGGTCATCGCGGCGAGGCTGATGCCCAGGTGGGTGTTGGAGTGCATGGAGAGCCCGACGCCGTACGTCCGGCAGAGCGCGGCCAGTTCGCGGGTGCGCCCGAGGCCGCCCCAGTAGTGGTGGTCGCAGAGGACGATCCGTACCGCCCCCTTCGCGAAGGCCTCCGGGACCTCCTCGAAGGTGGTCACGCACATGTTGGTGGCGAGCGGCACGTCCGTGCGGGCGGCGATCTCGGCCATCGCGTCGGTGCCGCTCGCCGGGTCCTCCAAGTACTCCAGGACGTCGCTCAGTTCGTGCGCGACGGCGAGCGAGGTCTCCACGGACCAGGCGCCGTTGGGGTCGAGCCGGAGCGGGCGGCCGGGGAACGCCTCGGCGAGCGCGCGGATCGCGGCGATCTCCCGCTCGGGTTCGAAGACCCCGCCCTTGAGCTTGAAGGAGCGGAAGCCGTACGCACGGTCGAAGCGGCGGGCCTGGGCGACGATGCCGGCGGGGTCGAGGGCCGGTCCCCAGTCGTCGGCCGGCTCCGGGGTGTCCGCGCCGGGGTGGGCGGCCCAGCGGTAGAAGAGGTAGGCGCTGTATTCGACCGTGTCGCGGACCTTGCCGCCGAGCAGGGCGTGGACGGGCAGGCCGAGGGTCTTGCCGAGGGCGTCGAGGCAGGCGGTCTCGAAGGCGGAGACGACGGAGAGGCGGAGCTTGTCGGCGGTGCGGACTCCGCGCAGGCCGCCGGCGTCGACCCCCTCCTCGCCAGCCGCGGGGGCCGAGCGGTGGGGATCCGTCTCTTCGGCGAGCGCGAAAAGACCGTTCATGTCCGTGACCGGCCGCCCCGGGAGCGCTTCGGCCAGCGGCCGGGCGAGGTCCAGGTACACGCCGTCGCCGTAGGTCTCCCCCAGGCCGCTCACTCCTCCCCTCGTGATCACTTCGACCACGAGCCGGGGCGTCAGGGGCTGGTGCACCCCCTGGACGTTGAGGAGAGGCGGGTCGGAGATGAGGATCGGGGTCAGCCGGACTTCGTCGACGATCAGCTTCGCATCCATATGTGAACTCTATTCAGAGACACGATCGGCGACCAGAGGGCGGGGCCCGCTTTCCCGGCACGCCTCTGGACGACATACCGACTGGTCGGTCATCATGAACGCCGACCGAAGCCGATCCGGAGGTACGCACGTATGAGTTCCGCCCCGCCGCCAGGCCTCGACCCCGAGCAGCTGCGCCGCCACCTCGACCGCGAGCGCCCCGGCCTGGTGTCCGGCCCCCTCGAAGCCCGGCTGATCGAAGGCGGCCGCTCGAACCTGACGTACGTCGTGACCGACGGCACCGGCCGCTGGGTCGTCCGCCGGCCCCCGCTCGGCCACGTCCTCGCCACCGCCCACGACATGCGGCGCGAGCACCGGGTCATCAGCGCCCTCCACACCACCGGCGTCCCCGTCCCGGAGACACTGCTGCTCTGCGAGGACGACTCCGTGCTCGGAGCGCCCTTCTACGTCATGGAGTTCGTCGAGGGCACGCCCTACCGCTCCGCCCGGGAACTCGCCCCGCTCGGCCCCGAGCGCACCCGCGCCGCCGTCCTCGGGCTCGTCGACACCCTCGTCGACCTGCACGCCGTGGACCCGGAAGCCGTCGGACTCGGCGACTTCGGGCGCCCCGACGGCTTCCTCGACCGGCAGCTGCGCCGCTGGGGCAAGCAGCTCGACGCCTCCCGCGGCCGCGAACTGGCCGGAATCGACGAGCTGCACGCCGCCCTCGGCCGCGCGCTGCCCGTCTCCCCGCCGCCCACCGTGATCCACGGCGACTACCGGCTCGACAACGTCCTCATCGACGGGGACGACCGCATCCGGGCCGTCCTCGACTGGGAGATGTCCACCCTCGGCGACCCGCTCACCGACCTCGGCCTGCTCGTCATGTACAGCACGCCACTCGGCCTGCCGGACTCCCCCGTCTCCACCACCGCCACCGCCCCCGGGCACCCGAGCGCCGCCGAACTGGTCGAGCGCTACGCGGCCCGCTCGGGCCGGGACACCTCCGGGCTCGCCTGGTACACCGCCTTCGCCTGGTTCAAGCTCGCCGTGATCCTGGAGGGCATCCACTACCGCTGGACCCTCGGGCAGACGGTCGGCGCGGGCTTCGACCGCATCGGCGAACTCGTCCCCGTCTTCATCGAGCACGGCCTCACCACCCTTCAGGAGGGCTGAACCACCATGGACTTCGCCTACGACGCCCGAACCGAGGACCTGCGGTCGAAACTCCTCGCCTTCATGGACGAGCACGTCCACCCGGCCGAGGCCACCGCCGAGGAGCAGCGCGCCCTGCTCACCTCCCCGTGGGACACCCCGGCGGTCGTCGAGGAGCTCAAGGCCGAGGCCAAGCGGCAGGGCCTCTGGAACCTCTTCCTCCCGGACGCGGAGTACGGGGCCGGGCTCACCAACCTCCAGTACGCGCCGCTCGCCGAGATCACCGGACGCAGCCCCCACCTGGCCCCGACCGCCCTCAACTGCGCCGCCCCGGACACCGGGAACATGGAGCTGCTCGCCCAGTTCGGCGACGAGGCGCAGAAGAAGCAGTGGCTGGAGCCGCTTCTCACGGGCGAGATCCGCTCCGCCTTCGCGATGACCGAGCCCGAGGTCGCCTCCTCCGACGCGACCAACATCGAGACCCGGATCCGGCGGGACGGCGACTCCTACGTCGTCGACGGCCGCAAGTGGTACATCTCCGGGGCGATGAACCCCGACTGCAAGATCTTCATCGTCATGGGCAAGACCGACCCCGACGGGGCCGACCCCCGCCGCCAGCAGTCGATGATCCTCGTGCCCCGCGACACCCCCGGCGTCGAGGTGCGGCGCGCGATGCGGGTCTACGGGTACGAGGACCACTCCCACGGCGGCCACGCCGAGGTGCTCTTCGACGACGTCCGCGTCCCCGCCTCACACCTCATCGGCGAGGAGGGCGGCGGCTTCGCCATCGCCCAGGCCCGGCTCGGCCCCGGCCGCATCCACCACTGCATGCGGCTCATCGGCATGGCCGAGCGGGCCGTCGAGCTGATGTGCCGGCGCGCCGTCTCCCGTACCGCCTTCGGGAAGACCATCGCCCAGCAGGGCGTCGTGCAGAACTGGATCGCCGACGCGCGGGTGACGATCGAGCAGCTGCGGCTCCTCGTCCTCAAGACGGCGTGGCTCATGGACACCGTCGGCAACCGGGGCGCGCACACCGAGATCCAGGCCATCAAGATCGCGACCCCGCGCGCGGTCGTCGACATCATCGACAAGGCCGTGCAGGCGCACGGGGCGGGCGGGGTCTCGCAGGACTTCCCGCTGGCCGAACTGTGGGCGGCGGCGCGGACGCTGAAGCTCGCGGACGGGCCGGACGAGGTGCACCAGAGGTCCCTGGCGCGCCGGGAGCTGAAGAAGTACCTGTAGGGGCCCCGGCGGCCCGCTCACCCCCGGGGAAGCCCGCGCGGCCTCAGGGGCGCAGGGCCCGGAGCAGGAGATCGGCGAGGTGGCCCGCGACCTGCTCAGGGGTGAGCGGGCCGTCCGGGCGGTACCAGGTGGAGAGGTGGTGCACCGAGCCGAAGTGGTAGTCGACGACCAGGTCGGCGGGGGTCGCCGAGGAGAACACCCCGGCCCGCTGCCCCTCCTCGACCAGGGCGCGGAACCGCTCGTGGTAGCGGCGCCGCTCGGACCTGACCTGCTTGTTCTTCTCCGGGCTGAGGTGGTGCATGGAGCGGAAGAAGATGGCGGCGTCGTCGAGGTTCTCGATGGTGGTGACGACCACGTCGGCGGCGGCGTCGCGCAGCCGGTCCTCGATGGGCGCGTCGGCGTCGGCGTAGGCGTCGAGGCGCTCCTGCTGGAGGCGCAGGACGCGGGAGTAGACCTCCTGCAGGAGGTCCTCCTTGGAGCCGAAGTAGTGGTAGAGCGCACCCTTGGTGACCCCGGCGGCCTCGACGATCTCCTGGACGGAGGTGCGGTCGTATCCCCGCTCGGCGAAGAGCCGGGTGGCGGCGGCGAGGAGCCTCTGGGGGACGGGTGTGCCGCTCCCTTCCGTCGTCCTGGCCATGCCCCGCCGCCTTCCTTGGTGATCGTTTTCGGTCAGCGGAACGTGTTCCCGCCGCTAGATCTTCCCATCCGTGGGGGTACGGCTAACGGGCGCCCGTCTCCCAGGCCCGCTGCACGTGGTTCATGGTGCCGAGCCAGCGCTCGGGGTCGGTCGCCCGGTTGCGGTAGTAGCCGGCCACCTCGGGGTGCGGCAGGACCAGGAAGCGGTCGGCGGCGATGGCGTCGAGGAGGGCGTCGGCGACGTCCTCGGGCTCGATGGCGGTGGGGGCGAGGACGAGCTCGCCGGCCGTTCCCGCGGCCGTGAGCATGTCCGTACGGACGCCCTGCGGGCAGATGGCGTGGACGGCGAGACCGCGGTGCCGGTAGGTGAGGGAGAGCCATTCGGCGAAGGCGTACGCGCCGTGCTTGGAGACGCTGTACGGCGCCGCGCCGATCATGGTGAGCAGTCCGGCGGCGGAGACGGTGGAGACGAAGCGGCCGCTGCCGCGCTCCAGCCAGTCGGGGAGCAGGGCGCGGGCCGCGCGGACGTGGGCCATGACGTTGACGTCCCAGGCGGCCGCCCAGACGTCCTCGTCGGCGAAGGCGTCGCCGGGCGAGGAGAGTCCCGCGTTGGCGCACCAGATGTCGACGGTGCCGCCGAGGGCCTCGCGGGCCTCGGCGACGACGGCGGAGGCGTCCCCGGGGACGGCGAAGGCGCCGATCTCCTCGGCGACGGCCTTGGTGCGGACGGGGTCGAGGTCGTTGACGACGACCCGGGCCCCCTCGGCGGCGAACCGGCGCGCGAGGGCGGCACCGATGCCGCCGCCGGCTCCCGTGACGACGACTCCGGCGCCCTGGACCTGGTTCGTGCCCTCGCTCATGGACCCACCTCTCCGCTGTGACGACGCCGACAGACTAACCAGTCGGTATGGAAGGACGGAAGAGCGCCGCCCGCACGCCTCGTTCCCCGGGGGCGGCGGGAGCGCTAGCGTGCGTGCCCATGTCACGCCCCGGCCGGGGCCGGCGATCGAGGAGGTTTCCGCATGAGCCTGTCCCGACGGAGTCTGCTGGCCGCCGGAGGCGCCCTCGGGGCGGTCGCGGCCACCGCGCCCGGCGCCTCGGCGGCGGGAGAGCAGCAGGGGCACGGGCGGGTACGGACCGGCTTCGACCGTCTCGCCGACGACGGCTACGCCCCGCTGGCCGGCGAGCGGGTCGGCGTCGTCACCAATCCGACCGGGATCACCCGGGACGCCCGGCACATCGTGGACGTGATGCACGCCGACGAGCGGGTGGACCTGGTCGCCGTCTTCGGCCCCGAGCACGGCTTCCGCGGCACCGCGCAGGCGGGCGGCTCCGAGGGACGGTACGACGACCCGGCGACCGGACTGCCCGTCTACGACACGTACCTGAAGAGCGGGCAGCCGCTCGCCGACGTCTTCACCGCCTCCGGGGTGGACACGGTCGTCTTCGACATCCAGGACGTCGGCGCGCGCTTCTACACGTACATCTGGACCCTGTACGACTGCATGGTGGCCGCCTCCCTCGCCGGGAAGCGGTTCGTGGTCCTGGACCGGCCGAACCCGGTGACCGGGCGGACGGCCCTCGGCCCGGTCCTGGACCGGGCGTTCGCCACCTTCGTCGGGCGCGAGCCGATCGCACAGGCGCACGGCATGACGGTGGCCGAGCTGGCACGCCTCTTCAACGGCGAGTTCCTGGCGACGCCGGTCGCCCTGGAGACCGTGCGGACGACGGGCTGGCGCCGCACCGACTTCTTCGACACGACCGGGCTGCCCTGGGTGCCGCCCAGCCCGAACATGCCGACGCCCGAGACCGCCCTCGTCTACTCCGGCACCTGTCTCTTCGAGGGGACGAACCTGTCCGAGGGCCGGGGCACCACCCGCCCCTTCGAACTCCTCGGCGCCGAGGGGGTCGACCGGCGGTGGGCGGAGGCGGCGAACGCGCTCGGCCTGCCCGGGGTCCGGTTCCGCGAGGCGTACTTCGCGCCGACCTTCTCCAAGTTCCAGGGGAAGACCGTGGGCGGGGTGCAGCTGCACGTCCACGACCGGGAGACCTTCGACCCGGTACGGACCGGGATCGGGCTCCTGGTCACGGCCCGGAGCTCGTGGTCCGGCTTCGCCTGGCGCCCGGACAACTGGATCGACAAGCTGACCGGTTCGACCCGGGTGCGGACGCTGATCGACGCGGGCGCGGGCGTGGACGAGACGGTCGGGGCGTGGCAGGAGGACCTGGCGGCCTTCCGTGCGGTGCGGAAGGAGTACCTGCTCTACCGCTAGGGAGCCGGTCGGCCGGCGGGGCCGGCGGCCGGGGTGCCGACGGCCGACGGGAGTTGACGGGCGACGGGAGTTGACGGGCGACGGGAGTCGACGGCCGGTGAGCGTTGCCGGCCGGCGGTCCGTGAGGCCGGCGGTCCGCGGAGCCCGGTGGGGCTGTCCCCCGGTGCACAGGGGTGGGGGCCGGATGTCCCCGGCGGGTCCCGCCGACCACGCTTGTCCCATGAACCTCTCCACCATCTCCTTACGACGTCGGCTGCCCCTTGTCGGACTTCTTGTCGCCGCCTGCCTCGGCACCCTCGCGCCCGCCGCGGGAGCGGCAGGAAATCCGGCCGCCCCCGATCCCGCGCGCGAACTCGCCCGTACCGCAGAGCCGTTGACCGACCTGCGTCCGCTCGACCGGATGATCGGCCCGGCCAAGGTCGTCGGCATCGGCGAGGCCACCCACAGCTCGGCCGAGTTCTTCACCGCCAAGCACCGGATCTTCGAACACCTCGTGGAGCGGAAGGGCTTCACCACCTTCGCCCTGGAGGCCAACTGGTCCACCGGGCTGCTCGTCGACGACTGGGTGCGCACCGGCCGCGGCGACATCCGGGCGATCATGCGGGACGAGTTCCAGGAGTCGTACCGCCTCTGGAACACGGAGGAGTACCTCGACCTGTTCCGGTGGATGCGACGGCACAACCAGCTCCACCCCGGCCACCAGGTCCGCTTCATGGGCAACGACCTCGGCTACGCGGGCGCGAACCTCTTCGACGAGGTGACCTCGTACGTGGCGCGCACCCACCCCGCGCTCCTCCCCCGCTTCCAGGAGCTGTACCGGGCCTCGCGTCCGACGGGCGAGGTGGAGGCCTGGATGAAGGGGTACATGACCAGGCCCCGCCCCGAACGGCAGCGGATGGCCACCGAGGTGAACACGGCCCTCGCCCTCCTGGAGCGGCAGCGGCCGGGGAAGGACCCCCGCGCGCGTGCCGCGGCGGCATGGGCCGTCCAGCACGCGCGGGCCATCGCCCAGGTCGGCACCGAGTACGCCCACGACATGCTGACGGACGAGGGGATCGCCGCGGCGATGCTCTACCGCGACCGGATCATGGCCGAGAACACCGTGTGGTGGCAGCGGCAGACCGGCGGCCGGATCCTGCTCTCCGCGCACAACGGGCACGTGGGCTACGAGACCACGGATCCGGACCAGTACCCGCGCCTCCAGGGCGCCTTCCTGCGGGACGCTCTCGGCCGGGACTACGTGAGCGTCGGCGCCTCCTTCGGCCGGGGCTCCTTCAACGCGCACGACACCGAGGCCCCCGGCGAGCCGCTCCGGCGCTTCACCGTCGGCACGCTCGGCCCCGACAGCAACGCCCGCACCCTGGACCGGGTGTCGCCCGGCGCCTTCTACCTGGACCTGCGGCGCACGACACCGGCGGCGCGCGACTGGCTCGGCACGCACCGGCCGAGCCGGGTCATCGGGACCGTCTACCCCTGGCCGGGCACCGAGGCTCCGGTCCGGCTGTCCACCGCGTTCGATCTGCTCGTCCACTTCCCCCGGATCACGGCGGCGCGGCTGCGCTGAACGGGCCTCCCGGCGAGACGGCGGGCGGGTGCGCCGAGCGAGGGTACGCGCGCGTGGACCGGCCTTCGGGGCCGGAACAGTACGGGTCCCGGCCGAGGTCTGGCCGGGGCCCCGCGCGGGCATCCTTGCCATGGAGCCGCCGCCCGCGCAGTACGCGCCCGGGGCGCGGCGGCCACCTCGACGTGGAGGGACGGTCGGGCCGTGACCGGGATGAGTGTGGAGCCGTACCGGGAGATCACCTTCGACAAGGAGGGCGACGGACCCGCGGGGCAGTCCGCGGCCCTCGCCGCACTGGCCCGCCAGGGCGTCACCGATCTGGTGATGCTCGCGCACGGGTGGAACAGCTCCCCGTCCGGCGCCACCCGCCTCTGCTCCGACTTCTTCGAGCCCTTCCCGGGGCTGCTCGCTCCGGGGGTCGAGGCCGGGTACGCGGGGGTGATCTGGCCGTCGATGATGTTCACCGGCGAACCGGTCCCCGACTACCGGGCCCTCGTGACGGTCCTCCCGGAGAAGGAACCGGTCCTCGACCGGCTCACCGAACTGCTCGTGACGGCACCGCCCGAGGAGAGCGCGTTCGCCGAGTTCGGTTCGCTGCTGCGGGAGTTGACGGACGTGTCCACCGCAGCGGACAGGGAGGGGGCCGCCGGGCCCCGGGAGCCGGTGCCGGCGTTCCTGGTCGCCGACCCGGTCGAGGTGTGCGCCCTGTTCACCGAGGCGCTGGCGGCGGACGGAGACACGGAGGCCGTACCGGTCGAAGGCTTCGGGGCGGGCCTCAAGCGGTACTGGAAGGGCGCCCGGGAGGTGCTGCGGCAGGCCACGTACTACGTGATGAAGAAGCGGGCGGGGCAGGTCGGCGCATCGGGTCTGGGGCCGCTGCTCGGCGAGGTCGCCCGGGCCGCGCCCGGCCTCCGCGTGCACCTCGTGGGCCACAGCATGGGCGCCCGGCTCGTCGCGTACGCGCTCAAGGGACTGCCGTCGGGGGCCCGTCCGGTCGCCTCCGTGACCCTCCTCCAGGGCGCCTTCTCGCACTACGCGTTCGCGGCGAGGCTGCCGCACGACGCCGGGCGCTCCGGCTCCCTGCGGGACGTGCAGCTCCGGGTCAGGGGGCCCGTGGTGGCCTGCTACTCGCGGCACGACTCGGCGCTCGGGGTGATGTACCCGCTGGCGTCCCGCCTCGCGGGCGACTCCGAGTCGTTCGGCCCCGCGGCCGGAGTGCTCGGCTCCGACGATCCGCGCTGGGGAGCGATCGGGCACGACGGGGTCCGGGCGGTGCCCGGGACGCCGGTACGGAGCCTGGCGACGGCCCTGCGCGAGGGGGTGCCGGCCCTGGGGTGCGTGAGCGTGGACACGGCGGAGGTGGTCCGCTCGCACAGCGACATCTGCCGTCCCGAGCTGGCCCGGGTGGTGGTGTCGGCGGCCGGGGTCGGCCGCTAGAGCGAGTCCGGGCGGCCGGTCGACGGGTCCGGGTCCGGGTCCGTCGGCGGACAGAGCCCAGACAGGCCGGTGGACGGGTCCGGACCGGCCGGTGGACCGGGCCGGGGTCACACCGGACTCCGCGGTTCCGCCCTCTCTCGGGAGCACCTCGCGCACCACTGATGGCTGCCATCGGAATTTCGATGGAACACGGCGGGGCGCTCGTTCGTCCCTCTGATACCGCGGAAGGACAAGCGACGGAGGTGGCGAGAGATGGCCGGTTTCCGGAGTCTCGCGAGACAGGTGCGCGATCCGGGGTGCGACACGGCCCTGCGCAGGTACTCCCTGCGCAAGTGTCTGGAGCGGTTCGCGCCGTACGGGCACCGGGCCACGTGGGACCACTTGTGCCGCAGGCACAGGTTCGGACCCGAGGACCGGGAGCTCGATCCCGGGCGGCTGATCGCCGCGCTCGACGAGCTGGAGGAGGCGCGGGCCGTGTGGCTCGCGTACGAGGAGGAGTTCGCCGCCCGGCGGCGGCGGGAGAAACACGAGGGCCTGCGCGGGCTCGGTTCCCTCGACGACTGGCACCGGCGCGTCTGGGGCGGCAACGGCGTGGTGCGGTGCGGCGATCCGGCCGTGCATCCGTCGGACCCGCTGCCGGAGGTGCTGCGGCGGCTGATCACGGCCCTGGAGCGCGGACCGGGCGAGCGGTGCCCGGTGTGCGCCGGGCCGCGGATCGCGTGGACCGGACCCGGTGACGCGTACGAGCCCTGGCTCGGGCCGGTCTGCGGGGACTGCGGGGTGGGCGTGCCGCGTGCGGTGCTCACCTCGGGGGCACTGGCCCGCGCCCGCGAGGAGTGGAACCGCTCGCTGGCTTCGGCGGCGTGAGCGCCCCGGGGTCCGATGTGCCTCCGGTGCTCCAGGTCTGCCTCAACGGGACACGGGGGCCCGGGGATTCGGCCGCGGTGCCGATGTCGCCGGAGGCGCTCGCGGAGTCCGCGGCGCGGGCGGTGGCGGCGGGTGCGCGCGAGGTGCGGGTGCATCCCCGTACGCCGTGCGGGGGTACGTCGCTCTCGCCCCGGGTGCTGACACCGGTGCTGGCGTCGGTACGGGCGGCGGTCGGCGCCCCGGTGCGGGTCGCCACCACCGCGTCCGCCGAGCCCGATCCGGGGCGCCGGCCGGAGCGGATCCGCTCCTGGGACGTGCTGCCCGACCTGGTGTCGGTGGACTGGCACGAGCCGGGCGCCGAGGAGGTGGCGGCGGCCCTCCTGGAGCGCGGAATCGGGGTCGAGGCCGCGCTGTGGTCCCGTACGGACGGCCCGGCCCGCTTCGCACTCTCCCCGCTCGGGCCCCGGGTCCGGCGGGTCGTCGCCGGGATTCCGGCCCCGGAGCCCGGACCGCAGGGCGAGGCGGCCGCGCGTGACCTGCTCGCCGGGCTCGCACTCCCGCCGGGGGTACCGGTACTGCTCCACGGGACGGACGGCGGGGCGTGGCCGGGGCTGCGGCTCGCCCGCCGCCTGGGCCTGGCCGCCCGGATCGGCCTGGAGGACACCCTGCTGCTGCCGGACGGCACACCGGCACGCTCCAACGCCGAGCTGGTGACCGCCGCCCTCGCGGACACCCGCTAGGGGGTGTCTTCCAGGGCCTGGTTGCGTACCGGGAGCAGGCGGGAGCCCGCCATCCGCTCGCCGAAGACATCGTCGGGGTTGGACAGGACGCAGGTCTCCAGGGACAGGCAGCCGCAGCCGATGCAGTCCGTCAGGTGGTCGCGGAGCCGGCCGAGCTGCTTGATGCGCTCGTCGAGCTCGGCACGCCAGGCGCCCGACAGCCGGGCCCAGTCCTCGTTCGTGGGTGTGCGCTCCTCGGGGAGCTGGGCGAGCGCCTCGCGGATCGTGGCCAGCGGGATCCCCACGCGCTGCGCGGCGCGGACGAAGGCGACCCGGCGCAGGGTGTCGCGGCCGTAGCGGCGCTGGTTGCCGGTGGTGCGGCGGCTGTTGATGAGCCCCTTCGCCTCGTAGAAGTGGAGGGCGGAGACGGCGGCCCCGCTTCGGGCGGAGAGCTGGCCGACGGTGAGTTCGTGGATCTTCTCTGGAATCTGCGGCACCCCGCGACCCTACTGGTCCGTCCGTTGACAGCGGCCCGCTCACCCATGATGCTGAGCAAGCGCTTAGATACCGACCGTTGGGTATGCCGTACCAGAGAGGAACAGGAACATGGCCGAGCCGAGGATCTTCACCTCCGCCGAGGAGCTGCGCGCGGGGGTCGGCGAGCAGCTGGGGCACAGCGACTGGGTGGAGATCGACCAGAAGCGGATCGACCTCTTCGCTGACGCGACCGGGGACCACCAGTGGATTCACGTGGACCCCGAGCGCGCCGCCGACGGGCCGTTCGGCACCACCATCGCGCACGGCTATCTGACCCTGTCGCTGCTGCCGCTGTTCGTCCCGCAGGTGCTGCGGGTCGAGGGCATGAAGATGGGCCTCAACTACGGCACCGAGAAGGTCCGCTTCCCGGCCCCGGTCCCGGTCGGCTCGCGGCTGCGCGCCACGGCCGTCCTGACCAAGGTCGAGGAGGCGGGCGGCGGTGTGCAGGTGACGGCGGCCGTGACGGTCGAGCGCGAGGGCTCCGAGAAGCCGGTCTGCTTCGCCGAGTCGGTCTCCCGCTACTTCTTCTGAGCGCCGACCATCCGGAGGACGAGGTCGGCGTAGAGCGCGCCGACCTCGTCGGGCGTCCGCCGGCCCTGGGTGTTGAACCAGCGCGAGACGTCGATGCAGAGCGAGAGCACGGCGACCGTGGTGCCGGGCGCGTCCGGTACGTCGAACTCGCCCGCCGCCACGCCCTCGTCGATGATGCCGCGCACCGCCGCGTCGGACTCGCGGCGCAGTTCCACGATCTCGGCGCGGTGCTCGGGGCCGAGGGCGTCGAGCTCGTACTGGACGACCCGCGCGGTCGTGTGGCGCTCGGCGTGCCAGCGGACGAAGGAGCGGACGGCGTCGGCCAGGCGCTCGGCGGCCGTGCCGTCGCCGGCGGCCGCGGCGCGGAGGATCTCCAGCGCCTTGTCGTGACCGATCCGGCTGATCCGGTGGAGCAGCTCTTCCTTGGTCTTGTAGTGGATGTAGAGCGCGGCCGGGCTCATGCCCGCGCGGCCGGCGATGTCCCGGGTGGTGGTGGCGTGGTAGCCGCGCTCGGCGAACGCCTCGACGGCGGCCACCAGCAGCCGCCTGGCCGCCTCGGGCGTGACCTCGCCCCAGGGCATGTCCTCGCCCCCGGGCGTCTCCTCCGCCACGCTCATCCCACACTCCTTCTCGGACCCCGTCAGGACCAACACCATACAACGAGGGTGAGCAAGCGCTTAGAGATCGGTGATCTTCACGGAGAGCGGTGATCTCGACAGATAGGTGCCCCTGACGGAGATCGGCGGCTCAGAGCTTCTGGAAGGGGTCGTGCTCGGCGAGGAGCTTCTCCAGACGGGCCTGGTCGACCCGGCTGACGATCTGCCCGGCCTCCTGGCGGTCGCGGACGACCTTGGCGAGGGTGAAGGCCGAGGTCGTGAGGTAGAGCACCGAGACGGCGAGGAAGGCGCGGACCCAGGCACTGGCCTCCAGCTGGAAGACCCCGACGGCCACGGCCGCGAGGGCGATCCCGAAGGAGAGGACGGCCTGCATGTAGTAGGCGGCGGTGTTCTGCTGCTTGACCGGTGTGTCGCTCATGAGCACAGCATCGGACGGATGTGGCGGGCGCCACATCCGTCCGCGTACTCAGCCTCGTACTCAGGAGGGGTCCCGGCGGGTACGAGGCTCAGAAGGCCGAGACCCCCGTCAGCGCCCGGCCGATGATGAGCTTCTGGATCTGGCTGGTGCCCTCGTACAGGGTCATCACCCGCGCGTCCCTGACCAGCTTGCCGACGGGATACTCGTCGATGTAGCCGTAGCCGCCGAAGACCTGGAGGGCGTTGTTCGCGGCACGGACGGCGGCCTCGGAGGCGTACAGCTTCGCCTTGGAGGCGGCGGTGGCGAACTCCTGGCCCCGGTCGATCAGATCGGCGACCCGCCAGGTGAGCAGCCGGGCGGCGTCCACGTCGACGGCGATGTCGCTGATCAGCTCCTGCACGAGCTGGTACGAGGCGATGGGCTTTCCGAACTGCTCGCGCTCCCCCGCGTACCGCACGGCCGCGTCGAGGGCGGCCTGGGCGATGCCGACACAGCCCGCGGCGACCGACATCCGGCCCTTGGCGAGGGCGGACATGGCGACGGTGAAGCCCTTGCCCTCGGGGCCGAGCATCGCGTCGGCCGGGACGCGGACGTCCTCCAGGACCAGTTCCGCGGTCGCCTGTCCGCGCAGGCCGAGCTTGCCGCGGACGGGGCGTCGGGTGAGGCCGGGGGTGTCGGCGGGGACGAGGAAGGCGGAGACGCCCCTGTGGCCGGGGGTGTCGTTGGTGCGGGCGAAGAGCAGGACGACATCGGCCCAGGTGCCGTTGGTGATGAACATCTTGGCGCCGTTGATCACGTAGTCGCCGGCGTCGCCGTCCCGCACGGCGCGGGTGGCGAGGTTCCCGGCGTCGGAGCCGGTGCCGGGCTCGGTGAGGCCGAAGCAGCCGAGCGCCTCGCCGGAGGCGAGCCGGGGCAGCCACGCCGACTTCTGCTCCTCGCTGCCCCAGGCGGCGACGGTCTTGGCGACCAGGCCGAGGGAGACGGAGACGATGCCGCGGACGGAGGAGTCGCCGCGGCCGAGCTCCTCGGTCACCAGGCAGTACGCGAGGTGGTCGCCGCCGGAGCCGCCGTACTCCTCCGGGATGGTGAGCCCGAGGAAGCCGACGGCGCCGAGCTTCTTCACGATCGCCCGGTCCACCTCCTCGGCGCGGTCCCACGCGACGGCGTGCGGGGTGACCTCGCGTGCGACGAAGTCCTCGGCGAGCCGCCGTACGGCTTCCTGCTCCTCGCTCAGCGCCAGATCCACGGTGCCACCCCTTACCCGGGCGCCGCCCGGCCGGTCATTAATTACCACTGCTAGTTTTTTCTGTGCGGGCCTACTATGTGCGCCATGGCCCGACCGCGCAAGCCCCTGCTCAGCCGAGACCGCATCGTCGAGACGGCGGGCGCGCTCGTGGACGCCGAGGGTCTCGACGCGCTCTCGACCCGGCGGCTCGCCGCCGAACTCGGGGTGAGCGGGCCCTCGCTCTACAACCACTTCCGTACGAAGGACGAGATCCTCGACGCCGTCGCCGACGCGGTGAGCGCCAAGATCGACCTGTCGATGTTCGCGGAGTCCGACGGCCGCGACTGGCTGACCGCGCTGCGCGACTGGGCCGTCTCCTACCGCGCCGCCCTCGCCGACCACCCCCACATCGTCCCGGTGCTCGCCCAGGGACCCGGCCGCCGCCCCGCGGGCCTGCGCGTCGCGGACGCCGTCTTCGGCGCGATGGTCCGGGCCGGCTGGCCGCCCGCCCAGGCCACCTCCATCGGCGCCCTGATGCGGTACTTCGTCACCGGCTCCGCCCTGGGCTCCTTCGCCCGTGGTTTCGTCGACGACGAGACGGCCTACGACCCTGCCGACTACCCCCACCTCGGGCAGGCGCACCGGCTGGCCGAACACCGCCAGAAAGTCGACGAGGGCGCCTTCGACACGGGCCTGCGGGCCCTGCTCGACGGGCTGCGCCTGCAGTACGAGGCCCGGAACGGGGCTCCGCACGACACTTCGGCCGCCACCGAAGCGTGAGTGCGGGACGCTGGACGCATGGCAGCCAGTGACCTCGCCGCGCTCGCGGCGCTCTTCGCGGACGAGACCCGCGCCGCGTTCCTGCTCGCCCTGCTCGACGGGCGTGCCTGGACCGCCGGAGAACTCGCCCGGCACGCGGGCGTGGCACCCTCCACGGCCAGCGAGCACCTCGGAAAGCTGGTCACCGGCGGGGTGCTCGCCGAGGAGCGGCAGGGGCGCCACCGGTACGTGCGCCTCGCCGACGCCGGGATCGCGCATCTCGTCGAGGACCTGACCGCGCGCTCCGAGCCGCCGGTGGCCGCCCCGCACCGCTCCCTGGGCGCCGCGAACGCCGGGCGGGCGATGGCCCGGGGACGGACCTGCTACGACCATCTCGCGGGGCGGCTCGGCATCGCGATCACCGAGGCGATGACCGTGCGCGGACTGCTGCGCCAGGACACCGGGTTCGCGCTGACCGACCCGGGTCTCGCCTGGTTCGGCGAGCTGGGCATCCCCCTCGAACGGCGGGGGCGACGGCCCGTCGCGCGCGGCTGTCTCGACTGGACCGAGCGGCGCCCGCACCTCGCCGGGCTCGCGGGCGCCGCACTGTGCCGGCACGCGCTGGACGCCGGCTGGTGCGTGCGGATCGGGTCCGAGCGGGCCGTGAAGGTGACCGGGGCGGGCGAGAGCGCGCTGTACGCGTCCCTGGGCATCGCCCCGGAGACGCTGCGGTGACCCTCCGCACCGCCCGGACCGCCGCCCGCACGGTCCGCACCGCCGCGCGCACGCCCCGCCCTCGCGCTCCGGGAATATTGCGGTGAACGCCGAAGCGTCCTCGCCCTACGGTCTAGCCATGCAGAAGCAATCCTCGCGGCTCGCCCTCGCCGCCGCCGGAGTCACGGTCGTCCTGTGGGCCTCCGCCTTCGTCTCCATCCGCAGCGCCGGAGAGGCCTACTCCCCCGGCGCGCTCGCACTCGGACGCCTGCTCGCCGGGGTCCTGGTCCTCGGGACCGTGCTCCTGATCCGACGGGAGGGGCTGCCGCACCGGGCCGCCTGGCCGGGGATCGCGGTCTCGGGCCTGCTCTGGTTCGGGGTCTACATGGTGGTGCTCAACTGGGGTGAGCAGGAGGTCGACGCGGGTACGGCGGCGATGGTGGTGAACATCGGGCCGATCCTCATCGCGCTGCTCGGCGCCCGGTTCCTGAAGGAGTCGCTGCCGCCCCGGCTGCTCGCGGGCATGGCGGTGTCCTTCGCGGGCGCGGTGGCCGTGGGCCTGTCGATGTCCCGCGGCTCCTCCGGCGGGCACGCCTCGGTGCTCGGGGTGCTGCTCTGCCTCCTCGCGGCGGTGGCGTACGCGGGCGGGGTCGTGGCGCAGAAGCCGGCGCTCGCCCACGGCAGCGCGCTCCAGGTGACGACCTTCGGCTGCCTGGTGGGAGCGGTGGCCTGTCTGCCGTTCGCCGGGCAGCTGATCGACGAGGCGGGCCGGGCGCCGCTTTCGGCGACCCTGAACATGATCTATCTCGGGGTCTTCCCGACCGCGCTCGCCTTCACGACCTGGGCCTACGCCCTGGCCCGTACGACCGCGGGGCGGATGGGCGCGACGACGTACGCCGTGCCCGCTCTCGTCGTGCTGATGGCATGGCTGGTCCTCGGCGAGCTGCCGGGGCCGCTCACTCTGGGCGGGGGCGCGCTGTGCCTGGCCGGAGTGGCCGTATCGCGCTCCCGTTCACGGACGCCCGCCACCTCCGGAACGGCTGAATCCACCTGACAGGTCATACCCCCGGTTCCGGTCACTTCCAGGGCCCTCGGCGCGGGGTGGGCGCCCGCGACCTGGAACGGTGATGCGCGTCAAGCCCCAGTTCCGGCCGGTCGGGCGAGAGGGCACGTTTCATGGCCTCTCGGCCGGATAGTTTCGAGTCGGTCACAGGCGCGGGCCGGAACATAACGCTCCGGCACCTTCTCGCAAGCCGACGGGGGAGCTCATGGCGATACAGCAGCGGGCGGAACGTACGAGACAGGAAATCCTGTCGGCGGCCGCTAGGGTGTTCGACGGGCACGGGTACGAACGGGCCTCGCTGGCCAGGATCGCCGGCGAGGCCCGGGTCACCACCGGGGCGCTGGTCTTCCACTTCGCGACGAAGGCCGATCTGGCGACGGCGGTACGCGGGCGGGCCTGCGCGGTCACCCGGATCACGGTCGAGTCGGCCTGCCTGTCCGCGGAGGGCGTGGGAGGCACCGCGATCGACAAGCTGGTGATCACCACGCACGCCTTGATCCGGCTCTTCGAGACCGACCCGGTCGCGCGGGCCGGTGAACGTCTTGCGCGCGAACTGCAGTTAACCGACCCCGGGATGTCCGGGGACTGCCCCTGGCGGCGCGAGGTCTCCCGCCTCGCCCGGTACGCGGCGGCGGAGAAGGCCCTGCGCCCCGGTGTGGACGCGACGGCGGTCGCCGCGCTGATCGGCTATGTGATCACCGGGGTCGAGCTGGAGATGCGCCGCCCGGGAGCGCCGCTCGACGAGGCCTGGTCCACGGACGAGCCCAGGACCGCCGAGAACGGCGCGCTGCACGGCCCCGCCGAGCAACGGCTCGGCCGCATCTGGGAGTTGATCCTCCCGGGCCTGGTGCACCCGACCGGGCGATCGCGCGGCGCCTAGGGCACCGGCACCGAGCGGACCGGTCCGGCCCCGGCCTCGGCCCTGGAACGTCAGGTCCCGAACAGGCCCGTCCGGTCCCCTCCTTCGCTCCTTCGACCGGCCCCCCTCACTCCCCCGACCGCAGCAGCTGGCGGGCGAAGTCCGCCAGGGAGCTGCCGATGCGCTCGGTCGACAGACCGAGTTCGTGCCGCTGGAACTGGAAGAGCTCGGGTGACAGCGGGCTGAGCGCGATGTCGATCAGCGGGTCCGGGTCCCGGATCCCGTGGTCGACGAGCAGCGTGCGGACGTGCACGCGCCAGAAGCCGTACGCACCCGTCCGGAAGCGCGCGGAACCGGTCTCCGCGCCGAGGGCCAGCGGCAGATGCCGTTCGAGCAGGTCGAGCATCGCCAGGTAGAACGCAGCGAGCCGCTCCCCGGCGGGCGCGCCGGGTCCGAGCGGCGGCGGGCCGTAGATGAGCTGCCCCTGGAGCCGGCGCTCGTGCTCGTCGAGCAGCGCGACGGCGACCGAGGACGGGTCGGGGAAGCTCCGGTACAGCGTGGCGCGGCCCACCCCGGCGGCCTTGGCGATCCGGTCCATGGTGACGGACCGCGGATCCTGCTGGGCGAAGAGCTGCTCGGCCGCGGCCAGGATCTGGGCCCGGTTGCGTTCCGCGTCCGCGCGTCTGCGCGGGGCGACCGGCTGGTCGTCCGCGGCCTGAAGGTCGCCGAGGAGCCCGCCGACCCGGTGTACGGAGGCGGCTCCACGTCCCCGCTGCTCGTCGTCGCTCATGCACCAGACCCTACTTCCCCTGGAGCTAAGTGGACACCTTGTCCGTTTGCCATGTCCCGTGGCATGCTAAACGGACTCAGTGTCCACTTACCCGCTCGCCATCCCCGCCCCAGGGAGATCAAGATGCACACCGCGCTACTCGCCGCGGCCCTGCTGGTCGGCTGCCTCCTGGCCGTCCAGGCCTCGGTGAACCTCCAGCTCAACTCGGCCGTCGGCACCCCGTACGGCGCCTCGACCATCCAGCTCGGCGTCGCGACCGGTCTGCTGACCGTGCTCGCGGTGGTGGCCGGAGCACTCGGCGCGCTCGGCAAACTGCCGGACGTCGAGCCCTGGCAGCTGCTGGGCGGACTGGCCAGTCCGCTCTACATCACCAGCGGCATCCTGCTCTTCCCACGGCTCGGCGCCCTCGCCGCCGTCGGACTCTTCGTCACCGGCCAGATGTTCGCCTCGCTCGCGCTCGACCTCTTCGGACTCCTCGGTCTCGAGCAGAAGGACCTGAGTGCCGGCATCGTCATCGGCGCCCTGGCCGTGCTCGCCGGCATCGTCGTGATCATCCGGGGCATGAAGGCCGCCGCCCCTCCCGGCGCCCCCAAGATGTCGAGCGCCGGCCGCGCCGGCTGGCTCGCCCTCGGTGTCGTCGCCGGCGCCGTGCTGCCGGTGCAGGGTGCGGTCAACGCCCAGCTGCGCGCCCAGCTCAAGGAGCCGATCACCGTCGCCGTGATCAGCTTCGCCGTGGCGACCTTCACCATCGCCGTCGTCCTGCTCGTGCTCTACGCGACCCGGAAGACCCCGAAGCCCAAGATCGCCCCGCTGAAGAAGATGCCCTGGTGGGGCTGGCTCGGTGGCGCCTGCGCCGCCGCCTACGTCACCGGCACCTTCCTGCTCATCCCCTCCATCGGCGCGGCGGTGACCATCGCGCTCACCGTGACGGGCCAGCAGCTCACCTCGGCCCTGATCGACCACAAGGGCCTGTTCAAGCTCCCCCAGCGCTCCCTCACCAAGCCGCGCGCCCTGGGCCTCGCCCTGCTGATCGCCGGCTCCCTGACCATCCAGCTCGTCTGACCGCCGGCTGCCGCCGACCGAAAGGTGTGCCATGAAAGCGCCCTACACCGCCGGGCCGGACATCCACGTCCTTCCCTCGGCGCTGCCCATCCCGGGTCTCGGCGACCAGCCGGTGAACGCCTTCCTGCTCCGGTCCGGCGAGCCGCTCCTCGTGGACACCGGCATGCCCGTGGACCGGGAGGGCTTCCTGGACTCCCTCTGGTCGCTGATCGAGCCGGCCGATCTGCGCTGGGTGGTCGTCACCCACGACGACCGGGACCACACCGGCGCCCTGGCCCGGATCCTGGAGGCCGCGCCGCACGCGAAGGTGCTCACCAACGCCATATCACTGACGCGAATATCGGAAGAGTTCGCTATTCCGCAGGACCGTGCGGTCACCGCGAACCCGGGAAGTCGCGTGAAAGTCGGCGACCGTGAGCTGAGTTTTCACCGGCCGCCCACTTTCGATTCACCTGGCACCCTCGCCGTGTTCGACCATTCCGATGGAACGCTCTACAGCTCCGACAGTTTCGGGACCGTCACAGAGGAAATCAGCCAGGAGTTCGCCGATCTCTCCGAGGAGGAATTCTTCCACGGCTTCGAGGTCCTGAACCGGGCGATAGCCCCGTGGACCGCGCTGGTCGACGAGGCGAAGTTCCTCCGGCCGGTCCACGAGCTGGCAGCCCTGCGCCCCGCGAAGCTGCTGAGCGCCCACGGGCCGACCGTCCGCGAGAGCGCCGTGCCCCGGCTCTTCGACGCGATGGCCCGTATCCCCTCCCTGCCCGCCTGGCTGCCCGGCGCCGACCTCGACCTCGAGGCGGCACTCGACGCCGTCGAGTCCCCCACCGGCCGAGCCGTCGCTCCGCCCGCGTAAGAACCGAGGAGAACCATGTCCGACCCGACCACCGCCGATCTGACCCCGCCGCGCGGAGTCGTCACCGTCTTCTCCGACATCTGGTGTTCCTTCGCGCACATCGCCATCCACCGGCTGCACGAGACCCGGGCCCGGCTGGGCCTGGAGGAGCAGGTCTCCTTCGACCTGCGCGCGTTCCCCCTCGAACTGCTCAACGACGCCCCGAGCCCGCGCCCGGGCACGGACAGCGAGGTCGCCCGGATGGCCAGCCTCGAACCGACCGCCGGCTGGCAGCTGTGGCAGGCCAAGGACTGGCTCTACCCCTCGACGACCCTGCCCGCCCTGGAGGCGGTGCTCGCCGCCAAGGCGCAGAGCCTGAACGCCTCGGAGCAGCTCGACCTCGGGCTGCGCCGCGCCTTCTGGGCGGAGTCCCGCTGCATCAGCCACCGCAAGGTGATCCTGGACGTGGCCGCGGACACCGGGGTCGTCGACGTCGACGCCCTCACCGAGGCGCTGGACGACGGGCGGGCGCGCCGGGCGCTCGCCGACCAGGCCGCGCTGGCCAAGAGCGACCGGGTCGACTGCAGCCCCCATCTGTTCCTGCCCGACGGCTCCGACCACCCCAACCCCGGTATCGACGTGGACTGGGAGGGCGCGTACGGCATCGGCTGGCCGGTGATCGCGTCGGACGACCCGAAGGTATACGAGGACATCCTCCTGAGGGCCGCCACTGAGTAGTCGAACACGCCGCGAAAAGCGGCCGCACCACCGAACGACGGCCAGGCATTCCTTTTCGAGGAATGCCTGGCCGTCGTTCCTTTTTTTTGCCGGGAGAACATCGCGGTGATTATTAATTGCGTGACCCGGCCGTTATTCGCAAGGCCGCTCGAAGCTCCTACAGTCATTCACGCCGCCGGAATTCCGGACGGAGATTCGTATCGACAGCGGGAGTTCTTCATGTCGTTGACCGACAAGGCAGACGTCAGCACGTTCGTCGACCTCACCCAGCACGAGATCGAAGCCCTGAAGACCCGGTTCAACCTGGCCGACGCGCACACCCACCAGCGGCAGTCCGCCTCCCAGGAGCGGATCGTCTCGCGCCTCCCCGAGCTCTGGCACGAGTCCGAGTCGAAGCAGCAGGCGCACTTCGAGCGCCAGTTCATCGACGCCTTCTTCCGTCTGCACCAGCAGCCCACCGCCCGTGCGATGGACCGCACGCTCCTTTCCTACTCCGCCAGCGTGTCGACCATGGTCGCCGGCATGTTCCTCAAGCAGCGCGGCAAGTCGGTGCAGTTGGTCGAGCCCTGCTTCGACAACCTGGTCGACCTGCTGCGCAACATGCAGGTGCCGATCTCCCCGCTCGCCGAGTCGGCGCTGCACGAGAAGGACGCCATCTACGAGCGTCTCGTCGAGCAGGTCGACGCGGACGCGATCTACCTTGTCGACCCGAACAACCCCACCGGGTTCACCCTGCTCGCCGAGAAGCTGGAGGGCTTCCGCGAGGTGGTCCGCTACTGCGTGGACCACGACAAGGTCCTGGTGATGGACTTCTGCTTCGCGTCCTTCGCGCTCTGCGACGAGGGCATCGGCCGGGTGGACATCTACCGGCTCCTCGAGGAGTCCGGCGTCACGTACATGGTCATGGAGGACACCGGCAAGACCTGGCCGATCCAGGACGCCAAGTGCGCCATGATCACGGCCAGCCGGGACATCCAGGAGGAGGTCTACAACCTCCACACCAGCGTCCTGCTGAACGTCTCGCCGTTCGTCCTCAACATGGTCACGCAGTACGTCGAGGACTCCATCACCGACGGTTTCGCCTCCGTGCGCGACATCATCAGCACCAACGGCGAGGCCGCGCGCAACGCCCTCAGCGGCACCATCCTGGAGTTCCAGGAGCCGGTCGTCGGCACCAGCGTCGCCTGGTTCCGCATCAAGCCGGAGCACCTGAAGGCCACCCAGCTCCAGGCGGAACTCTTCGACGAGGAGGTGTACGTCCTGCCGGGCACCTTCTTCTACTGGAACACCAAGGAGAAGGGCGAGCGCTTCCTGCGCCTGGCCCTGGCCCGTGAGCCGGAGGTCTTCGCCGGCGCGATGGAGCGGATGCGGAAGGTGCTCGAGCGCTATGCCGGCTGACCCGAACCCGGTGGCGTTCATCGACGCCACGACCTTCATGGGCATGCACAGCAAGGACGAGACCGTCCGGGTGGCCGCCAAGGCCTTCTTCGCCGGCCGGCTGGCCGCCGGGGACGCGGGCGGGGTGGTCATGAGCTGGGAGCAGGTCGGCCGCTGCGACGACCTCGTGTGGGGCTACGAGCGAGGGGTTCAGGACGAGTACTACCCCTTCATGGACGTGCTCCACACCGATCTCGCCATCGACCGGATCGGCTACACGGAGGACGACGTCCGACGGGCCTTCGCGACCCCGGGACTCGACGGCCTGCCGGCGCACGAACGCCTGCTGATCGCCCAGGTCGTCGGCCGCGGCGGCACGCTCTACACGGCCAGCCCCCGGCTGACCGCCACGGCCGGCCTGCCGGTCGTACCGATCGCCCCGCTCGCGTCGCTCGCGTCGGCCGACGCTCCCGCCCTCGGCGAGGAGCCCTCGTTCCCCGCGTACCTGGAGGACCTCTACCAGCGGTCGCTGGTGCTGACGGTCGTCCCCGAAAACCTCTGAAGACATCCCGAAGGGCACCCCACTCATGCCTGGCACCTACTCCGGGACCGTCGTCCCGCTGATCACTCCCCTCGACGAGCACGGCGTCGTCGACGAGCAGAGCGTCGTCCGTCTCCTGGACCACATCCGCGCCGAGGTCACCGGTTTCATGCCGGCCCTGACCTCCGGCGAGGGCTGGAAGCTCGACGCCCGGCAGTGGCAGGACGTCGTCACGTACACCGTCCGGCACGCGGGTGGCCTGCCCGTCCTCGCCGGCATCCAGCTCCCCGACACCGACGCGGTGATCGACCGGGCCCGTACGGCGGCCGCGATCGGCGCGGACGCCGTCGTCGTCACCACACCGTTCGGCGCGGACGTGACGCAGGACCGGATCGTCGAGCACTACCGGGCCATCCGGGCGGCACTGGACATCCCGATCTTCCTCTACAACGAGGAGGCGCTCTCGGGCAATCGGATCGAGTTCGAGACCCTGATCCGGATCTGCAAGGAGATACCCGGGATCGTCGGCATCAAGGAGTCCAGCGGCGACGCCTCCTTCACGCGGATGATGGCCGAGGCCGGCACCGGCATCCCGGTCTTCGAGGGCTGGGAGAACCTCCTCGTCGACGCCCGCGGCATCGACGGCTTCATCGGCCCGCTGGCCAACCTCGAACCCTCCCTGTGCAACGCGATGCTGGTCGACCCGACCCCGGACCGGCAGACGGAGATCAACGCCGTCTGCGAGCGGTACGGCGTCTTCAAGGACGACTGGTACCGCTGGGTCAAGAAGGAGCTGCACCGGCGCGGCGTGATCAGCTCCCCCACCGTGCACGAGGAGGCGAAGGCGGCATGAGCACCATCCCCGCCTCCCACTCGATCACGGCCCCGGCCGCGACCGCGCAGCGGGAACTGCACAGCCTCTACCGGCGGGTCCCCAACCTCGGCGACTACGGGTCGATGACCGCGATCGAGGAGCGGTGGATCCTGCCCAAGGCGAAGGCGTACGAGTCGTCCGCTCCCCGGTTCGGCTCGGCCGGCGAGCTGCTCCAGGCGCTCAAGGAGTTCCTCGCCGAGGAGGAGGCCTCGCTGCCGGAGAGCGCGACCTTCCTGGCCGAGCACGCGACGCGCGAACAGTTCGAGGTCGTGGTCCGGCAGTTCGCCCTCGACGGTCTCACCGAGTCCGAGTCGCTGCTCCCGGTGGTGCCGCGGCTGCCGTACCGCTCGGCGATGGCGGTCTTCCGCGTCCTCATCGACGAACTCGGCTGCGGCAACGAGGAGCAGGCGCACTCCCAGCTCTACCGCGACCTGCTCACCGAACTCGGGATGAGCCTCCGGCTCGACGACTACCTCGACGAGACGACCCCGGAGTGCTTCGCCTACGTCAACATGTTCCACTGGCTGGCGAGCCGGGCGCCCTCGCCCCAGTACTTCCTGGGCGCGTACGCCTACTTCGAGACCAGTGTGCTCTACGCCTTCCAGAGCTTCGCGCGGGCGGCACGGCGGCTCGGGATCGTCCATGACGCCTACTACACCGAGCACCTCTACATCGACTCGTACCACAGCAGTCATATGCGTACGGCGATCCGCGCGCTGGAGGAGCCGGACCTGGCGAAGATCTGGGCGGGTGTGCGGCTGGCCTCCGACATCGTCGGCACGGCCACGGAGTCGGCCGTCGCCCGGGCGCGGGAGACCGTCGCGTGACGGCCGTGCCGGCGGGGCGACGGGCCTCCGGCGAGCCCTCCGTCCGCCAGGTGACCGAGGACCTGGTCCTGGTCGAGGTCGGCGGCCGCAAGGTCCTCGCGGCCGCCGTCTGCCCCCACCGCGGGGGCAGGCTCAAGTACGGCCGGGTCGACGGGGACAGGCTGCGGATCACCTGCCCCCTGCACCACACGACCTTCGACCTGACGAGCGGGGAGCGCCTGTCGGGAGCCGCGTGCGCGGACATCCGGGTGGTCGACGTGCTGCCGGGGGCGCTCTCGGTCCCCGAGCAGCGCGATCCCGCGCACGACGCGGAGGTCTCGTCCTCCGGGGCTACCGCGTCCACGACGGCGCCGTCCGGGGCGGCACCGTCCGCAGTGGCATCGTCCGCGGCGAGTTCGTCCGTGGCGACGCCGTCCGGGGGCGCCTCATGACCACCACACCGACCGGGGCGGCGTCCATCGCGGCGCCGCCCCGCGCGGCGGCCGACCACGACGGCATCGCGCCGGTTCCCGAGGCCGAACGCACTTCGAAACCGGGGGACTTCGGCTGGATCTGGCCCTCCGCGCAGTTCTCCTTCGGCACGGTCGTCCTCGGCGCGCTGCCCGTCGTCTTCGGCCTCGGCTGGTGGGCCTCGGCGAGCGCCGTCGCCGTGGGCGTCGCCGTCGGCACGGCGCTGCTCGCGCCGCTCGCCCGCTTCGGCATCCGGACCGGCACCAATGATCCCGTGGCGAGCGGGGCGCACTTCGGCGTGCGGGGCAGGGTCGTCGGCAACACCATCACGGTGGTGACCGCGCTGGGCTTCTTCGCCATCGCCGTGTGGACGGGCGGCACCGCCGTCATGGTCGCCGGGCACCGGCTGTTCTCCACCCCCACGGGCCCCGGCGCGCTGACCGCCGCGATGTTCGTGACGGCGGCGGCGGTCGCGCTGGTCGCCGTACGCGGCCACGAGACCCTGGTCCGTACGTACAGGATCACCGCGGTCACCGGCGGGGCGGTCCTGCTCGGCACCGTGCTCGTCCTGGCACCGGACTTCGACGCGGGATACGCCGGCGGGACGCTCGCGCTCGACAGCCACCTGCACACCTGGCTGCTCGCGGCGACGGCCTCCGCCACCGTGCCCCTGTCGTACGCCACCTTCCAGGGCGACTACACCCGCTTCATGCCCTCCTCCACCCCCACCGGCCGGGTCGTACGGGCCAGCGGGATCTCCATGTTCCTCAGCAGTCTCGCCGCGCTGCTCACCGGCGCGTACGTGACGACCCTCTTCCCCGTCCCCGACGAGCCGTGGCTCCAGGGCCTGACGGACGCGGTCCCCGGCTGGTTCGCGGTGGCGGTCGTGGTCTTCGGCTTCGCGGGCACCCTGCCGCAGGCCGGACTCTGTCTGTACGCGGCCGGGCTCTCCGCCAACTCGGTGTTCTGGCGCTCCTCGCGGGCCGCCGTGACCACGGTGGTCGCGCTGCTCGCGGCGGCCGTGCTGTACCTCGGAGCGGTGGTGTACGACGCCATGGACGCGATGTCGGCGTTCGTGACGCTGCTCCTCACGGTCGTCGCGCCGTGGGCGGCCGTGCTCTTCGTCGGGTACGTCCTCCACCGGGGCCGGTACGACGCGGAGGCGCTGCGCACCTTCACCACGGGCGGCGGCGGACGGTACTGGTACGCGGGCGGCATCAACCCGCGGGCCGTCACGGCCTTCGCGGCCGGCTCGGCCGTCGGGGTGCTCTGGGTCAACAACCCGCTGTACACGGGCCCGTTGACCGGCCTCACGGGCGGCGTCGACCTGAGCCTGCCGGCCTCCTTCGTAGTCGCCGCCGCGCTGTACGGGGCGCTGTGCCGCGTATGGCCGGAGCCGCTGCTGCCCCCGACCCACGGTACGAGGTGACGATGTCCATGTCCCGACTCATGGTCCGGTCGGCCGTCCGGGAGGCCGAGGGCGTCCTGGGGCTCGTGCTCGTCGATCCCACCGGCGCCGAGCTGGCCCCGTGGGAGCCCGGCGCCCATCTGGAGGTGACGCTGCCGTCCGGCGCGGTGCGGCACTACTCGCTCTGCGGCGACCCGGCGGACCGGAGCACGTACCGGCTCGGGGTGCTGCGGGAGCCCGCCGGGCGGGGCGGCTCGGAGGAGATCCACACCTCCGTCGGGGAGGGCACGGTCCTCGGGGTGCGGGGCCCGTTCAACCGCTTCCCGCTCGTGCCCGCCGAGCGGTATCTGTTCCTCGCGGGGGGCATCGGCATCACCCCGCTGCTGCCGATGGTCCGCTCGCTGCCGCCGGGGTCGTGGTCGCTGCTCTACGGCGGCCGGAGCCTCGCGGCCATGGCGTACCGCGAGGAGCTCGCCGCTCTCCCCGGGGTCACTCTCGTGCCGCGGGACACGGCGGGACTGCCCGACCTGGACGCCGTCCTCTCCGGGCTGCCGGCGCGGACGGCCGTGTACTGCTGCGGCCCGGAGGGGCTGCTGCGGGCCGTGGAGGAACGGTGGCCGGGTCCGCTGCACACGGAGCGGTTCGGCGCGGCGCCGGCGCCGGCGGCCGGGGACGCGCCGTCGGAGGGCTTCGAGGTCGAGCTGCGGCGCAGTGGCCGGACCCTGCGCGTGGAGCCCGGCCGGACCCTGCTCGACGCCGTGCGCGAGGTGGTGCCGGGGGTCCCGTACTCCTGCGAGGAGGGGTACTGCGGCACCTGTGAGACGAAGGTGATCGCCGGTACTCCCGAGCACCACGACTCCGTCCTCGGCGAGGACGAGAAGGCCGCGGGGGCGACGATGATGATCTGCGTGGGGCGCTCGCGCGGCGCCCGTCTCGTCCTGGATCTGTGAGGCCCGGACCGCGGGAACGCGGAAGCCCGTACCGGTGGGCCGGTACGGGCTTCCGCGAGGGCGCGCGCTGTCAGGGGAAGATCACCAGGGCCCGGCCGCCCTTGCCCGCCAGCATGTTCTCGAAGGCGCCCGGGATGCCGTCCAGGGTGATCCGCTCGGTGACGAGCGCCCCGAGGTCGAGCCGGCCGGCCCGGATGTGCTCGGCGAGCACCGGCAGGTCCACGGCCGGGTTCGAGTTGCCGTAGACGCAGCCCGCGAGGGTGCGGCCCCAGTGGAAGATCTCCAGGGCGTTGAAGGTGACCTGCTGGTCCTTGCCGCCGATGCCGACGACCGTGGTCCGGCCGCCGCGCCGGGTGGAGTCCCAGGCGGTACGGATGGTGACGGCGCGGCCGACGCACTCGACGGCCACGTCGACGCCCTGGCCCCCCGTGAGCTTACGGATCTCCTTCGCCGTGGTCGCCGAGGCGACGACGTACTCGGTCGCCCCGGCCGCCCGTGCGAGCGCCTCCTTCTCCGGGGAGACGTCGACGGCGACGATCGTGGACGCGCCCGCGATCCGGGCGGCCTGGAGGGTGGCGAGGCCCACGCCGCCGACGCCGAACACCGCGACGGTCTCGCCCTCGCGGACCCGGGCGGAGTGGTGGACCGCGCCCCAGCCGGTGAGAACGGCGCAGCCGAGCAGGGCGGCGTCGGCGAGGGGCACGCCGTCGGGCACCGGGAGGACGCAGTTCGCGGCGACGACCGTCTCCTCGGCGAAGGCGGCGACGTTGAGCCCGGGGTGGAGCTCCGTGCCGTCCTCGGTGCGGGCGTGGATGTTCGCGGCGCCGGCCAGGGCGTTGGCGCAGAGCCAGACCTCGCCGAGCGAACAGGGGTGGCAGTCGCCGCAGGACGGCGCCCAGTTGAGAACGACTCCGTCGCCGGGGGCGACATGGGTGACGCCCTCGCCGACGGAGACGACGGTGCCGGCGCCCTCGTGGCCGAGGACGGCGGGGACCGGGACGCGCATGGTGCCGTTGGACAGGGACAGGTCGGAGTGGCAGACCCCGGCGGCGGCGAGCCGGACCCGGACCTGGCCGGGGCCGGGCTCGGGGAGTTCGATGCCGGTGATCTCCAGCGGAGACCCGACGGCGGGCAGGACGGCGGCGCGGATCACGCTCGTTGCTCCTTCTGCGCTCGGGACGCTCGGGACGTGAGGACTCAGAACTGGAGGGACTTGGTCTGGAGGTACTCGGAGAGACCGTGCGCGCCGAGTTCCCGGCCGACGCCGGACTGCTTGTACCCGCCGAAGGGCGCCAGCGGGTTGAACCGGCCGCCGTTGATGTCGACCTGGCCGGCCTCCATGCGGCGGGCGAAGGCGACGGCCTCCTCGGGGTCGCCCCAGACCGCTCCGGCGAGGCCGTACACGGTGCCGTTGGCGATGGCGAGGGCGTCGGCCTCGTCCTCGTACCGGAGGAGCGCGACGACGGGCCCGAAGATCTCCTCCTGGGCGATGGTCATCTCCGGGGTGACGTCGGCGAAGACGGTCGGGGAGACGTAGTAGCCGGTCTCGAGCGGGGCCTCGGGGCCGCCGGTGGCGAGCCGGGCGCCCTCCTCGACGCCCTTCTCGATGTAGCCGCGCACGCGCTGCTGCTGCTTGGCGTTGACCAGCGGGCCGAGGCGCTCACCGGGGACGTACTTGGCGGCGGCCTCGACGGCGAGCTCCACCGCCTCCTCGTACCGGTCCGCGGGGATCAGCATCCGCGTCCAGGCGCTGCACTTCTGACCGGAGTTGGACATGACGTTGGCGACGCCGACGGAGACGGCCCGGGCCAGGTCGGCGCTCGGCAGGATCACGTTGGCGGACTTGCCGCCGAGTTCGAGGGCGACGCGCTTGACGGCGCCGCCCGCGAGCGCGCCGATGCGGCGGCCGACGGCGGTGGAGCCGGTGAACGAGACGAGGTCCACGTCCGGGTGCTCGGCGAGCGCCTGCCCCGCGACCGGGCCGAGCCCGGTGACCAGGTTGAAGACACCGGCGGGCAGGCCCGCCTCGTGCACGGCCTCGGCGAAGAGCTGGGCGGTGAGCGGGGTGTCCTCGGCGGGCTTGAGGACGGTGGTGCAGCCGGCGGCCAGGGCCGGGGCGATCTTGGCGACGACCTGGTGGAGCGGGAAGTTCCAGGGGGTGATCGCGGCGACGACACCGACCGGCTCGGCGTAGACGGTCGAGTTGCCGACCTTCTCCTCGAAGGGGTGGGTCGCGGCGAGTTCCGCGTACGTCCCCGCCACGACGATCGGCAGTCCGGCGTGCACGGCGGCGGCGAGCTGCGGCGGGGCGCCCAGTTCGGCGGTCACCGTGGCGGCGATCTCGTCCGCGCGGGCCGCGAGCGCGTCGCGCAGGGCGGCGATCCGGGCCCCGCGCTCGGCGGGCGGGGTCGCGGCCCAGCCGGGCAGCGCGGCACGGGCGGCCCGTACGGCGGCGTCGACGTCCTCGGCGGTGCCCGCCGGGACGTGCCCGATGACCTGCTCGTCCGCCGGGTTGATGACGGCGATCGTGTCGGGGCCGGCGGCGGGACGCCACTCCCCGCCGATGTACATCGCGTCGTGCGCCTTCATCCGCTGTCTCCTCACGCTGCCGACCGGTTCGCCACCGGCCGGTCCGTCACCGAACGGTTCGCCACCGGCCGGTTCGTCGTCCACCCCAAACTAGCGCTGTTAGTTTTTGGGCGCCAGGGCCCCAGGACGTGCCCCCCGTCTCAGTCGGGACCGCCCCGGTCTCCGTACGGGCGCCGCACGGCGGTCCCACGTGACCCCGGACCGAACCGATCGTGCCGCGCCCGCCCCGGCACTGTCCACGGACACCCCGCACAGCCCTGCGCCCCCCGAACTGACAGAAGCCTCCTAGCCGTCCGGGAATTACCCGGCAACGGCCCGGCCCCGCGACCGGCGGGCCGCCGCGTCGAGGCGACGGTGCGGCGATGCGGGAGGACGGGACGAAGGGGGCGCTGCATCTTCCGGCCGGGGCCGCGGGAGGCGGACAGCGCGCGTCCGGCGGGCACACACCGGGTGGAGTGGGCCCGCCGGAGCGGTGGGAACGGCGGACGCGGCTGGGGTCCGCCGTTCAGATCGTGCGGGCGACGTCGGTGAGATGGGCGAAGACGACGATGTTCGCCTCGTAACCCGTACTGCGGTCGAAGGCTCCGCCGCAGGTGAGCAGCCGCAGTTCGGGCCGCCCGGTGGAGCCGTACACCTCCTTGTCGGGGAACTCGGCCTTGGTGTAGGTACGGACGCGGTCGACCGTGAAGACGGCGACCCTGCCGTCGGCGCGGGCGACCCGGACGGTGTTGCCGGGGCTGAGCGAGTTCAGGTCGAGGAAGACGGCGGGCCCGGTGCGGGTGTCGCGGTGACCGACGACGACGGCGGTCCCGCGTTCACCGGGCGTGACTCCCTTCGCGTACCAGCCGACGACCCGGGGGTTGTCGACGGGCGGCGCGGCGAGCCGCCCCGTGCCGTCGAGACCGAGTTCGACCACCGGTGCCTCGATGGTGATCGCCGGTACGGCGACGGTGGTGGGGTGCGAACGGGCCAGCGGGGCGGGCGGGGGCGACGGCCTGGGCGCGGGTACGGCCTTCGGCCGGGCCCGGGGCTTCGCCTTGTGGTCGAGGGTGGGCGGAGCCCCGGCCGCCCCGGTCCGGCCCGAGGCGGCCGGACCGGCGGCGGGCGGGGGGCCGGCGACGGGCGGGGGGCCGGTCGGCTCCTCGTCACCGGCCCACCAGACACCGCCGGTCACCAGGACCACGGTGACCGTCACGGTCCTGGCGAGCCGGAACAGGCGCCGCCGTCGGCGCGTGAGGCGGGAGGACCTACGCGGCGCCATTGCCGCGGCGGCGCGAGCGGCGGATCAGGACCAGTCCGGCCGTACCGGCGAGGCCGGCCGCGACGGCCGCCCCGACGCCGAAGACGGAGGAGTCCTCGGCGGCGATCTCCGCGCTGCCACCGCCGCCGGCACCGACCGGGCCGTGCGGGGGCCTGCCGGGACCGTGACCGCCGGAACCGTACCCGCCCGGACCGTTCCCGCCGGGGCCGTTCCCGCCCGGACCGTTTCCGCCGGGGCCGTTTCCACCGGTGGTCGGTGGGCTGGTCGGGTTGGTGATGACATCACCGGGACACTCGACCTGGAAGACCTTCTGCTTCCCGGCCCCCGTCTCGCCCACGAAGGTCCAGACGAGCTTGTACTGACCGCTGGGCAGCGACAGATTGCCGGTGTGCCCCGTACCCGTGCCGCCCAGCGTGATGGCGCCGCTGAGTTCCGGGTCGTCCGCCTTGGGTGGCTGGGGGCTGATCGTCCAGTCGACCTTCTCGAGGGTGTCGAAGTTGAAGGCCGCCAGGTAGAACCTGCAGACCTTCGGTTCGTTGCTCTGGTCGTTGAAGGGCGTGCCGACCCTGTGGATCTTGATGTCGCCGTTGTCGCCGGGGGCGGCGAAGGCCGACGGCGCGCCCGCGAGGGCGAGGCTGCCGAGGGCGAGGGTGGCTGCTGCGGCGGCGAGGGGTCGGGCGGTACGAGCGGTCATGCGGGTTCCTCCGGAAGGAGTGTCGTCGGACAGTTAACCGATAATCGGACTATCCGTCACCACATGACTACCGAGGGTGGCGACATGCGCACGCCAGCCTCGAAGTCGCCCGTCCGGCTCAGACCCGAACCGGGACCGGTCCCGGGACCGGCCCGGGCCCGGGACCGGCCCGGGCCCGGGACCGGCTCAGATGATTCCGAAGAGAATCCCCGAGGCGAGAACGACCAGCGAGGTCAGCGCCGCCCACTTCACGGTGAACTTGGTGTGGTCGCCGAACTCCACCTTCGCCATACCGACGAGGACGTACACCGCCGGCACCAGCGGGCTCGACATGTGCAGGGCCTGGCCGACCAGTGAGGCCCGCGCGATCTCCAGGGGCGAGACACCGTGCGCGGCGCCCGCCTCCGCGAGGACCGGCACCACGCCGAAGTAGAAGCCGTCGTTCGACATGAAGTAGGTGAGCGGGATGCTGAGGATGCCCGTGACCAGGCCCATGTGCGGGCCCATGCCCTCGGGGATGGCGCCGACCAGCCAGTCGGCCATGTGCTCGACCATGCCCGTGCCGGTGAGCACACCGGTGAAGACGGCGGCGGCGAAGACCATGCCGGAGACATTGAGGACGTTGTCGGCGTGGGCGGCGATACGCGCCTTCTGCTCGGCCATGTTCGGGTAGTTGACGGTGAGCGCGAGCGCGGCGCCGAGGAGGAACAGCACCGGGATCGGCATCAGTTCGAGGATCATCGCGGCGAGCAGCGCGACCGTCAGCCCGGCGTTGAACCAGTACAGCCGGGGACGGAGGGTCGCGCGGTGCGGGTCGAGCCCCTGGAAGCCCTCGTCCGTGTCCTCGTCCGGATCCACGGCCTCGCCGGAACCGCCGGTCGCCTTCCTGGCCGGGTCCGGGCCCGTGCCACCGGCACCGGCACCGGCACCGCCGGCGGCACCGTCATCGGAACCACCACCGGTCGCGACCAGCACCGCGTCGGCCTCGGGCACCAGGGCCTCGTCGAGGGTGAGGTAACCGATGCGCTTGCGCTCACGACGCCCGAGGACGTACGCGAGGACGAAGACGAAGAGCAGTCCCATGCCGAGCGCGGGGATCATCGGCACGAAGATGTCGCCGGCGTCCAGCTTCAGCGCGGTCGCGGCGCGGGCCGTGGGGCCGCCCCAGGGCAGGGTGTTCATGACGCCGTTCGCGGTGGCGGCGACACCCGTCATGACCACCAGGCTCATGCCGAGCCGCTTGTAGAGCGGATACATCGCCGAGACGGTGATCATGAAGGTGGTGGAACCGTCGCCGTCCAGCGAGACGATCGCGGCGAGCACCGCCGTACCCACGACGATCCGCACGGGGTCGGCCTTGCAGAAGCGCAGGATGCCCCGGACGATCGGATCGAAGAGGCCGACGTCGATCATGACGCCGAAGTAGACGATCGCGAACATCAGCATCGCGGCCGTCGGCGCCAGCTTGCCGACGCCTTCGATGACGTAGTCGCCGAGCTGGGCCCCCTGCCCGACCGCGACACAGAAGAGCGCGGGGATCAGCACGAGCGCCGCGATCGGCGACATCTTTTTCATCATGATCAGGACCAGGAAGGTCGCGATCATGGCGAAGCCGAGGACGGTCAGCATGGAGGGCACCTCACGTTCACCGTTGAACTCCGCCGAGCGGCGGTCCGGATGACGGTAGGTGCCCTCTTCTGCCGTTAACAAGACGTTGACGCGTGAGCAATACGAGCAAAACCCCAGGTCAAGGCAGGGGTCGAGGCCGGGTCACGGCAGGGGGACGACCGGGGTCACGGCAGTGGCGCCACCGTGACGGGGAAGCCGTTGAGGACGGCGGTGCCGGAGAGCGGGTCGATCCGGGAGCCGTCGAGCAGCTGGTTGACGTTGACTCCGGGGCGTGCGGAGGCCACGGTCAGCCGGGTGCCGGGACGGTCGTGACCCCAGCCGTGCGGAAGGCTCACCACCCCGTTCCGTACGGTGTCGGTGATCTCCACCTCGACCGCCAGCTCGCCGCCCTCGGCCGTGACACGGGCGAGCCCGCCCTCGGTCAGGCGCAGTCGTGCCGCGTCCTCCGGATGGACCTGGAGGGTGCAGCGGTTCGATCCTCCGCCGAGCGCCGGGATGTTGTGCAGCCAGCTGTTGTTGGAGCGCAGATGCCGCCGCCCGACGAGGACGAGCCCGTCGGGGACCGCAGCCTCCAGGGCGGCACGCAGCCGGGGCAGATCGGCGGCGACGGGGGCGGGGAAGAGCTCGATCCGTCCGCTGCGGGTCTTGAGCAGGCCGGGGACGCGGGACTTCAGCGGACCGAGGTCGATGCCGTGGGGCGCCTGGCGGAGGTCTTCGAGGACCAGGTCGTACGGGCCGAGGCGCAGCATCAGGTCGAGCCGGCGCTCCGGTCCGCTCGTCCCGGTGAGCAGGGCGGCGTACTCCTTGGGGTCGGCGCCGTACACGGGCGAGTGCCGCTGGGTCACCGCCTTGGCGAGGGCGGTGTCGACGGCGAGGTCGTCGACGGCGGACGGCGCCGCTCCGTGCATTCCGGAGACCGCCAGGATCAGCCGGGCGTGGATCTCGCACTCGTCCATGAGGCCTTCGCCGAGGGGGACGACGGCCGGGGTGAAACGGGCCTGATTGCGGACGGCGAAGCCGTTGAAGGCGAAGTCGAAGTGGGCACTCTGTGACGGCGGCGGCGGGGGCAGGACGACATCGGCGTGGCGGGTGGTCTCGTTGAGGTACGGGTCGACGGCGACCATCAGGTCGAGCGTGCCGAGGGCGGCGTCGAGCCGGTGTCCGTCGGGGGCGGAGAGGACGGGGTTGGCGGCGACGGTGATCACGGCCCGGATCCGGCCCTCCCCCGGGGTCTCGATCTCCTCGGCGAGCGCGACCATCGGCAGCTCCCCCTTGACCTCCGGGTGGTGCGAGACCCGGCTGTGCCGGCGGCCGAGGGCGAAGCCCCTGCCCGGTCCGGCGGGGCGCGGGGCGGGCACGGTGGCGGCGAGCGGGAAGAGGGCGCCGCCGGGCCGGTCGAGGTTGCCGGTGAGGATGTTGAGGACGTCGACGAGCCAGTTGGCGAGGGTGCCGTACTCCACGGTGGAGCTGCCCATCCGCCCGTAGACGGCGGCGGTGGGCGCGGCGGCGAGTTCCCGGGCGAGGGCGCGGAGGGTGCCCGCGTCCACGTCGCAGGCGTCGGCGACCGCCTCGGGGCTGAACTCCCGTACCGCCGCCCGTACCTCCTCGACCCCCTCCACATGGGCGGCGAGCGGGCCGAGGTCGGTGAGCCCCTCCTCGAAGAGGGTGTGGACGAGTGCGGCGAGGAGCAGGGCGTCGGCGCCGGGGCGGATGGCGACGTGCCGGTCGGCGAGGCGAGCGGTGCGGGTGCGCCGGGGGTCGACGACGGTGAGGGTGCCGCCGCGTCGGCGCAGTGCCTTGAGCCTGCCGGGGAAGTCGGGGGCGGTGCACAGGCTTCCGTTGGAGTCCAGGGGGTTGGCTCCGAGGATCAGCAGGTGATCGGTGCGGTCCAGGTCCGGTACGGGGACGGCGAAGGGGTCTCCGAACAGCAGGCCGCTGGAGACGTGCTTGGGCATCTGGTCGAGCGTGGACGCCGTGAAGAGGTTCCGTGTGCCCAGCGCGCCGATGAGGAGGGGCGGGTAGAGGGCGCCCGCCATGGTGTGCACATTGGGGTTGCCCAGGACGATACCCACCGCGTCCGGGCCGTACTCCTCGATCAGGGGTCGGATCCGGGCTGCGATCGTGTCGAAGGCCTCCTCCCAGCTCGCCTCCCGGAGCGTCCCGTCCTTCCGGACGAGGGGCCCGCGCAGCCGGTCCGGGTCGGCGTCGACCTCGGGGAAGGCGGCGCCCTTGGGGCAGATGAACCCCTGGCTGAAGACGTCCTCCCGGTCGCCGCGGGCCCCGGTGACCCGGGTCCCGTCGAGCGTGAGGGTGAGTCCGCAGGTCGCTTCGCAGAGGGGGCAGATGCGCAGGGCGGTGGACATGACGTCTCCCGGAGGGCGGCGGGTCGGGGCCGGGGCATCGGCCCGCCGCGAGCATACCGACCGGTAGGCACGTTAGGGAGGGGTGGGAAGTGCCTTGTCGATCGGGCCGGATCAGCGAGCGGCGGGCCCGGCCCGATCGACAGGGCACCCGCCAGGACCCCCCGGGACCCTCTGGAACCCCTCGGACGCTCTAGGACAGGGAGGGTGCGAGATAGGCGTGGAGAAGTTGCCGGGTCTCGTCGATGACGGCGGGGTCGCCCCCGGCCTCCGTGCGGAAGGCGAGCCGGACGAGGGTGTCGGCGGTCTCGACGCCGACCCGGACCTTGCGGCGCAGCGTCTCGTCGGCGGGGCGGCCGAGGTGCGCGGCGAGCAGATCGCAGATCCGCTCGGCGACCAGGGCGTTGGGATCCTCGGCGGCCCCTTCGCCGGTCTCCTCGGCGGCGGGCACGCCGAAGTCGACGAGGGCGAAGCCGGGAACGGTCCTCTTCATGGCGATGAACTCGTCCAGGACACCGTCGATGGCGGCATGGGGGTCGGGGTCGGCGGTGGTGTCCAGATGGGCGGCGATCCGCTCGGCGTACCGGTCGAGGTTGCGGTGGGCGAGCGCGGCGACCATCGCCCGCTTGTTGTCGAAGAAGCGGTAGACCGAGCCGATGGGGACGCCGGCACGGGCGGCGACGGCCCGGGTGCTCAGCTGCTCGTAGCCGGTCTCGTCGAGGAGTTCGGCGCAGGTGTCGAGGATCCGGGCGAGCCGCTCGGCGCTCCGCTGCTGCACGGGGGCACGGCGGAGAGCGGACGGGGGCTGGGCGTGGGACTGGGGCACGGGGTCCATGATGCCGTTCCGGCCGTCCGGCCGGGCCCGGCCGGACGCCGAACCGGCCGGGACGACGGCGTTCAGTCGTTCCGGACCAGCAGTTCCAGGGCCTCGGACACGTGCCACGCACCGAGGCCGAAGCGCTCGCCGAGCGTGCGGCAGCGGGCGTACTGCGCCTCGGTGAGAGGGACGGTGAGGACGGCGAGGAGGCGGACGAGCAGCCGGAAGCCGAGGTCCGGGTCGGCCTCGGCGGCGACGCGCGCCACGGCCTCGGCCACGTCGGCGCCCGGGAGGGGGTCCGCGTGCGGACTCGCCGTGCGGCGCGCGAGCTCCGGTGTCAGGTCCCGCAGCACGTCCCGGACGGGATCGGCGAGTTCGGTCCGGACCGGGAGGGTGCCGGGCCGGTAGCCGGGGGCGACCTCGGCGAGGCGCTCGCGGCAGGCCGCGGCGACCGTCCGGAGCCACTCCCTGCCGTCCGCGCCCGCCCTCTCGATGTCGTAGCCCCGCTCCGATGCGGCGCCCCACACCGTGGTGATCGTGGCGGTGGGCAGCGGGGACTCCAGGAGCCGGAGAGCGTCCTGGAGCAGCACGGCCGCGGCGGAGCCGGGGGTCTGTCCGGCCTCGTCGTCGGCCACGGCCCGCTCCAGGACCTCGCGGGGCGTGTGCGCGTGCCAGGGTCCGGCGAACCGGGACGCGAGCGCGGTGAGGCCGAAGTCCCCCTCCGCGTCACGGCGGGCGGGATCGAGGGGCGGCCACCGCACGGCGAGGCCGTCGTAGACGAGCGGACCCGGATACGCGAGGCGCTCGTCGAGCACCATCAGCCGGTCGTACTGCGCCTTTCCGACGGCGATGTGCCGGGCCTTGAGGGCCTGGAGGAGAAGGCGCAGGGCCAGGTCCGCGTCGGCCTCCGTCGCGATCGACTCCAACTCCGCCGCGGGAAACGCGGTCTGCGAAGGCCCGCCGTGAGCGGCGGAGGGCCGGGGGGCGGCCGGCACCGGGTCGTCGGGCGTCCGGGGGCCGGCCGCCTCCCCGGCAGACACCGGAGCTTGGGGCGCCCCAGGGCCGTACGCCTCCGCGGCGGACACCGGGACTCCGGGCACCCCAGGGCCGGTCGCCTCGGCGGCCGACGCCCGGATCTCCGCGACGACCTCCTCCCGCAGCAGCGCCTCGTCGATCTCGGGCCGTACGGGCCCGAACCCGTTCCTGCGGGTGGCCGCGCGGACGCGGGCCGGATACAGCTCCGCGAGCCTCGCCAGCCAGCCGCCCATGTCCAGACCGTGGTCGGCCGGATCGAAGCGCCCGCCCACCGCCGCCAGCCACACCGCGCGCGAGGAGGCGTCGGGGACCCCGGAGTCCAGCAGGAGACGGACGTCGTTCCCGAGCTCGACGGCCCCCTCCCCCTCGCACAGGCCCGCCACGTCCGCGGCGAGCCGGAGCACCGCCGGGACGTCCGGGGGCGGCCCCGCGGAGGCGCGTACCCGCGCGGTGAGCTCGCTGAGACCGAAGTCCCCCTCGTAGAACTCCCCGTACCTCTCGCGCTGCCGCGCCATGTCCACTTCCTCGTCGTCGGGCCCGGCGGGATCCGCCGGACCATGGAGCGGGCCCGCCCCGGAACCGGGGCGGGCCCTTCGTCGTGCGTCGGCGGGCGGTCGGGTCACGGACCCGGCCACCCGGGGCCGACGGACCTTTCGACCGATCAGACCGGATACGCCGTGTAGATGATGTATCCCATGTGACCGCTCTTCTTCATCCGCTTGAGCACGACCTTGACCTCGTTGCCGGCGGCCGTCCACGACCCGTCGGGCTTGTACACCTTGCCGAGGGACGTGTGTGCGCCCCATGACCCGGAGATCGGGAACTCCTCCTTGTTCGCCCACTGGCCCCGCTTGTTGAGCCAGTTGTCCAGGGCGTCGAAGCTGGCCTGGCGCCGCTTGCCACCCGGGAAGAAGTAGTCCGAGACGACACGGTCGATCGCCTGCTGGGCGATGTCCTGGTCCGTCCAGACACTGCTGATCCCGGGCCTCTCCCTGCGCAGGTTCTCCGCCGCGAACTCGGCGGCCTGCTCGGGCGTGACGTTGACGTGCCGGCTCAGCGTGTGCGCCCCGGTGCTCGGGAAGGCCAGCTCGTCCGTGAGGTTCATGCAGTTGTGGACGAGGAGGTCCCGCGACCGCTGACCCTCGGGACGCACGTAGAACGTGTGCAGGCCGTCGACGGTCACGTCGTACACCTTGCTCGGGGCGAGCCCCGAACGGTCCCTGAGCCCGCCGACGGCGACCGGCGTGCCCTCGGGGGTGAGCAGGGCGTCGCCCGTGCGCAGTTCGGAGACGACGATCCAGCCCCGCCCGTCGACGTACACCCGGTGTCCGGCGGTGCTCGTCAGGACGGAACCGTCGACGAAGGTGATGTCGACGAGCCGCTCGGTGTCGTGCGCGTACGTCGCGGAGACCACCTGGGAGCGACGCTCCCCGGTCTCTGGGTCGGCGGCGAGGACACGGTCCCCGCGGCGGACGTCGCCGATCGCCTTGTGGCTGCCGTCCGCCATCAGCACCCGGGTGGTGCCCGGGAAGCTGTTGATCTTGCAGGACGTCAGCAGGTCCTCGTACAGGTTGACCGTGTTCTCGAGCCGCACGAGGGTCGCCGGGTCCAGCCCGTCCAGCGCCTTGAGCGTGTTGAACGCGTCACGGACGCCGATCCCGGTGTTCAGCGCGGCGTGGAGGGCGGTGATCGCCTCGCCGACCTTGGTGAACGCCTTGCCCGGGATGAAGTTGCTCGCGGCCCAGGCGCAGCCGCCGGCGCTGCCGTTCCAGCAGTCGATGAAGTCCTGGAGCAGGACGGCCTTGAGGATCTTGTAGGCGATGGTCTCCTCGATGAGGTCCCACTTGCTGAAGTACCGGGTGACCTCCTTCTTCAGACCCTTGAACGGCTGCCGCTCCAGCAGCAGGGTGGCCTCGGACGGGCAGCCGGTCTCCGTCGCCGGCACGTCGCGCCTGGTGCACATGAAGAACTCGACCTCGACGTCGAACGTCAGGTCGAACGTGACGGTGCACCCCGTCCAGCCCGGTTCGAGCACGCACGGGTTCTTCTGCTTGGAGTCGGTGATCTTGAGGGTGTCCTCGTCGACGACGAAGAACGTGCCCCCCGTCCCGCCCGTGCCCGCGCCGTTCTCGATCTGCTGGTTGGCCTGCTTCCGGGCGGCGGACTCGGCCGCGTCCTGCGCCTCCTTGGCGTACCTCAGCGCGTCCTTGGCAGCTTCCTCCGCCACGGTCGCGGCGGCGGCGGCACGGTCGGCCGCCGCACGGGCGTCCTTGGCGGACTGCTCGGCCGCGGCCGCCGCGTCACGGGCGCCCTGGGCGTCCTGGGCGGCCTGGTCGGCGGAGTCGCGAGCGGCCTTGGCGTGCCCCTCGGCGCGCCCCGCGGCCTTGTCGGCCGCGGCGGCGTCCTCGCCGGCCTGACGGTCGTACTCGACCGTACGGGACAGGGACTCGGCCGCCTTGGCCGCGGCCCGGGCGGCGTCGGCCGCGTAACCGAGGGCCTCCTTGGCGTAGGTGCGCGCGTCGGCCGCGTACCCGGCGGCGTTGGCGGCGTGCACGTACGCCTGCTTGGCCTCGCCGGTGGCCGCGTCCGCGATGACCTTGGCGGCGGCCGCCTCGTCCTTCGCGTTCTTGGCGTGGGCGTCGGCGACGGCCTTCTGCTGTTCGGCGATGGTCTTCGACGCCTGGCCGGTCAGGACGACCAGGCCGGCGGCGGAGTCCCTCGTGACATAGGGGGAGCCGAGCTGGATCGCGTCGTTGGCGGGCCGGGCGACCTGCGAGGCGGAGTTCCCCGCGTCCACCGCGGCCTGGGCCGTGACATGGGCGAAGCCCGCGGCCTTGGCCGCGGCGGCCAGCGCCTTGGCGGCCTCCTTGTTCGCCTCGTCCGCGTGGGTCTTGGCCTCCTTGGCCCTGACCTCCGCCTCGTCGGCGAGCTCCACCGCGGTCTTCGCCGCGTCGGCGGCGCGCTTGGAGGCCACCAGGGCGTCGGCCACGGCGCTGGTCGCGGTCTTCACCGCGGCCTCGGCCTTGAGCTTGGCGGCCTGGGCGGCGTCCGAGTCGGCACGGGCCCGGCTCGCGGCGGCCTCGGCGCGGGTGGCGGCGGCGTCCGCCTCGGCGGCGGCCGCCGTCGCGGCGTCGGCCTCGCCCCGGGCCCGGCCCGCGGCGGCCTCGGCGTTGTCCGCGTGGGTGTCCGCGGCGTCCGCGGCCTCACGGGACTCCTTGGCACGGGCGTCGGACTCGTGGGCCTGGGCGAAGGCTTCCTTCGCGTCGGCCTTGGCGCGGGCGACGTCCGCCTTCTGCTCGGCCGCCCAGGCGTCGTCCCGCAGTTCGCGGGCCTTGTCCTTGGCCTTCACCGCGTCGTTCTTCTTCTGGACGGCGGTGCCCTCGGCGGACTCGGCGAGCTTTCTGGCGTCCTCCGCCTTCACCGCCTCGGCCTCGGCGTTCCGGCGGTGCTGTGCCGCCTCGCCCTGCTTGGCGGCGGCGGTCAGCTTCTCCTTCTCCGCCGTCTTCTCCTCGGCCTCCGCCGACAGCCTGCGGGCACGGGCCTCGGCGGCGGCGGCCTTGGCGTCCGCCTCCGCCTGCACGGCGACGGCGAGCTTGGCCTCGGCGTTCTCCTTCTCCTTCTTGGCGGTGTCGCGCTGGAACTTGGCACCCTCCGCAGCGGCCTTCGCCTGCCACTCGGCGGCGCGGGCCGCCTCCTTGCGGAACTCGGCCTTGGACAGGGCGGCCTGGGCGAGCGCGCGCTGCGTGATCGTCTCGCTGTCCGCGGCGGCCGCCCGGGTGGCGGCCTCGGCGGTCTCGCCGGCCTTCACCATCGCGTCGAGCGCGGCGGCGACACCCTTGGTGACCTGTGCCTTCTGAAGACCCACCAGGAGTCCGCGGCCACGCGGAGCGCCGTTCGCGTCGGCGATGGCGTAGGCGGCCTGCTCGGCGGCGTCGGAGGCGGCCACGGCCGTCCTGGCCGCGACGGCCTGCTGCTTGATGACGGCGAGCTGCGCCTTGGCGCCCGCGCGGGCGTCCGCGATGCCCTTGGCCGCCTGGTCGAAGTGGGCCTTGGGCTGCACCTCGCCGGTCTGGCCGGACGGCTTGACGGTGACCTGCTGGGAGCCGGTGACGGCGCAGGTGGCGAGCAGGGCGTCCCTGCCGAGGTCGTACGTCGGGAAGTTCAGGCACTTGCCTGAGCCGACGCCCTTGAGCTGCGTGGTGGCTCGGGGCGTGTACTCCCAGGTCTGCGCCGGGGAGCTGTTGCACGTGTAGAGCTGGATCTTCGAGCCGACGGCCGTGCCGTTGTTGGCGACGTCGAGGCACAGCATGGACTTGACGTTGCGCAGGTGCAGACCGTGGTCGTCACCTTCCATCCGCCACTGCTGACCGGCCGAGCCGTTGCAGGTGTAGACCTGCACGGGAGTGCCGTTGACGGTTCCGCCGCCCTGGGCGTCCAGGCACTTGCCCGCCGCGCCCTTCAGCTGGATCGTGGACGCGGCGTCGCCGATCCAGCCGACGCCGCCCGCGGACCAGAAGTCCTGCCAGCGGGTGAGACGGTCGGCGACCCATGAGTGGCCGAGCATCTGGCCGAGCGCTTTGGAGCCGGCCGCGAGCGCCTTGGTGGCGTCCTCGCTCGCGTCCACGACCCGGTTGCGCTGGGTGGTCTGGGAGGCGATCTCCTGCTGCCACTCGACGGCCGCGGTGTCGGCGACGGAGCCCATGACCTTGCTCGGGTCGATGGGGTCGCGCCAGGCGCAGGTGGAGAACCGCGTCTTCAGGTCCTCGACCGCGATGCGGTACTCCGGGCTGCCCGGGGCGGGGGCGGTGCGGGGGAAGCCGCCGTGGGCGAGGAAGAGGCGGGCGTTGTCCGCTCCGGTGGGCTCGAAGGTGGCTTCCTTCAGCCACTCGAAGCCCGCGTGCTCGGCGCCGTCGCGGTACCAGTCGGTGCTGGTCGCCGGGTCGGGGGCCTTGCCGTAGAGGGGGGTGCCCAGATCGGTGACGGCCTTGCGGGTCTGCTCGTCGGCCTTCGGGGTGGAGTCGACGTAGAAGTCGCCCTCGCTCTTCCAGTACTGGTCCGCGATCCACTTGGTCAGGCCGGTCTGGGTGTGGAAGTCCTCGCCGTCCCTGACGCCGGGGGGCCAGTGGAAGGTCGAGTCGTTGATGCCGGCCACGGTCCGCAGCCCGTAGACCGGCTTCTGCCAGCTCTCCCGGAGGGCGTAGATGTCCGCCAGCTCCTTGTCTGCGGCGGTCCGGTCCTTGTCGAACGCCGTGGCGAGCGGAGTGGTCTCCCAGTACTTGCGGTTGGCGGCCGTGTGCAGGCCCTCGGGCGGCTGGTCGAGCCCGCCCTGGGCGACGCCGGCCATGGCCGGCCCGCCCACCCGCAGTACCTCGGCCATGAGGCACTGGTCCTGCCGCAGCTGCTCCGCGGCGGTGTCCGTGTACCAGTCGTAGTCGTTGCCGACCGTGCCCATGCGCGGGGCGCCGTCCTGGCCGACGGGGCCGGGCTGGAGGGAGAGCCCACCGAGCAGGGAGAGGCCGACGACGGAGGTGGTGAGGGGGGTGAGGACCGCGGAGAACCGCGATCCGGACATGAACATCCTTGGTCTGGAACGCAAGAGTGCATCCTTCGTGCGATACGAGGACGGTGGGGGGTGTCCTTGAGGAGGAACTCCGGTGCGCGCGTTAAGCGGGCACGCCGGCCCGAAGGCGGAGCCGGCCCGCGAGGGCCTGGCTCGGGGCACGACGAAGCGACTGTCGCGGCATGGTGGTACGTCCCTCCCCGTGGCGGCACAGTTCCCCCGGCCGCCGGTGATGTGCGCGCCGCCCTGGAGGCTGGTCAGGCCTCGCTAGACGCGCGGGGATCACCATAGTCACAGGCCAACCCCCTTGTTCAAGAGGAATATTGGAAGGCTTCCGGCCGTGACGATCGGAGGGCGGGAGTCCGATTCGGCCGGGGCCGGCCGGGCGGATCGGCGGGCCGATGCCACCGGGGCGAGCGGGAGGACCGGCAGGCCGCTGCCGCCCGGGGCCGGTCAGGCGATCAGCAGGCCGATGCCGCCGAGGGTGTACGCGATCATCAGCGCGAACAGGGGAAGTTGGCCGGCGACGGCGCGGGCGGGCGGGAAGAGGCGCACGGACCGGTCGTGGGCCGCGACGACACCGAGGACGTGACCGGTGACGATCGCGGCGACCTGAAGCGTCGCGAGACCGGCGGGGCCCAGGAGGGGAGCGGGCGCGGAGGCGTTGTCAGTGCCCCCTGCCATGATGACTGTACGTGGTCCTTCGGTGACGAAGAGCGAGAAGTAGTGGGCGACGAGATAGCCGAGGGCGATGGGCAGGAGTGAGTGCGCGAAGGAGGTGAGCGGGGTGGTGAGCGAGCGGTTCATCAGGCGCAGGGCGCCCGCGCAGAGTCCGTAGCAGGCGGCGGCGAGGGCGACGGCGGCGAGGAGGCCGAGCGTGGCGGTGGGGGTGGGGCCGAGGGACGAGGTCTGGAGGATGGTGATCCAGCGGGGGTTGTCGGAGAGGCCGTCGTAGGCGGTGGAGCCGAGGAGGACGCAGACGGCGGCGACGAGTCCGGGGGTCTGCGGGGTGGCGTCGAGGCCGTGGAAGGGGGAGCGCAGGACGAGCCGGCCGTCGGCGCGACGGCCGAGCGGGGAGAGCCGGGCGAGCAGGGAGGAGTACACCTCGAAGGGGTCGGCGTGGGCGAACCACCGGTCGCCGTAGCGGGCGGCACCGATGAGCTGCACGCCGGAGTGGACGGCGAGGGCGATCAGGAGGGTGGCGGAGGAGGTGTTCTCGGGGGCGACGAGTTCGAGCCAGGTGAAGGCGAGGAGTCCGGCGGCGGCCGGCCGGATGCCGACCGCGGCGGGCAGGGGGCGGGGGTTCCGCGGTGGGCGCAGGGCGTGGAGGGCGCGCAGGGGGTTGAGGAGGCGCCAGACGGGGCCGAGGAGGAGGGAGGCGGGGACGAGTCCGACCCAGAGCAGGACGTAGAGGGCGCCGGGTGCGGGGTTGCGGTCCGGGTCGTCCGGGCCGAGCAGGAGGTGGAGAAGGACGACGAGGCCGGCGGCGGCACCGAGGAGACGGAGCGCGGTGCGGGTCGCCGGGGCGTCGGCCGCGCGCTGGAGGGCGGCGGGGAGCGGGCGTCCCGACCGGTCGCCGCGGAAACGGGAGGAGGACCAGAGCAGTCCGAGGGCGAGGAAGGAGATGAGGAGCGCGGCGAAGGCGCCCGCGTAGGCGTAGAAGGGCGAGAGGGGGAGGTCGTGCCGGGAGCCCACGCCGTGGGCGAGCGGAAGTCCGAGCTCGGCGGCGTGGGCGGCGGGGGCGTGGATGCCGTTCATCGGACGACGAGTTGGGTCAGCAGGAGTCCCGACTCATGGGTCTCGACCTCGAAGAGGCCGGTGCGGTCCGCGACGAGGGTGAGGGTCGCGGTCGTGCCGGGAGAGAGCGGCAGTTCGCGGTCGTAGCCGTGGACATGGAGGGTGTCGGCGCGGTCGCCGGTGACCCGGAGGGTGAGGCGTTCGCCCTTCTTCAACTCGATGCGGGAAGGGGGTGGCGAGACGGTCCTGCCGCTGATGGTGAGGGTGACGGTCCGGCCGGGGTCGGATGTCCGGGAGACGGTCGGCCGGGGGCTCGTGGGCGGCGAAGCGGGGGGCGCGGACGAGGCGGAGGCGGAGGCGGGCGGGGCGGAGGCGGTGGGGGTGGTGTCCAGGCGGACGGTGGTCTGGACGGGGGCTCCGGCGGTGGCCCAGACCGTGTGGTCGTCCGCGTGGAGCCGGACGGTCAGGGTGTGGGCGCCCGCCGGTACGTACCCCCAGGGGCCGTAGAGCCGGGCGGTCTCCCGCCCGTCGACCAGGAGCCGGGCGTGCCCCCGACCCGGGAGGGCCGCGCCGCCGGTGCTCTCGGGGGTGAACCGGAACCTCTCCACCGTGAGGTGGACGTTCCAGCCGCCCTCGCTGTCGGGGCGGGCCTCGGCCCTGACGGCGGGCGCCTCCGCCGCCGGGAGCTCCCGGAGCCGGTGCCCGCCCTCGTCACGGGCCGCGAGCAGGGTGCCGCTGCTCCCGGTGGCCTCCTGGTGGCTTGTGCCGGGTTTGTGATGGGTGGTGGCCCGGCCGCCGCAGCCCGCGAGGGCCAGCACGGCGGCCAGGACGAGCACCAGGGTCGCCATGGAGGCCCGGGGGGCCCGGGTCGCCACGGTCGTGGGGGGGGGGGGGGGGGGGGGGGGGGGGCGGCCGCGGCCCCCCCCCCCCCCCCCCCCCCCCCCCCCCCACCAGGGCCCCGGCGCCGCCGCTGATGCCCAGGATCCCCGCGCTACCCGGGACGCCCAGGGGGCCCGGGTCGCCCCGGACGCCGCTGGTGACCCGGTCTCCCCGGTCTCCCCGGTCTCCCGGGTCTGCCGGGTCTGCCGGGTCTGCCGGGTCTCCCGGGAAGACGGGAGGTGGGACTCGTGCGGGTGCGTCATGCCGTTCCCTCCCCGTGCGGTCCCGCCTCGGCCTGCCCGGAGTCGGGCTCCAGGCCCGACCTGGACCGCGGCACCGTGCCGGACGCCGTGCCGGACGCCGCGCCCGACGCCGCGCCCGGCTCGGGCTCCGGCTCCGGTTCGTGTCCGGACCCGGGCTCCGAGCCCGGTTCACGTTCCGCTCGCACGGCGTGCGGGTCGCGGGCTCCCGCCGCGACCACGGCCCACAGGACCCAGACGACGCCGAGCAGGAGGCGGAGCCAGGCGGGGCTCACGGGAATGCCGGGGACCATCAGGACGGCCTTGTCGAAGGCGTCGAGGAGGGTGAGGGCTCCGAGGGCCACCGTGGTCCAGGCGAGGACGGGGCGGGCAGGGCGCAGGGCGAGGCCGAGGAGGGTCCACCACAGGCCGGTGAGCAGCAGTGCGAGCGCCGGGACGGCGGTCGGGGTGAGGGCGAGGGTCGAGCCGGCCACGTCGAGGGCCAGGCCGGCGAAGCCGATGAGGGTGGCGGCGCCGGCGAGCCGGTTGCCGCGCAGTCGGCGCCACCAGAGGGCGAAGCCGGCCAGGGCGAGGACGAGTGAGCTGCCGAGGGCGAGTTGGGTCTCGACGCGCTGGAGGCCGCGGGCGCCGTACCAGTCGCAGCCGGCCGGGAGGCGGCGTGCCTGGACGTTGTAGTCGGCGCAGACGAGGAGTTGGGCGAGTTTGACGGGTTCGCCGACGAGCCGGTCGGTGTTCCCCGAGACGTCGCCGCGGCGTGCCCCGCAGCCGGGGAGGGCGCCGGGGCTGGCGGCGCCGGTGTCGGTCTGCCAGCAGTTGCCGCTGCCCTGGCCGTCCCACCAGACGTCGCTGCGGTTGGGGCGGGCGGTGCCGGCCCTGTCGACGCCGAGGTGGTTGCCGGCGTAGCGGTTGTGGTGGGAGGTGTCGGTCTGCTTGCCCCAGTCGGACTCGCCGCGGATGAAGGCGGGGACGGCGCTGAGGTAGAAGGCGGCGCGCTGGTGTCCGTAGATCCAGTTGTTCTCGTAGAGGTTCCAGTTGCCGCCGGCGGTGATGATGCCGGTGCCGGGGGGCATGGAGATCTGGGGGCAGACGACGCCCTGTTCGTAGCCGCGTTCGACGGGCGGTTTGGCGCAGGTGCCGTCGGCGACGTGCGGGTAGTAGTTCTGGTTGTTGTCGTGGATCAGGTTGCGTTCGAAGCGGGCGTGGTTCTGCGGCAGTCCGGGGTGGCCGGGGAAGGCGGAGTCCATGGAGGCTCCGCCCATGTTGTGGTCGAACTCGTTGTCGTGGACGAAGACGGAGTCGCCCGCGGTGCCGGAGTAGCCGACCATGTTGTGGTGGCTGCGGCAGCCGGTGATCTCGATGGAGTAGCGGGGGACGTCGTAGCCGCGGCCGTCGTTGATGTTCGAGGCCGAGCCGGGGTAGATGCCGGAGTCGCCGTTGCCGTAGGACTCGCAGTTCTTGTAGAGGCCGTGGTCGGAGGCGAAGGTGAGGAAGCCGTACTCGTCGTTCCAGCGGGTGAGGACGTCGTCGATGACGAAGCCGTCGGCGGCGAGCACGTACAGGGAGTTGAAGGTGGTGCGCTGGGCGGTGAAGTTGCGGAAGTAGACGCCGTCGGAGCCGTCGGCGCGCAGTGCGTTGAGTTTCTGGTACTTGGCGTCGACGACGACGTCGAGGCGGGAGGCGCCGGTGCCTTCGATCTGGAGGTTCTTCTTGCCGAGGATGGCGACGAGGTTCTGGTTGTGGGGGCACTGCCGCTGCTGTTCGTAGCTGAGGATCTGGTAGCCGAGCGCGGACCTGGGGGCCTTGAGCGTGGCGCAGGCTCCGGTGGGCGGGGGCAGTGAGGGCTCCTCCTCGTAGAGGCCGGGGAGGATCGCGATGGTGAGGCCGGGCCGGTCGACGGCGTCGACGGCCTGCTGGAGGTGGCGGTAGCCGTCGCGGGCGCAGCGCTCGTGGAGGGCGAGGTTCCGGGCCTTGAGGGTGGCCGGGAAGCCGGATATCCGGCGCTCGAAGTCGGTGCGGTCGGTCTTGCAGACGAGGAGGTCGGGTTCTCCGGTGCGGAGCTTCGGCACGCTGCCGGAGCCGTCCGGGAGGGTGATGGGCCGCTCCTCGTGGGCCTGGGCCCCGGGTGCGGTGAACAGGGCTGCGGCGAGCGCCGCGAGCACGACCGAGAGCGCGAGGAGGAACCTTCGGGTCCAGGACATGCGCGTGAGAGTAGAGCATTGTTCATCTTTTTTGACCCCCTCGCGCACCGACCGGTTCCGACGCCCGTCCCCGGTGCCCCGTTGACGGGAGGCGCGCGGAATCCTACGGTCATCCATAGGATTCCCATGTGGGCTCAGGACAGGAGCGGGCGATGACCACGGAGCAGGCCAGGAAGACGGCCGAGGCGCTCGACTACAGCACCGGTTTCGGCAACGAGCACAGCTCGGAGGCGATCCCCGGCGCACTGCCGCACGGCCGCAACTCACCGCAGCGCGCACCCCTCGGTCTCTACGCCGAGCAGCTCAGCGGCAGCGCCTTCACCGAGCCGCGGGCCCACAACCGCCGCTCCTGGCTCTACCGGATCCGCCCCTCGGCCGCGCACCCGCCGTTCACCCGGATCGACAACGGCGCGCTGCGCGGTGCACCCTTCACCGAGACCGTGCCCGACCCCAACCGGCTGCGCTGGAACCCGCTGCCCGACCCGGCCCCCGGCACCGACTGGCTGGCCGGTCTGTGGACCCTCGGCGGCAACGGCGACGCGACCCAGCGCACCGGTATGGCCGTGCACCTCTACCACGCCAACGCCTCCATGGAGCGGGTCTTCGGCGACGCCGACGGCGAGCTGCTGATCGTCCCGGAGCGCGGCGGCCTCCTCCTCCGCACCGAGCTGGGCCTGCTCGCCGCCCACCCCGGCGAGGTCGCCCTGATCCCGCGCGGGGTCCGCTTCCGCGTGGAGCTCCTGGACGAGACCGCCCGCGGCTACGTCTGCGAGAACTACGGGGCTCCGTTCCAGCTCCCCGACCTCGGCCCGATCGGCGCCAACGGTCTCGCCAACGCCCGTGACTTCCGGGCCCCGGTCGCCGCCTACGAGGACGTCGAGGGTCCGGTCGAGGTGGTCAACAAGTACTGCGGCAACCTCTGGTCGGCGACGTACGGCCACTCGCCGCTGGACGTCGTCGCCTGGCACGGCAACCACACCCCGTACGTCTACGACCTGCACCGTTTCAATGTCATCGGGACGATCTCGTACGACCACCCCGACCCGTCGATCTTCACGGTCCTCACCTCGCCCTCCGACACCCCGGGGCTGGCGAGCGTGGACTTCGTGGTCTTCGCCCCGCGCTGGCTGGTGGGCGAGGACACCTTCCGGCCGCCGTACTTCCACCGCAATGTGATGAGCGAGTACATGGGCCTCGTCGAGGGCGCGTACGACGCCAAGGCCGAGGGCTTCGTCCCGGGCGGCGGCTCGCTGCACAACATGATGTCCGCGCACGGCCCCGACCGGGATACCTTCGACCGGGCCAGCGCCGCCGAGCTCCGGCCGCAGAAGATCGACGACGGCCTCGCCTTCATGTTCGAGACCCGCTGGCCGGTGACGGCGACCCCGCAGGCCGCTGACGCCGACCACCTGCAGAAGGGGTACGACGACGTATGGCAGGGTCTTGAGCGCCACTTTCGGCCGTAGTGTCTCGGCCGTAAGCCCGTAGCCTTCGTACGGAGAACCTGTGACCGCCTTCGCTCCCGACTCGCTGGTCCTGAACCGCAAGCTGCCGCTCTGGTATCAGGTCTCGCAGTCGCTGCGCGCCTCGATACTGGGCCGCGCGCCCGACGCCTCGCTGCGGCTGCCCACCGAGGAGCAGCTCGCGGCGCACTACGGCGTCAGCGTGCTCACGATGCGCCAGGCCCTCAAGGAACTCGAGGAGGAGGGGCTGATCAGCCGGCACCGGCGGCGCGGCACCTTCATCGAGCCGGGCGCCCGGCGCTCCACCCCGCGCCGGCTGCTCGGCTCGATCGACGCGATCGTGGCCCAGCAGTCGGGCGAGCGGACGACGGTCCTCGGGCACGGCACCGCACCGGTGCCGGGCGAGCTCGCGGAGTACTTCCCGGACGTGACGGAGGTCGTGGCGTACCGGCGGCTGCGCCGCGACGGGGAGAGCGGTGAGCCGACCAACTGGGCGGAGAACGCGGTGCTTCCCGAGCTCGCCGCCACGATCGACCCGGCCGATCTGGAGCGCTGGCCGATGACGAAGGTGCTGCGGGACGTCGTCGGGGTGCGGATCAGCCGCATCACGGACACGGTCGAGGCCCGTCTCGCCGACCCGGAGACGGCGGCGCTGCTCCAGGTCCCGCTGCTGTCGCCGATCCTCCACTACACCGGCGTGACCTACGACCAGGGGGGAAGGGTCGTCGACGTGGCACGCATCCGCTACCGCGGCGACCGCTTCTCCTTCACCGTGACGGTGGAGGCCCAGTAGGGGCATCGGCCGGCCTCCTTTCACGGCGACGGCGGAGGCCCGGCCAAGGCCCCCGTACGCCCCTGCGCGAGGGCCCGGGCGCTCCGACGGTGGTAGCCCACGGACGGCGGTCGTTAGCATGCGGGGCGTGACGGAAGCCCCCGGAGCGAACGACGCCGACCCGCCCCTCCTCGACGACCTCATGCCGTGGTCCGTCGCGCCGCTGCGCTTCGGCCGCTCGTGGATCGTGGCGCCGGACGCGCGGACACTCCGGTCCCGCTGGGACCGTCTGGTGGCCGCCGAGGGTGCCGAGCGGGACGCCCTGTTCCGGCCCAGCCGGGCGCGGACCCCGGTGAGCGCGGTGCCCGCGCTGCCGGGTCAACGGACCGGGACCGCGCGCTGGGCCCGCGAGCCGGGCCCCTGCCCGGAGCCCGTACGGGTCGCGCGCGGGCCGTTCGACGAGCAGTGGCTGCTGCCCGACCACCGGCTGATCGACATCGCCCGCCCGGAGCTGTGGCGGGTCGCCGGGGAGCCTCAGCTCTTCGCCGTCGAGCAGGGGTACGTGCCGGGGGCGACGGGCCCCGCCCTTCTGGTGACGGCCGCGCTGCCCGAGGGCCGCTCCCCCGCGGGCCGGCCGGGGCGCATCCGGCCGTTGTTCCGGCGCCCCGGGGGCCACGAACCCAACCTCGCCCCCGGGCTCCTCGACTTCCTCGGGGAGCGGTACGGGCGCGAGGTCGACGCGCTGGAGTGGCTCGCGTGGACGGTGGCGGCGGCCCGGCCCTCCCCCGCCGGGTGCCGTGTCCCGCTCCCGGCGGACCCGGGGGTCTGGGAGGCGGGCGTGGCGCTCGGCCGGGAGCTGGTCGACGTGCAGGTACGCGGTGCGCTGAGCGGGACGAAGCCGCGGCTGCCGGGCGGGCGCCGGCCCTATGTGCGGGCCGCGGTCCCGGCGCGGCCGGGGGCGCTGACGTACGACGCGGGGGACGAGGCCCTGTGCCTCGGCGAGGGCCGCGTCTCGCCCGTACCGGTGGAGGCGTGGGAGTTCTGCGTCGGCGGGACGCGGGTCCTTGAGCAGTGGTTCGCGCATCGGACCGCTCCGGCGGAGCCGGGCTCGCTGGACGCGATCGGCCCCGCGGTCTGGCCGCAGGAGTGGACCTCGGAGCTGCTCGACCTGGTCACGGTGCTCGCGCTGCTCGGGGCGCGGGAGGCGGAGCGGACCGCCTTCGCCGCCGAAGCGGAGGCGAACGCGGAGGCGGGGGCGGAGGCGGAGGCGGAAGGCTCCACAGCTCTGGAGGAGCTACGGGCGGCGGGGGTCCTGCCCCCGCCGGCCCGGGCCCGCCGCCCGGCGTCCGTGCTGGACCATCAGGAGGAGGGACCCGAGGGCCAGTTCATGCTGCTGTGACGGGGCCTTCCGGCGGCGCGAAGGAGTCGAGGAGGCGGGCGATGGTCAGGGCGAAGATCTCGTCAGGGTCGACGGGGGCGGCGGGGGCCGCGGCGAGCAGCCCGGCCAGGTGCGGATACCGCCCGGTCGCCACCTGCCCCATGAGGTAGGCGCCGCGCACCGCCTGCTCCTCCGCCTCGGACCAGGGCAGTCCGCGGGCCCGCTCGGCGACGGCCTGCTCGTTGGCGACGGTCGCCATGACCGTGCCGTTGACCATGGCGATCAGCTGCATCTTCAGCCCCGGGGGCACGTCCAGGGGGACGAGGCAGCCCAGGCACCACTCCAGGAAGCGCAGGGCGTTGGGGCTGAATCCGTAGGCCGTGGTCATCACCCGGGCCAGCCAGGGGTGCCGGTACATGATCGCGCGGCCCTGGTGGGCGATCGCGGTCATGTCGGCCCGCCAGTCGCCGCTGGGCTCCTCGGGGAGCTCGTACTCGCCGCTGACCGCGTCGACCATCAGCTCGTACAGGTCCTCCTTGCGGGGGACGTAGTTGTAGAGCGACATGGTGCCGCAGCCGAGTTCGGCGGCGACGCGGCGCATGGAGACCGCGTCGATGCCGTCCGTGTCGGCGACGCGCACGGCGGCGTCGACGATGTCCCGCCGGTTGTACGCCGGTTTCGGGCCCCGCCCCGCACGCTCGGGGCGCGCCCAGATCACTTCCGGTTCGGCCGCTCGGCCCGCCATGGATCATCACCTCGCCTCCCATCGTAGTTACGTACACCGTACGCAGTGGGGTATGGTCACGTCATGACAACTACGTACGCTGTACTTAGTGAAGGTCTGCAGAAGCGATACGGCGAGGTCCACGCCCTCCGCGGACTCGACCTCGCCGTCACCGAGGGCTCCGTCTGCGGCATCCTCGGCCCCAACGGCGCCGGAAAGACCACCGCCGTCCGCGTTCTCACCACCCTCGTCGCGCCCGACGCGGGGAGCGCACGGGTCGCGGGGCACGACGTGGTGCGGGACCCCGCGGGAGTACGGAAGCGGATCGCGGTCACCGGGCAGTACGCCTCGGTCGACGGCGACCTCACCGGCGCCGAGAACCTGCGGCTCTTCGCCCGGCTGCTGCGCGCCCCGCGCGCCCGCGCCGACGAGCTCCTGGAGCAGTTCGGGCTCGCCGCGGCCGCCGGACGCGCCGCCCGCACGTACTCCGGCGGCATGCGGCGCCGGCTCGACCTGGCGGCGAGCCTGCTCGTACCGCCGCGGGTCCTCTTCCTCGACGAGCCGACGACCGGGCTCGACCCGCACAGCCGCAACGGGATCTGGGACGCCGTACGGGGGTTGGCGTCCGAGGGCACGACCGTGCTGCTGACCACGCAGTACCTGGAGGAGGCCGACCAGCTCGCCGACGACATCGTCCTGGTCGACGAGGGACGCGCCGCCGAGCGCGGCACCCCGGCCGAACTCAAGGCGCTCGTCGGCAGCTACGCCGAGGTCGTCGTCGCCGACCCCTCCTTCCTCGACGCGGCCGCCGCCGTCCTCGACCGGCTGACCGGTTCGGCCCCGGTCCTGGACGCCGAGCGCCGCACGGCCGGCGCGGTGACCACGGACACCACGCTCACCCTCCCCCGTATCGTCCGCGAGATCGACGCGGCCGGGGTCCTGATCGTCGACGCGTCGCTGCGTCCGCCCACCCTCGACGAGGTGTTCCTGCGCCTCACCGACCGGAAGGAGCTCGTCGCGTGAGCACCGCCCTCGTCCACGACGGAACGGCCGTCCTCGGCCGCCACCTCCAGCGCATCCGGCACGCGCCCGCGATCACCGTGATGACGCAGACGATGCCGATCGTGTTCCTGCTGTTCTTCGGATACGTCTTCGGCAGCGCGCTCGCCATGCCGGGCGCCGAGTACCGCTCCCAGCTGGTCCCCGGCCTGCTGGTGGCGACAGCGGCCGGTGGCCTCATGACCGGCATGTTCCAGGCCGCCCAGGACTCCCACCGCGGCGTCATGGACCGCTTCCGGACCATGCCCGTGAGCCGCTCCGCCGTGCCCCTCGGCCAGGCCCTCGCCGACCTGGTGGCCAGCGCCGTGGGCACGGTCCCGCTGATCCTGGTGGGGCTCGCCATGGGCTGGCGGATCGAGGGGACGGCGGCGGAGGCCCTGGGCGCCTTCGGCCTGCTGCTGCTCTTCCGCTTCGCGACGACCTGGGTGGGCATCCTGCTCGGTCTCGCCTCGAAGAGCGAGGAGGCCGCCGGTCAGCTCGGCAGCGCCACGTTCATGCTGCCGCTGCTGTCCAACGCGTACATCCCGACCGACAACATGCCGGACTGGCTGCGGACGGTCGCCGAGTGGAATCCCATCTCGGCGGTCACCACGGCGGTACGGGTCCTCTTCGGCAACGCGCCCGTACCGGCGGACGCGGCCTGGCCGGTGGCGCACCCGGTCGCCGGGACACTGCTCTGGTCGCTGGGCCTGATCGCCCTCTTCGCCCCGCTCGCGGTCCGCCGCTACGCCCGGGGCTGACGGCCCTCGTGCCGCACCGGGGGTGACGTACCCCCTGATGACAAGACCGGCCCCGCAGGGTAGGCAGGGCTTCCATGAGCACTCAGCCACTCCCCCTCGACGGAATCACGGTCGTCGCCGTCGAGCAGGCCGTCGCCGCCCCCTTCGCCACCCGGCAGCTCGCCGACCTCGGCGCCCGTGTCATCAAGATCGAGCGCCCCGACGGCGGGGACTTCGCCCGGGGGTACGACACCGCCGCCCGGGGCCTCGCCTCCCACTTCGTGTGGTGCAACCGCGGCAAGGAGTCCGTGGCGGTCGACCTCAAGGACCCCCGGGGCCTCGCCCTGGTCCGCAGGCTGGTGGCCGGTGCGGACGTGTTCGTGCAGAACCTGGCCCAGGGGGCGGCGGCCCGGCTCGGTCTCGACGCCGCCGGCCTGTGCGCCGCGCACCCGCGGCTGATCGCCGTGGACGTCTCGGGGTACGGGGCGGAGGGGCCGTACGCGCACAGGCGGGCGTACGACATGCTCGTCCAGTGCGAGGCCGGTCTGGTGTCGGTGACCGGCACCCCGGAACGGCCGGTCAAGTCCGGGATCCCGGCCGCGGACATCGCGGCCGGGATGTACGCCTTCTCGGGTGTCCTCGCCGCGCTCGTGCGGCGTGGCACGACCGGCCGGGGCGGACCGGTGGAGGTCTCCCTGTTCGATTCGCTGACGGAGTGGATGGGGCATCCGCTGCACCACGGGTTGCACGGGAGCACGGCCCCGGCGCGAACGGGGCTCGCGCACGCGGTGATCGCGCCGTACGACGCCTATCCGACGGCGGACGGGGGCCTGGTGCTGCTCTCCGTGCAGAACGACCGGGAGTGGCGACGGCTCGCCGAGCAGGTCGTCGGCCGCCCGGAGCTGGCCGGGGACCCGGCCTTCGCGACGAACACGGCGCGGGTGGCCGGGCGCACGGCGACGGACGCGGTGGTCGCGGAGGCACTGGCCCCGCTGACGACGGCGGAGGCGCTGGCCCGGCTGGACGCGGCGGGCATCGCGTGCGCCCGCCTCAACTCGGTCGCGGAGCTCGCGGACCATCCCCAGCTGACGGCCCGTGACCGCTGGCGGGAGGTGGAGTCCCCGGTCGGACCGCTGCGTTCGCCGCTGCCGCCGATCGTCTTCCCGGACGGTCCGGAACCGCGCATGGAACGGATCCCGGCCCTCGGGCAGGACACGGACGAGGTGCTCGCCGGGCTCGGGGTGCCCGAGGGCGAGGTGAGGGAGCTGCGGGAGGCGGGGGTGATCGCCTGAGATCACCGCGGCCTGAGATCACCGCAGGTCGCGGGCTTGCTCCGGGTACGACTGAGCGCCGGACGGGCGGGGACACGTCCGGCGGTGTCGCAGTCGGAGTCGTACGGGGCTACCGGGCGGAAGCGGGCGGGAACCTCGGGGTTGCGCGACCCGGCGCACCCGACTCCTAGCGGCGCGTTCCGAAGAGGGAGCGGCGCAGTCGGCGGAGCGGGGCGAAGAGCGAGACCCGCGCGCTGCGGCTGCGATGACCGTGCACCGGAGTCTCGGGCGTACGTGTCGTCAGCTCCCGCATCAGCAGCGTCGCCTCGGCCACCTCACGCTGGGGCACGGCGGGTCCGCCGAGCACCGCGAGATGACGGTCGAGCCGCGAACTCGTCGCGCTGCTCCCGCAGGTGATGGCAGGCACTCGCGGCCTGCTGCGCATTGCTATCTGTTCCATGTCACTCCCCACCCGTACAAGGGCACCCGACCCAGGGCAGGTTAACCCTATCGCCCCGCGGTGACACCCGTGTATCCCGGCGACGGGATTGACGGCACTCGTACGGGGGTTGACGGTCACCATCCGAATCCATCTGATTCCAGGGCGAGTTGGACAGGATTCGAACACCTGCCGAACCGTCACGAACCATCCTGCCCTCCGGACCTCCACACCCGCACATCCGGAGCGGTGTGATCTCCGCCACCAAGATCGTCCGAACCGTCCCGCCGACGGACCGGGGCGAGGAGGACACCCCTCGGCTACCGTGGATCCATGACGGTGATCGCGGGTCGGTACCGGCTTCTGGACGTCCTCGCCGAGGGGGCGACGGGCACCGTCTGGCGCGCCCTCGACGAGACGAACCGCCACGAGGTGGCCCTCAAGGAGTTCCGCGCCCCGGCCGGACTCCCGGCGGACGAGGTGCCCCTGCTGTACGCGCGCCGCGAGCGCGAGGCGCGGGCCGCCGCCCGGATCTCCCATCCCGCCGCCGTGCGGGTGCTCGGGGTGGCCACCGACGACGGCCGCCCCTGGGTCGTGACGGAGCTCGTCCGCGGCCTCACCCTCGCCGAGACGCTGGAGGCGGCCGGTCCGCTGCCGCCGCGCGAGGCCGCCCGTGTCGGCGCCGAGGTGCTCGGCTCGCTCCGGGCGGCGCGGGAGGCCGGTGCCCCGCACCGGGGCGTGGAGTCGCGGCACGTCCTGCTCGCCAACGACGGGCGGATCGTGGTGACCGGCTTCGGTACGGCGCCGGGGGACGACCCGGGGCCGGAGGCGGACCTCAGATCGGTGGGAGCGCTTCTCGACACGGCGGCGTCGGCGCCGCAGCCGTCCCTGTCTCCGGCGGACGCCTGGTCCGGAGCGCTCCGCGCCGTGGTCGACGGGCTGCTGCGCGAGGACCCGGACCACCCGGACCACCCCCTGACGGCGGACGGGGCCGAACGGGAGCTGCGGCGGGTGGCGACGGGCGGGACGCGGGCGGCGGCCGCCACGCGGGGGGAGCCGGCCGCGGCCGCGCGGAGTGGACCCGTCGCCCCGGCGGGAGGCGCATCCGAGCGAAGCGGAGAGGGCGGCGACGGTAACCACCGCACGACGAGCGGGAGTTCGGGCCCGGAGTCACGCGGTGCGAGGCCGCCCCGCCGGACCCATGTCCTGCTCGCCGGGGCGATCGGCGCGCTGCTGATCGCGGGAGCCCTGACGTATCACCTGGTCCGGGACGACGCACGAGGCGCCGGGCCCGGGCCGGGCGGTGTCACGAGCACCGCTCCGGCCGGCCCCGGCGCCACGGACGGCGCGGACGGCGGTCCGGTCAGACCGCGTTCCTGAAGCTGGGCAGGTATCCGCCGGACTGTCCGGCGGCCGTCGGGTGGTAGGACTCCCCGATGTTGAGCCAGTTGACGCTGTGCAGCCAGGAGGAGCTGGAGCAGATCTCGTGCCCGGTGAAGGCCGGGACGACGCTGGAGTAGGTGTAGCCGTGGTCGGCCGCCCGCTTGGCGACGGCCGCGTTGAGGTAGTCGGAGGCTCCGTTGATGGCCGTGCGCTCGTTCTCGCTGAGGCCGGCGATGCAGCTGCCGCCCAGCTGGTAGAAGCGCGGGTAGCCGAGGACGACCACGCGGGCGGCGGGCGCCTTGTTCCTGATCGCCGTGTAGACGGAGTCGAGCTTGCCGGGCAGCGTCGAGTCCACGTAGCTCTTGGCCTGATTCACGCGGCTGATGCACGTGGCCTCGGACTGCAGCACACAGGTGGTCATGACGTCGGCGAATCCGGCGTCATTTCCCCCGATCGTGATGGAGACCAGGTCGGTGGCGGCCGAGAGCGGTCCGAGCTGATTCGCGGTCACATCACCCGTTCGGGCGCCGGAGCAGGCGGTGAACGCGAAGGAGGAGGGGGCGTTCGCGTTCTTCCACAGCACCGGGTAGGCCTTCGTGGAGCGCTTGCAGTCGCCGCTGGCGCTGTCGTAACTCCCGGAGCCGACACCGGAGGAGTACGAGTCCCCCAGGGCCACGTAGTCGAGTGCGGCGGTCTCGGCGGCCTGGGCGGCGCCCGCCCCGGTGAGGGCGAGGACGGCGCCGAGCAGCAGCGAGGACGAAAGGGCGGTGAATCGGGACAGTCTCATGGAACCTCCCTGTAGCAGGATCTCTGCGCTACCAGGTAGTAGCATCGGATCCGCCCGACCGGAAGTGTTCATGTCAAAACTGGGGGTGAACGTCCCCTGATCCTCCGTCACTGACCATCGAAAACCAGCCACTCCAGGAAGCGGAGGTTCCGGTCCCGCCGCACGATCGAACGGGATCGCGACACATTCGCACAGCAATGCACAGGAGAGTGATCCCGTATCACTGTTCCCTGCGCGCAAACGGATTGAGCGAATCCGATCGGGACGGTTGCACATCTGACCGCCGAAGCTTCGCCAAACTACGGAAAAGCGGGCCACAGATCAGGGACTTGCCATACAGTCCCATTCATCAATACCGTCGTACATCTCACCCGCACCGGTCCATCACGCAAGCGGCTCAGGGGAGGGCTCTAGCGTCGCTGATGGTCCCGGAGCGGGGCGCGGTAGGGGGGTGCCGTGCTCGGTGTTCGAACGTGCGCCGAGTCGCGGGTACCGCGCGGCCAGACATGCCAACTCGCCGATCCCGCAAGGAGATCGTTTCTGTGCGGGCGGGGCGAGAACCCCCCTTTCGAACCGGACACACCATCGGACCGCCCAAGGGGTGGGCGGCCCACCGGACGAGAGGGAAACCAGACCCATGAGCTCGTTCCTGCGCCCATCCATCACGGGCCACGAAATAACCGAGCCGAGTCGAATAGCCGCCCAGTACCGGGCCATCACCTCACATCTGGCGATCACTCCGCCGGTGAGTGTTGTCATTCCCGCGATGAACGAAGCCGAAAATCTTCCGTATGTGTTCAAGACACTGCCGGAATGGATTCACGAAGTCGTCCTCGTCGACGGAAATTCCACCGACAACACGGTGGACGTCGCCCGTGAACTCTGGCCCGACGTCAAGGTCGTCAAGCAGGTCGGAAAGGGCAAGGGCGACGCGCTGATCAGCGGCTTCGCCGCCTGCACCGGCGACATCATCGTCATGGTCGACGCGGACGGCTCGGCCGACGGCCAGGAGATCGTCTCCTATGTCTCCGCCCTCGTCGGCGGCGCGGACTTCGCCAAGGGCTCCCGTTTCGCCAACGGCGGCGGCACCGACGACATGACGACCATTCGCAGACTGGGCAACTGGGCCCTCTGCTCGCTCGTCAACCGCAAGTTCGGCGCCCGGTACACCGACCTCTGCTACGGCTACAACGCCTTCTGGCGTCACTGCCTCGACAAGATCACCCTCGACTGCACCGGTTTCGAGATCGAGACCCTCATCAACATCCGGGTCGTCAAGGCCGGCCTCAAGGTGCAGGAGGTCCCGAGCCACGAGTACAACCGCATTCACGGCGTCAGCAACCTCAACGCCGTACGGGACGGCATCCGGGTCCTGAAGGTCATCCTCAAGGAGAAGTCCGTCAGCAGGGCGGCCCGCCGTCGGCCCGCCCCGTTCTCGGTCAACATCCCCCGGGGAGAGGTGTCTTGAACCACCGCACGTCCCCGCACGGCTTCTCGGTGGTGATCTGCGTCTACACGGAGGAGCGGTGGGAGGACATCCTCGCCGCCGTCGACTCCGTGCGGAAGCAGTCGCTGCCGCCGCTGGAGACGCTGCTCGTGGTCGACCACAACGAGCGGCTCCTCTCCCGGCTCACCGAGGAGTACGCGGAACAGCGGCTCCACGAGGAGGTGCGGGTGCTCGCCAACGCGGGCCCCCGCGGCCTCTCCGCCGGCCGCAACACCGGAATCGCCGCCGCCCGCGGCGAGTTCGTGGCCTTCCTCGACGACGACGCCGTCGCCGAGCGGGACTGGCTCCACCACTTCGCCGCCGCCTACGACGACCCGCGCGTCATGGCCGTCGGCGGCCGGACCCTGCCCGCCTGGGCCTCCGGCCGCCGCCCGGCCTGGTTCCCGGAGGAGTTCGACTGGGTCGTCGGGTGCACGTACCGGGGCCTGCCCCCGGGCCGCGTCCCGGTGCGCAACGTCCTCGGCGGCAACGCCTCCTTCCGTCGCACGGCCTTCGACGCGGCGGGCGGCTTCGCCACCGGCATCGGCCGGGACGGCGACCGGCGGCCCCTCGGCGGCGAGGAGACCGAGCTCTGCATCCGGCTCTCCAAGGCGCTCCCCGAGGCGATCCTGCTCATCGACGACCGGGCCGTCATCCACCACAAGGTGCCCGCCGTCCGGGAGCGCTTCGGCTACTTCCGCACCCGCGTCTACGCCGAGGGCCTCTCCAAGGCGCTCGTCGCCCGGAGCGTCGGCGCGCAGAAGGGCCTGGAGTCCGAGCGGCGCTACACCACCCGGGTGCTGCCCTCCGGTGTCCTGCGCGGGATGCGCGACGCGCTCCTCGGCCGCTCCGGCGGCGCGGGCCGGGCCGGGGCCATCGTGACCGGAGTGACGGTCGCGGCCGGCGGCTACGCACTGGGGTCGCTGCGGGCCCGCAGGAACGGGACGACGTTCTCCTGGGGGCCGATCGAGCCCGCCGGGACCGGTGAGACGCCCCGGCCCGACGCCGGGACTCCCGAGGGAGCGGCCTCATGACCGGGACCACCGCCGTACCCGTCCTCATGTACCACGCCGTCGACACGGATCCGGCCCCCGCGACCCTGGGGCTCTCCGTCACCCCCGAGGCGTTCGCCGCGCAGATGGACACGGTCGCCGAGCGGGGGTTCACCCCGCTGACCACCGCCGGGCTCGCCGCCGCCTGGCGCTCCGGCGGTCCGCTGCCCGCACGCCCGCTCCTCGTCACCTTCGACGACGGGTACGAGGGCGTGCACCGGTACGCGCTGCCGGTGCTCGCCAAGCACTCCTTCGCGAGCACCGTCTTCGTCACCACCGGCTGGCTCCGCGGGAAGCACGAGACGGGCGGAGCGCTCGACACGATGCTCGACTGGGCGCAGGTGCGGGAACTCGCCGAGGCGGGCACCGAGATCGGCGGACACAGCCACACCCATCCGCAGCTCGACCAGCTCGACGAGCGGCGGCTCCGGTTCGAGACGCTGCGCTGCCGGGAGATCGTCGGCGAGGAGCTCGGGACGGCGCCGGTCTCCTTCGCCTACCCGTACGGGTACTCCAGCCGGCGGGTCCGCCGCACGGTCCGGGAGGCCGGCTTCACACAGGCGCTCGCCGTCGGAAACGCGCTGGCCAGGCGCCGTCAGGGACCGTACGCCCTGGAGCGGGTGACCGTGCGCCGCTCCACCGACGCCGCGGAGTTCGCCCGGCTCGTGGAGGGCCGGGCGCTCGCACGGAACTTCGCGGCGGACCGGGCCATGACGAAGGGGTACGCGCTCGCGCGGCGCGCCCGGGGCGCGGTGCGGGGCCACTGGATCTGAGCGCCCTGGTCCGGGCCCGGAGGACGGCCGTACGCGGTGGCGTCCCGTTCAAAACCCGGTGCACGGAATGCCCGGTTGCCGGATCATGGACGCCATGGCTGACACCCCACCGGTACCGTCCGAGCCGCAGCGGTCGCTTCCGATCCGGCTCAACCTCGACGACAGCGACTCGCCCGCGGACGTCGTGGACGCGCTGTTCCTCGGCCGCTTCGCGACCGGGGAGCAGCCCCATTCGCACAGCACCACCCTGGACCGGGTCAAGCCCGAGGCGACGCTCCTCCCGGCGGGGGCCACGGTGCTGCGGGCCGCGAAGGACGACGACCGCAGCGCCGTGCTCGCCGAGGGCGAGGGCTGGACGCTGCTGATCTCCCGCTGGAACCGGGGCGCCGACGTCACCGTCACGGCCGCCGACGCGGACCTCGCCGAGCGGGTCCTGAAGGAGGCCACCGACGGGGCGAAGGACGAGCCGGAGCCGCAGCCGGAGAACGTGACGATGGGGTTCTGGTACGTCTCCCCCAGGCGCGGCCCGCACCGGACGACCCGGCAGATCAGCGCGGGGACGTGGGAGGAGGTCCGGCCCAACTACTCGGCGCCGGTGGCCGAGTCCATGGACCGGCTGATGAAGGTGACGCCCGAGTCGATCGCGGGCCGGCTCCTGCTGCTGCACGGCCCGCCGGGGACCGGCAAGACGTCCGCCCTGCGGACCCTCGCACGGTCCTGGCGGGAGTGGTGCCAGGTGGACTGCGTACTCGATCCGGAGCGGCTCTTCAACGACGTCGGCTATCTGATGGACATCGCCATCGGGGAGGACGAGGGCACGGCGAAGGGCCGCTGGCGGCTGCTGCTCCTGGAGGACTGCGACGAGCTGATCCGGGGCGAGGCCAAGCACACGGCGGGTCAGGCCCTGTCCCGGCTGCTCAACCTGACGGACGGTCTGCTCGGCCAGGGGCGCAACGTCCTGGTCGGCGTGACCACCAACGAGGACCTGGAGCGGCTCCACCCGGCCGTGGTCCGGCCGGGCCGCTGCCTGGCCCGGATCGAGGTCGGGCCGCTGAGCCGGGCCGAGTCGGTGGAGTGGCTCGGGCGCACGGAGGACGTGCCGCGCGAGGGCGCGACGCTGGCGGAGCTGTTCGCCCTGCGCCGCGGCACGCCCCCGGCGGAGCTCCCGGAACCCCGTACGGCGGGGGCGGGCCTGTATCTCTGAGGGGTACGCGGGTCGGGTCAGCTGTCGTAGGCCGCGCGCAGGGCCTCGTTCAGCGCCGCCTCCGCGGCCTCGCGGCTGAGGCCGAGACGGCGGGCCTCCTCGGCGTACTGGGCGGCGGCGGTGGCGGCCCGGCGAGTCGCCGCGTCCCCGGCGGCCGCGACGAAGGTGCCGTGACGTCCGCGCGTCTCGATCACCCCGTCCGCCTCCAGTGCCTTGTACGCCTTGGCGACCGTGTTCGCGGCCAGGCCCAGCTGCTCCGCGAGCCCTCGTACCGTCGGCAGCTTGTAGCCGACCGGCAGTCTGCCCGACCGGGCCCGCTCCGAGATCTGGGCACGCAGCTGTTCGTACGGAGCGGTGGTGGATTCGTGGTCCACGGCGATGGTGAGTGTCACCCCGCCGATTCTGCCCCCACCGCACCGGAAAATGGGAGGCGGCGGCGTACCTCCGGCCCGTAGCGTGCGGCCACATGACTGTGATCGTCCGTGATGTACAGGCGGAGGACGCCGAGGGTTTCGCCCGGGTGCGCCGGGCCGCGCTTCCCTTCATGCTCGCCACCGCCGAGCAGCTCGTCTTCGACTGGGCGCATGCCCATCCCGACAGCCACAACCGGCCGCTCGTCGCCGTGACGGAGGACGGGGTGATCATCGGGACCGCGCAGGTGGGGATCGCCCATGAGTCCCCGGAGCCCGGCATCGGGAACGTGAACGTGTACGTGGATCCCGCGCATCCGGGGCAGGGCGCCGGGACGCTGCTGCTGCGCGCCGCCGAGGAGCACCTCGCCGAGCACGGGGCGCGGACCCTGTACAGCTGGGTGCTGGACGCGCCGGAGAACCTCGCCTGGGCCGGGCGCCGTGGCTACACGTCCAGCCGTTCCGCCTACTTCCTCCGGCTCGACCTGGCCACGGGCGAGCTGCCTCCGCTCCAGGCGCCGCCGGCCGGTGTCGAGCTGCTGACGGCCGAGGACTTCGTGGCCGATCCCCGGCCGCTCTTCGCGCTGGACGCCCTGACGACGGCCGACGAGCCGGGCGACGTGGGGGCGGAGCTGGACGACTTCGCGCACTGGCGGGCCACCACCTGGGAGCACCCGCTCTTCGACCGGGCGCTGACGACGGTCGCGGTGGTGGACGGTGTGCCGGCCGCGTTCAGCGCGGCGCAGACGGACGGCCTGGGCCGTTACAACTCGGGGATGACGGGCACCGCGCCCGCGTTCCGGGGACGCGGGCTCGCCAAGCTCGCCAAGAACACCTCGCTGCACCGGGCCCGCGCGGCGGGCTGCACGGAGGCCTTCACCGGGAACGACACCGGGAACGGGCCGATGCTGGCGATCAACAAGTGGTTCGGTTACGAGGTCGGCGCACAGGAGGTACGGCATGTCCGGACGATCGGTTGAGGTCACCCTGACGAAGGCCGGCCGGACGAAGATCCGCTATCCGGCCGAGGTGCTCACGGAGGACGGCGCCCGGCTCTCGGTGCGCGCCCCGTGGGCGGCGGAGGGGGTACGGGACTTCGGCTTCGTACGGTTCGAGCCGGGCGATGTCTTCGTGGAGCACTTCTGGAGCGACCGCTGGTTCACGGTCAAGGAGGTGTGGTCCGCCGACGGCGCCCTCAAGGGCTGGTACTGCGACATCACCCGGCCGGCCGTGATCGACGGTTCCGCCGTGGTGGTCGAGGACCTGGATCTGGACCTGTGGGTGTCGGCGGACGGCAGCGAGGTGCTGCGGCTCGACGAGGACGAGTTCGCGGCGAGCGGGCTCGCCGCCTCCGATCCGGCGGCGGCGGCGAGTGCCGTGGTCGCCCTCGACGAGCTGGAGGTCCTGGGCCGTGAGGGCCTGATCGAGCTGCTGCGCTAGCGCAGTTCGACAGCCGACTCCTCGACGGCGAGGAAGTCGGGCGTCGGCAGGCCCTCCTCGCCGGCCGTGAGCTGCATGAGGGTGGCCTGCACCCTGGCCGTGCCCGGCCGGTAGGCGGGGTCCTTCACGACGGCGGTGTTGAACCACTCGTGGAGGTGCCCGTCGCAGACGGCGCGGGTGCCGCCGATGCCGGCGGAGTGGTCGCCCTGGACGAGGGTGGAGCTGACGAAGACGGCGCCTGCGCTGTCGTCGAGGCAGCGGTAGGTGCCGGAGAGGGTGACCGTGCTGTCGTCGGCGACGGTTCCGTAACCGTAGACGGAGAGGCCGTCGACCCCTTCCGCGTGGGCGAGGGGGGCGACGGCGGCGGAGGCGAGCAGGACGCCTGAGGCGAGGGCGAGTCGGACGCGCATGAGCGGGGTCCCTTCGGGGTGGGGGGATGGTGCTGCCCGCCAGGGATATCGGATCCGGCCGCCAAGTGGCCGAGACTCACCCTATTGGGGGCGAGTTGAGGACCTTCCGATAGTGAATACGGTCGTACGGTCCGTCCAGACGACGCTCGACGACCTCGTAGCCGTACCGCTCGTACAGCTTCTGGTTCTCCCACATCATCGCGTTGGTCAGCAGCCTGACCTCGGGAAGCCCCAGCTCGCGCGCCCGGGACTCCACGAAGCCGAGCAGCAGGCCGCCCAGCCCGGTGCCCTGGGCGTCGGGGTGGACGGCGATGCTGTCGAGATGGAGATGGTCGGCCTCGGTCCTGAGGACCACGAGGCCGACCACCGGATCACCGGCGACGAACACCCTCCCGGCGGCCACGTCCGCCGCGTGGTCCGCCTCCATCGGCACCGGCACGAGGCCGATGCGCGCGATGTAGTGGTGGTAGGCCGCGTCGGTCACGGCCTTCACCCCCGGGACGTCGAGGCCGGTCGCACGGCGGATCTCCGTTGTCATACCGACACGTTACGACGCCGGACGATCACCTTCCTCAGCAGCGGCCAGGCGAGCAGGACCACGACGACCGCGTACACGGTGACCGAGAACGGGGTGTTCACCAGGCCCGTCACCGAGCCGTCGCTGATCTGCAGGGCGCGGCGCAGCTGCTGCTCGGCGGCCGGGCCGAGGATGACCCCGATGACGGCCGGCAGGACCGGCAGTCCGTACCGCCGCATGCCCAGCCCGATCAGACCGATGACCAACAGGATGACCAGGTCCAGCGCCTCACCGCCCACCGCGTACGCGCCGACGGCGGCGAAGAAGAGGATGCCCGCGTAGAGGTACGGACGCGGGATGCGCAGCAGCTTCGCCCAGACGGGCGCGAGCGGCAGATTGAGCGCGAGCAGCAGCACCATGCCGACGAACAGCGAGGCGATGAGCCCCCACACCAGCTCCGGCTCCCGCTCGAACAGCAGCGGACCCGGCTGGATGCCGTACTGCTGGAACGCGGCCAGCATCACGGCGGCGACGGCCGTCGTCGGCAGCCCCAGGGTCAGCATGGCCACGAGCGTCCCGGCCGCCGAGGCCGAGGCCGCCGACTCGGGCCCCGCCACACCCTCGATGGCGCCCTTGCCGAACTGCTCCTTGTGCTTCGAGAGACGCTTCTCCGTCACGTACGAGAGGAAGGTCGGGATCTCCGCACCGCCGGCCGGGATCGCGCCGAACGGGAAGCCGATGAGGGGACCGCGCAGCCAGGACTTCCAGGTGCGCCTCACATCGTCCCTGCCCAGCCAGGGGCGCCCGACGGGAATGGCCTTCCCCGCCGTGCGGCGCAGATGCGCCGCGACCCACAGGGCCTCGCCGATGGCGAAGAGACCGACCGCGACGATGACGACGTCGACGCCGTCGGCGAGCTGGAGCGAACCGAAGGTGAGGCGCTGCTGCCCGGTCATCTGGTCCAGGCCGACCAGACCGATCGTGAGACCGATGAGCAGCGAGGCGAGCCCCCGGATGCGGGAGGAGCCGAGGACCGAGGTCACCGCGATGAAGGCGAGGACCATCAGGGCGAGATAGTCGGGGGCGCCGATGTCGACGGCGAGCGCGGCGACCGTCGGCGCCAGCACCACGAGCAGGATCGTGCCGATCATGCCGCCGGCGAAGTGACCGACGGCAGCGGCGGCGAGGGCCTGGGCACCACGGCCCGACTTGGCCATTGGATTGCCCTCGATGGCGGCGACGACGGCCGCGCTCTCCCCGGGGGTGTTGAGGAGGATCGAGGTGGTGGAGCCGCCGAACATGGCGCCGTAGTAGATACCGGCGAACATGATGAACGCGCCCGTCGGCTCCAGTCCGTAGGTCACCGGGAGCAGCAGGGCCACGGCCATGGCGGGGCCGATGCCGGGCAGGACACCGATCGCCGTGCCGAGAAGCACGCCGATGGCCGCCCACAGCAGATTCATCGGGGTGAGCGCGGTCCCGAAGCCGTCGATGAGGGAGTTCAGGGAATCCATGGGTCAGATCACTCCCATCAGCGGACCGCCGGGCAGCGGTACACCGAGCAGCGTGTCGAAGACGACGTAGGTGAGGAGCGAGAGGGCGGCCGCGATCAGCGGGTCACGGTGGAGGTGACGGCTGCCGAGGGCGTAGGCCGCGCCCCAGAAGAGAAGCGCTCCGGCGACGGGGAAGCCGACCGGGCCGATGAGGACGGCGAAGCCGAGGAAGACACCGGTGAGGAGCAGCACCGTGCGCCAGTCGGCGGGCTCGGTCAGATCGACGTCCTCGCCGGCCTCGGCCTCGCCGCGGCCGCCGCGCAGGACGTCGACGGAGAGGAGCACGGCGACGAGGAGCAGGCCGCAGCCGACGACGAGGGGGACGGTGGCGGGACCGACGGGGCCGCGGCCCGCGAGGTCGGCGTCGAGGGTGAGGGCGTCGGTGAGCACCAGCACGCCCAGGGCGAACAGCAGCACGCCGACGCCGAGTTCGGACCGCTCGCGCAGCCAGGAGGCGCGGTTCTCCTTCTTGGTGCTCGCGGATGTGGCGCTCACAGGCCGAGCTCCTTCAGTACGGAGCCGACGCGCCGGTCCTGCTCGGCGAGGAAGGAGCCGAACTCCTCACCGGGCAGGAAGGCGTCGGTCCAGCCGTGGGTCTTCAGCGACTCGCGCCACTGCGGGGAGTCGTGCAGTTCGGTCACCAGCGTGACGAGCTTCTGGCGCTCGGCGTCGGAGAGGCCGGGCGGGGCGACGACGCCGCGCCAGTTGGTGAACTCGGTGTCGAGGCCGGCCTCGCGGAGGGTCGGGGCGTCGAGCCCGGGCACCCGCTCGGGGCCGGTGACGGCGAGGAGGCGCAGCTCGCCCGCCTTGATCTGGTCGAGGTACTCGCCGACGCCGGAGACACCGAAGGCGACCTTGTTGCCGAGGATGGAGGCGAGGAGCTCGCCGCCGCCGTCGAAGGGGACGTAGTTGACGTCCTTGGGGGCGATCCCGGCGGCCTGGGCCATCAGCATCGGGGCGAGGTGGTCGGGACCGCCGGGCGAGGAGCCGCCGCCGACGGGCAGCTTGCCGGGATTCTTCTTCCAGGCGGCGAGCAGCTCCTCGATCGTCCTGTAGGGGGAGTCCTTGCCGACCACGACGATGTCCTGCTCCTCGGTGAGCCGGGCGATCGGGGTGGTGTCGGCGAGGGTCCTGGGGGTCTCGTTGGTGTGGACGGCGCCGACGACGCCGAGGCCCATGGACATGGCGAGACGGCCGTTGCCGCGTTCGCCGACGAGCCGGGTGAGGCCGACGGTGCCGCCGGCGCCGGGCAGGTTGAAGACCTCGATGTCGCCGGTGAGACCCGCCTCCTCGGCGTTCTTGGCGGCGGTGCGGGCGGTGATGTCGTATCCGCCGCCGGGAGTGTTGGGGACCATGAATCGCAGGCCGGGTATCTGCGTGCCGGTGTCGGAACCGCTGCCCGGACTGAGCAGCGGCGGACCCACCAGGACGAGCAGAGCGGCCCCGAGGAGGGCGAAGGGAGTGCGCAACCGCACGTGTGCCGCCTCTCAGGCAGAAGGGAAATGGGGGTGTGAGGTGGCCCACATGTTGCCCTCGCGTTAAGAAGCTGTCTCTCTTCCGCAACCAACGGACGTTGTGGTCGTTGTGGTCGGGACCTAGCGTGGGTCGGCGTGACGAACGTGCTGGTGGTGGACGACGACTTCATGGTCGCCAAGCTGCACTGCCGCTATGTGTCGGCGGTGGCGGGCTTCACGGTGTCCGGGGTCGCGCACAACGGCGCCGAGGCGCTGCGGGCGGCCGAACGGCTCAGACCGGACCTGGTGCTGCTCGACGTCTTCCTGCCGGACATGGACGGCATCCAGGTACTGCGGGAGCTGCGCGCGGCGGGCCTCGGCATGGACGCGCTCTTCATCACGGCGGCTCGGGACGTGGGCACGATCCGCGAGGCGCTGCGGGCGGGGGCGCTGCACTACCTGATCAAACCGTTCAGCCAGGCGGCACTGCACGAACAGCTCCGCCACGTGGCCTCGCTCCGCAGCCGCCTCGACGAACTCGACGAGGCCCGCCAGGAGGACGTCGACCAGATCTTCGGCACCCGCCCCCGCGGCTCCCGAGAACTCCCGAAGGGCCTCGCCGCCCACACGGCCGACCTGGTCGACTCCGTCCTCCGCGCCCACCCGGACGGCCTCTCGGCCACGGAATGCGCCGAAGCGGGCTCCCTGTCCCGGGTGAGCGCCCGCCGCTACCTGGAGTACTTCGCACAGACGGGCCGAGCGGAGATCACCCTGCGATACGGCGGAACGGGCCGCCCGGAACGACGCTACCGACGGCTGGGCTGAGCCCCTCTCTCAGCCGCTGCTTAGCGGTTCCTTAAAGGGGTCCTAAGGATCGCCGTCTCCCCCTCTCCACCGGCTTTTTCGCGGATTCGGGCGGCTAGTTTGCTGAGCAACCCCCCACACCACCCTCGTGAAGGAGCTGTCCCCCCATGACTTCTCGCCGTACCGCCGCCGTCACCGCCACCGCGGTTCTGGTCCTTTCCGGGATCTCATCGGCGCCCGCTTTCGCGCACGGGTCGATGACCGATCCCGTGAGCCGGGTCTCGGCCTGTTACGCGGAGGGGCCCGAGTCGCCCAGGTCGGCGGCGTGCAAGGCGGCCGTGGCGGCGAGTGGGACGCAGGCGTTCTACGACTGGAACGCGGTGAACATCGCCAACGCCGCCGGGAAGCACCGTGAGCTGATCCCGGACGGCAAGCTGTGCAGTGCGGGGAACGACAAGTACCGGGGGCTCGATCTGGCGCGGGCCGACTGGCCGGCGAGTCCGATGGCCTCCGGGGCGCACACCTTCCGTTACAAGGGGACCGCGCCGCACCGGGGCTCGTTCGCGCTGTACGTGACGAAGGACGGGTACGACCCGTCGAAGCCGCTGAAGTGGTCGGACCTGGAGGAGAAGCCGTTCGCGACGGTGACCGATCCGCGGATGGAGAGCGGTGACTACGTCTTCCGGGGCACGGTGCCGAAGAAGTCCGGCCGGCACCTGATCTACTCGGTCTGGCAGCGCTCCGACTCCCCCGAGGCCTTCTACACCTGCTCGGACGTGGTGTTCGGGAAGGACAGCGGCGGTACGGCCCCGGCGCCGACCGCTTCCGCGCCGAGCGACCAGCAGATCGAGGACGGTCAGGACGAGTCCTCGGTGGAGCACGGTGGGCACGGGGACGGCGACCACGCCACGGGAGCCGGGGCGACGGCCGCGGCCCCCGGGACGAGCGGGCAGCCGGCGCGGGAGACGTCGTCCGGCCCGTCGGCGGAGCCCGAGGCGGACGGCGCCTCCTCCGCCGCTCCCAACGCCCCGGCTCCCGCAGCCGGTTCGGGCTCCGGTGAGGTGCTCGCCGAGACCGGTGGCGACGCCACGACCCCGTATCTCGCGGTCGGTGGCGCCGCCGTGCTCGCGCTCGGTGCGGCCGTGCTCTTCGGGTCGGCCCGGCGTCGCCGTACCCAGGGCTAGGGAGAGTCGGGACCGCCCGGCCCCGGGGCCTGGCGGTCCCGGAGGGTCAGCCGATCACCGAGAGGCAGGTGGTCGGGGTCGCGTGGGCCGGGTCGAGGGCGTTGGCCACCTCGTGGAAGGTGACCCGGTCCACCGTGCCGATCGCCACGTGTTCGGACAGGTCGAGCGCGCACTTGTCCTGGATGAGGACGTTGGTGACGTTCGGGCCGCTCAGGAACTGCGTGCGGTACGGGGTCACCACCTCGTCGTACTGGCTCGCGATGACGTGGTAGCGGACCCCGGGCACGGTGTCGCCGCCCTCGTTGAGCTTGGTGATGAAGGGCGAGCCGGCGATCTGGTCGGCGAGGCCGGGGGTGTTGGCCTTGATCAGGTCCTCCGCGCCGGGGAAGTACGGCAGGAGTCCGGTGAGGCCGAGCAGGGTGGTGCCGTGGTTGTCAGGGGCGATCCCGACGAGCGTGTTCACCTTCTCGGCCCCGCCGAGGAACTTGAGGTACCAGCGGGGCATCATGCCGCCCTGGGAGTGTCCGACGATGTCCGCCTCGGGGGCTCCGGTGGCGGCGAGGACCCGGTCGACGTACGTGTCGAGCTGTCCGGCGGACGCGGCGATCGGCCCGAGTCCGTGGAAGAACGGCACGTTCGGCAGCTGGCCGTAGTCGAGCGAGAAGACGCAGTAACCGCGGTTGACCAGGTACGGCGCGAGGACGAGCCAGTTGTCGACGGAGTTCCCGAGGGTTCCGTGGACGAGGACGACGGGCCGCGGGTGTGCGGCGGAGGGCTTGCAGGAGTAGTCGTTCCAGCCCCGGCTCGCGGTGGCGGTCTCGGCCTGGGCCGAGGCGGCGGCGGTCGGGGCGAGTGTGGCGGCGGCGGTCAGCAGCAGGACGGACAGCGCTCTGACGGTGTGCTTCCAGGGCAGCATCGGGCGATCTCCTTGCGGCTCAAGGGGATGGTGGGGGTGCTGTGCCCTGCGGTCCGGACCACAAGTGGGGATGCGCGGTGGGGATGCGCTTCAGCCAAAGCTACGCACGGGTAGCCTTGGCTGGGAAGTTACGCGTCGGTAAAAAGTGATGTGTCGTCATGATCGTGCCGATGGCGGGCGATTACGCCGCCACCGAGCCGGGCCTTCCGTCCGTCGGCGACCCCGCCAGCGAGCCCGGCAGCACCGCCCGCGGACCGAATTTCGCCCGTGCCTTGTCGGCCACCGCCTCGATCCGCCGGGCCTTCTCGTCCGTCGGGTCCAGGGACAGCTGGTACGTCGCCCCCTCCGCGCCCGCCAGGCCCTCGGCGCGCAGGGCGATGCCCCGCACCCGGGCCCGCTGGAGGCCGAGGGAGTCGTGGACGGCGTACGCGAGGGTGGCGAGCGCCGCGGAGTGGGCGGTGGGTTCGGGCAGGGTGCGGCTCCGGGTGGTCGTGGTCCGGTCCGCGTACCGCACGGTGACGGCGAGCCCCCGGCACACCTGTCCCTCCGTCCGCAGCCGGGAACCCAGCTCCTCGGCGAGCGAGAGGAGGGCCCGGCGCTGTTCCGTCCGGTCGGTCTCGTCGCGCGGGAAGGCGCGTTCGGCCGCGACCGACCGGGAGGCGGCGTGCGGGACGACGGGGGTGCGGTCGATGCCCCGGGCCCGTTCCCACAGCTCGCGGCCGGCCTTCGCGCCGACGAGCCGCTGGAGCACGGCAAGCGGTGCGTCCGCGACGCGGCCGACGGAGTCGAGTCCGTAGCCGCAGAGGGTGCGGGCGGTGGCGCGGCCGACGCCGTCGAGGGCGACGACCGGCCGGTCGCGCAGGAAGGCCGCGGGGTCGTCGACGACCAGGGTGACGCCGGGCCGGGCCTCGCCGGCCGCCATCCGGGCCAGCATCGGGTTGGGCCCGGCGCCGATGACGCAGTCGACGCCGTACAGGGCCAGCGCCCTGACCCGGATCACCGAGGCGAGTTCGGCCGGGCTCCGGTCGAAGTAGCGCAGCGCGCCGCGCACGTCGGCGAGCGCCTCGCCGGGCGGGGCCGCCTCGACGACGGGGGTGAACTCGCCGAGCAGGTCGACCAGTTGGGGAAGCAGGGCTTCGTACATCGGCTCCAGCCGGAACCGTACACAGAGGATCATCCCGCGCTCCCCGGACTGCTGTGCCACAGCTTCCTTCCGCTCGGGACCCCTTCGCCGGCCGGCTTGAGGTCGGCCCAGGGGTTCATCTCGTAACCGGTGGACATCGTGATGCGACGGCCGGAGTCGCCGTCGGCCCTGGCGGGTGCGGGGTCGCCGTCGGCCCTGGCGCGCGCGGGGTCGCCGTCGCCGCCGGACGGGGCGGGTTCGGCGAGCCGCTCCCCCACCGCGTCCAGCCCTCCGGACGCCCGCAGTTCGACGAGTTCGGCAAGGTTCCAGGCGGCGGCGCCGACCACGCTGACGCTGCGGGGGCCGCGTCGCTGGACCACGCCCCGGACCAGGAGCAGCCAGGAGTGGAAGACGGTGTGGGCGCAGCGCTCGTGGGCGTCGTCGAAGAAGGCGAGGTCGACCAGGCCGGCGCCGTCGTCGAGGGTGGTGAAGATGACCCGCTTGCCGGAGCGGATCGGCGGGGTCTGGGTGGCGGCCTTGGCGCCCGCGACGAGGACGGTCCGGCCGTGCGGGGTCTCGCGGAGGCGCTGGGCGGAGACGACGCCGAGTTCGCGGAGGAAGGCGTGGTGGTCGCTCATGAGGTGGCGGGAGGCGTCCATGCCGAGGATGCCGAGTTCGGCGCTGAGGCGTTCCGTCTCGTCGAGGTCGGGCAGGCCGACGGGGGCGGTCTTCCCGCCCTGGGCGAGCGGGAGCTGGCCGCCGTGGGAGGCGGCTCCCCGCTGGACGCGCCGGAGTTCGGTGAGGTGGAGGAGGAGGTCGCGGCGGTTGGCACCGAAGGCGTCCAGCGCGCCGACCTGGGCGAGGCGTTCGGCGACGGGGGTGCGGGGGCGGGCCCGTTCCCAGAAGTCGAGGAGGGAGGCGTACGGCTGTCCGGCTTCGATGCGGGCGCTCTCGGCCTCGCCGATGCCGTGGACGTCGGTGAGGCCCAGCCGGAGTCCCCATCGCGCCGCGGGCTCCCCGGATTCAGACACCAGTTCGATACGGTGGGCGACCGCCGACCGGTTCACATCCAGCGGCAGCACCGGCACCCCGCGCCGCCGCGCGTCCGCGAGCAGCAGCCGCTTCGGGTACATGCCGGGGTCGTGGGTGAGCAGCCCGGCGTAGAAGGCCGCCGGGTGGTGCGCCTTGAGCCAGGCCGACTGGTACGTCGGCACGGCGAAGGCCACCGCGTGCGCCTTGCAGAAGCCGTACGAGCCGAAGGCCGCCACGATCTCCCAGGTACGGGCGACGACCTCGTCCTCGTAACCGCGCGCCGAGGCCCGCCGGGCGAACCAGAGCGCGATCCGGCCCTGCGACTCGGGGTCCGAGAGCCCGCGCCGCACCTGGTCGGCCTCGTCGCGGCCGCAGCCGGTCATGATCCGTACGATCTCGATGATCTGCTCGTGGAAGACGACCACGCCGTACGTCTCCTTCAGCGCCTCCTCCAGGTCGGGGTGCGGACAGCGGACGGGGGCGCGGCCGTGCCGGGCCTCGATGAAGGGGCGGACCATGTCGGCGGCGACCGGGCCGGGCCGGAAGAGCGAGATGTCGACGACCAGGTCGTGGAAGGTCGCGGGCTGGAGCCGGCCGACCAGGTCGCGCTGGCCCGGCGACTCGATCTGGAAGCAGCCGAGGGTCTCGGTGGAACGGATGAGCCGGTACGTCTCGGGGTCGCCCTCCGGGATCGCGTCGATGTCCGGGCGGGTGCCGGTGGCCCGTCCGATCTCGGCGACGGCATGGGCCATCGCGGACTGCATCCGCACCCCGAGGACGTCGAGCTTGAGCAGCCCGAGGTCCTCCACGTCCTCCTTGTCGAACTGGGACATGGGGAAGCCCTCCCCGCTGGTGGGCACCACGGGGGTGCGGGCGAGCAGCGAGGCGTCCGAGAGCAGGACCCCGCAGGGGTGCATGGCGGTGCCGCGCGGCAGCGCGTCGAGCGCCTCGACCAACTCCCAGAGCCGCCCGAACTTCTGCCGTTCGCCCGCGAGTTCGCGCAGTTCGGGCAGTTCGTCGAGGGCGGCGAGGGCGTCCCGGGCACGGATGTGCGGGAAGGCCTTGGCGATCCGGTCGATCTCGGCGGGGTCCATGGAGAGGGCCGCGCCCACGTCCCGTACCGCGTGGCGGACCCGGTAGGTCTCGGGCATGGAGACGGTGGCGACGCGCGCGGTGCCGAAGCGGCCGATGATCGCCCGGTAGACCTCCAGGCGGCGGGCGGACTCCACGTCGATGTCGATGTCGGGCAGGGCGGTGCGGCGCTTGGAGAGGAAGCGTTCCATCAGCAGGCCGTGCTCGACCGGGTCGGCGTGGGCGATGCCGAGGAGGTGGTTGACGAGGGAGCCGGCGCCGGAGCCCCGGGCCGCGACCCGGATCCCCATGCCCCGGACGTCGTCGACGACCTGGGCGACCGTCAGGAAGTAGGTGGCGAAGTGGTGGTGGGCGATGATGTCGAGCTCGCGGTGCATCCGGTCCCAGTAGGCGCCCCGCTTCTCGTATCCCTTCAGGATCATGCCGGCGGCGGCCCGGGAGGCGAGGACCCGCTGGGCGGTGCGGTGCCCGGCGCCGACGAGGTGCGGTTCGGGGAAGTGCGCGGAGCCGATGCCGAGGTCGTCCTCGGGGTCGACCAGGCAGGCGGCGGCGACCGCTCCGGTCTGTTCGAGGAGCCGGTGGGCGGTGTCCCGGCGGAAGCCCGCGGCCTCGACGATCCGCTCGGCGGCGGCGAGCATGTCGTCGGCGCCCTTGAGCCAGGCCTCGCCGCTGTCGAGCTCCTTGCGGGGGTCGACGGGGACCAGGCGGCGGGCGGAGTCGAGGACGTCGGCCACCGGGCCCTGGCCGGGGTCGGCGTAGCGGACGGCGTTGCCGATGACGGGCCGGACGCCCTGCTCGGCGGCGAAGCCGACGGTACGGGCGGCGAGCCGCAGGGAGCCGGGCCCGGTGCCGGTGCGGCCGTGGTCGACGGCCGTCAGACGCAGCGCGTCGCCGTACCGCTCGCGCCAGGGGGCGAGCAGCCGGACGGCCCGGTCGGGGCGGCCGGCGGCGAGGGCGTGGCCGACGTCGGACGCGGGGCCGAGGAGGACGAAGACGTCGTCGCGCAGGGCGGACCAGGGCAGCAGGGGGTGTTCCCCGCCTCCGGCGTGGGCGGCGGTGACCATCGCGCAGAGCGAGGCCCAGCCGGTACGGGAGCGGGCGAGGAAGAGGGCGCGGGGCGCGGACTCGTCGACGAAGGCGCCACCGCGGACGGGGACCCGCCGTACGTCCCGCACGCTCTCGGACCCCGGCCCTCGGCCGCGGCCCCGTCCCGGTCCACGCCCCCCGCCCGCTCCCGGCGCCTGTCCCGGACCCGGTCCCGGTGTCGTCGCCTCGTACGCGAGGTCCACGCCGAACAGGGGGCGGACGCCCTCCTTGGCGCACGCCTTGGCGAAGCGGATGGTGCCCGCGAGGGTGTCGCGGTCGGTCAGGGCGAGCGCGTCCATGCCGCGCTCGGCGGCGCGTGCGGCCAGTCGTTCGGGGTGGGTGGCGCCGTAGCGCAGGGAGTAGCCCGACGCGGTGTGCAGATGCGTGAATCCCGGCATGGCGCGCCTCCCGGCTCCCGCATCGAATTCGTGCGTACGTTCCCACCCCCTCGTTCCTCACCTTAACCCATTTCGAACGCCAGTACGATAAGCCGAACGGGTCGACCTCCTGTCCACCATTCGGGCGCTTCCCACCTGCGGAAACATCCCTCGCCCCGGAGCGTGAGGGCATGAGCCTCGTCGACGAACTGAAAAGCGCCGTCACCCCCCGAGCCGCCCTCCTTGTCGTCGGCGTCTTCGCCCTCCAGCTCCTCTTCATCACCTCGTACGTCGGGGCCCTGCACCACCCCCAGCCGAAGGACGTCCCTTTCGGCGTCGTCGCGCCCCCCAGGGTCTCCGCCCAGCTCGTCGAGCAGCTGGACCGGCTCCCCGGCGCCCCGCTCGACCCCCGTACGGTCGCCGACGAGGCCACGGCACGGGACCAGATCCTGAACCGGGACATCGACGGCGCCCTGATCGTCGACCCGACCGGCCGCACCGACACCCTGCTCGTCGCCTCCGGCGGCGGCACCGTGCTCTCCTCGGCCCTGGAGACGATCCTCACCCGGGTGGAGGCGACCCGGCAGCGCACCGTGCGGACGGTCGACGTGGCACCCGCGTCACCGGAGGACTTCGACGGGCTCTCCGCCTTCTACCTCGTCGTCGGCTGGTGCGTCGGCGGCTACATCTGCGCCGCGATCCTGGCGATCAGCGCGGGCTCCCGGCCCGCGAACCGCGAACGCGCGATCATCCGCCTCGGGGTCCTCGCGGTCTACTCGGTCCTCGGCGGCCTCGGCGGCGCGGTCATCGTCGGCCCGATCCTGGGCGCCCTGCCCGGCAGCGTCGTCGCGCTGTGGGGCCTGGGCACCCTGGTCGTCTTCGCCGTCGGCGCCGCCACCCTCGCCCTGCAGTCGGTCTTCGGGATCGTCGGCATCGGCCTGGCGATCCTGCTCATCGTGGTCGCCGGCAACCCCAGCGCGGGCGGCGCCTTCCCGCTGCCGATGCTGCCCCCGTTCTGGAAGGCGATCGGCCCCGCCCTGCCACCCGGCGCGGGCACCTGGTCGGCGCGCTCGATCGCGTACTTCAAGGGCAACGACATGACCGCCTCGATGCTGGTCCTCTCGGCCTGGGCGGTCGTCGGCACGGTGGTCACCCTGGTGATGTCCTCGCTGAAGCGCAAGCCCGAGGCGGAGCCGATCGCCGAGGAACTCGGCACCGCGGACGGCGCTCCCTCCCGCTGAGCAGCGGAGATCCAAAACCCCTGGCCCGCCCGCCCACGGACCGTTACATTCGCGGGGCATCACCGACCCGGCCCCGAAATGACAAGGCTCTCCGTGACATTCGTCCGCCCCGCCCGTCCCGACGAACTCCCCGCCCTGGTCGAGCACCCCTCCGACCCGGAGCGCAACGCCGCCACCCGCGCGTACCTCACCCAGCTCCTCGACAACCGGTGCACCCGGCCGGAGTGGTGCCTGGTCGCCGAGGACGGCGAAGGACGCCTCACCGGCAGCGTGGTGCTGTGGACGATGCCGGGCCACGAGGTCCCGCTGGCCGTCGTGCTGTTCGAGGCGCCGGAGGACTCGCCGGAGACGGCGGCGGCGCTGCTCGACGCGGCGGCCGCCAGGGCCGGGGAGCTGGGCGCGAAGGAGCTGGAGCACGTCGTCGACTCCCCCGCCCAGGCCCCGCAGTTCCAGCGGAACCCGGAGCGCAGGGGCGAGCTGCTGCGCCGGTCCGGGTACGAGGTGATCCGCGACGGCCGCCGGTTCGGTCTCCGCATGCCCGCCGCGCCGGACGGGCTGCCCGCCGACGACCCCCGTCTGACCTTCCGCTCGCTCGCCGAGCTCGGCCCCGAGCCCTTCGTCGCGGTCCTCGCCGAGCTGCTCGCGGACACCGCCGACGCCCGGCTCACGGCCGATGTACGGGAGCACGGCGCGCGGCGCGCGGCCGAGCTGCTCTTCGAGGAGACGGCCGAGCTGAAGCACGAGCCCGAGTGGTGGGAGCTCGGTTTCGACGCGGACGGCACGGTCGCCGTGATCAGTCTGCCCGCCGAGAACCCCAGTGTTCCGGTGATCGGTTTCGTCGGGGTCGCCCCCGCTCACCGCGGCAAGGGGTACGCCACCTCGGTCGTGATCCGGGGTACGCGCGTCCTGGCCGCCGCCGGGGCCGCGGAGATCCGCGGTGACTGCGACGCCGCGAACGTGGCGATGGCCAGGGCCTTCGAGCGGGCCGGGTACGAGAACTTCGCCGACCGGCTGGAGTTCGCCCGCACCGTCTGAGCCGTCTGAGCCGTCTGAGCCGTCTGTACGGCATACGGCACAGGACCGCCCCTGCCGCGCCCGGTCTCCTCGGAGAAGGGCCTGGAGGGAGGGGCCGGAAGTCCTCTTGTGAATTCATTCGCAAGAGGACTTCCGGCCCGTTTCCGGGGGTCGTCTAGTAGACGCTGACCCCGTACGCGCTCAGCGCCTCCGTCACGGGCTGGAAGAAGGTCGTCCCGCCCGAGGAGCAGTTGCCGCTGCCGCCCGAGGTGAGTCCGACGGCCCGGCTGCCCGAGTAGAGCGGGCCGCCGGAGTCGCCGGGCTCGGCGCAGACGTTCGTACGGATGAGACCCGAGACGATGTCACCGCCGCCGTAGTTCACGGTGGCGTTGAGTCCCGTCACGGAGCCGCTGTGGATGCCGGTGGTGGAGCCGCGGCGGGTGACGGACATGCCGACCGTGGCGTTGACGGCGCTCGTGATGTCCACGCTGCCGACCGTGCCGGACTTGGTGACGGAGGTGTTGGTGTAGCGCACCAGGCCGTAGTCGTTGCCCGGGAAGCTGGACCCCGCGGTGGTCCCGAGGACGGTGGTCCGGGCCGAGTTGGAGTACCAGCTTCCCGCGCCGTCGGTGCAGTGGCCGGCGGTCAGGAAGTAGTAGTTGCCCGCGCCGTCCCGGACGTTGAAGCCGAGCGAGCAGCGCCAGCTGTCGGCGTAGATCGCGTCGCCGCCGGAGATCAGCTTGTTGAACGTGCCGGGGGTGCGCTCGACCCGGATGGCGTCGGCGTTCGCCCCCGCCTGGCGCTTGATCTTCGCGATCTCGGCCGGGGTGACGGTGGAGTCGACGGTGACGACCAGCCTGCCGGTGGCGGTGTCGGCGTGCCAGGCGGTGCCGGCCACGTCGGCGGCGCGGACGGCGTCACTCGTCGCCGAGAGCGCGGCGGCGTCGAAGGTCTGTGCGGTCTGTGCGGTGCCGGCGCTCGCGGTGGGGACGGCGAGTGTCGCGGCGGCGGCGAGTCCCGCGGTGACGGCGAGCAGCCGGATCGATCTCGTGGGGGTGGTGCGCGTGGTCCTCACTTCTGTTCCTCCCGAGGGGAATCGGGGGCCCGCCGTGGGGTGCCGGGCCCGTGAGGCGCGGCCAGGGGCCGGCGCTGTGGGGGAGTCTCGGGCCGTACGACTTCACGCCGCAAGGGCGCCTTTCGGCCGTACAGCCCTCAACTTCCGCACCTGTCACACGGGTTGGGGAGTCTCAGACCTCGCTCAGCCGCCGCTCCCCCGCCGCCACGGCGGTGTCCAGCGTGTTCCCGGGCGGCGGGAAGGGGCAGATGAAGTGATCGGCGAAGGCGCACGGCGGCAGCAGCGCACGGTTGAGGTCCACCGTCACCGAGCCGTCCGCCGCCGGGGCCGCCGGGCGCAGGAAGCGGAAGCGGTAGCTGTCCCGGCCGCTGGTGGCGTCCGCGAAGACCGCCCACAGGGAGCCGTCCTCCTCGACGGCCACCTGCAGGGTGTGCTCGCCGCCGTGCAGGTCGAAGACCAGCTCCCCGGCGAGCCCGAGGCCGCGCTCCCTGCCGTCGGCGTTCTCCACCCGCACACTGCGGGCCTCCTCGTACGGGCGGAAGACACCGGGCACCACCCAGCGCTCGTCGTGCGGGGTGGCCTCGATGCCCCGGAAGGCGCTGCGGGCCTCGGAGCCGGGGTCGAAGTCCCGTACGGCCCAGAGCCCTTCGCGGCGCAGCACCACGAGCCGCCGGCCCGCCGACTCCACCCGGGACTCGTGGATCGGGCCGTGGTCGGCGGCGAGCCGGACCGTCCCCGCGAAGGGCTTGCCGTCGACGGTGACCCCGTCCTCGGCGGCGGCGCTGAGGAGAACCTCGTCGCCGTCCTCCCGCCACTCCCCCGGAACGGCCGGAATTCGCCCCTCCGGGAAGTCCGAGAGCCAATGGGTGCCCGTGAGGGACAGCGGGCCGTACGAGGAGGAGACCGCGGCCTCCCGCTGCTCGTGCCAGTGCCGCCACTCCCGCCGGGCGTCCGCCCCCGTGTCCGCGCCCGTGCCGTTGTCGTCGTCCGTGTTCATGGTGCTCAACCCTTCCACACGGGCTCGGAAAGCCCGAGGTGCGACCGGAGCGTCGTGCCGGAGTACTCCGTACGGAAGACCCCGCGCTCCTGGAGCAGCGGCACCACCCGGTCGACGAAGTCGTCGAGGCCGCCGGGGGTGAGGTGCGGGACGAGGATGAAGCCGTCGGCGGCGTCCGTGACGACGAACTCGTCCAGGGCAGCGGCCACCGTCTCCGGACTGCCGACGAAGGACTGCCGGCTGGAGGACTCGATGACCGTCTGACGGATCGACAGCCCCTTGGCCTCGGAGAGCGCCCGCCACTTCCTGGCCACCGCCACCGGGTCGGCGACCCGCACCCGGCCCTGGACCAGGGTCGAGTCGGGGTCGGGGTCGACGTCGGGGAGCGGCCCGTCAGGGTCGTAGCCGGACAGGTCACGGCCCCAGATCTGCTCCAGGGCGAGGATCGCGTTCTGCGGGGAGACCTGCTGTCGCCGGATCTCTGCGGCCCGCTCCTGGGCGTCGGCGTCGGTGTCCCCGAGGACGTAGGTGACCCCCGGCATGATCTTCAGGTCGCCGGGCTCCCGGCCGTACCGGGCGAGCTTCCCCTTCACGTCGGCGTAGAACTCCCGGCCCGCCTCCAGGGTGGAGTGCCGGGTGAAGATCACGTCGGCGGCCGAGGCCGCGAACTCCCGGCCCTCGGCGGAGTCCCCCGCCTGGATGACGACCGGGTGCCCCTGCGGGGAGCGCGGGACGGTGAACTCGCCCTCGATCCCGAACTGCGGCCCGCTGTGGGCGAAGGGCCGCCGCTCCCCCTCCGGGGTCCAGGAGTCCCACAGTTCCCGTGCCGTGGCGAGGAACTCGGCCGCCCGGGTGTACCGGTCGGCCCGGTCCAGATATCCGCCCCGCCGGAAGTTCTCGCCGGTGAAGGCGTCCGAGGAGGTGACCACGTTCCAGGCGGCCCGGCCCGCGCTGAGGTGGTCGAGCGAGGCGAGCCGCCGGGCCAGTTCGTACGGCTCGTTGAAGGTGGCGTTGACCGTGCCGGCCAGACCGAGCCGGTCGGTGACGGCGGCGAGCGCGTTCAGGACGGTGATCGACTCGGGCCGGCCGACGACGTCGAGGTCGTGGACGCGCCCGTTGTGCTCGCGCAGCCGCAGCCCCTCGGCGAGGAAGAAGAAGTCGAAGAGACCGCGCTCCGCCGTCCTGGCGAGATGCTCGAAGGAGGAGAAGTCGATCTGCGACCCGGAGCGCGGATCGGCCCAGACGGTGGTGGAGTTGACGCCGGGGAAGTGCGCGGCGAGATGGATCTGCTTCCGGCCCGGAGCCGTACTCATGCGCGTGCTCCTGTCGTCGCCCGTGCGTCGGTGGCGTACTGGCTGACGGGGCGGGTCAGCCCCAGGTGGTCGCGGAGGGTGGTGCCCTCGTAGGCGGTACGGAAGAGGCCGCGGTCCCTGAGCCGGGTCACGGTCCCGGTGGTGAACCGCTCGAGGTCCCGTTCGGGCACGGCCGGCACGAGGTGGAAGCCGTCGACCGCCCCGCCGCCGTGCCAGCCGGCGATCAGTTCGGCGAGCGCCCCGGGCCCGCCCTCGTAGGTGTCGAGGTCGACGGTCGCCGAGAGCAGGACGCGCAGCTGCCCGGGGTCCCGGCCGTGGGCGAGGGCTCCCTGGCGCAGTTCTGCGCGCAGGGCCGCGGCCTCCTCGGCGGAGGAGGCCCGGATCAGCGCCACGTCGGCATGGTGGGCGGCGGTGTCCCGGGCGGCGGGGCCGGTGGCGTCGACGACGGTCACCGGGTTGCCCTGCGGGGGCCGGGGGACGATCGAGGGGCCCTTGACGGAGAAGGTCGCGCCCTGGAAGTTCACGTGGTGCAGCTTGCGGCGGTCGATGAACCGCCCGGTCGCCACGTCACGTATCTCGGCGTCGTCCTCCCAGCTGTCCCACAGCTTGCGGGAGACCTCGGCGACCTCGCCCGCCTCCTGCCAGAGCTCGGCCACGGGCGGGACCGGCCGGCGGCCGAGGAGCCGGGCCTCGGCCGCGGTCGGGGAGACCGCGATCCGCCAGCCCGCCCGGCCCCGGCTGACCCAGTCGAGGGTGGCGACGGCCGCCTGGACGTGGAAGGGCTCGGTGTGGGTGGTGGTCACGGTCGGCACGAGGCCGACGGAGCGGGTGTCGGGGGCGACCCGGGCGAGGACGGCGAGCGCGTCGAGGCCGGGGCGGGCGAAGGAGTCGTCGTGGGTGAGGAAGTCGAGCGCGGCGGCCTCGGCGAGCCGGGCGAGCGCGACGGTGCGCGTGGCGGCGGTGCGGGCCTCGGTGGCGGTGGAGGAGGTGCTCGGGGGGCCGCCGTCCCCGCCGCCGGGGCCCGGGGCGAGCTCGGCGGCGAGATGGAGCGTTCGGGTGCTGGTCATGCGGTCTCTCTCGGTACGAAGCGTGGCGCGGCGCGGCTCTCGGGACGAAGCGCGGTGCGGTGCGGCTCTCTGGACGGATCTCGGCCCGGCTCCGGGGAACGGCTCCCCGGGGACGGATCTAGGCCCGGCTCCGGGGAACGGCTCCCCAGGGACGGATCTAGGCCCGGCTCCGGGGAAGGGCTCCCCGGAGCCGGAGCGGGGTGGGTCAGTTCTTGGTGCGGGGCAGCCCGGGCGGGTTGATCTCCGACTTCTTCACGGCCTCGCCGTCGAGACCCCAGCGCTTGAGGACCTGGGCGTAGGTGCCGTTCTCGACGAGGTGGTCGATCGCGGCGGCGTAGGCGGCGACGAGGCCGCTGTCCTTCTTCGTGGTGGCGGCGATCTTGCCCTGGAGGCCGGCGCCCGCACCGGAGAACCTGCCGACGATCTCGGTCTGTCCGGCGGAGAGCACGTGGTAGGCGGAGACGGGGTTCGGGCCGAGGTAGCCGTCGATCCGGCCGGACTGGAGCGCCAGGTAGTAGTCCGAGGTGTTCTGGTAGTACTTGATGTCGACCGGCTTGCGGCCGGCCTTCTCGTTCTGCGCGGACCAGTCGACGAGGATCTTCTCCTGGTTGGTGCCGCTGCCGACGGCGATCTTCTTCCCCGCCACGTCCTCGGGGCCCTTCACCGTCCAGCCGGAGCCCTTCTTCGCCTCGAAGGCGAGGTCGTCCAGGCGGTAGGTGGCGAAGTCGTACTTGTCCTTGCGCTCCTCGGTGACGGTCACGTTGGAGAAGACGGCGTCGTACTTGCCGCTGTCGAGGCCGACGAAGAGGTTCTCCCAGGAGACCGGGTTGAACTCGGGCTTCAGACCGAGGGCGTCGGCGACCAGGGTGGCGAGGTCGACCTCGACGCCGATCAGCGTCTTGTCGTCGGTGGCGTGGAAGGCGAGCGGCGGATTGCCGGTCGCGGAGACGCCGAGGATCAGGGTGCCTCTCTTGCGCACGGCCTCGGGCAGCTTCGCGGCCAGTGCGTCGACCTTGGGGGTGTGGACGCGGTTCTGCTCGGGGCTGAGGTTGATGCCGTCGGCGGCCTTCTTCGCCTCGGGCTTGCCCGCGTCGAGGGCGGCGTCACCCGAGCCGCAGGCGGTGAGGACCCCGAGGGCGGTGAGCGAGGCGAGGGCGGTGAGAACGGTGCGACGGGTCTTCACGGCAGTACTCCTGAAAGGGAAGGGCGGTGGTCAGAGGACCTTGGAAAGAAAGGCACGTGTGCGCTCGTGGCGCGGGCTGTCGAGCACCTCGGCCGGCGGACCCTGCTCGACGATCCGGCCCTCGTCCATGAACACCACCGTGTCGGCGACCTCGCGGGCGAAGCCGATCTCGTGGGTGACGACGATCATGGTGGTGCCGGAGGCGGCCAGGTCCTTGATGACGTCGAGGACCTCGCCGACCAGTTCGGGGTCGAGGGCGGAGGTCGGCTCGTCGAAGAGGAGCAGGCCGGGTTCGAGGGCGAGCGCGCGGGCGATGGCGACCCGCTGCTGCTGTCCGCCGGAGAGCTGCTTGGGGTACGCGTCCGCCTTGTCGGCGAGCCCGACGCGTTCGAGCAGCTTCCGGGCCGCGGCCCCGGCCTCCTTGCGGGGGCGCTTCAGGGCCGAGACGGGGGCCTCGACGATGTTCTCCAGGACGGTGAGGTGCGGGAAGAGGTGGAAGTTCTGGAAGACGAAGCCGATCCGGGTGCGCTGCTTGAGGATGTCCCGCTCGCGCAGCTCGTACAGCTTGTTCCCGGAGCGGCGGTAGCCGACGAGGGTGCCGTCGACGCTGACGGTGCCGCTGTCGACCTTCTCCAGGTGGTTGATGGTCCGCAGGAGGGTGGACTTGCCGGAGCCCGAGGGGCCGAGGACGACGGTGACCTCGCCGGCGTGGACGTCGAGGTCGATGCCGCGCAGGACGTGGAGCGGGCCGAAGTTCTTGTGGACGCCCCGGATCTCGACCTTGGCCGTGGTGGTGGCGGTGGGCCCGGCGGCCGGGGCGGCGGTGGTGACGGAGCTCATCGGGCGCTCCCCTTCGCGTAGTGGCGTTCGACGTAGTGCTGGACGACGGAGAGCACGGTGGTGAGCAGGACGTACCAGGCGGTGGCGACCATGAGGAGCGGGACGACCCGTCCGTTGCGGCCGTAGACGACCTGCACCTGGTAGAAGAGTTCGCCGATCGCCATGACGGAGACGATCGAGGTGCCCTTGAAGAGCGAGATGATCTCGTTGGCCGCGTTGGGCAGGATCGAGCGCATCGCCTGCGGCAGCACGATCCGCCGCACCTGCCGGAGCCTCGGGATGCCGAGGGAGGCGGCCGCCTCCAACTGGCCCTCGTCCACGGCGAGTACACCGCCCCGGACGATCTCCGCCGCGTAGGCCGCCTGGTGCAGGGCGAGGCCGAGGACGGCGGCGCTCATCTCGCCGACCAGGCCCATGGTGTCGAAGGAGAGGAAGCTCGGCCCGAAGGGGATGCCGATGCTCAGCTCCTTGTAGAGGTAGGCGAGGTTGAACCAGAAGAGCAGCTGGACGATGAGCGGGATGGAGCGGAAGGCCCAGATGTAGCCGAAGGCGACGGACCGCAGGAACGGGCTGGCCGACAGCCGCATGAAGGCGAGCACGATGCCGATGGCGAAGCCGAGCGCGGTGCCGTAGAAGGTGAGCTGGAGGGTGACCCAGACGGCCCGGAGGACCGTCTCGGTGGTGAAGAACGCGGCGAAGACGTCCCACTCCCAGCCGGGGTTGGTGACGAGCCCGTGGACGAACTGCGTGAGCAGGACGGCGGTGGCGGCGACGGCCGCCCAGCGCCAGGGATGGCGCACGGGGACGACCACGAGTTCGGCGGGCGCCGGCGGCGTGATGACGGCGGCGTCCGGTTGTTTCGCGAGGCTCGGTGCGGCGGGTGGATCGCTGGTGAGAGACATGGCGGTTCCTCGGAGACGGGTCGGGCAGCGGGAGGGGCGGCGCGGGATCAGGCGCTCAGCGGGGCCGGGAGCCGACACTCCCGGTCGCGCAGGACCGTCAGCGCGGCCCGTGCGGTGACGTCGTTCTGCCCGAAGGCGACCCCGCCCGTACGAGGCCGGGTGAAGGCGCTGTCGGTGCGGGCGGTGGTGTGCGGCCCGAGCGCGAAGCGGCGCGGGTGCGGGCGTCCGTCGTGTTCCAGGACCCGCCCGTCGACGGGGTCGACGACGAGGAGGCCGCTTGCGGTGGCCCGGGCCCCCTCCTCGTGCAGGGCGCGCAGCAGCGGGCTGCCGGTGAGTTCCAGGGTGGGGTCGGGCAGCCGGGCCTCGACCAGGGCCCGGGCCTCGGTCCACTCCCCCGGTACGGCGGCGGACGCGGCTCGGAAGACTCCGCGTTCCTCGTCGGTCTCGACGGTGATCCCGGGGCCGAGGAAGCGGACGACTCCGGCGTGGGAGAGGGCGAGGAGCTGGTGCAGCCGGGGTCCGGGCGGCCCGGAGGCGAGGTAGCTGAAGAAGCCGTGCCACCAGCCGCCGAGGTCGAGCCGCTTCCCGAGCCGCAGGAGCTGGCCGTAGACGGAGAGCAGGCCGGCGAAGACGGCGGCGTCGGGGCTGTGGGCGGGGTCGTGGCGGCGGGTCAGGTCGTCGGTGATGTAGTCGCGCAGACCGTGCTGGAGGGCTTCCCCCGAGGTGAAGCGGATGCCGTCCAGGGGGTGGTCGAGGGCGTCGAGGTCGAGCCGGTCCGCGGGGTCGGGGACGGCCGCGGCGACGACGGCGGCGAGTTCGGCCCCCAGCGGCGGGGCCTCCTCGTAGGCCCGCTCGAAGTCGGGCCAGGAGAGCGTGGTCCGCTCGGGGTGGGTGGAGAAGAGCCGGTGGTAGTGGGCCCAGCCGAGTTCCTTGTCGACGAGCGGCCACACATCGCGCCGGAAGTCGATCGGCCCGTTCCTCCGCAGCAGGGCGTCGGTCTGCTCGGTGCCGAAGAAGCGGGGCAGCGGAGGGCGTTCTCCGTCGAGGGCGTAGCCGAGCTTGGAGTGGTACGGGACTCCCCGCCGCGATCCGACGTGCAGCACCGGTTCCTTGCCGGAGGGGACGTAGACGAGCGTGTCGCCCTCGCCCTCGTACCGTCCGCCGCGGCCCTCGGTGAGCAGCACCATCAGGTCGACGAAGGCGAGTCCGAAGCCGCGGACGAGGACGGACTCGCCGGCGGGCAGGGCGCCGAGGTCGCTGTCGGCGGTGAAGTCGGGCGGCAGATGGACGAGGCCGTGGCGGGCGGCGAAGCCGGCCAGGGCCCGCTGCTCCGGGTCGGGTTCGGCGTCGAGGTGGCCGATGGTGAGGACGACGAGGTCGGCGAGGAGCGGTGCGTCGGCGTCCTCCAGCCAGACCCGCTGCCGTCCCTCGCGGGGGCCGGCGACCCGCAGGGCGGTGGTGCGGTGTTCGTGGACGGTGACGGAGGCGGGCAGCGCGGCGCGGGCCCGCTCGTAGACCCAGCGCAGATAGGCGCCCTGCTGGGTGCGGGTGGGGAAGGTGCGGCCGTCGATGCCGGCCCATTCGGCGACCGTGGGTCCTGGGCGGACGGGGCCCGCGAGCTCCACGGTCTCGTCGGTGAACATGGTGACGTCCTCGGCCTGGGAGTTCATCCAGAGCAGCGGGGACTGCGCGGTGCGCCAGATCCGGCCGGGGCCGGGCGGGTGCGGGTCGACGAGGTGGATGTCGAGGGGGCCGTCGCCGTACACCTCGGGCAGGTTGGCGGCGAGCCGTTCGAGGAAGCCGGTTCCCCGCGGCCCGGCGCCCACGATCACGATCGACGGGTGGGCGCTCATCGCGCACCGGCCGTGCCGCGGGCGTAGTGCCGCTCGACGTAGTACTGGCCGAGGCTGAGGACCGAGGTGACCACGACGTACCAGAGGGTGGCGACGAGCAGCAGCGGAATGACCTCGTAGGTGCGGTGGTAGATCAGCTGCGTCGAGTAGAGGAGGTCCTGGACGGCGATCACGGAGACGATCGAAGTGCCCTTGAGGGTGCCGATCAGCATGTTCCCGGCCGGCGGGACGATGGCGCGCATTGCCTGGGGCAGCACGATGCGGGAGAGCCGGCGCCACCGGCCGAGGCCGAGGGACTCGGCGGCCTCGATCTGGCCCCGGTCGACGGAGAGGATGCCGCCGCGCACGACCTCGGCGGCGTAGGCGGCCTCGTGCAGGGTGAGGCCGATGACGGCGACGGCGACGGGCCCGAGGAGGTTGACGGTGTCCACGCCGAGGATCTGCGGGTAGAGCATGCCGATGTTGAACCAGAAGAGCAGCTGGACCAGGATCGGGGTGGATCTGAAGAACCAGACGTACCCCCAGCTTACGGCCCGCAGCACGGGGTTGGCGGAGAGCCGGAGCACGGCGAGCAGGGTTCCGAGGACGAAGCCCAGGGCCATGACGACGGCGGTCAGCCACAGGGTGAGGACGAGTCCGCGCAGGACGGACGCCGAGGTGAAGTACTGGGCGACCACGTCCCACTGGAAGGCCTTGTTGCGGACGACGGAGACGAGGCCGAGCGCGAGCAGGACGAGGACGAGAGCCGCGGCGGTCCACTGTCCGGCGCGCCGGGTGGGCACGACGCGGAGGGGTGGTTCGGCCGGCGGCGGGGCCGCGTCCGTCTTGGAGAGGGTGGCGAGGGGTGTCGACATGTGAAGGGCTCCGTGGATGCCAGGGGGCGGATCGAACACGGGAGTGCACACGGGAACGCGTGGAGCGTTCGTCCGGGAGTGCGCCTTCACACGCACGGCGAGCCATGGAGCGCGGATCCGGGCCCCTCAGCCCGGTGTCCGCCCTGTGAGGCTACGGCCGTCGAGCGGAGGCTTGTCAAGTCCGTCCGGAATATGAGCCGTTCGTCTCATCGTGGTTGACGGGGCAACGGATGCCTGTTCCACTGGGGCCATGCATCCGCAGCAGCTGGTCACGCGCTCCCACATCGACTTCGGTCGCGTGTGGTCCTCTTCCTGTTGAGCCGACCCTCTGCGTCTTCGCCTGCTTTTCCTCTTTAGCGCACCCCTGCCCGGGGCGTCCTTCGTGACGTCCTCCGTGGCGCCTTCACCTGCGCGGCACTGAGCCTCAACTCCCCTCGCTTTCCCTTTTCTCCGCTCTCCTCATCCTTTTCGGCGTTCCCTCCGTCGGTCCCTTCGCAGGCCCTCCGGTGGTCCCTTCGCCGTTTCCTTCGTCGATCTCTTCGTCGATTCCTTCGTCGATCCCTCCTCGTTCTCTTCGCCCGAAAGAGACACATGCCTCTCACGCCCAGCCGTGAGTCCGCGCTGTCCGTGCGCCGGACCACGGCCGACGACCCGTTGGCGCGCCCGCTCCTCGACGAGCTGGCGCACGAGTACACGACCCGGTACGGCTCCGCGCACGACCTGAGCCGCTATCCCGCGGCGGAGTTCGCCCCTCCGCACGGCGCCTTCCTGCTCCTTCTGGAACAGGGCCGGCCCGTGGCGGGCGGCGCGTACCGCCGCTACGACGCCCACACCGCCGAGCTGAAGCGGATCTGGACCCACTCCGCGCACCGCAGACGCGGACTCGCCCGGCGCGTCCTGACCGTGCTCGAACGGGAGGCCGCCACCCGCGGCTACTCCCGCGTCTATCTCACGACCGGTCCGCGCCAGCCCGAGGCCAAGGGCCTCTACCTGGCCAGCGGCTACCGCCCGCTCTTCGACGTGTCCGCCGATCCCGAGTCGATCGGCCCGCTGCCGTTCGAGAAATTCCTGGAGAACCCGAAGCCATGACCACGCGCCCGCGCCCCGGCACCGCACGCACCACCGTCGTCTTCGCCCTCATCACCGGCGCCGCACTCGCCCTCACCGCCTGCTCCGGGGGCGAGCCCGCGACGGCCCCGGCCGGCGCCTCGGGCGCGCCGGGTGCCGCGAAGGGCGCGCTCCCGAGCGAGGACGTCGTGTCGGCGGTGAAGAAGAACGAGGCGGCGGCGAAGCTGCTCCCGGCCGACGTACGGCAGCGGGGCAGCTTCACGGTCGCCTCCTCCGTCGCCTCGCCGCCCAGCTCGACCTATCTGCCCGACGGCAAGACCGTCGTGGGCGTGGACGCCGACTTCTCCGCGGCCGTGGCGAAGGCCCTCGGTCTGGAGCTGAAGCGCGAGGTGGCCGGCTTCGAGGCGATCCTGCCGGCGCTCGGCAGCGGCAAGTACGACGTCGGCACCGGGAACTTCGGGGTGACCGAGGAGCGGCGCAAGACCATCGACTTCGTGACGTACATCAACGACGGTCAGGGGTTCGCGAGCCGGGCGGACAGCCCGCTGAAGGCGGTCACCGACCTCACCCAGCTGTGCGGTCTCAAGGTGGCCGTGAACGCGGGCACGACCTTCGAACAGTCCCTGGAGAAGAACAAGGGCCGGTGCGCCGAGGCGGGCAAGAGGCCGTACGAGGTGAGCGTCTTCAGCGAGGCCGCGACGATCTGGATGTCGCTCCAGCAGGGCCGCAGCGATGTCACGATGAGCACGATCAACGGTCTGCGGTACGCGGTGACGCAGCAGAAGGGCATGAAGTTCCTCAACGAGTACCGGCGGCTCGACGTGGGCTTCGCCTTCAAGAAGGGCACCCCGCTGGCACCGGCCTTCCAGGCCGCGGTGAACGGCCTGAAGGCGGACGGGACGTACGACCGGATCCTGAAGAAGTGGGGGGTGACGGGGTCGGGGATCGCGACGTCGCAGATCTCCCCGCCGGAGCTCCCGGCGCCGAAGAAGTAGCGACGAGGAAAGCCCCCCGCCTCCGGCCGGAGCACGGACCTCGCCCCCGAGCGGGGCGGCCTCGTCCCCGGCCCGGGGGCGGGTGCCGGACGGTGCGTCAGCAGTCGCAGGGGCAGCAGCAGTCGCAGCCGTTGCAGTCACAGTTGCCGCAGTCGCAGTCCCGGCAGCAGCCCTCGCGCTTCTTGCGGGACCAGGGGCCCTCGTACTCCTTGGCGCAGCAGATCTGGCAGGTGCAGAACAGCCAGGTGAACATGGCGCACCCGGCGAGGAAGCCGCGCGGCTTGGGCGCCTGCGGGGCGCCGCCGCCGAACTGCGGCGGCAGCCCACCGTGACCGCCGTGACCCCCATGGCCGCCATGACCGCCGTGACCGCCCGCCCCGCCACCGCCACCGCCGTGAGGGTTCCCTCCGTAGGGGTTCCCGCCGCCCGCGTAGGGGTTGTACGGGCCCGGGGCCCCGCCCCCGTACGGATTGCCCGGCACCGGGCCCTGGCCCGGACCCGGTGCGCCGTGGGCGCAGGTCGTCGTGCCGAAGGCGCGGTCGACCGAGGTGCGCAGCTCGTGGGCGAGCAGGACGTGGACGAGCTTGTCGTCGGTGAACCGGGCGTCCCGCAGCGCGAGGCGGATGCCGTGCAGGGCGTCGTCGGCGAGCCGGCGCGCCTCCACGAGGGACGTGCCGGTCGCGGTGAGCGGGTTCCAGGCGCCGCCCGCCGCGTCGGCGGCCCGGTCCTCGACGGCGTCCAGGAGGTGGGCGAGGCGGCCGAAGAGCCGGCCGGCCTCGGCGAGCGGCTCCGCGTTCTCCGGCCGTCCGGCGAGGACGGCGGTGTGCGCGAAGGCGGCCGCGGTGGCGGTCTCGGTCGGTTCGGTGACGGCGAGCAGGGAGGTGCCGGGTCCGGCGAGGGCCTCGATGCCGGTCTGGCGGTCGACGGCGTCGACGAGGACGGCCGTGTCGAAGCCGAGGGCCCGGCCGGTCCTGGCCCCGGCCTTGTCCCAGGAGCGGGCGACCCGGCGGGCCGCGGCGGCGACGGGCCGCCGGGCCAACAGGCCGTCCCGGTCGGCGACGTGGTCCCGTACCTTCGCCGAGGCGAGGACGAGGGAGACGGCGGCGGCGAGCCGGGCTCCCTCGCCGCGGGCCACGGGCGCGGTCCGCATCCCGCGCAGCGGGCAGGGTCCCGCGGTACGGCGTCCGCTTGCCACGGCGCCCGTCTGAGCCTCCGTCAGGACCGAGACGATGAGTCCGTCGTAGTTGGTGACGACCCGGGCGAACTGCCCGTGGTCGGCGCGAAGTGCCAGGCAGAGGCCGCAGAGGTGGGCCATCCACTCGGCCTTGAGCCCCTCGGTGAGCCGATGGGTGCAGGGTCTGACGATTCCGAACATGAACTCCCCCGTGAGTCGTGGATCTGGGCCGGGCCATGGACCGCCGGGCGGCCTCGCGGCATCGTAGCGAGCGGGCCCGTTCACCCGTACGCGCCCATCGTCACCCTTGTGACCCGACTTTCATATTTTCAGCTACATGGCCCTCCTTCAGGCCTCGCATACCGCAAGTTTCCTGACGAATCGCCAGGAAACGGTGCTCACGTTCTGCACCAGTACCGTCACGAATCCCCTGCGCGCCGACTATCCACTTGGCGCGCGATCCGCATCATGAAGGACGATAGGGATTGCGGAACCACAAGTGACCGCGCTGAAAGGAGGCGTCCATGGGATCGGTGCGCAAGGCGAGTGCCTGGCTGGGACTCGTCGAGGACAACGACGAGCGTTACTACGACGACGAGTACGCCGACGGTGCCGAGGGCGGCGACGCCTGGGTGACGGACCCCCGGGTCCGGGTGGCCACGGACACCGCCGAGGATCGGGGCCGTCGGATCGCCACCGTCTCCCCGGACGGCTTCCGGGACGCCCGGAACATCGGCGAGCTCTTCCGGGACGGTGTTCCGGTGATCGTGAACCTGACCGCGATGGAGCCGAACGACGCCAAGCGCGTGGTCGACTTCGCCGCCGGTCTCGCCTTCGGCCTGCGCGGTTCGATCGAGCGCGTGGCGACACGGGTCTTCCTGCTGACCCCCGCCGACACCCAGATCGTCACCGGTGAGACGAACCGGCGCCCGCAGGACGGTTTCTTCAACCAGAGCTGAGCGGGCCCGCCGGCCCGGCCGGGCACCACCCGAAGGGTCGGGTCAGTGCGCCGGACGCCCCGAGCCGGCGGGCTCGATCGCTTCCCGGGTCGCGGGCACCCGCGGCTCGGACGGTTCGGCGGGCGCGGAGAGCTCCGGCGCCGCCGCCTGCTTGGAAAGACCCACCGGCTCGCACCCCTCCCCCGGCTCGCGCGACTCGCGCGACGCGGGCCCGTGCGACGCATGCTCGTACTCGTGCGCCTCGCGCCCTTCGGCGGACACCTCCCCCGCCGTCTCCTCCGCGTCCACCGGGCACTCCATCACCCGGGGCAGCCGCCGGGCCATCGCCGCACCGAGCAGCAGCAGCCCCGCGCTCACGAAGAGCGTGATGTGCAGCCCGTCCACGAAGGCGTGCCGGGCGGCCCGGTGCAGGGCGCCGCCGGCCGCGCCGCCGAGCCGGTCGGCTACCTGGTAGGCCTCGCCGAGCGAGTTCGCGGCGGCCCGGCTCGCCTCCGCGGGCACCCCGGGGATCGCGGCGAGCCCGGGGGCGTACGCCGCGTTCATCACACTGCCGAGCAGGGCGGTGCCCATACCGGCGCCGAGCTGGTACGAGGTCTCGCCGATCGAGGCGGCGGCACCCGCGCTCCGCTGGGGTGCCTCGCTGAGCATCGACTCGTACGCCGAGAAGAGCGTGGTCTGCAGGCCGAAGCCGAGCAGCACGAAGCCCACCGTGAGCAGCATCGGCCGGTCGTGCTGCCCCATGAAGGTGAGCAGCAGCACGGCGGCGGCGGTGAGGACGAAGCCCCAGCCGACCATCCGGCGCGGTCCGATCCTGCGCAGGGTGTACGAGCCGGTGGCGCCGGCGGCCATGGCGGCGAAGGTGAGCGGCAGGAGCCGCAGCCCGGTCTCCAGGGGACTGAGACCGAGGACCAGCTGGAGGTACTGGACGGCGATGAGCTGCAGACCGACCAGGGCCAGCATGGCGAGCACGATGCAGCCGACCGAGGTGGTGAAGGCCGCCCGGGAGAAGAGCCGCATGTCGATCAGCGGGTGTGTGCGCCGCCGCTGCCGCCGTACGAAGAGGACGAGGAGCGTGGCACCGAGGAGCAGGGGACCCGCCGTCGGGAGCGCGAGGAGCGGATCGCCGGCCCCCGCGCGCTTGACCCCGAGGACACAGCCGAGGATTCCGGCGGCGGCCATCGACGCGCCGAGGACGTCCCAGGGCCCGTCGGCGGCCCCCCGTGACTCGGGGAGGAGACGGCGGCCGAGCGGCAGGATCACCGCCATCAGCGGAATGTTGATGAGGAAGACGGAGCCCCACCAGTAGTGCTCGACGAGGAAGCCGCCGAGGACGGGTCCGGTGGCGGCCCCGATCGCGGCGACCGCGGTCCAGACTCCGATGGCGGTGGCGCGCTCCCGCCGGTCGGGGAAGACCGCCCGGAGGATCGAGAGCGTGGCGGGCATGATCATGGCGCCGCCGACGCCGAGGAGCACCCGGGCCCCGATGAGGACCGAGGGTTCGGTGGCGAGCGCGGCGACCGCCGAGGCGATGCCGAAGAACGCGTAACCGAGGAGGAGGATCCTGCGCCGCCCGACCCGGTCGCCGAGAGTGCCGAAGAGGATCAGGAGCGAGGCGCAGACCAGGGGGTAGGCGTCGACGATCCAGAGCAGCGCGGTGGAGCTGGGGCGCAGGTCCTCGGTGAGCGAGGGGATCGCGACATGAAGGATGGTCGCGTCGAGGGCGACCACGAGAAGGCTGACGCAGAGGACGACGAGGACGACCCAGCGGTTGGCTCCCCCGCCGCCGACGGCGGGCGGTCGTGCTGGGGCCGTGTTCGTCCGCGACATGTACGCACCTCCCAGTGAAGCTCTCGCGCTCGGCGGGCCCCGACCAGGGCTTATGCCCCTGGGGCGGCCCGGCATCGACGGGCGAGTGAGCCGTCAGCGTACGCGAGTTCAAGCCCCGAGCGCGTGGTGCAGCTCTCACCCCGGCGGGCCTCGCGGTGTGGCGTACGCCACTCGGGCGGACCTGCGCGTCGCATGGAATTCCGTACGGACACCTGTTTGAAGTAATTCCCTTGCGTTCAAACACTCTTCCGGAATCCCACCCTCGACAATAGGGCGGAAGGTCATCCGATTTCCCGACCGACGCCGGTAATAGGTCGGCCGCTGAGACCTACTCCACATCACATCAACATCACGAAGGGACCGGATCGACCGGCTCGGCTTCTCACTCCCTGTAACGTCGATTGGGTGCGTACCGACATCTTTGCCCGGCTGGACCGGGAGCCGGAACCGCCGAAGATAGAGGTCCCGCGGATGACCCGCACGCGTCTCGCCCTCTTCGGCGGGACGTCGGCGTTCTATCTCGTCATGGTCGTCGCCGTGCTGCTCTCGACGTGGCTGGTGACCCTCGACTGGAAGATCATGCTCTTCCGGCCCTACCAGCAGTGGCCGGAGATCCACGGCTTCCTCGACTACTACGTCGTCCTCGGTCAGCGCGGCCCCACGGCCGTCATGGTGGCCGCGTGGCTGGGCTGGCGCTCCTGGCGCCAGCACACCCTGCGGCCCCTGCTCTGCCTCGGCGCCGCCCTTCTGCTGCTCAACGTCTCGGTCGGCGCGGTCAAGCTCGGACTCGGCCGCCTCGGTCCCCACTACGCGACCCAGGTCGGCTCCGCCGAGCTCTTCGCGGGCGGCGACATATTCCCCTCGGGTCACACCGCGAACGCGGTCGTGACCTGGGGCATCCTCGCCTATCTGGCGACCACTCCGAGGGCCAGGCGCTATCTGTCGGCGCTCTCCGCCGTGGTCGCGCTCGGTGTCGGACTCACCACCGTCTACCTGGGCACCCACTGGCTGAGCGATGTGCTGCTGGGCTGGGCCGCCGGGCTCCTCGTGCTCCTGGCGCTGCCCTGGTGCGAGCCGGTCCTCGCCGTGGCGGAGTCGTGGATCCTCGCCGCACGCGACCGGGTCCGGGAGCGTCTGCGGGACCGTCGCCGTCTGGTGCCCTCGCTGCCCGTGGCCTCCGGCGGTCCGCGCCCGGGGTTCTTCCCGCCGCGTCCGGCCGGCTCCGAGGAGCCGGTGCGGGAGACCGTGGGAGTGGCCGGCGGCCGCGCCCCGGCGACCCGCAGCTGACCACGACGACACCCCTCCGCGCGTACGGAAAGGGCCCCGGCCGAGACGGCCGGGGCCCTTTCCGCGTCCTCGGGAACGACACGCGCCGGACTCGGCGCCGCGTGCTCCGGGCCGGGGTGCGGCGGGATCGAGTACGGCTCCTCAGCCGGTCCAGCAGCGGGTGACCGTGCCGTCCTCGACCTCGAAGTTGATGCGTCCGTGCAGGTACTCCATCGTGATGATCGAGCCCGGCGGCAGGGACCTGACGGTGCTCCAGCCCCGTGCCCTCGCGAGCTGTGCGGCGCCTTCCGCGTCCAGGCCCACATAGGACTCGGGGGTGTCGCGGGGCGGTTCGGGAGTGCGCGATGTGGGTGCCATGACCCTCACGTTAGTACCTTGGCGGTCACGCTTGTGTCACAAGTTCTCGACATATGTTTGCCATGCCCCCGGTCACCCGAAGGGCCGGTTTCCGGCCGTTTCTCCAGTAATTCCGGAGTACATCCAGCAGTTCACACGAAGAGACCGGAACTGCCGATAAGGCAGAGGCAATTCCCTCTTGCCGCACCGCCCGCCCCGAATTGTCTCGGCGACGCGCGCGCGAGCCGCTCACTCTTCCCTTACACAATGCTTACGCTGTCCGGACGCCCGGAGACGCGGAGCCGGGACGACGGCGAGGCGGAGGAACCGGGATGGGCAACGGGACAGCGACCGCGACCGTCGAAACGGCCCAGCAGCGGCACGGCCGGGTGCTGATCGACTGGCTCACCACGACCGACCACAAGAAGATCGGCCACCTCTATCTGGTGACCTCGTTCGTCTTCTTCCTGGTGGCCGGGCTCATGGCGATGCTGATGCGGGCCGAGCTGGCCCGCCCCGGACTCCAGCTGATCACGAACCAGGAGTTCAACGAGGCCTTCACCCTGCACGGCACGATCATGCTGCTGCTCTTCGCCACGCCCACCTTCGCCGGCTTCGCCAACGAGCTGGTGCCGCTCCAGATCGGCTCGCCCGACGTCGCCTTCCCCCGGCTGAACATGTTCTCGTACTGGCTGTTCCTCTTCGGTGGCCTGATGGTGATCGGCGCGCTGCTCACCCCGACCGGCCCGGCCGCCTTCGGCTGGACCGCCTACGCCCCGCTCAACAGCCTGGAGCGCTCCCCCGGCATCGGCGTCGACCTGTGGATCATGGGGCTCGCGCTCTCCGGCTTCGGCACCATCCTGACCTCGGTGAACTTCCTCGCGACCATCATCGGGATGCGGGCGCCGGGCATGACCATGTTCCGGATGCCGATCTTCACCTGGAACGTGCTCTTCACGACGATCCTGGTGCTCGTCGCCTTCCCCGTGCTCGCGGCGGCGCTGCTCGTCCTGGAGGCGGACCGGCGCCTCGGCTCCGTGGTCTTCCAGCCCGAGAACGGCGGGGCGCTGCTCTGGCAGCACCTCTTCTGGTTCTTCGGGCACCCCGAGGTCTACATCATCGCGCTGCCGTTCTTCGGGATCGTCAGCGAGATCATCCCCGTCTTCGCCCGCAAGCCGATCTTCGGGTACACGACCCTGATCGCCGCCACCATGGCCATCACCGGCCTGTCGGTGGTCGTCTGGGCCCACCACATGTTCGCGACGGGGGCGGTGCTGCTGCCGTTCTTCTCACTGCTGTCGTTCCTCATCGCCGTGCCCACCGGGGTGAAGTTCTTCAACTGGACCGGGACGATGCTGCGGGGCTCGCTCTCCTTCGAGACCCCGATGCTCTGGTCCGTCGGCTTCCTCGTGTCCTTTCTCTTCGGCGGCCTCACCGGGGTGATCCTCGCCTCGCCACCGATGGACTTCGCCGTCACCGACTCGTACTTCGTGGTCGCCCACTTCCACTACACGGTGTTCGGCACGGTCGTCTTCGCGACCTTCGCCGGCTTCTACTTCTGGTGGCCGAAGTTCACCGGCCGCATGCTCGACGAGCGGCTCGGAAAGATTCACTTCTGGGCGCTCTTCGTCGGCTTCCACCTGACCTTCCTGGTGCAGCACTGGCTCGGCGCCGAGGGCATGCCACGGCGGTACGCCGACTACCTGGAGGCGGACGGCTTCACCGCCCTCAACACCGTGTCGACCATCGGCGCCTTCCTGCTCGGCGCGTCCACCCTGCCGTTCCTCTACAACGTGTGGCGGACCGCCCTGTACGCGCCCGAGGTCGACGTGGACGACCCCTGGGGCTTCGGGCGCTCACTGGAGTGGGCGACCTCCTGCCCGCCGCCCCGGCACAACTTCGCCGCCGTGCCCCGGATCCGCTCCGAGTCGCCGGCCTTCGACCTGCACCACCCGGAGTTCGCCTCCTACGAGCGGACGCGGATCACGAGCCCTCCGCCGGAGCGCCGGCCGAGCGGTCGAGAGCCCGGGACAACAGATCTCTGAGCGCCCGCACCCGGTCGACCAGCTCCGGCGGGTCGAGCACCTCGAACTCGAAGCCGATCAGCGACACATGGATCACCATCACGTCGAGGCTGTGGGCGCCGGTGCGCAGCAGGCAGGTGTGCTCCCCCTCCGCCGTCAGGACGCCGTCGGCGGCGCCGACGGCCGCGGCGGCCTCGGCGAGCGGCACGTGCAGCCGGATCGTCGCCTCGGTGGCGTACGCGGCGGTGGACACCCCCTTCGACACATAGGCGGCCAGGTCCTCGGCGGGCGGCTGCCGCGGTGTGAAGCGGGGGCCGTGCGGGGGCGTCGGCACGATCCGGTCGGCCCGGAAGGTGCGCCAGTCGGCCCGGTCCACGTCCCAGGCGACCAGATACCAGCGGCGCTCGCTGCACACCAGGCGGTGCGGCTCCACGGTCCTGCGGGTGGTCGCCCCGCCGTGGTCGCGGTACTCGAAGCGCAGCCGCTCGGTGTCCCGGCAGGCGTTGGCGAGTTCGGTGAGCACGGCCGGGTCGATCCGCTCGCGCGGCGTGCGCAGCATCGGCACGGTGAAGGCGTTCAGGGCGCTCACCCGGCGCCGCAGCCGTCCGGGGAGCACCTGTTCCAGCTTGGCCAGGGCGCGTACGGAGCTCTCGCCGATGCCCTCGACGCCCTGCCCGGCGGCGGCGCGCAGGCCGACCGCGACGGCGACGGCCTCCTCGTCGTCGAGGAGCAGCGGCGGCAGTTCGGCGCCGGCGCCGAGCTGGTAGCCGCCGCCGGTCCCGGGGCTCGCGTTGACCGGGTATCCGAGTTCCCGGAGGCGGTCGACGTCCCGCCGGACGGTCCGGGACGTGACCCCGAGCCGTTCGGCGAGGTCGGCACCGGACCACTCACGGTGGGCCTGGAGCAGTGAGAGCAGGCGCAAGAGCCGTGCGGAGGTCTCCAACATGGCCCCGAGTCTGTCAGCCCTCGCGGACGACTTCTGTCCTCGATGCGAGGGCGGAAGGGACGAGTGATGTGCTCCGCCGTGTCAGCGGAGGCGGCGGACCAGCCGGCCCGCCTTCGCCTTCAGGGTGTAGACCGCGTCGACGGCCCGGCCGACCCCCCGGTGCAGGGTCACCCGGCCCCGGGGGTGGCCGCGCAGGCTCGCGCCCCGCTCGACGAGCTCCGTCCAGAGCGCCTCGTGCCGGGCGGCGATCCGGGCCGGGTCGAAGCGTTCGGAGGCGTCGAGCGCCGCCCGGGCCGTCTTGGCGCGCAGCTCGTCGTCCTCGACGAGCCGGCGGAGCGTCCGCGCGTACGCGGCGACGTCGTCGACCGGCACCAGGAACCCGTCGACCCCGTCCGCGATGATCTCGCGCGGCCCGTGCGGGCAGTCGGTGGAGACGACCGGGAGCCCGCAGCGCATCGCCTCGACGATGGTCATGCCGAAGGACTCGCTCCGCGAGGTCACGGCGGCGATCGAGCCCTTGGCCAGCTCCGGTTCCAGCGGGGTCACCGAACCCATGAGGAAGACCTGCTCGCCGAGCCCCCGCTCCTTGATCTGCCGGATCAGCGGTGCCTTCACGTCCTGGACCGCGTCGCCGGTGCCGTAGATCCGCAGTCTCCAGTCCGGGTGGTCGGCCGCCACCTCGGCGAAGGCGTCGATCAGCAGGTCGTACCGCTTGACCCGGGTCAGCCGGCCGGCCGCGACGACGGTCTTCGCCGCGGGGTCGGCGGGCGGCACCGAGGGCGCGGGCACGCTGTTGGGCACGGAATGGACGCGTACGCCGGGCAGCCCGAGCCTCCGATAGGCGCGGGCGTCCGCCTCGGTGACCGTCGTGACGGCGTCGAGGAGCGCGTACTCGTGGCCGATGTCCCGGCGCAGCCGGAAGGTGTGGCCGTCCAGTATCAGGTGCTCCTGGCCGACGAGGACCGGCCCGCGCCGGGCCTGCCGGGTGAGGTGCACATTGAGCCCGGGGCGGGTGCCGACGAGGACGTCGGCCTCCACGCCGCGCAGATGCTCCCCGATCCGGGTGTCGGTGAGCGCGCTGTACTGCTTCCATCGTCCGTCGCCGCGTGGGAAGACCTCGGCGGGGCGGTGGAAGTCGGGGTGGTCGCCGTCGTATCCGGGGCTGTCCTCGCGCAGGTCGACGAGGTGGCGCAGGGTCACCCCGGAGGGCAGGCCGAGGAGTGGGCGGTCGCGGTGGCGGAACACCGAGACGATCTCGACCTCGTGACGTTCCGCCAGTTCCTCGGCGAGGGTGAACGTCGTCCGGATCGTGCCGCCGTAGTGGTAGCCGTTGTGGAGCAGAAAGGAGATACGCATCGCGCTGCCGGTTCCCCCCGGTCAGTTGATCGGTCGCTCGACTGTACTGCCGAGCCCGGGCCGTCGCTCACGGGCGGTAGCCGGGCGGGGATCACGGGCGGTATCCGAGCTGGGGCACGGTCGCGCAGTTCTCCGTCATCTCGCCCTGGCTCACCCAGCCCCGGCCGTCCTGCCAACGGGCCACGGAGAGGCAGGCGTTACGGGTCGCGGGCGGTCGCGGCAGCCGTTCGTAGCGGACGGGGAGCAGCAGCCCCCGTGCGGTGTACGGCTCCGGACGGTTCATGAACCGCTCCACGCACGCGCGGGTCGGCCCGCCCTCGCCGAGGCAGGAGCGGGCGGCGTCGGTGAACCACATGGCCGCCGCCCACCCCTCCAGCTGCCACTGCGTCAGCGGCCGGTCGCCCATCGCCGTGCGGAACTCGCGGACCGCCGGATGCCCGGTGTCCTGGTGGTTGCGGGAGGAGCCGGTCACCCAGAGGGTGTCCCGGCAGCCGGGTGCGCGGGCGTAGTCGCGGGCGACGGACGAGGACCAGTTCTGCACATGGGTGACCTTGGCGTCGACGCGGACCCCGAGGGTCTCCATCGCCTCGCACAGGCGCACGTTGCCGTGGGTGTCCATGGCGTCGAAGAGGACGTCGACGTGCTGGGCCCGCAGATCGGCCGCGACCGCGCGGAAGTTGGGGAGCGCGAAGTCGACCTGCTCCTCGACGACCCGGTAGCCCTCGGCGCGCAGCCCCCGGACGACCAGCCGGGCGTACGCGGCGGACGCGGCCTGGTTGTAGGAGACGACGGCGGCGGTCCTCGCGCTCCGCTCGCGCGCGAACCACCGGTAGACCTCGGTGCCGCCGTACAGGACCCCGTCCCAGCCGGGTTCCTTCCCGGTGCGCGGGGCGGAGCTGCCGTAGATCCCGTAGAGGTGGGGGTAGGTGTCGTAGGCGGGGGTGAGGGGCTGGCCGCCGATGTCGGGGACGCCGGCGCGGGCGACGAGGGGTGCGCCGGCGTAGGTGAGGGCGGTGGTGGCGACGAGGGCGAAGACCCGGCGCTCGTCGATCAGCCGGTGCACGCACGCGTTGTTGCCGACGCCGCTGCCGCCGTCGTCGCAGGTCTCGACCTCGATCCGGCGCCCGTCGAGGCCGCCGCGCGCGTTGAGCGCGTCGAAGTAGGCGCGGGCTCCGTCGCGCGGTCCGGTGAAGGCCTGTCCGCCGACCGGGCTGGTGGCGCTGGTGATGATCCCGACGCGGAGCGGCTCACCGCCGGAGGGGTGGGCGGTGGGCCGCGTCTCGAAGGCGTGCTCCGGGAGCCGGCTGCCGCAGGCCGTGAGGAGAAGCAGCAGCAGGGCCAGGAGCAGCGCCGCTCCCGCCTCAGCAGCCCGGGACGGTGACACCGCTCAGCTCGACCAGGCCGCACAGGGTCTTCACGGAGACCTTCCAGGTGCCGTCCTGGAGGACGGAGGTGCCCTGGGCGTCGGGCAGGGCCGGGGCTCCGCCGACCAGCAGGTCGTACGTCACGTTCGCCCCGGTGGCGGAGGTGAACTCGACGCCGGTGACCTTCGCCGAGGTCGCCGCCGCGTTCTTGTCGCCGCCGAAGGCGCCGAGGACCGCCTGCATCCGCTCACCGTTCTCCAGCAGCTTCACCCGCTCGGCCGTGGGGGTCTTCGGGTCGAAGAACGCCGTCCAGTTCTCGGTGATCTCCGCCTGTGCCGCGGCCGGGTCGTCGGGCTCGTCGGCGGCCGGGGGCGCGGTCGCCGTGGCGGCCGGGGCCGATGTCTCGATGTCGGCCGAGCGGCCCTCGCCGTCGTCGGAGCAGGCGACGGCCGGCGCGAGCAGGAGGACGGCGGCGGCCGCGAGGGCGGCGAGCCGGGGGCGTCGGCCGAGTCGGGCGAAAGGCATCTGGTTCACCACCGGGTGTTCCTCCGGGCCGTGCGGTCCGATGCTTCCAGGGTGGGACGTATCGGTACATAGTGCAAGATCGAGACATAGGCCAGATGAACCGGCGGGAAAGTCGACGAGGGAGGCCGCTGTGCCGACATCCCGGATCCTGCTGTGGAGCGGCCTCTCCGCGGCCGCCGGAGGCGCGGTGCTCTGCGTGCTCGGCTGGTACGGGATCTCCGGCGAGCGGTTCGCCGAGCGGCAGCTGCCCTACCTGGCCTCGTGCACGGTTCCGGGGGCGGCGCTGATCGTGGCGGGCGCGGTGCTCGTCATGGCGGCGTACACGGTTCCCGTACGCCCCCCGGAGCCGCGGGCGGGCGGCCCGGAGGCCTCCGGCGCGACGGAGGAGACTCCCCCGCCCTCCTCCGACGGCCCCCCGCTCCGGGTCCCGGGCGGAACACTCGCGCACCGGCCGGACTGCCCGCTGGTCGCGGGCAAACCGGAGGCGGTGGAGGCGGGAGAGGCCGCCCTGGCCCCCTGCCCGGTCTGTGAGCCCTGGCCCCCCTGATGTCCTCCCTGACCTACGAACTGACGCTCGCCGGCCTCGCGGTCGGCAGCGCCGCCGCGCTCACCGGGATCGGCCTGGTCGTCACCTACCGGGCGACCGGCGTGCTGAATCTGGCGCACGGCGCCGTCGCCATGATCTGCGCGTACGTGCTGCGCCAGCTGGTGGTCGTCCGGGGGTGGCCGCTGCCGCTCGGGGCCCTCGTCACCCTCCTGGTGGTCGCCCCCGGCATCGGGCTCGTCCTGGACCGCGCGGTGTTCCGGCCCCTCGCGCGCCGGGGGGCGAACCCCGCACAGGCCCTGGTCGCCTCCATCGGCGTCTTCGTCCTGCTGGTGGGCACGGCGGTGCTCCTGTGGGGCCCGGGGGCGCGGGACGACGCCCCGGTGCTCCTCGGCGACGACCCCTGGGCGCAGCTCGGGGCGGTGGTGGCGCTCGCCTGCCTGGTGGGGGCGGTGACCCGGTGGACCCGGTTCGGGCGGGAGCTGCGGGCCGTGATCGACAACAGGCCGCTCGCGGTGCTCGCCGGGATCGACGCGGACCGGGTCGCGGCGGCCGGCTGGGCGTTCGGCTCGTTCACGGCCGGGCTCACCGGCGTGCTGCTCGCCCCCTACGTACGGCTCGACCCGTACGGGATGCCGCTGCTCGTCGTCGAGGTCGTCGCGGTCGCCGTCATCGCCCGGATGCGGTCCCTGCCGGTCGCCGTGGCGGCCGCGCTCGCGATCGGCGTCGCCCAGGCCCAGCTGACCCGGCTGCACCCCGGGGGCTGGGCCGCCCCGCTGCTCCAGGCCGTCGGGGCGAACCTGTTCGTGGTGGCGCTCCTGGTCGCGGCGCTCGTCCTGCCGGGGATCGGCGGCAAGGGCCGGGACGCGCTGCCGCCGCCGGTGCGCTCCGAGCCGCTGCCCGGGGGCGTGTGGCTCGTCGTGGGCATCCTGTTCCTCCTCCCGCTCGGCTTCGCGGGCTCCGACCTGCACACGGCGATCCAGGTCCCGGCCCTGTCGGTGATCCTGCTGTCCCTGGTCGTGGTGGCCGGCCGGGGCGGCCAGATCGCGCTGGGCCAGGCGGCGTACGCGGGCCTGGGCGCCCTGTTCACGGCGCTGCTCGCGGCGGGCGGGGTACCGGCCCTCCCGGCCCTCGGCCTCGCCGTGCCGCTGGTCGGCGCGGTGGGCCTGCTGACGGGCTGGCCGGCGATCCGCCGGCACGGTCTGGCGCTGGCGCTCGTGACGCTGGCGACCGGCGTCGCGGTGAGCCGCTTCGTCCTCACCCAGCCCTACGCGACGGCCGGCCTGTCCCTCGGCCGGCCGGCCGGCTTCACCGACGACCGCGCCTTCTACGCCCTCGAACTGCTCCTCCTCGCGGGCTGCCTGGCCCTGGTGGCGGCCCTCCGCCGGGGCCGCACGGGCCGGGCGCTCGCCGCGCTGCGGGACCACGAACCGGGGGCGGAGGCGGCGGGCGTCGCCGTCCCCCGCCTGAAGCTCCTCGCCTTCGTCCTGGGCGCGGCCCTGGCGGCCCTCGGCGGCGGCCTCCTCGGCATGGGGCTGCGGGCCTTCGACCCGGAGGCGTACGACCCGGTCCGCGGCCTGCTCTGGTTCGCGGCGGTCCTGGTCCTGGGCGCCGACAGCCTCCTCACCCCCCTGGCCGCGGCCGCGCTGCTGACCACTCTGGACGCGGGCCCCCACGCGGGCACGGCAGCCGCCGCCCTGGGCCTCCTGGCCGCCCTGACGGCACGCGTCCCCCCACTCACGACCTTGCTCCCCCGGACGAGGCCCCGGAGCCGGGGAGTCCGAAGCCGGCACCGACCACCCGCCCGGGAGGACACCGGCCGGACGGTCGACACGGGCCGGACGGTCGACACGGGGCCGTCGGTCGACGGCTCAGGCCGGACGATCGACACCGGCCCGCCGATCGACAGCACAGGCCGGGCGGGCGGCGCAGGCCCGCCGGAGGACACCGGTCCGTCGGCCGGGCCGGCTCCCGGCCTCCCCCCGTCGCCCGCCGACGGCGCCGCGCCCTCCACGGGGGAGCCCGCGCGTTCCCCTCTCGGCCGCACGGGTGGTGCGGCCGGCCGTCCCCGGCCGGCCGGTGACCGGACGGGTCCCCGCGCCGCCGCGCCCGGCGGTGCACCCGCACCGCCCACGGCGACCCCCGTCCCCCGCCTCCGCGCCCACGACCTCACCCTCACCTACCCCGGAGGGGTCACCGCCCTCGCCGGCATCACCCTCGACCTCTCCCCCTCCCGCGTCACCGCTCTCGTCGGGCCCAACGGCGCCGGCAAGTCCACCCTCTTCGACTGTCTCGCCGGAACCCTCCGCCCCCGCCGGGGCAGGATCACGCTCGACGGCACCGACATCACCGGCCGTTCCGCCCACGCCCGGACCCGGCTCGGCATCGCCCGGACCTTCCAGCGGCTCGCCGTCTTCCCCTCCCTCACCGTCGAGGAGAACGTCCGCCTCGGCGAGGAGCAGGGGCACGTCCGGAGCGACCCCGCCGCCGTGGAGCGGAGCCTGCGGCTGCTGGGCCTCGCCGGACCCGTACGGCACGAGACGGCGGCCGGCCTGCCGACCGGAACCCTGCGCCGGGTCGAACTGGCCCGGGCGCTCGCCGGACAGCCGCACACCCTGCTCCTGGACGAGCCCTCCGCCGGTCTCGACGCCGCCGAGACGGCCGCGCTCGCGCGGATCCTCGCCGCGCTGGCCGCCGACGGCCTGACCGTCCTCGTCGTGGAGCACGATCCGGATCTCGTCGCCGGGATCGCCCACACGGTGCACACCATGGAAGGCGGCCGGATCGTGTCATGAGCGTCGAGATCGCCCTGCGCGCCGCACGGGTCCGTTACGGCCCCCTGGAGGCCCTGCACGGCCTGGACCTGCCCGTCCCGGCCGGTACGGTCACCGTTCTGCTCGGCCGCAACGGCTCGGGGCGTACGACGGCCCTGCGCGCCCTGGCCGGCACCGTACGGCTCTCGGCGGGCCGGGTCCTGTGGCGGGGCTCGGACGCGACCCGGCTGTCGGCCCACGAACGGGCACGCCGGGGGCTGTGCTTCGTACCGGTCCTGGAGGCGGTGTACGCGACCCTCACCGTCGCCGAGAACCTGGCCCTCGCCGCCACTGGAGGCCCGGCCCGGCGATCCGCCCCCGGAGGCCCGGCACGGCGATCCGCCGCCCCCGACGGCGCGGCCCGGCGACTCCACGTCCCCGGAGCCGCGACGCCCGACACCGCGACCCCGCCGCCGTACCCCGAACTCGTCCCTCTCCTGGACAGGCCCGCCGGAACCCTCTCCGGTGGGGAGCGCCGCATGCTGGCCCTCTCCCGGGCCTTTCTCGCGGCACGCGCGCGCGTGGTGCTGGTCGACGAGCCCTCGCTCGGTCTGGCCCCGCCGGTCGCGGCCCGTACGTACCGGTGGCTCACGGCGCTCGCCGTGGAGGGCGGCGCGGCCGTGGTCCTGGCGGAGCAGCGCGTCCCGGACGGCCTGCCCCGGGGGTCGCTGGTGCACGAGCTGCGGCGCGGCTCCCTCGTGTTCAGCGGGGAGCCGGCCGAGCTGGCCCGCCGATGACCGGGACCGGGTCCGGAAGGGTCAGAGCGGCGCGATCCGCAGCATCGTCCCCACGACGACCCGGTTCGGGTCCGCCCCGATCAGGCTCCGGTTCGCCGCGTACAGCGCCCGCCAGCCGCCCTTGATCCCGAAGCGATGGGCGATGGAGCTGAGGGTGTCGCCGCGCTGGACGGTGTGGACGCGCCCGCTCAGGCCGTACCGCTTGGAGCAGACGGGCCAGGCCCCCCACCCCTGGGTGCGGAGCACCTCCTCCGCGACGGTGATCTGCTGCGGCCGGGTCGCCAGGTCGGCGCGCGGGGCGTACTTCAGTCCGCCGTGCTCGACCCAGGTGGGGTGCCAGAACTGGAGTCCGCCGTAGAAGCCGTTGCCGGTGTTGACGTGCCAGCGGCCGCTGCTCTCGCACTCGGCGACGCAGCCCCACGGCCACTGGTCCTCGGCACAGGCGTACGAGGGCACGGCGGCGGCCGCGCGGAGCCTGTCGGACACGTTCCGGAGCACGGTGGCCGTGTCCCGGGAGCCGCCGGGGACGTCCCGGGCCTGGGCGGGTGCCGGGACCAGGGTCAGCAGCGCGGCCGCGGACGCCACCACGAGGGAACCGGTCGTCCAAAATCGGATCTTCGACATCGGGGCAGGCTAGGCAGCGTCCCGACACCCCCGGCCCGTGCCGCGCGGAACACTGTTCACACCCCACCCGGTCGGAGTCACCCGCCCCTCCGCACGAGCCGGTGGCAACTTGCCTCGCTTCCGCGCGTGACCCCGGCCGAGCCTGACCCGTTGAACTCGGCATGGACGACCGGGAACGGCCCGGCGTTCCCCCGTACCGAGTCCAGGGAGCCCCCCGTGCCGCGCATGCTCGACGTCAGCGAGGACGTACGCGCCGAGATCGGCGACGAAGAAGCGGACCGGCTGCTCGCCGGCGACAACGCCCCGGGCAGCTACGACTGCACCTCCTGCCGCACGCCGGGGGACTCCGAGCAGGAGCGCACCAGCACGGTGCTGTTCGTCGGCGACGAGACCGCGGTCCTCGCGTTCGCCCACGCCAGCTGCATTCCGTCGCAGGTCGTCCGGGTCGCCGAGGAGCAGCTCCAGGGCGCCGTCGCCTCCATCACGGCCTCGGACACCGCCGACGCGCTGTCCGCCGCCCACCCCGAGCAGGCCGTGCTCGGGGTCACCAGCGGTCTCGTCCTGATCGAGGGCGAGCTGCACCCGGCGCTGGTCGTGGAGCCGACCGCCCCGGTGGCCCGTCCGGGTTCGGACGGCCTCACCGACGAGTTCCTGCCGCTCCTGGCCGACCAGGGCTTCCAGCAGGTCATGGACCTCGACGAGCGGCCCGCGGTGCTGCCGGGCTGGTCGGTCCTGGTCGCCATGGGCCAGCTGCACTCCGTGCTCCAGCCGGGTCCCGGCGGCGCCGGGCAGGCCGCCTGGTGGCAGGCCCACCAGCCGCTCCAGGTCACCGAGGGCTGGCGCGCGGCGGCCAACAAGTCGCACACGGTGCTGGTCTTCGCCGCCCCGGTGGGCTCGATCGGCCAGCAGCCGCGCGAGGACCTGCTGCGGGACGCGCTGGAGAAGGCCGCGGCGAACGGGCGTCTGGTCGCCGCCGCGATGCCGCTGGCCGGTACCTGATGGACGACGTCCGGCCGGGCATAGGGTGGGCGCGGGTCTCCGGCGTACCGAAGGGGCCGACGGGCTCCGCGGGTCCGGGGGTCCCGGCCGTTCCGCGTCCCCGGCGGGCGCCCCATTCGGAGAGCCGCCCGCATCCGACGGGCGGCGGGGTCGTTGGCACCTACGTGCACGCATACGACCCCTTCCCCCAGCCGTATCCGAGTCAGATCCCTTCGATGCGCCCGGCGCAGGACGTCGCGGCGGGGCCTTCGCCCACGCCGATCTACGACGCCCTGTACTCGGAGTACCGCAGGTCGTTCCGCACGCTGCCGGGTGACCGCAGCGGCGAGGAGGGGCTGAGCTTCCGGGCCTTCGGTACGGCGGTGAGCACGGGCGTGTACGGACATGGGCAGGGACACCGTCACACGTCGGCGTATCCGACGGCGTGGTCGGCGCAGCACTCATCCCCCACGCATACGCAGGCGGCGCTGCCACCGGGCCCCCGCAGGGGCTTCTGACGGCATCACCGGGGGAACGGCGGAGGGCCGGGGCGCGATCGCCCCGGCCCTCCGCCGTTCCCGTCCCGGGGTGTCGCCCCGAGGTCCTGCCCGAGGTCTCACCCCATGGGGGTTACTTCTTGCGGCTGCGCTTCTCGCGCACACGCACCGAGATGTGGATCGGGGTGCCCTCGAAGCCGAACTCCTCACGAAGGCGGCGCTCGATGAAGCGGCGGTAGCCGGCCTCCAGGAAGCCCGAGGCGAAGAGCACGAACCGGGGCGGCTTGGTGCCCGCCTGCGTACCGAAGAGGATGCGGGGCTGCTTGCCGCCGCGGATCGGGTGCGGGTGGGCCGCGACGATCTCACCGAGGAAGGCGTTGAGCCGGCCGGTGGGGACGCGGGTCTCCCAGCCGGCGAGGGCGGTCTCGATCGCCGGGACCAGCTTCTCCATGTGGCGGCCGGTCTTGGCCGAGACGTTGACCCGGGGCGCCCAGGCGACCTGCTGCATCTCGGTCTCGATCTCGCGCTCGAGGTAGTAGCGGCGCTCCTCGTCGAGCTCGTCCCACTTGTTGTAGGCGATGACGATGGCACGGCCCGACTCGACCGCCGTCGTGATGATGCGCTGGTCCTGGACCGAGATGTTGTCGGTGGTGTCGATGAGGATGACGGCCACCTCCGCCTTCTCGATGGCGGCCGCGGTCCGCAGGGAGGCGTAGTAGTCCGCGCCCTCCTGGAGGTGGACCTTCTTGCGGATGCCCGCGGTGTCGACGAACTTCCACGTCACACCGCCGAGCTCGATGAGCTCGTCGACCGGGTCGCGGGTGGTGCCGGCCAGCTCGTTGACGACCACCCGGTCCTCGCCCGCCACCTTGTTGAGCAGGGAGGACTTGCCGACGTTCGGACGGCCGATGAGGGCGATGCGGCGCGGGCCGCCGACCGCGTTGCCGAAGCGCTGCTCGGGGGCCTCGGGCAGCGCCTTCAGGACCTCGTCGAGGAGGTCACCGGTGCCGCGGCCGTGCAGCGAGGAGACGGGGAACGGCTCGCCGAGGCCCAGGGACCAGAGCGTGGTGGCGTCGGCCTCGCCGGACTGTCCGTCGACCTTGTTCGCGGCGAGGACGACCGGCTTCCCGGAGCGGCGGAGCAGCTTGACGACGGCCTCGTCGGTGTCGGTGGCGCCGACGGTGGCGTCCACGACGAAGAGACAGGCGTCGGCGGCGTCGATGGCGTACTCGGCCTGGGCGGCGACGGAGGCGTCGATGCCGAGGACGTCCTGCTCCCAGCCGCCGGTGTCGACGACCTTGAAGCGGCGCCCGGCCCATTCGGCCTCGTAGGTGACGCGGTCGCGGGTGACACCCGGCTTGTCCTCGACGACGGCCTCGCGGCGGCCGATGATGCGGTTCACCAGGGTCGACTTGCCGACGTTCGGACGGCCGACGACGGCGAGGACGGGAAGCGGGCCGTGGCCGGCCTCCTCGATCGCGCCCTCGACCTCTTCGACGTCGAAGCCCTCTTCGGAGGCGAGCTCCATGAACTCCGCGTACTCGGCGTCGCCAAGTGCCCCGTGGTCGTGCTGGTCGTTCATGAAGTCCGTTCCTTGATCATTCGTGGTCGGTGGGTCCCCGGGCCGCGGGGCCCACTACTGAGAGTCTCGCTCAGCGCCCGGTGAGGCGCCTGGCGTTTTCCAGGTGGTCGGTGAGCTTCCCCTGGATTCGTACGGTGGCCTCGTCCAGTGCCTTGCGGGTGCGACGGCCGGAGCCGTCCCCCGCGTCGAAGGCGTCACCGAAGACGACGTCGACACGGCCGCGCAGCGGAGGCAGTGCCTTCACCAACCGTCCGCGGCGCTCGGTGCTTCCCAGGACGGCGACCGGGACGATCGGCGCGCCGCTGCGGAGGGCGAAGTACGCCAGGCCCGCGCGGAGCGAGGCGAAGTCGCCGTCGCCCCGGGTGCCCTCGGGGAAGATTCCGAGGACGCCGCCCTGGTCCAGGACGCCCAGGGCGTCGCCTATGGCCTTGCGGTCGGTGCCGTGGCGGTCCACCTTGACCTGCCCGATGCCCTCCAGGAAGCTGCCGAGCGGTCCGACGAACGCCTCCTTCTTGATCAGGAAGTGCACGGGACGCGGGGCGGTGCCCATGAGCATGGGGCCGTCGATGTTGTGCGCGTGGTTGACGGCGAGGATGACGGGGCCGGAGGCCGGCATCCGCCAGGCTCCGAGGACGCGCGGCTTCCAGAAGCCGTACATCAGCCCGATGCCGATGCGTCTGCCGACGGCGGCGCCCCTCCCTGAGGGCAGGGTCACTTCGCGGCCGTCCTCTTCTCGTCCACCAGGGTGACGACGCACTCGATGACCTGGTCGAGGGTGAGCTCGGTCGTGTCGACCTCGACGGCGTCGTCGGCCTTGGCCAGCGGGGAGGTCTTGCGGCTGGAGTCGGCCGCGTCCCGCTTGATCAGGGCTTCCTTCGTCGCGTGCACGTCGACGCCCTTGAGCTCGCCGGAGCGGCGGGCGGCGCGGGCCTCGGGCGAGGCGGTGAGGAAGATCTTCAGGTCGGCGTCGGGGAGGACGGTGGTGCCGATGTCCCGGCCCTCGACGACGATGCCGTACTCGGCGCCCTTGGCGATGCTCCGCTGGAGCTCGGTGATGAGCGCCCGCACCTCGGGGACGGCGCTGACGGCGCTGACCTTGGAGGTGACCTCTTCGGTACGGATGGGGCCGGCGGCGTCGGCGCCGTCGACGGTGATGGTGGGCCGGGCCGGGTCGGTGCCGGAGACGATGACCGGCTTGGCGGCGGCGTTGGCGACGGCCTCGGCGTCGTGGACGTCCACCCCGTTGCTGATCATCCACCAGGTGATCGCCCGGTACTGGGCGCCGGTGTCGAGGTAGCTCAGCCCCAGCTTGGCGGCGACCGCCTTCGAGGTGCTGGACTTGCCCGTGCCGGAGGGCCCGTCGATGGCGACGATCACGGATTCCACGGTGGGAACACCTTCCTGGGTGAGTGGCGGGACCCGGCGGAGATGCAGGGGGCCTCCCCAAGGTTACCGAGTCCCACGCACCCGTTCGGCCCAGCCCGTGCCGGGGCCGCTCCCGGAGGGCCGGGAGCGGACCTCGCCGACCACTCGGGCCCCGTCCGCGGCACGGGTCCCGCCCGCCACGGGGCCCGTCCGCCGTCAGCTCGTACGCAGCGCCCAGCCCCGCTCCTGGAGGGCGGCGCCGAGGACCTGGGCCGCCGAGGGCTCCACCATGAGCTGGACCAGACCCGCCTGCTGGCCGGTCGCGTGCTCGATGCGGACGTCCTCGACGTTGACCCCCGCGCGGCCCGCGTCGGCGAAGATGCGGGCGAGCTCACCCGGCCGGTCGCTGATGAGGACGGCGACGGTCTCATAGGCGGTGGGCGCGGCGCCGTGCTTGCCGGGGACGCGGGAGCGGCCGGCGTTGCCGCGGCGCAGGACGTCCTCGACGCCCGAGGCGCCGTCGCGGCGCTCGTCCTCGTCGGCGGACTGCAGGGAGCGCAGGGCGCGGACGGTCTCGTCGAGGTCGGCGGCGACGCCCGCGAGGACGTCGGCGACGGGGCCCGGGTTGGCGGAGAGGATCTCCACCCACATGCGCGGGTCGGAGGCGGCGATCCGGGTGACGTCCCGGATGCCCTGTCCGCAGAGCCGTACGGCCGACTCGTCGGCCTCCTCCAGGCGTGCGGCGACCATCGACGAGACGAGCTGCGGGGTGTGGGAGACCAGGGCGACCGCCCGGTCGTGGGCGTCGGCGTCCATGACCACGGGGACGGCCCTGCAGAGTGCGACGAGCTCCAGGGCGAGGTTCAGGACCTCGGTGTCGGTGTCGCGGGTCGGGGTGAGGACCCAGGGCCGTCCCTCGAAGAGGTCGGCGGTCGCCGCGAGCGGGCCCGAACGTTCCTTGCCGGACATGGGGTGCGAGCCGATGTACGCGGTGAGGTCGAGGCCCCGCGCCTCGAGCTCCCGCTTCGGCCCGCCCTTGACGCTGGCCACGTCCAGGTAGCCGCGGCCGAGTCCGGCGGTCATGGCCTCGTCGAGGGTGGCTGCCACGTGCGCGGGGGGTACGGCGACGACGACGAGGTCCACCGGCCCTTCGGGCGCCTCGTCGGTGCCCGCGCCGAGCGCGGCGGCCGTGCGGGCGCGCTCCGGGTCGTGGTCCCGGAGGTGGACGGTGACGCCCCGGCCCGCGAGGGCGATCGCGGCGGAGGTGCCGATCAGTCCGGTGCCGATGACGAGGGCTGTTCTCACTGGGCGATGTCCTTGCGCAGGGCGGCCGCGGCGCCGAGGTAGACGTGCGCGATCCGGGACTTGGGCAGTTCGGTCTCGACGTGGGCGAGCAGCCGGACGACCCTCGGCATGGCGCCCTCGATGTCGAGCTCCTGTGCGCAGATCAGGGGTACGTCGACGATCCCGATGTGCCGGGCCGCGGCGGCGGGGAAGTCGCTGTGCAGATCGGGCGTGGCCGTGAACCAGATGCTGATGAGGTCGTCGGCGGTGAGCCCGTTGCGCTCCAGGACCGCGGTGAGGAGCTCCTCGACCTGCTCGCGCATGTGTCCGGCCTCGTCCCGCTCCAGCTGGACGGCGCCTCGGACCGCTCGTACCGCCACGTCGTGCTCCTTCGCCTGCGTCAGTGCTCCGTTCAGCCTAGTCAGCGGTGGGGCCGGGGCGTCGCGGCGCCCGCCCTCCGAGACGGAGGAGCGTCGCGGCCCCTGCCTGGACGGCCCCGGGGCCGTCAGAGCCGCTGTCGGCGGATGACGTCCTCCGGGGAGCCCTGGGGCACCGATCCGGTGGGGGTCGGCCTGTCGACGGCCCGCGGCAGCGAGCCGAGGTCGTTTCCCGCCGTGGTCCTGCCTTTCGTCCGGTTCGGAACAGGCCCAATGTCACCCGGACCGGGACACTCCGCCACTCGGGGTACCCGCCCGGTCCGCCGCCCCCGCGGGGTAGAACTGTCGGCATGTTGCTGCACGTCGTACCGCTGGCCGACTGGTCGGCCGCTCCGGACGCCCCCTACGCCCCGCCGTCCCTCGCCGCCGAGGGCTTCGTCCACTGCTCGCCGGACGAGGCCGCGGCCCTCGTGATCGCCGACGCCCGCTACCGGGACGTGGCCGGCCCGCTCCTCGTACTCGTGATCGACGAGGACCGGCTGGGCGGGGAGGTCCGCTGGGAGGGTTCGGGGGAGACGCTCTTCCCCCATGTGTACGGGCCGGTCGAGCGGGAGGCGGTGACCTCGGTCCTGGAGGTACGGCGGGACGCGGACGGCCGTGCGAGGGAGCTGACCGCCCGGGCGTAGGCGTGTTGCGGGACCCGGCGGGGGCTCGGCGCCAAGCTGGCGGCATGACTTCACGCGCCACGACTCGCCGTACCGTCCTGCTCGCCTCCACCGCGGCCCTGACGACGGGCTGCGGCTCGGACGACGGGGGCGACGGGGGTACGGCCACCAGCGCCCCGGCCGCCCCGAGCACCCCCGGCACGAGTGCTCCGGCGGCCACGGTCACCACGAGTGCGGCTCCGAGCCCCACTCCGTCCCCCACCGGGACGGCCCTGGCCAAGACCTCCGACATCCCGGTCGGCGGCGGCACGGTCTTCGACAAGGAGAAGGTGGTCGTCACCCAGCCCACGGCCGGTGAGTTCAAGGCGTTCTCGGCCGTCTGCACCCATCAGGGCTGTCTGGTGAACAAGGTCGCGGACGGCACCATCGACTGCCCCTGTCACGGCTCCAAGTACCGCATCACCGACGCCGCCGTGGTCGCGGGACCGGCTCCCCGCCCCCTCCCTGCGGAGCGGATCACCGTCTCGGGGGACTCGATCATCCTCACGTAGCCTGACCCGCATGACTCCGGACGAGCTGGTGCGCGCACACACGATCTACTCCTGTGTCATGGGCTCGCGCGCCTTCGGACTCGCGACCGAGGGCAGCGACACGGACGTCCGGGGCGTGTACCTCGCCCCGACGCCGTTGTTCTGGCACTTCGACAAGCCCCCCGCGCATGTGGAGGGGCCGGGCGAGGAGCAGTTCAGCTGGGAGCTGGAACGGTTCTGCGAGCTGGCCCTGCGCAACAACCCGAACGTCCTGGAGTGTCTCCACTCCCCCGTCGTCGAGCACATCGACGACCTCGGCCGCGAACTGCTCTCGCTGCGCGACGCCTTCCTCTCCCGGCAGGCCCACCAGACCTTCGTCCGGTACGCGGGCGGCCAGCGCCGCAAGCTCGACGCGGACGTCCGCCAGTACGGCCACCCCCGTTGGAAGCACGCCATGCACCTGCTGCGGCTCCTGACCAGCTGCCGCGACCTGCTGCGCTCGGGCGAGCTCCGGATCGACGTCGGCGAGGACCGCGAGCGGCTGCTCGCGGTCAAGCGCGGCGAGGTGTCCTGGACCGAGGTGGAGTCCTGGATGAACCGGCTCCAGGAGGAGGCCGACCGCGCCCTCGACACGACCCCGCTCCCGGCCGCCCCGGACCACGCGCGCGTGCAGGACTTCCTGATCCGCGCGCGGCGCACCTCGGCGCTCGACGTCCTCTAGGCGTCCTGTCCGACGCTCGTCGCACTCCGGGGCCCACCCGGCGCTCGGGTGGCTCCCAAGCACCCGTCCGGCAGCGCCTAGGGAGCGCTCAGCCGCGCCCGTACGACCAGATCGTGCAGCAGGTCGTGGGCGCGTGCCGTCGACTCCCCGAGACCGGACGCGGCCTGGGCCTCGTCGAGCACCCCGTGCAGGGCCTCGACCTCGGCCCGTACGTCCTCGACGGGCACCTCCGCGAGACCGTGCTCGGCCGCGGCCTTCGCCGCGACGAGGTCCGGCAGCCGGGCGGGTGCCTCGGCCACCTCCTCGACCAGTGTCGGCAGATGGGCCTGCACCTCGCCCGCGCGCATGAGGTGGACGCCGGTGAGCAGCGCCCGGTAGGCGTAGAGCAGCGGCTTCAGCTCGCCGCTGCTCTCGAAGAGCCGCCACTGCGTCCCGGCGAAGCCCCGGTAGTGGTGGGCGTGGTGATGGGTGAGCACCTCGGGCACGAGCGAGACCAGTTCCGCGTGGGTCTCCGTGGTGTGCGCGACGAGCGGGGAGGTGAGCTGCTCCAGGACATAGCCGTTGCGGCGCAGCATCAGCCGGACGAACTTCCGCAGGTCGTGCGTGACGAGGTCCATCTCGACGCCGTCCCGGTCCCACATCCGGCTGCGGGTCTCCTCCGGCTCGCGCAGCCCGATCAGCGCGTCCACGGGCAGCAGGTGCGCCCCGCGCAGGTCCACGTCCGAGTCGCGGGACGGGAATCCGTACAGGTGCGCGCCGGAGACCGTCGCGAAGAGCAGGGGGTCGGGCTGTTCGGACACGACGGCGCCGAGGTCGGCGTCGAGGGCGGAACCGGCGGTCCCGGCGGAGTCGAGGGAGAGCGTCATGGATCAAGCGTCCCAGAGCGCTCCGAGGGTCAGCAGGTCGCTCCGGTACTCGATGTTCTCCTCCCACTCCTTCGGCCAGGCGTCGGCGCCGAGGTGCGCCCCGGCGAAGGCGCCCGCGAGGGCGGCGATCGAGTCGGAGTCGCCGCGGGTGCAGGCGGCCCGGCGGAGGGCGGTGAGGGGTTCGTCGGGGAAGAGGAGGAAGGAGAGGAGCCCGGTCGCGAGGGCCTCCTCGGCGATCCAGCCGTCACCGGTGTACGTGCAGGGGTCGAGCTCCGGGTCCGCGGTGCGCTGGACGGCGTCCAGGCGCTCCAGGACGGCCAGGCACTCGTCCCAGCCGCGGCGGATGAAGGAGAGGGCGGAGGGGTCCTGCGAGCGGGTCCAGAGGTCGCCGAGCCAGTGCTCGTGGTAGCGGTCGCGGTTCTCGTAGGCGTACGAGCGGAGCTGTCCGACCAGGCCGGCCGGGTCGACGCCCTGGGCGAGGAGGTACACGGCACGGCCGGTGAGGTCGGAGGCGGCGAGCGCGGTGGGGTGACCGTGGGTCAGCCCGGACTGGAGCTGCGCGGCGCCCGCCCGCTGCTCGTCGCTCAGTCCGGGGACGAGGCCGATGGGGGTGACCCGCATGTTGGCGCCGCAGCCCTTGGAGTGGATCTGGCTGGCGTCCTGCCAGGGGCGGTCGCCGTCGAGGAGCAGGCAGGCGCGGAGGCAGGTGTTGCCGGGGGCGCGGTTGTTCTCCGGCGAGTGGTACCAGTCGACGAACTCGTCCCGGACGGGCCGGGCGAGCCGCGGCGGGGCGAGCACTCCGCGGTCCATGGCGGTGCGGATGCCCCGGGCGAAGGCGAGGGTCATCTGGGTGTCGTCGGTGACGTACGCCGTCCCGCCGCGGAGGGGCAGTGGCATCTCCCGCCAGGGCCCGAACGAGGCCAGGATCGACGGCACGTCCTTGAACTCGGTCGGGAAGCCCAGCGCGTCGCCGAGTGCCAGCCCGATCAGGGAGCCGGTCGCGGCCTGCTTGGTCGCGGTGCGTGCGAGGTTCACGTGGATCGTCCTTCCGGTCGCAGGAGGGGCGGGTGGAGGGTGGTGGCCTCGCCCGCCCGGTAGAGGGCGGCCGGTTTCCCCCGTCCGCCGGTGAGGCGCGGAGGTCCTTCGACGGCCCGGACGAAGCCGGGCGTGGTGAGGACCTTGCGCCGGAAGTTGGGGCGGTCGAGTTCGACGCCCCAGACCGTCTCGTAGACCTGCCGCAGCTCGCCGAGGGTGAACTCCGGCGGGCAGAAGGCGGTCGCGAGGCAGGTGTACTCCAGCTTGGCGCCGACCCGTTCGTGGGCGTCGGCGAGGATGCGGTCGTGGTCGAAGGCGAGCCGTCCGTGGGTCCCGTACGGAATCCACCGGGCCTGGGCCGCGTCGCCGCCGCCGCGCGGTTCGGGCGCGTCCGGTACGAGGGCGGCGAAGGCGACGGAGACGACCCGCATCCTCGGGTCGCGGTCCGGCTCGCTGTAGGTGCGGAGCTGTTCGAGGTGGAGTCCGGCGACGGTGCCGTCGGAGAGCCCGGTCTCCTCGGCGAGTTCCCGGCGGGCGGCCCCCTCGGCGGACTCGCGGGGCAGCACGAATCCGCCGGGGAGCGCCCAGGATCCGGCGTAGGGCTCCTGGCCCCGTTCGACGAGCAGCACGTGGAGGCGGTCCTCGCGGAGGGTGAGGACGGCGAGATCGACGGTGACGGCGAACGGTTCGAAGGCGTGCGGGTCGTAGCCCTCGGGCACGCGGTGACCGGTCATCGGCGCTCCGGAAGGGGGTCGGTGAGGTGCCAGCCCTCGGCGAGGAGACCGTCCACGGCGGCGACCGCCGCCGCGAGCCGCTCCTCGTGGGGGCCGCTGAGGACGGCCGTACGGCGGCCGCTGTGCGCGAGCTGGGTGAGGAAGCGCGCGGTCATCCAGGGCCGCAGGTGCTCCCCGTCGCGCAGCCCGTCGTCCTCGAAGTCGACGCCCCGGTGGTCGGTGAGCAGCCAGAGGTGCTGCCGGCCGTGGGCGGCGATCTCGCCGGTGGCGGGGCTGGTGGTGCCCATGTACCGCTCGTGCCAGATGGTGGTGGCGAAGGCGTCGGTGTCGCAGAAGAGCACGGGTGAGCCGTCGCGCGCCGCCTCCTCCTCCAGTTCGGCCTGGCGCTGGGCGATGACGGGGAAGTCGGCGGAGTGGAAGGCGACGTCGGACCAGGTGGCGTCGGGGTGTTCGGCGCGGAGTTCGGCGAGCTTGAGTTCGCTGTACTCGCGCCCGTACTCCGGTACGTACCGGGTGCGCGCCCAGACTCCGCCGCGCCGCCGGTAGTGGTCGGCGAGGGCGAGGGCCATGGTGGTGGTGCCGGTGGACTCGGCGCCGAGGACGACGACGCGCCGGGTGAGCGCGGAGCGTACCGGCGGCTCCAGGAAGTCCCAGCAGCCGACGGGGTCCGCGCGGACGGCGGTGCCGGAGACGGGGAAGCGGGTGCGTCCGGGGTCGACGCAGACGGACTCGGCGCCGAACCGGCGGGCGAGCTCCTCCCCGTACGGCTCCGAGGTGAAGACGGCGTCGACGTGCTCGGGCACGGCGGCCCGGAAGACGGCCATGTGGGCGTCCCACACGTCGGGGTCGTGGAGGTCGACGGGGATGTCGTCGACGGCTCCGACGACGAGGGCGTCGGGGTGGATCTCGCGCATCCAGGCGACCCGCTCGTCGAGCGGGACGGACTCCACCGAGGAGGCGCAGACGAGGACGGTGAGGCGCTCGCAGCGGTCGAGTGCGGCGTTGACGAGGTGGTGGTGGCCGGCGTGCGGCGGGTAGAACTTGCCGAGGACCAGGCCGTGTCCGTAGCGCTTCACGCGGCGGCCTCCACCGCGAGGGCGCGGCGCCCGGCGAGGTCCTTGGTCCAGCCGCGCAGGCCGAGGACGCAGAGCGTCATGAAGCCGACGTAGAGCAGGGAGGTCAGGTACAGCTCCTTGTACGCGTACAGGGGTACGTAGACCACGTCGGCGGCGATCCACAGCCACCAGGACTCCAGGCGCTTGCGGCACTGGCCGTAGGTCGCCATGAGGGAGAGCGCGGTCGTCAGGGCGTCCCAGAAGGGGACGGTCGAGTCGGTGACGCGGTCGAGCAGCAGGGTGAGTGCGAGGGTCCCCACCACCCCCGCCGTGATCAGCCACGTCCATTCGGTGCGCGTGGTGCGGCGCACCGGGAGGACGTCGGAGCCTGGTCCACCCCCGTGGGTCCAGGTCCACCAGCCGTACACGGCGAGGGTGATGAAGACGATCTGGAGGCCGGCGTCGGCGTAGAGCCCCGCCTGCGTGAAGAGCAGGACGAAGAACAGGTTGTTGGCGATGCCGATGGGCCAGTTCGCGAGGTGCTGACGGGCGACGAGCCAGACGCAGAGCGCCCCGCTGCCGAATCCCATTACCTCGGTCCAGCTGACCGGGGTGTCCAGGACGGTGAAGAGCGGCTGCTGCAGGGGTTCGAGAATGCTTGCGAGGCTCACGCCCGCCTCCTTAAGAGTCATGTTGACTATAAAGGGGGACGGGCTCCTGCCACAAGACGAAAGGCGCGGAGCACGACGATCGGGGCTCCGAACACGGAGAAGCCCGTGACCGCCGGGCGGTCACGGGCTTCTCCACAGGGGGCACGAGGCCTTACATGCCGACTTCCTTCATCAGCATGCCGACCTCCGTGTTGGTCAGACGGCGCAGCCAGCCCGACTTCTGGTCGCCCAGACCGATCGGGCCGAAGGCCGTACGGACCAGCTTCTCGACCGGGAAGCCCGCCTCGGCCAGCATGCGGCGCACGATGTGCTTGCGGCCCTCGTGCAGCGTGACCTCGACCAGGTAGTTCTTGCCGGTCTGCTCGACCACGCGGAAGTGGTCGGCCTTGGCGTAGCCGTCCTCCAGCTGGATGCCGTCCTTGAGCCGCTTGCCGACCTCGCGGGGCAGCGGGCCGGTGATGGCGGCCAGGTAGGTCTTCTTCACGCCGTACTTCGGGTGCGTGAGGCGGTGGGCCAGCTCACCGTGGTTGGTGAGCAGGATGATGCCCTCGGTCTCCGTGTCGAGACGGCCGACGTGGAAGAGACGCGTCTCACGGTTGTTGACGTAGTCGCCGAGGCACTGACGACCGTCCGGGTCCTCCATGGTGGAGACGACACCGGCGGGCTTGTTCAGCGCGAAGAACAGGTGCGACTGGGTGGCGACCGTCAGGCCGTCCACCTTGATCTCGTCCTTCTCCGGGTCGACGCGCTTGCCCTGCTCCAGGACGATCTCGCCGTTGACCTCGACGCGGGCCTGCTCGATGAGCTCCTCACAGGCGCGACGCGAACCCATGCCGGCCCGGGCGAGGACCTTCTGCAGCCGCTCGCCCTCCTGCTCGGCGCCGGGGAAGGTCTTCGGGGTCTTGATCTCCGGCCGGTTCTCGTACCGCTCCCGGTTGCGCTGCTCGATCTTGGCCTCGAGCTCACGCGAGCGGGCCGGGGCCTGCCGCTGCCCGTGCGGGCCACGACGGGGCGGGGTGCCGCCCTGAGGGGCCTTGGGGCCGCCCTTGGCGCCGCCGCGGGCCGCGGAGCCGCGACCCTTCTTCGGGGCCTCGGCGGGCGGGCTCACGTCGTAGGAGCGCTCCTCGGGGCGAGGCCGACGCGGGTTGCCGGGGCGCTTCTGGTCGTCACGGCCGCCACCACCCTGGTAGCCACCGCCGCTGCCGCCCTGGTAGCCGCCACCGCCGCCACCCTGGTAACCGCCGCCACCGCCGCCACCGCGGTGGCCACCGCCACCGCCGCTGCCACCGGAGCCGCCGGAGCTGCCGCCGCGGTAGCCACCGCCACCGCCGCTGCCGCCACGGCCGCCACCGGCGCCGCTGCCACTGCCGCCACCGGAGCCCCGGTAGCCGCCACCGCCGGCGCCGCTGCCACCACGGCCGCCACCGCTGCTGCCGCCGCGGCCGCCGCTGTTGCCACCACGGCTCCCGCCGTTGTTTCCGCTGCTGTTCCTGCCGCTGCTGCTTCGCATCAAACTTCCGTCTTGTCGTCGTCGTCCTCACGATCCGGTGCATCCGGATCGAACGACGGCACCCCTTCCAGCGAGTCCGGCTCGACCGCCTCCGCCTCGGGGAGGAAGGGCGCCAGCTCGGGGAGCTCGTCCAGGCCGCGAAGGCCCATCCGCTCCAGGAAGTAGTTCGTCGTCCTGTACAGGATCGCACCTGTTTCGGGTTCCGCGCCCGTCTCCTCCACCAGACCCCGCTGGAGGAGGGTCCGCATGACCCCGTCGCAGTTGACCCCGCGGACCGCGGAGACCCGGGAACGGCTGACCGGCTGGCGGTACGCGACGACCGCGAGGGTCTCCAGGGCCGCCTGGGTGAGCCGGGCCTGCTGGCCCTCCAGGACGAAGGCCTCGACGGCCCCGGCGTGCTCGGCGCGGGTGTAGTAGCGCCAGCCGCCGGCCACCCGCCGCAGCTCGAAGCCGCGGCCCTGGACGGTGTACTCGTCGGCCAGCTCGCGCAGGGCGTCGGCCACCTCGCGGGGGGTGCGTTCCAGGACCTTGGCGAGATGCGCCTCGGTGGCGGGCTCGTCCACGACCATGAGAACGGCTTCGAGGGCGGGCTTGAGGTCGCTCATGCGGTTGCCTCCTGGTCGAATTCGTCGGTCACGCCCCCGGACCCGTCCGCCTCCCCGCCGGTCCAGGAGACCGTGAGGTCCCCCAGGGCGGTCTCCTGGTCGAGGGCGACGGCCTTCTCCCGGTAGAGCTCCAGAAGGGCGAGGAAACGGGCGACCACGGTGAGGGTGTCGTCGCCGACGTCCTCGATCAGCTCCCGGAAGAGCGCCGTCCCGCGCTCCCGCAGCAGCGCGACGACGACACCGGCCTGCTCACGGACGCTGACGAGCGGAGCGTGGATGTGGTCGACGTACACCTGCGGCTCGGCCCGGGGCTGCATGGCCTTGACGGCCAGCTTGGCGAAACCCTCCGCGCCGATGGAGATGACCACCTCGGGAAGCAGCTCGGCGTGGTGCGGTTCGAGTCCGACGGTACGGGGGTGGCGGCGGCCCTCGGCCTCCCAGCGCTCCTCGAAGATCGCCGCGATGCGTTTGTACGCCCGGTACTGGAGGAGCCGGGCGAACAGCAGGTCACGGGCCTCCAGGAGGGCGAGGTCGGCCTCGTCCTCCACCTCGGCGGCGGGCAGCAGCCGGGCGGCCTTGAGGTCGAGCAGGGTGGCTGCGACCACGAGGAACTCGGTGGTCTGGTCGAGGTCCCCGTCGGGCCCCAGGGCGCGCAGATGCGCCATGAACTCGTCGGTGACCCGCGAGAGGGCGACCTCGGTGACGTCGAGCTTGTGCTTGGTGATCAGCTGGAGAAGCAGATCGAAGGGCCCTTCGAAGTTCGCGAGCCGCACGGTGAACCGCCCGTCACCGGGCTCACCCCCCTCGGCACCACCACCACGGGACCGCACACCACGCCCGGCCCCGCTCTCCGCCTCGACCCGGCCTCCGGGCCCGACCACGGGCTCGGACTGGGCCCCGGGGTCAGGCTCGGCCTGGGCTTCGGGCTCGGCGCCGGGCTCGACCGGCTGGGCCTGGGCCTCAGGCTCGGCATCGGGGCGGGCGGCGCCGCGCTCGGCGCCGACCTCAAGCTCGGGATCGACCTCGGCTTCCGCCTCGGGGTCGACAGGGGCACCCGCATCCGCGTCCGCATCGGCCTCGGCATCGCCGCCGGTGTCGGCCTCGGCGTCACCGGCCGCATCGGCGCCGGCCTCGGGCCGAAGGCCACCGCCCGTCTCGGGCCGTGCGGCGTCGTGGTCACTCGCCCCCGGGCCGTCCTCCCCCGCCCTCTCCGCCGGAGGCGCCCCCGCCCCGCCCGGGCCGCGCCCCAGGACGCGGCGGCGCGGTGGACGGGACGTTTCGTCAGAGGCGTGGTGCATGGAGGTCCAGGGAGAACGGGAGAGCGTGGCAGCCCGCAGGCTACCGTCAGCGGCCGCGCAGACGGCGGACGAGGATGCTCGCGTCGCCGCGGGACTCCAGGTCCGCCAGGACGACCGCGACGGCCTCCCGGACGATCCGGCCCCGGTCGACGGCGAGTCCGTGCTCGCCCCGCAGCACGAGCCGGGCGTGCTCCAGGTCCATCAGCTCCTCGGCGGAGACGTAGACCGTGATCTTCTCGTCGTGACGCTCGCGGCCGCTGGGCCGCCGGTTCGGGGCCCGGCCGCCGCGCCGCCGTGCCCCCGCCGGGGCGGGCACTCCGGCGGAGGGCGCGGCCTTCGGAGCGGCGCTCTCGGGCTCCGCCGTCCGGGCGCGCGGTTCCGCCGTCTCGGAGTCCGCCGCCGTGTGCTCCGCGGAGCCCTCGGCGGCCGTCGGGTCGCTCTCACCCGCGGGTGCGGGGACGGCCCGGCGGGGTGCGGACGACTGGAGCGCCGTCCCCCCGGTCGTACGGAAGAGTTCGTCGGCGCCGGGCAGACTCACTCGGCGTGACACCGGGCGAGCACCTCCCTGGCGAGCTGACGGTAGGCGGCGGCGCCCACGGAGTTGGAGGCGTACGTGGTGATGGGCTCGCCGGCGACCGTGGTCTCCGGGAAGCGCACGGTCCGCCCGATGACCGTGTGGTACACGTGGTCGTCGAAGGCCTCGACGACGCGCGCGAGGACCTCACGGCTGTGCACGGTCCGGGAGTCGTACATCGTGGCGAGGATGCCGTCGAGCTCCAGCTCGGGGTTGAGCCGCTCCTGGACCTTCTCGATGGTCTCGGTCAGCAGGGCCACTCCGCGCAGCGCGAAGAACTCGCATTCCAGCGGCACGATGACCTTGTGAGCCGCCGTCAGGGCGTTCACGGTCAGCAGGCCGAGCGAGGGCTGACAGTCGATCACGATGTAGTCGTAGTCGTTCATCAGCGGCTTCAGGGCGCGCTGGAGCGTCGACTCGCGCGCGACCTCGCTGACGAGCTGGACTTCGGCGGCCGAGAGGTCGATGTTGCTCGGCAGCAGGTCCATGTTGGGTACGGCGGTCTTGAGGAGGACCTCGTCCGCCGACATGCCCCGCTCCATGAGCAGGTTGTAGACGGTGAGGTCGAGCTCCATCGGGTTCACGCCGAGGCCGACCGACAGGGCTCCCTGCGGGTCGAAGTCGACGAGCAGCACCCGCCGTCCGTACTCCGCGAGTGCGGCGCCCAGGTTGATGGTCGACGTGGTCTTGCCGACGCCGCCCTTCTGGTTGCACATCGCGATGATCTTCGCGGGTCCGTGGTCGGTCAGTGGACCCGGGATCGGGAAGTACGGCAGCGGCCGTCCGGTGGGGCCGATCCGCTCGCGGCGCTGGCGGGCAGCGTCGGGTGCGAGGGTGGCCGCGTACTCCGGGTCGGGCTCGTACTCGGCGTCGGGGTCGTAGAAGTGCCCCTCGGGCACCTCGTCAAAGGCGGCGAAGTGGGTGGACTCTCGGCCCATCTCGTTGCCGGCCGTGGCGTTCACGTGTAGGCCGTCCATCGTCTTCATCGTGTGGGCTGTCGTCATGGGCTGGTGCGTCGCGAAGGTCCGCACCGCGACGGAGCCGATCGGAGCACCTGGCGCACCGCTCCCGGGAGTAATTGTCGACTCATTCACAAGTCGTCTTACCTCCTTGGATGTCACCAGGAACATTTATCGATAGGTCAGCGTGGCACCATGCCGACGGTTGGCGACTCTATGGCGTGTCACCGCTCCGCAGCAACACAATCCGCCGGACCCGGCCCGATGTGTCGGCAACCGAACACCTCTCTGTCAAGGGTGCGCAGGCATGCATCCACACGTTTCAGGGGTGTGCGAAACGGTTAAAGGGTTACGTTCGAGGCGAGTTGACCGAACGTTCCGCCGGGTCCGGACACACATCCGGCCGGACCTTGTCGAACAAGGTCCGGCCGGGCGTGTGGCATTGACGGCACGCGTTGACGGCGGTGCCGCGAGGGTCAGCCCAGGAGGGCGCTCAGCTCGACGTGCTCGAGACCGTGCGCCTCGGCGACCTCCTTGTAAACCACCTTGCCGTCATGGGTGTTGAGGCCCAGACCGAGCGCGGCGTCGCGGCGCAGCGCCTCGACCCAGCCGTTGTTCGCCAGCGACACGATGTAGGGCAGCGTGGCGTTGGTGAGGGCGTAGGTGGAGGTGTTCGGGACCGCGCCGGGCATGTTGGCGACGCAGTAGAAGACCGAGTTGTGGACCTGGAAGGTCGGCTCGGCGTGGGTGGTCGCGTGCGAGTCCTCGAAGCAGCCGCCCTGGTCGATCGCAATGTCGACAAGGACACTTCCGGGCTTCATCTTGGCGACGAGCTCGTTGGTGACCAGCTTCGGGGCCTTGGCACCCGGGATGAGGACGGCACCGATGACGAGGTCGGCCTCGACGACGGCCTTCTCCAGCTCGTAGGCGTTGGAGACGATCGTCTTCACCTTGGTGCCGAAGATCTTGTCGGCCTCGCGGAGCTTGTTGATGTCACGGTCGAGCAGGGTCACGTGGAAGCCCATGCCGACGGCGATCTGGGTGGCGTTCCAGCCGGAGACGCCGCCGCCGATGACGACGCACTCGCCGGCGTGGGTGCCGGGGACGCCGCCGGGGAGCACGCCGCGGCCGCCGACCGAGCGCATGAGGTGGTAGGCGCCGACCTGCGGGGCCAGGCGGCCCGCGACCTCGGACATCGGGGCGAGCAGCGGGAGGGCGCGGTTCGCGGTCTCCACGGTCTCGTACGCGATGGCGGTGGTGCCGGACTCCAGGAGCGCGTCCGTGCACTCGCGGGAGGCGGCGAGGTGCAGGTAGGTGAAGAGCGTCTGGTCCTTGCGGAGACGGTGGTACTCCTCCGCGATGGGCTCCTTGACCTTGAGCAGCAGGTCGGCGATGGCCCAGACCTCGTCGGCCGTGGGGAGGATCTCGGCGCCTGCGGCGACGTACTCCTCGTCCGTGATCGAGGAGCCGACACCGGCGTTCTGCTCGACGAAGACCTGGTGGCCGTGGCGGACGAGCTCGTGGACACCGGCGGGGGTGATGGCCACGCGGAACTCGTTGTTCTTGACCTCGCGGGGGATGCCGACCTTCATCGTCGATCACGGTCCTTGAATCAGGGGGGATACATGGGGCACTGCGATACATACCCGGATGCACTGCGGCGCACCGGGGCAGACCACGTTCGAACGCGGCGCACCCAGTCTAATGAAGGAGTTCCCGGTGTCTAGCCTTTCAAAGTACTAATCTTCGACGGACCCACTGCGGATTTCGTAGGCTGATCGTTCCGTTTCCAGCAGTCTCTCGGCCGCAGCCCGGTGCAGCCGGGCCGCGGCGGGGTCGCCGAGCCGGTCGAGGGTGTCCGCGAGCCGCAGCTGGAGCGCCGCCTGGAGCCGGGTGTCCTGGGCACGCCGGGCCCATTCCACCGCCTCCTCGCAGGTCCGCAGGGACTCCTCGGGCCGCCCGGCGTACTCCTGGACCCGGGCGGCCTCGCTCAACGCCCGCGCGTGGCCGGGGAGATCGTCGAGCCGTCGGTAGCCGGCCGCGGCGGCGCGCCAGTTCCGCAACGCCTCGCCGTACCGGCCCGCATAGGTCTGCACGGCGCCGAGACGGGCGTAGAGCCGGGCCTGGTCGGCCCGCTCGTCCCGGGCGAGGCGCTGGGCGAGCGCACGCCCGTACCAGTCGCCGGCCCGATGCCAGTCCCCCAGCTCCTGATAGGAACCACCTACGGATTCCATCGCTCGACCGGTCGCGTACGGGTCATTTGCTGCGCGTCCGGCATCCAATGCCGACCGATATCGCAGCAGAGCCTCCTTCGTCCGGCCCGTACGGGCGTCGAGATCGGCCAGATTCAGGAGGGCGGCGGCCCGCTCCCGGTGCAGCCCGCGCCGCTCGGCCACGTCCAGGACCAGCTGATGGAGGCCGTACAGCTCGGGCGCCGCCGCCTCGGCCCCCCGGTGCGCGGCCAGCGCCCTGACCAGGGAGGCGACAAGGCGGCGGGCGAGGGTGTCGAGCTCCCCGTCGGCGACGGCGAGCCGGGCGGAGGCGAGGAGGAAGGACTGCCGGGACCGCAGCCAGACGGCCCCGGCGGCAGCGTTCGGGAAGCGCAGGGCGCGCGGCAGACCGGCCAGTTTCCGCCGGGCGGGCGAGCCCTCGGGTTCGGTGACCGCACGGCAGGACTGGAGGAGCCGTACGGTCCGCTCCAGCATCCGGGCCCGCGCGAGCTGCACCTCGGCGGGCCGGTCCTGCTCCTCCAGCTGGGCGCGAAGGAGGGGGACGAGATGGCCGGGCACCACGTACTGCCCGTCCTCGGCCGCTTCGAGGAGCCCCAGGGCCGCGAAGTCGGCCAGGGTGGTCGCGGCGGCCGAGACCGAGCAGCCGGCCAGGGCGGAGGCGGTGTGGGCGTCGGCCCGGCCCAGCGGAGCCAGGGAGAGGTAGCGCAGTATCCGGGCGGCGGGCCCCGCGAGCGCCTCGTGGGCGAGCAGGAAGGCCCGGGTGAGCGGGTCGCCGCTGAGCGCGCGGAGCCGCTTGGCCAGATCGGCGACGGAGGCCTTGGGCTGAGTGGAGAGCCAGCCGCCGGCCAGGACGACCGCGGCGGGCAGCCCGCCGCACTCCTCGACGAGGCTCTCCGCGGCCTGCGGGTCGACGGTGATGCGTACGGAGCCGGTGAAGGCGGTGAGCAGCTCGATGGCCGACTTGGGGTCGAGACCGCCGAGGGTGCACGGCCGTACGTCGGGGATGCCGGTCAGCGGCCCGCGGGCGACGCCGACCACCAGGGAGTCGGGGTTGTCGGGGATGAGGGGGTCGGCCTGCTCCGCGTCGACGGCGTCGTCGAGCACCAGGACGACCCGGCGCTCGCCGAGGGCACCGCGGACCAGTTCGGTCAGCTCGTCCTCGGCGGCTCCGGGAGGTTCCGGTACCCCGAGGGCGGCGAGGAGTTCCTGGGCGACGCGGGCGGTGGGAACGGGGTCGCCGCCGGGCTCCGTGAGCCGGGCCCGGAAGATCCCGTCGGGGTACTGGTCGGCGAGTCCGGCGGCCAGTTCCTCGGCGAGCGCGGTACGTCCGGAACCCGGCTTGCCCGCGATGAGCAGAACGCGCGCGCGGGGGGCCTTGCGGCCGGTGAGGGTGTCCAGGCCGGTCCGCTCGATGTCGGCGCGCAGAGCCTTCAACTCCCGCTGCCGGCCGAAGAACTGCCGGTTGCCGGCCGCCGCCACCGCCTGATCCGTCACGGGCCACGCTCCCGTCCACCTGCGCACGAGCCGATCCCGCGGGGGGCTCCGCACGGGCGATTCCGAGCGTAGTTCAGGGCGTGTACCGGACCTGGCGGAGCAGGGCGGTCACGTCCCCCGATCGGATCAGCAGATCGTCACACCGCACCCTCTCAACGCCTCTCCCCCAGGGGCGCAACGGAAGCTCGCGCCACCCCGTCGCGAACCTTCACCCCACCGAGCCGAAACGTCCGGCACAACGGGCGCCGCCCCGCCCCACCCCACTGCGGGCAACTGTTCCTCCGGGCCGGAACAGGCAGACACGCCGGGCATCGCCCCGCCCCACCTCGTTGTGGGCAGTTGTTCCTCCCCCAGACTCCGTCCGGGGGGACCCCCAGAGCGGAACGGGTGGGCACAACGGAACGCCGCCCCTTGCCGGGCCCAGGCTTCCGCGCCCTGACCCGCACCCCTGGAGCGACGCACTGTTGGTGCGGGTCGAGGCACAAGGGGCGGACGCGCCGCCAAGCGCGCGTCCCGTGTGCCCACCCGTCCCGCCCCAGCGGGACGAATGCCCACACGGGGGTGGGCAGGGGCAGCGGGCCCGTGCCCACGCGGCGGTGGGCCGGGGCGCGAGCCCACACAGGCAGTGGCCCGGGGCACGGGCCTATGGGCGCTGCCCACACGGCAGTGGGCCGGGTGGCCAGCGCCCGACGGAAGCGCGAGCCCGCGACAGGTGGGCGGCGCCCGGCGGCCCGCGCGGGAGGCGGCGCCCAGTGGGAGCGCCCCGTTACGGGCCCCCCGTACGGCCCGACCCGTGCGGGCCCGTCCCGTAAGGGCTACGCCTCGAAGGGCCGGGCCGGCCACGGCGCGTCCGCCGCCCGCAGCGCGTCGACGCCCTCCCCCGCCCGCGCCGCGGCGAGGGACAGGACGCCCACGACGAGGCAGTTGTTGTGCAGCTCGCCCGCGAGGACCCCCAGTACGAGCTCCCCGAGCGGCACCCGCGCGAGCTCCATGTCGGCCTCCTCCTCGGCGACCTCGAAGCGCTCCCCCTCCGCCTCCGCGAGACCGCGGGCGAGGAAGATCCGTACGGCCTCGTCGCAGCCGCCGGGCGTCGTGTAGACGTCGGTGAGGACCCGCCAGTCCTCGGCCTTGACGTGCGCCTCCTCGTACAGTTCGCGCTGGGCGGCGTGCAGCGGGTTCTCACCGGGCACGTCGAGGAGTCCCGCGGGGATCTCCCAGAGCTTCTGCCGCACCGGGTGCCGGTACTGCTTGAGGAGCAGGACCCGGTCCTGCTCGTCGAGGGCGAGGACGGCCACCGAGCCGGGGTGCACCTGGTAGTCGCGGCGCGCGACCGTGCCGTCCGGCATGACCACGTCGTCCGTGCGGACACTCGTCTTGTTTCCCTGGAACGGGGTCGTCGTCGCGACGACCTGCCACTCCTCCGGGGTGTCCTGCAACTCCATCTGAGTCCTCCCGTACAAACCACGAACACGAACCACGAACCACATACGAAAACCGGGGTACCGGCCCCGAAGGGGCCCGTACCCCGGCAACGTTAACGCCAGGAACCGACAGGTCGGCTACTTCGCCGGCTTGCCCGTCTTGCGCTCGACGGCGGCCTTCACCAGGCCCGCGAAGAGCGGGTGCGGACGCGTCGGACGCGAGCGCAGCTCCGGGTGCGCCTGCGTGGCGACCAGGTAGGGGTGGACCTCGCGCGGGTACTCGACGTACTCGACGAGCTTGTTGTCCGGGGAGGTGCCGGAGAAGACCAGACCGGCCTTCTTCTCCAGCTCCGCGCGGTAGGCGTTGTTGACCTCGTAGCGGTGACGGTGACGCTCGTCCACGTACGGCTGGTCGTCGTAGACCTCACGGACGATCGAGCCCTCGGCGAGCTTCGCCGGGTACAGGCCCAGGCGCATCGTTCCGCCCAGGTCGCCGGCGCCCTCGACGAACGCCAGCTGCTCCTCCATCGTCGAGACGACGGGGTGCGCGGTGGCCGGGTCGAACTCGGTGGAGTTGGCCTCGGGGATGTCGGCCAGGTTCCGGGCCGCCTCGATGACGATGCACTGCAGGCCGAGGCAGATGCCGAGCAGCGGCACCTTGTTCTCGCGGGCGTACTGGATCGCGCCGACCTTGCCGCTCACACCGCGGTCGCCGAAGCCGCCGGGGATGAGGACCGCGTCGACGTCGCCGAGCTGCTTCTTGGCCCCGGCCGGGGTCTTGCAGTCGTCGGAGGTGACCCACTTGACCTTGACGCGGGCCTTGTTGGCGAAGCCGCCGGCCCGCATGGCCTCGGTGACCGAGAGGTACGCGTCGGGCAGGTCGATGTACTTGCCGACGAGCGCGACGGTGACCTCGTGGTCGGGGTTGTGGACGCGGTCGAGCAGGTCGTCCCAGGTCGACCAGTCCACGTCGCGGAAGGGCAGGTCGAGCTTGCGGACGACGTAGGCGTCCAGGCCCTCGGTGTGGAGCACCTTCGGGATGTCGTAGATCGACTTGGCGTCGATCGCGGCGACGACGGCCGCCTCGTCGACGTCGCACATCAGCGAGATCTTGCGCTTGATGGAGGTCGGGACCTCGCGGTCGGCGCGCAGCACGATCGCGTCCGGCTGGATGCCGATGTTCCGCAGGGCGGCGACGGAGTGCTGGGTCGGCTTGGTCTTCAGCTCGCCGGAGGGGCCGATGTAGGGCAGCAGCGAGATGTGCACGACGAAGACGTTGTCGCGACCGACCTCGTGGCGGACCTGGCGGACGGTCTCCAGGAACGGCAGGGACTCGATGTCGCCGACCGTGCCGCCGACCTCGGTGATGACGACGTCGACGTCGTCGGTCGCCATGCGGCGGATCCGGGACTTGATCTCGTTGGTGATGTGCGGGATGACCTGCACGGTGTCACCGAGGTACTCGCCGCGCCGCTCCTTGGCGATGACCTGCGAGTAGACCTGGCCGGTGGTGACGTTGGCCGAGCCGTCGAGGTCGACGTCGAGGAAGCGCTCGTAGTGACCGATGTCCAGGTCGGTCTCGGCGCCGTCGTTGGTGACGAACACCTCACCGTGCTGGAAAGGGTTCATCGTGCCCGGGTCGACGTTCAGGTAGGGGTCGAGCTTCTGCATCGTGACCCGCAGGCCCCGGGCCTTGAGGAGCGCACCCAGGCTGGAGGCGGTCAGGCCCTTGCCGAGGGAGGAGGCGACACCCCCGGTGACGAAGATGTGCTTGGTCGTCGTGGTTTTGGGCGGCATCGCCAAGAGGGGGCTCCCGTGGTCGCGTTCTGGAGGTGCGTACCGGCGTCCCCTCCGGAAGAATCGGGGGGTGCCGTCGCTGCGGTTTCGGGGTTCTCGGCTGTCGCCGTTTCCCACCGGTCCACGGGGTACCAGGGTATCAGCGACATCGGGAGACCGCTTCCGGCCACACGCGGCAGTCGGGTGCACACGGACGGCGACGCGAGGGCGGGAGGGGGCTCTCCCGCAGGTGGGGGGACCGGCCTCCCATCGGGCGGGGCGGACCCTTCCGCCGGGCGGGGCGGACGCTCCCACCGGGCGGAGGGACGGACCGGCCACCGGGCGAAGGGAGGATTTCCCATCTGGGACGGGGGCACAATGGACGGACCCTGCGGCGGAACGAAAACCCGTTCACCTGATCGGAGCAACGCCGTTACCGGCGTGATCACCGGGTCACTAGGGTGCGACGTATCCTGCTCGGACATTGCCCGCCGAGCCGGCCGGCCAGCGGCATCACCCCGCCCGTCACCCGGACCAAGAGCTCGTCGAAGATCCCTTGACCGCTGACACACGCAGTCCCGGCTGAACCCAGCCGGCGCATCTGAGCAAGCGCCCCGCGGGGCGGACGTGGCCGTTCGACTGGAGTGAAGCACGTGGCCGGGCGCATCGAGGATTACGCACTCATCGGAGACATGCAGACCGCCGCCCTGGTCTGCCGGGACGGCAGCGTCGACTGGCTGTGTCTCCCCCGATTCGACTCGCACGCGATCTTCGCCGGACTGCTCGGCACCGAGGAACACGGATTCTGGCGGGTGGGCCCCGCCGGGCCCGCCGACGCCGAGCCGCCCCCGGCCGACCGGCGTCGATACGTGGGCGACTCGCTCATCCTGGAATCCGAGTGGGACACACCGCGCGGGACGGTCCGGGTGACCGACTTCATGCCGCCGCGCGACGGCGCCCCGCAGCTCATCCGGATCGTGGAGGGCGTCTCCGGCCGGGTGCGGATGCGGTCCGCGCTGCGGATGCGTTTCAGCTACGGCCGGATCGTGCCGTGGGTCCACAAGGTCGGCGATCGGACGGTCGCCGTCGCGGGACCCGACTCCGTGTGGCTGGACACCGAGGCAGAGACCCATGGCAAGGACCTCACGACGTACTCCGACTTCACCGTGAACCCCGGTGACCGGATCGCCTTCACGCTCTCCTGGCAGCCCTCCCACAAGGAGCCGCCGGCGCTTCCGGAGCCCGAGGGCTCCCTGGAGGCGACCGCCGACTTCTGGCGCGACTGGGTCGAGCACTGCACGTACCACGGCCCCTACCGGGAGGCCGTGATCCGCTCTCTGATCACCCTGAAGGCGCTCACGTACGCGCCGACGGGCGGGATCGTGGCCGCGCCGACCACCTCGCTGCCCGAGGAGATCGGCGGCGTCCGCAACTGGGACTACCGCTACACCTGGCTGCGGGACGCGGCGATCACCCTCTCGTCGATGCTGCGCACCGGCTACCGCGAGGAGGCCCGCGCCTGGCGGGACTGGCTGCTCCGGGCGGTCGCCGGCGACCCGGAGAACCTCCAGATCATGTACGGCATCGCGGGCGAGCGAGAGCTCGGCGAGGCGGAGCTCGACTGGCTTCCGGGATACGAGAACTCCGGCCCGGTCCGGGTCGGCAACGGCGCGGCCAACCAGCTCCAGCTGGACGTCTACGGCGAGGTCACCGAGGCCCTCCACCTCGCGCACATGACGGGCCTCTCCCGCAACGACTACGCCTCGCTCCTCCAGATCAAGCTGATCAACTACCTGGAGAAGCACTGGGACCAGCCCGACGAGGGCATCTGGGAGGTCCGGGGCCCGCGCCGGCACTTCGTCCACTCCAAGGTGATGGCCTGGGTGGCCGTCGACCGCACGATCAAGCTCATCGAGTCCGGGGACGCCGACGGCCCGCTGGAGCGCTGGCGCGAGCTGCGCGACGACATCCACCGGGACGTCTGCGAGAGGGGCTACGACGCGGAGCGGAACACCTTCACGCAGTCGTACGGCTCCAAGGAGCTCGACGCCTCGCTGCTGCTGATCCCGCAGATGGGTTTCCTGCCGCCGGACGACAAGCGGGTCATCGGCACGATCGAGGCGATCCAGCGGGAGCTGTCCACGGAGGACGGTTTCGTGCTGCGCTACCCGACGTCGGGCGAGGAGGCCGGGGTCGACGGTCTGGAGGGCGACGAGGGCGCGTTCCTCGCTTGCTCCTTCTGGCTGGCCGACGACCTGGCGATGATCGGGCGGGTGGACGAGGCGCGCACGCTCTTCGAGAAGCTGCTCGGGCTCCGCAACGACCTGGGGCTGCTCGCCGAGGAGTGGGACCCGAGGCTCCAGCGGCAGGTGGGCAACTTCCCGCAGGCCTTCAGCCATGTCCCGCTGATCGACACGGCCCTGCGTCTGACGGCGAGCGGCGCGTACGGCGGCTGAGGGCGGGCCCGAGGGTACGGCGGCTGAAGGGCGGCGCGAGGGCGGCCGGAATACGATGGGAAGGTCCTGTCGCCCCTCGCGAAAGGGGGGCTCCCATGGGTCCCCACGTCTCCGAAAGCTCCCTGTCCGGTCTGGTCGAGGACCTGGCCGGTGAGGTGATCGTCCCCGGTGATCCGGGGTACGACGAGGCCCGTGCCCTCCACAACGGCATGATCGACCACCGTCCCTCGGTGATCGCCCAGTGCGCGACCCAGGCGGACGTGTCCAACGCGATCCTCTTCGGCCGCGCGTGCGAGCTCCCCGTCGCCGTGCGCGGCGGCGGCCACAGCGTCGCCGGGACCTCCGTGATCGACGGCGCGCTCGTCGTCGACCTGCGCCGGATGCACACGGTCGTCGTCGACCCGGAGGACATGACCGTACGGGTCGGGGGCGGGACGACGATGGGCCAGATGGACCACGCCTGTCAGCCCTTCCATGTGGCGACCACCGGCGGGCGGGTGTCCACCACCGGGGTCGGCGGTTTCACGCTGGGCGGCGGGTCGGGCTGGCTGGAGCGGAAGTTCGGCCTGGCCAGCGACAATCTGCTGGCCGCCGATCTGATCACGGCCGAGGGCAAGCACGTCCACACGGACGCGGAGGAGAACCCGGAGCTGTTCTGGGCGCTGCACGGCGGCGGCGGCAACTTCGGGGTGGCGACCTCGCTGACGCTGCGGCTGCACGAGCTGCCGCGGATGAGCGTCGTGATGCTGTTCTTCCTGCCCGACGACGCGCCCGAGGTGGTACGCACCTTCCGGGACATCGGCGCCGACGCCGCGGACGAGGTGGGCGGCGGGGCGATCTACCTGCCCGCGCCGCCCGAGCCGTTCGTCCCCGACGACCTGGTCGGCAAGCTGGTCTGCGGGACGGTGCTGACGTACACCGGGCCGGTCGAGGAGCTGCGGGAGCTCGCCGCGCCGCTGTTCGCCCTGAAGCCCGTGATCGAGATCGTCACGGACATCCCGTACACGGAGCTGCAGTCCATGCTCGACGACCCGCCCGGGCTGCGGAACTACTGGTCGGCCGAGTATCTGAACTCCTTCCCGGACGAGGCCGTGGACGTGTTCTGCGACCGCGGCGCCGCGATACCGATGCCCACGGCGATCCAGCACGTGCTGTTCATGATGGGCGGCGCGGTGGCGGCCGGGGCCGGTCCGTTCCCGCAGCCGTGGCGGACCGCGGCCTGGGCGGTGCACCCGTTCGCGACCTGGGAGGACCCGGCGATGGACGAGCGCGCGATCCAGTGGGTGCGGGACGTGCGGGCCGACGCCCGGCCGTGGTCGATCGACGCCGTGTACCTGAACTTCGTCGGCGCGGAGGGCGAGCAGCGGGTCGTCTCCTCCTTCGGCGAGGAGAACTACCGCCGGCTGGCCGCCGTCAAGGCCGCGTACGACCCCGACAACGTCTTCCGCTACAACCACAACATCCCGCCGGCCGCCGTCTGACCCCCGGCCGTCCGAGCGCCCGCCCGACCACCGGCCGCCGCGCCGGGGCCCCACCCCCGACGCGGCGGTCGCTCCGGCCCGCCGGTCACCTCAGTGCGTCGATCACCTCCCGCGCGGCGCGCTCGCCCTCCGTGGCGCCGCCCTCCATGAAGCCCTGGAAGTCGTAGCTGCAGTGCTCGCCGCCGATGTGGACGTTGCCCTGGGCGGTGCCCTCGTATCCGGCGTACCGGTGGAGGTAGCCGACGGGCCAGCAGGAGTACGCGCCCAGCGAGTACGGGTTCCGGTGCCAGGCGGACAGCTGGGCGCGGCCCGTCCACGCCCGCGAGGTGCCGGGGAAGAAGGCGTCGATGCCGGCCAGCTGACGGGTGACGAGGCTCCGGACGTACGGGTCCGACTCGGTGGAGAAGGGCCCGGCGGGCGTCAGCGACCGGGCGAGGCTGCCTCCTCCGTACTGGAGGAGGATGCCGCCGGTCCCGCCCTGGATCTTGGTGGTGTCCCAGGTCTGCTGGACCTCGGTGTCGGTGAAGCAGTCACCGGCCGAGACACCCGGCCAGGCGCCGGTGCCGCGCCACGGGCGGGTGCCGAACTGCATGTTGAGCTTGGTGCAGTGGCCCATCCGCGCGTCCCGCAGCAGGTTCCTCATGAGCGGGTCGAAGGCGGCCCGGGAGAGGTCGAGCTGCTGGAGGATCGGCAGCGGGAGGCAGAGGATCGTGTGGTCGGCGGTGACGGTCCGGGTGGCGCCGGCCTCGGTGAAGGTCAGCGTCTGGGTGCCGTCGGCCTCGGCCCGTACGGCGGTCAGGGACCAGCCGGGGCGCAGGGTGCCGGGGGCGAGCGCCCCGGCGACGGCGTTCGGGAGCCGGTCGTTGCCGCCGACGACGTGGTACCGCTCGTTGGACAGGCCCCAGATGTTGAAGTTGCCGGGATTGGTCTGGTAGCCCATGAGCAGGACCAGGGCGAGCGAGGACTGCTCGGTGGTGTCGGCGCCGTACTCGACGTTGTAGGCGACGTCGATGAAGCGGCCGAGCGGCGAGGAGTGACCGCCGGGGACCCGGGTCTCGATCCACTCGTATATCGACAGGTTGTCGAGTGCGGTGCCGGTGGGGGTGGTCCGGTTCCAGAAGACCTCCCCCGCCTCGGAGAGGTCCCGGCGCAGCTGCTGGTAGACCGCCTTGAAGTCCTCGTCGGCCCGGGCACGGGGGTAGTACGCGCCGTTGAACCAGAGGACCTCCTCCGCTCCGTTGGGCCCGCCGCCGAGGAAGTCCTCCACGGGGAGGCCGAAGCGGCGGCAGAGCTCCAGGATCTTCTTGTGGCCGGTGTCGATCAGCTCGCCGCCGATCTCGGAGGTCTGCCCGTACGCCCAGTGGGCGCGCTGGGTCCACATGCGGCCGCCGACCCGGGAGGGGTTCGCCTCGTAGAGCACCGGGCCGAGGCCGGCGTCCTGGAGGGTGAGGGCGGCGGTGAGGCCGGAGATCCCGGCGCCGACGACGGCGACCCGGGCGGTGCTCCTGACCGGCGGGTCCGGGGTGGCGGCGCGGGCGGGCACGGCCCCGCCCAGACCGGCGGCCCCGCCCGCGCCGACGGCGACACCGGCAGCGGCGGCGTACTTGAGGAGGGAGCGGCGGCCGAGGGCGTCGGTTCTCATGCCTCTGAGTTCGTCGACGGGGAGGTTCAGCCGTCGGGCGTCGGCGTGCTCGGCGGCCAGTTTCTTCAGGAGGTGCATCGGGTTGGTGCGTGCCATGGGGCGCTCCTGGAGGTGGAAGGGGGAAGTCAGCTCTGCGGTACGCGAAGGGCGGCGGCCTCTTCGGCGGGGCGCTCGGCGGCGTCCTCCAGGACGATCCGGCCGATGATCTCGTAGCGTTCGGGCCGCTTGGCCCTGAGGTGGAGGCCGAGGCCGAGGCCACCGAGGAAGACGGCGCCGACGATCCAGGGGATCGCCTTGAAGAAGAGCGAGTCGGCGGCGAGCCCGGCCGCGGTCTCCATGTTGATGACCAGCAGGACGACGACGGCGATCATGCCGATGCCGCCGAGGAGTGGCGCGGTGAGCGTCCTGAACCAGTGCCGGTCCTCGGGATGGTTCTTGCGGAAGTAGCCGATGACGGCGAAGGAGCAGAGGGTCTGGACGATGAGGATCGCCATCGTGCCGAGGATCGCGAGCAGCGTGTAGAGGTGGATGTACGGGTCCTGGCCGGTGAGCCAGAAGGCGCCCACGAGGGCGACGGCGATCGCGCTCTGGACGTACGAGGCGATGTACGGCGAGCCGTGCCTGGCGTGCGTGCGGCCGAGCGCCGGGTGGAGGAAGCCCTCCCGGCCGATGGCGTACAGATAGCGCGAGGCGCACTGGTGGAAGGCCATCCCGCAGGCGAAGGAGCCCGTGAGGAGCAGCCACTGGAAGGCGTCGACGGCCCAGGCGCCGATGAAGCTCTCGGTGGGCGAGAAGAACAGGTCGAGGGGCGAGGCCGAGGCGGACAGCTTCACCGAGCCGGCCAGGCCGTTCCCGGCGATCGTCATCCACGACACGTAGATGTAGAAGAGGCCGACGCCGATGACGGAGATCAGGGTGGCGCGCGGGATCACCCGCTTGGGGTCGCGGGACTCCTCGCCGTACATCGCGGTCGACTCGAAGCCGACCCAGGACCAGAAGGCGAAGAAGAGTCCGAGGCCGGCGGAGCTGCCGGTGAAGGCGTTCCTGGGGTCGATCGGCTCGAAGGGGATGCCGTCGGGGCCGCCGCCGGCGATCAGGACGGCGGTGGCGACCGCGAAGAGGACCGCGATCTCGGCGATGAGCATCACCCCGAGCGCCTTGGCGGTGAGGTTGATGTCGAAGTGCGAGAGGACGGCGGTGACGGCCAGCATCACGGCCGCGTACAGGATCCACGGCAGGTCCACGCCGAGCTGGTCGGCGACGGTCGTCCTGGCGAAGTACGCGAAGACGCCGACGATCGAGGCCTCGAAGACGATGTAGGCGAGGACGGCGAGCATGCCGGAGGCCATGCCCGCGATCCGGCCCAGGCCGTGCGAGATGTAGCCGTAGAACGCGCCGGCGGCCGTGATCCGCTTGGCCATGGCCACATAGCCGACGGAGAAGACGGTCAGGACGAGGGTCGCGAAGAGGTATCCGGCGGGTGCGCCGGTGCCGTTGCCGAATCCGACGGCGATGGGGAGGTTTCCCGTCATCGCGGTGATCGGGGCCGCGGTGGCGACGGCCATGAAGACGACGCCGACGAGCCCGACCGAGTTCGCCTTGAGACGGTGGACCTCTGGGATGGGGTTCTCTGCCATGGCGCGAGAGCATCCTCGCGAGTGACGTAGGCCACAATCGACATGCGGTAGCGCAATTCCCTTCCGGGGTCGACGAGTTGTCGTCCCCGTGTGCGAACTGTCGGGCCCCGTGACCGTGGGGTGATGTCGCCGGAACACGGACGCGGGTAGCGTCCGGCCCCATGGACAATCAGGGCGGGATCACCGTGCAGCGGGCGCTCGAACTCCCGGGCCTGCGCGGCGGGCTCCCGGAGGTCGTCGCCGGCGCGGACCGGCTGCACCGCACGGTGCGCTGGGTGCACGCGGGCGAGGTGCCGAACATCGCGTCGCTGCTCAAGGGCGGCGAGCTGCTGCTGACCACGGGCCTCGGGCTCGGTACCAGGCCGGCCGAGCAGCGGGCCTTCGTACGCCGCCTCGCCGACCGGGGGATCGCCGCGCTCGTGGTCGAGCTGGGGCCGCGCTTCGCCCGCCTGCCGGCGACGATAGTGGAGACCGCGAGGGCCGCCGGTCTGCCCCTGGTGCAGCTGCACCGCGAGGTCCCCTTCGTGGCCGTGACCGAGGAGATCCACACCGAGATCGTCAACGGCCACTACGCGCTGCTCCGGCAGGCCGAGGAGGTCCACCGGCAGTGCACGGAGGCCCTGCTCGGCGGCGGCGGGGTCCCGCAGGTCCTGCGCATCCTGTCGGACTTCGCCGCCAACCCCGTCTTCCTGGAGACGGCCGACGGTCAGCTGCTGTACGCGGCGGGCACCGAGTCCGCGCCCGCCGACCCGCTCCAGGTGTGGGACGGGCTGCGCGGCCAGCGGGCGGCCCGCGAGTCCGGCCCGCCGACCGGCACGGTCCTGGTCGACGTGCCCGGCGGCGGCCCCGGCACGGCCTCGGTACGGGCCCGCCTCGTCCTGCTCTCGGTCTCCGGCGCCCTCTCCCCCGTGCACCGGATGGCGGCCGAGCGCGCGGCCGGGCTCCTCGCGGTCGTCCTGATGCAGGCGCGGCAGGAGGAGGAGCTGGCCGCGCGCGGCCGGGGCGACTTCCTGACGGACCTGGCGGAGGGCCGCATCACGGCCGAGGACGCCCCGGCGCAGGCCCGGGTCCTGGGCTTCAAGCCGGGTGACGGCCCGCTCCTGCCGGTGGTCATGCGCATGGCCTCGGAGCTCTCCCCGTCCGGCAACTGGGCCCTGCTGGCCCGCGCCGTCCTGGAGGAGCTGGCCTCCGTCGGAGTGCCGGTCCTCCTGGGCGTCCGCCCGGTCGAGGGCCGGGTGCCGCTGCTGCTCGGCCTGCGCTCCGAGTCGGAGCGCACGGCGGTCGCGGACCGGGTCGCGGCGGCGCTCCGCGCGGGCGTGGAGCGGGCCGGTCTCGAACGCTCCGGGGCGCACCCGCCGGTGGTCGTGGTGGGCGTGGCGGGCAGCTGGGCGGCGGCATCGGCGGGATTGCGGCACGCGGCGGAGACGGCGACGGCCGCGCAGGGGCTCTCGGACCTCCCCTGGTACGACGCCCGGCGGCTCGACATCGACCTGCTGCTGTGGCGGCTGCACTTCCACGGGGACACGGTCCTCGCGGCGTTCGTGGACCGTGCGATCGGCCCCCTGCGGGACCACGACGGGACGTCCCGCCCGCCGCTCCTCCCGACTCTGGAGACGTATCTGGCGCACGCGGGCCGCAAGGCGGAGACGGCCCGGGAGCTCCACCTCAACCGCCAGACGCTCTACAACCGTCTGGCCCGCATCTCGGAGCTCCTGGGCACGGACCTGGACGACCCCCAGACAGTCCTGGCCCTCTCCCTGGCTCTGAGGGCCCGCCGCCACACGCCGTAGCCCCCCGGGCCCCGGCCTCACCGCCCTGTCACGGGCGGGCGTCCGCCCCGCGGAACGCCTGCCCGCACCAGGTGAGCGGCCTAGCGCCCCACCAACTCGTCGTAGACGCTCAGCACATGCGCCACCGTCTCGTCCTCCGTGGGCCAGGACCGTGCCTGCACCCGCCCGGCGGCCGCGAGATCCATCCGCCGCTCCACGTCATCGAGCAGCCCCCGGACCGCCCCGGCGAGCGCCGCCGAATCCCCGTACGGCACCAACTCCGCCGCGTCACCGACGAGTTCCGGCACTCCACCCACCGCGGTGGCGACGAGCGGCACGCCGAGCCGGAGTGCCTCCTGGGCGAGCAGGGACCGTGCCTCCCACCGGGAGGGCAGCACCGCCACATCCGCCGCCGCGAGCAGCTCGGCGACATCCTCCCGCCGCCCGATCAGCCGCACCGGCAGCCCCTCGGCCGCGATCCGCCGCTGGAGAGCGGCCCGTTCGCGCCCCTCTCCCGCGATCACGAGCAGCGGCTGCGGGTCGAGCTCCCGCCACGACCGTGCCGCGTCGAGCAGCGTCCGGTAGCCCCGCCCCCGTTCGAGCGCGCCGACCGCCATCAGCAACGGCCGTTCGACGGCGCCGAGTTCGGCCCGCGCCTTGCCGTCGTGGAGGCATACGGGTCCGCGCGCGGCCGGCACGGTGACGGGCGCGAGCCGGGCGTCCCTGGCCCCGCGCCGCCGGGCCCGGTCGACGAGCTCGGACGAGGTGCCGAGGACGACGGTCGCGGCCCGCACGGTCCTTCGTTCGAGGAGCCGCAGGACCCCGGCCCGGGCCCCGTCCACAGGGATCCGGCTGTCCCAGGTCGTCACGAGCGGTGCGCGGCCGCCGCCTCCGCCCGGACCGCCGGACAGCGCGAGCGCGGCCCGTACGGACGCCGGCAGGCCGTGGGCGTGGACCACGTCCGCGCCGATGCAGGCGTTGCGGAGCGCGGTGACCGTGGCGGGGTCGCCGAGGCGCGGCAGCGGCACGAAGTGCGCGCCGGCGCCCAGATAGTCGTAGACGCGGTCGAGTTCGGCCGGGGCGCACACGGTCACCCGCACGCCCCTCGCCACCAGCCCCGAGGCAAGTGATCGGACGTGAGCGCTGCTGCCCGCGCTGCCGCCGCCCAGCACTTGGACCGTACGGAGCTGTGTCACGCGCCCAAGGATGCCAGTCCTCGCCCCTGACCGTACGCACGTTCCGGCACCGAAGTGGCGTCGTTCCCCCGCACGGAAGGCGGGCGGCTCCGGGACTCACCCCACGGGTTCACTCACTCGGGTGAGCGCGCGAGGAGACCTCGCACTCCCCCCAGACCGCGGCGGCGATCAGCCCCGCCGCGTGCACGGCGAGTCCGAACCGCCCGTTGCCGGCGGCGATCGCGCTGCCGACGGCGGCGCCGAGCGCGTGCGCGCCCGTGTCGCCGAGCATGGTGCGCTCACCGAGGTCGTCCCCGAGGACCGCGGTGACGGCCCCCATGGGGGCGGCGGCGACCGAGCCGCGCAGCAGCCCGGGTGCGCCGAGCGCGAGGACCGCGAGGCCCGCCTGCCCGGGCCGTACGTCCACCAGGTTCACCAGATGCGCGCTCCCGGCGATGACGACACCGGCGAGCACCTTGTCCACGGGCCGTTCCTTGAGCAGCGCCCCCGCCACGAGCGAGGCGGCGCCGATACCGAGGAGCTTCACGGCCCCACTGGTCACCTCGCCGTCCCGCAGCGCCGCCAGATGGGCCCGGAAGCCCCGCCGATGGTCACCCCTGGCGTCGTCGTACGCCCCGCAGACCCCGGCGGCCAGCACGGCGAACGCCGCGGGCCCGCTCCCGGCGCCGGCCGCGGCGCCCAGGGCCGCGGCGGGCCCGGCGTACAGATCGACGCTCCGCCCCGCGCGGTTGATCCGGAGCCACCGCTCCTCGGGCGCGCGCCGGCGCAGCCCCTCGTACACCGCCCGGCTCATACCCGCGGCGATCCCGAAGGAGGCGAGGCGCCTCACCCGTCCGCCCGGGCCGTCGCGAGCAGCTCCTCCGCGTGCGCCCTGGCCGTCTCGGAGTCCTCCTGGCCGGCGAGCATCCGGGACAGCTCCCGCACCCGTTCCTCGCCCTCCAGGACGGTCACTCCGGACCGGGTCACCGAGCCGTCGTTGGTCTTCTCGACGAGCAGCTGCCGGTCGGCGAAGGCCGCGACCTGCGGGAGGTGGGTGACGACCACGACCTGCGCGGTCCTGGCGAGCTTGGCGAGCCGGCGGCCGATCTCGACGGCCGCCTTGCCGCCGACACCCGCGTCGACCTCGTCGAAGAGGTACGTCGGCACCGGGTCGACCCCGGCGAACACGACCTCCACCGCGAGCATCACCCGGGACAGCTCACCGCCGGACGCGCCCTTGGCGATCGGCCGCGGCGGAGCGCCGGGGTGCGGGGCGAGCAGCAGCTCGACCTCGTCGGCCCCCGAAGGGCCGTACGCGACCCGGCGGCCGCCGACCTCGACGCCTTCGGGGTCCTCGGTCTGCCGGATGTCGAAGGACACCCGCGCGTGGGGCATGGCGAGCGAGGCCAGCTCGGCGGTGACGGCGCCGGCGAACAGGTCGGCCGCCCCGGTACGGGCGTCGGTGAGCCGCTGGGCGAGCACCGACAGGTCGTCACGCAGCCGGTCCCGCTCGGCGGTGAGTTCCTCGATGCGGTCGTCGTCGCCGTCCAGCTCGCCGAGCCGGCCCGCGCTCTCCTCGGCCCAGGCGAGAACTCCCGCGATGTCCTCGCCGTACTTCCGGGTGAGCTGGGTGAGCGCGGCGCGCCGCTCCTCGACGGCGGAGAGCCGCAGCGGATCGGCGTCCAGGTCGTCGGCGTATCCGGCGAGCTCGGTGGCGACATCACCGAGCAGGATGGAGATCTCCCCCATCCGGTCGGCGAGCGCGGCGAGCGCCGGGTCGTGCGACCGCACGGCCTCCAGGGCCCGCCCGGCGCCCGCGACGAGAGTCGTGGCGTCGACGGACTCGGGGTCCTCGGGGACGCCCGCGAGGGCGGCGTGCGCGAGGGCGGCGGCGGAGGCCAGGGCCTCGGCGTGACCGAGCCGCTCCGCCTCGGCGGCGAGTTCGGTGTCCTCCCCGGCGAGCGGGGCGACGGCCTCGATCTCGCCGAGCCCGAAGCGCAGCAGATCGGCCTCCTGCGCCCGCTCACGGGCCCGGGTGGTGATCTCGTCCAGTTCCCCGGTGACGGCGCGCAGCCGCCGGTACGCCTCGGCGTAGGCGGCGAGCGGTACGGAGACGGCCTCGCCCGCGTACCGGTCGAGCGCCCCGCGCTGCCGGGCGGGCTTGAGCAGGCCCTGCTGGTCGGTCTGGCCGTGGACGGCGACGAGTTCGTCGGCGAGCTCGGCGAGCAGCCCGACGGGCACGGAGCGCCCGCCGAGGTGGGCCCGTGAGCGTCCCTCGGCCGAGATGGTGCGGCTGACGAGCAGCACACCGTCGTCGAGCTCCGCCCCTGCCTCCTCGGCGCGTACGGCGGCGGACGCGCCCGCGGGCACGCTGATCCGCCCCTCGACGACGGCCGAGGCCGCGCCGATCCGTACGAGGGCCGGGTCGGCCCGTCCACCGAGCAGCAGGCCCAGGCTGGTCACCACCATGGTCTTGCCCGCACCGGTCTCACCGGTCACCGCGGTGAAGCCGGGCGACAGCTCGACCACCGCGTCGTCGATGACCCCGAGCGACCGTATCCGCATCTCCTCCAGCACGCCCCAGACCATACGAGGTTTCCCCGGTGCGATGCGACATCACCCCCGGGCGTAACCCTCCGGCGCGCCGATCGTTCCGTGCCCCGGAAGCCGGAGGCGGGCGCTCCGGGCGCCGGGAGCGGGCGTACACCCGCCCGGCTCCCCCCTGCGGAGGGACGTCAGCGCGCCCCGCCCCGCCACCCCGACACCGGAAGGGCGAACTTGGCGACCAGCCGGTCCGTGAAGGAGGCGTGGTGGAGCCGGGCGAGCCTGACCGGCACGGCACCCCGCCGCACCTCGACCCGTGCGCCGGCCGGGAGTTCCACCGTCCGCCGCCCGTCGCACCACAGCACGCCGTGCGGGGTGTGCGGTTCGACCTCGACGGCGAGCACCGACTCGGGGGTGGTGATCAGCGGCTTGGCGAAGAGGGCGTGCGCCCCGATCGGGACCATGAGCAGCGCCTCGACCTCGGGCCAGACGACCGGGCCGCCCGCCGAGAAGGCGTACGCGGTGGAGCCGGTCGGTGTCGCGCAGATCACCCCGTCGCAGCCGAAGCCGGTCACCGGGCGGCCGTCGATCGCGAGGACGACCTCCAGCATCCGTTCCGGGGACACCTTCTGCACGGCCGCCTCGTTGAGCGCCCAGTCGCGGTGCAGGACGTCGCCGTTCTCGTACACGACGACGTCGAGCGTCATCCGCTCCTCGACCTCGTACGCCTTCGTCACGACCCGGTCGACGACCTTGTCGAGGTCGTCGCGCTCGGCCTCGGCGAGGAAGCCGACACGGCCGAGGTTGACGCCGAGCATCGGGACGCCGGAGGCGCGGGAGAACTCGGCGCCGCGCAGCAGGGTGCCGTCGCCGCCGAGGACGACGAGGAGTTCACAGCCGTCGAGCGCGTCGGAGCATGCTTCCGGCACCTTCTCGACGGAGGGCGGCAGCGGCAGGTCCGCGGCCTCGGCCTCCAGGACACGGACGCCGATGCCGCAGCGCAGCAGTCCGAGGACGACCAGTTCGGCGCTGCGCACGGCGGCGGGCCTGCCCGTGTGCGCGAGGAGGAAGACGGTACGTGGTGTGGTGTGTGGTGGTGCTGCCGTTGAGCTCAACGAGGTCCTTCCGCCACGGCGCGGTCGACATCCGCCGGATCCAGCGCGGGCGCCCCTGCCCGCAGCCACAGAAAGTACTCGACGTTGCCGGAGGGGCCGGGCAGCGGGCTCGCCGTGACGCCCAGGACGCCGAGCCCCAGCTCGGCCGCCCGCCGGGCCACGTTCTTCACGGCGTCGGCGCGGAGTTCGGTGCTCCGGACGACTCCGCCGGTGCCGAGCCGCTCCTTGCCCACCTCGAACTGCGGCTTCACCATGAGGACGAGGTCGGCGCCGGGCGCCGTGCAGGCCGCCAGGGCGGGCAGGACGAGGCCGAGCGGGATGAAGGAGAGGTCGCCGACGACCAGGTCGACGGGAACGCCGTCGATCGCGTCGACCGTCAACTCGCGTACGTTCGTACGGTCCTTCACGGTGACCCGCTCGTCGCTCTGCAGCGACCAGGCGAGCTGTCCGTAGCCGACGTCGACGGCGACGACATGCGCGGCGCCCGCGCGCAGCAGCACATCGGTGAAGCCACCGGTGGAGGCACCGGCGTCCAGGGCTCGCCGGCCCTCGACCTTCAGCCCGAGCGGGACGAAGGCCTCGAAGGCCCCGGCGAGCTTGTGCCCGCCGCGCGAGACGTAGTCGGGGTCGGAGTCGTCCTGCACGACGACGATGGCCGCGGCGGTCTCGACCTGGGTGGCGGGCTTGGTGGCGACGGTCTTGCCGACGGTCACCCGGCCCGCGGCGATCAGCTGGCTGGCGTGCTCGCGCGAGCGCGCGAGCTTGCGCCGGACCAGCTCGGCGTCGAGACGGCGGCGTGCCACTCCTGCCACGTTGGGTTCAGCTCCTGTTTTCGTACGGACGAGGGGCGGGGTGCGCGTCGAGCGAGGTCAGCTCGGCACGCAGTCCACGGTGTACATCCTCGTACACCTCCAGGTGTCCGTCCGCCGGGAGGTGGTCCACCTCTTCGAGACGCGCCAGGTGGACGTCGACACCGGGGTGCCCGGTGAGCGCCCGCTCGACCCCGAGCGGCGCGGCCGCCGCGGGCTCGTGGACATCCTGCGGGGCCGTCGCGTCCGCGGGCTCCGGTTCGGGCATCGCGTCGTTCATGGTCCCGACGCTACCGCGAACCCCTGGGGTACGGTCGACGGCGATGGCGACGATCACGGAGTGCCGCGGCGCACTCGACAGACTCTCGGACAGCTTCGCGCGGGCGGACGGCGACGTGCGCGGCGCGGCCGCGCTCGAACGCACCCTGAGCTGCCACATCACCGATCTGGACACCACGTTCACGGGCCGTCTCGCGGACGGCAGGATCCTGGTCGAGGACACGGTCGCGGGCCCGCCGCCGGACAAGGCGCAGATCCGGCTCGCGATGACCGGCGACGACCTGCTGGCGATGGTCGCCGGCGAACTGAACTTCGCCAAGGCCTGGGCCTCGGGCCGGGTCAGGCTGGAGGCGGGCTTCCGCGACCTGCTGCGGCTCCGCTCGCTCCTCTAGGGATCACGGGCGGAGGGCGGGCTCCGGGGACGCGGCGGGCCTGGGAAGCCGGGCCTTGCGCCCGGCCGGTACGACGAGCGGCGTCCCGGTCTCGGGGTCGTCGATGATCTGGCAGCGCAGCCCGAAGACCCGCTCGACCAGCTCGGCGGTCACGACCTCGGACGGCGGGCCCTCGGCGACCACCTCGCCGTCGCGGACTGCGATGAGGTGGGTCGCGTACCGGGCCGCGTGGTTGAGGTCGTGCAGGACGGCGACGAGCGTGCGGCCCTGGGTCTCGTGGAGCTCGGCGCACAGGTCGAGGACGTCGATCTGGTGCTGGATGTCGAGGTACGTCGTCGGCTCGTCGAGCAGCAGCAGCGGGGTCTGCTGGGCGAGCGCCATGGCGATCCAGACGCGCTGGCGCTGACCGCCGGAGAGCTCGTCGACGTACCGCTCGGCCAGCTCGGCCACCCCGGTCGCCTCCATGGCGTCGCGGGTGATCCGCTCGTCCTCCGGGGACCACTGGCGCAGCAGCCCCTGGTGCGGGTAGCGGCCCCGGGCGACGAGGTCGGCCACGGTGATGCCGTCGGGCGCCACGGAGGTCTGGGGCAGCAGACCGAGGGTCTTGGCCACCTTCTTGGCGGGCATGGAGTGGATCGACTGCCCGTCGAGGAGGACGCGCCCCTGGCTGGGCTTCAGCATCCGGGAGAGGGCACGGAGCAGGGTGGACTTGCCGCAGGCGTTCGGCCCGACGATGACGGTGAACGAGTTGTCGGGGATCTCGACGGACAGATCGCGGGCGATGACCCGCTGCTCGTACGCCAGGGTGACCGATTCCGCGCTCAGCCGCTGCTGTCGACCGTCCATGTCCGTGCTCCCGTGCCCGCGACCCAAAGAAAGTTAGGTTAGCCTACCCAATTTCACAGCCCGAGCCGCGCCAGCGCCTTCCCCGCGTCCGGCACTCCCCCGCCCACGGCGTCCGCGGCCGACCAGGCGGCCCCGCACAAGGCCCGTACGCCGTCCATCACATCCGCCCCACCGGCAGCCGGACCCTCCGCCGCGCCTTCGCGCCCTTCGAGCACCAGCGCACCCTCACGGACCGAGGCCCGCCAGTCCCCGCACACGAACCCGCCGTCCGCGTCGGCGACGACCTCCGGCTGCCCCACCAGCAGCCCCCGCAGATCGGCGTCCACATACGTCGGCCGGTGCTCCGGCACCGCCCTCAGCAGCTGGGCCACATCCGTCACCCCGGTCAGGACGAGCAGCGAGTCCACCCCGCCGTTGAACGCGCCCTCGATGTCCGTGTCCAGCCGGTCCCCGACCACCAGAGGCCGCCGCGCACCCGTCCGCAGCACCGTCTCCCGGTGCATCGGCGGCAGCGGCTTCCCGGCGACCTTGGGCTCCACGCGGCCACCCGTGGCGATCCGTACGACCTCCACGGCCGCCCCGTTCCCCGGCCCGATCCCCCGCGCCCCGGGAATCGTCAGGTCCGTGTTCGAGGCGTACCAGGGAAGCCCCCGCGCCACCGCGTAACTCGCCTCCGCGAACCGCCCCCACGGCATCTCCGACCCCCCGTACCCCTGGACGACCGCCACCGGCTCGTCCTCGGCGGAGTCCACCGGCACCAGGCCCCGCTCGCGCAGCGCCACCCGCAGCCCCTCACCGCCGATGACCAGCACCCGGGAGCCGGCCGGCACGTCGTCGGCGATCAGCCGGGCCACCGCCTGCGCCGAGGTGATCACGTCCGCGGCCCCGGTCGGCACCCCGAGCTCGGTGAGGTGCTCGGCCACCGCGTCGGGCGTCCGCAGCGCGTTGTTGGTGACATACGCCAGGCGCATCCCGCCGGCCCGCGCGACCCCGAGCGCCTCGACGGCGTGCGGCACGGCCTCCCCTCCGGCGTACACGACCCCGTCCAGGTCCAGGAGCGCCGTGTCGTACGCCTCGCTCAGCGGCTCCGCGCTGCCACCCGGCCGGTTCCCGCCGACACCCTGCTGCCCCTGGCCGTTCCGCACCGTCACCGCACACTCCTCATGTCGTCGGGTGAATTCCGCCCGCTCCCCCGATCATCGCTCATGGCCACCGCCCACATACGATGACGAGATGAACACCTCAGGTCACGCGGCCGATGACGTCCGCGACGACGCGGCAGGGCTGCGCCTGGCGCCGTTCCGCGGACTCCGTTACGTCCCCGAACGGGTCGGCAGCCTGGCAGCCGTGACGTCTCCTCCCTACGACGTCGTCGTACGACCTGACGGACTACTCCATCTGGAGTCGGCCGACCCGCACAACATCGTCCGGCTGATCCTGCCGCAGGCGATCACCGCCGGCACCCGTCACCGCAAGGCCGCCGTCACCCTCGACCGTTGGCTCGCGGACGGCGTCCTCGCCCCGGACCCGGAGCCCGCGCTCTACGTGTACGAGCAGCACGGCGACGGCATCCTGCAGCGCGGCATCATCGGGGCCCTGGAGCTCTCCACCCCCGCCGAGGGGGTCGTCCTCCCCCACGAGGACGTCATGCCGCACGTGGTCGAGGACCGGGCCGCCCTGATGCGGACCACGGCCGCCAATCTGGAGCCCCTGCTCCTCACCTACGTCGGCGACGGAGACGGCGCGGGCGCGGTCGTCGAACGCACCGTCCAGGGCCCCCCGCTGCTGGCCACCACCACGGAGGACGGTTTCCGGCACCGCCTGTGGGCGGTGACCGACCCGGCCGAGCAGGCCGCGGTGGCCGCCGAGCTCAGCCACCACCAGGCCCTCATCGCCGACGGCCACCACCGCTGGGCGACCTACCTCCGCCTGCGCGAGGAACACCCCTCGCCCGGCCCCTGGAACTACGGCCTGGTCCTCCTCATCGACACCGCCCGCTACCCCCTGCGGGTCCGGGCGATCCACCGCCTCCTCAACCGCCTGCCGGTCGCCGACGCCCTCGCGGCCCTCGACGGCTCCTTCCGGGTGCGCCGGATCGAGAGCCCCCTGCCGGCGGCCCTGGAGGCCCTCGCGGAGGCCACGGCCGAGGGCAACGCCTTCCTCCTGGCGGGGGACGGCGGTTTCCACCTCGTCGACCGCCCGGACCCGGATCTCCTCGACCGCACGATCCGCACGGACCGCCCGGACGCCTGGCGCACCCTGGACGCGACGGTCCTGCACTCCACCCTCCTGGAGCACGTCTGGCGCATCCCGGACGCCCCCGAGGACATCAGCTACATCCACGACACGGAGGCCGCGGTCGACCAGGCCGAGCGTCGCGGCGGTACGGCCGTCCTCATGCACCCGGTCCGGGAGGAGGTCGTACGGGACCTCGCCCGCCAGGGCGTCACCATGCCCCGAAAGTCGACCTCCTTCGGCCCGAAGCCCGCGACGGGCCTGGTCCTGAGAAGCCTGGCGCTGGACTGAGACCCCTCGACGACGAGGACCGGAAAACGAAGAAGGGCGGCACCCCGGAGGGTGCCGCCCTTCTCATGCGTCAACCGTGTCAGCTCTTGTCGCCGACGCTGTCGTCACTGTCGTCCTCGTCGTCCTCGTCGAGGTCGCCGTCCTCGTCGTCGACATCGAGGACGTCGTCCTCGACATCCTCCACGTCGCCGAGGGAGACGACGACGTCCGACTCCTCCTCCGACTCGTCGAACGCGTCGACGAACTCGACACCGTCGATCTCGGCGAGCCGGTCCGAGGCGTCCGTGGCCCCGTCCTTGTCGGCCTCCAGAGCCTTGGCGAACCACTCCCGCGCCTCGGTCTCACGACCGGCGGCGAGCAGCGCGTCGGCGTACGCGTACCGCAGGCGCGCGGTCCACGGGTGCACGGCGCTGGAAGCGAGCTCGGGGCTCTGCAGCGTCACGATGGCCGCGTCGAGCTGATCCAGGTCCCGGCGGGCGCCGGCGGCCACGAGCCGCATCTCGACCTGACCGGCCTTGTCCAGCTTCTGCACCTCGGGCTCACCGGCCATGGCGAGCGCACGCTCGGGCCGGCCGAGACCGCGCTCGCAGTCGGCCATGACGGGCCACAGCTCGACGCCACCGCTCATCCGGCGGGCGGCGCGGAACTCGGCCAGGGCCTCGGAGTACTTCTGCGTCGCGTACGCGGCGAAGCCGGCGGCCTCGCGCACGGCGGCGACACGGGAGGCGAGCCGCAGCGCGACCCTGGAGTAGCCGTACGCCTCCTCCGGGTCCTCGTCGATCAGCCGAGCGACCATGACGAGGTTGCGCGAGACGTCCTCGGCGAGCCCCTTGGGCAGGCTCATGAGCTCCTGGCGCACATCCGGGTCGATCTCCTCACCGGTGACCTCCGGCGGGATCGGCAGCCGCTTGATGGGCGCGCGGTCGCTCCGCTCCCGGTCGTCACGCCCGCGGAAACCACCGCGGTCGCCGCCCCGGTCGTCGCGGCCACGGTATCCGCCACGGTCGCCGCCGCGGTCGTCACGGCGGTCGTCACGACGGAAGCCACCGCCGGCACCGCGGCTGTCGCCACCACGGTCGTCGCGACGGAAGCCACCGCCGCCACCACGGTTGTCACCGCCACGGTTGTCGTCCCGACGGAACGACGACGGGCGCTCATCACGCCGGTCGTCACGACGGAAGCCACCGCCGCCGCCGCGGTTGTCGCCACCGCGGTCGTCACGCGGGAACGAAGGACGGTCGTCCCGACGGAACGACGAGGGACGCTCATCACGCCGGTCATCACGACGGAAGCCACCGCCGCCGCCGCGGTTGTCGCCACCGCGGTCGTCACGCGGGAACGAAGGACGGTCATCGCGACGGAACGACGACGGGCGCTCATCACGCCGGTCATCGCGACGGAAGCCACCGCCGGCACCGCGGTTGTCACCACCACGGTCGTCACGGCGGAAACCGCCGCCACCACCACGGTTGTCGCCACCACGGTTGTCGTCACGGCGGAAGCCGCCACCGCCGCCACGGTTGTCGCCACCGCGGTCGTCACGCGGGAACGAAGGACGGTCGTCCCGACGGAACGACGAGGGACGCTCATCACGCCGGTCATCACGACGGAAGCCACCGCCGGCACCGCGGCTGTCGCCACCACGGTCGTCACGGCGGAAGCCACCGCCACCGCCACGGTTGTCACCACCGCGATCATCACGACGGAAGCCACCGCCACCGCCGCGGCTGTCGCCACCACGGTCGTCACGGCGGAAACCGCCACCACCACCACGGTTGTCACCGCCACGGTTGTCACCACCGCGATCGTCACGACGGAAACCGCCGCCACCACCACGGTTGTCGCCGCCACGGTCGTCGCGACGGAAACCGCCGCCACCACCACGGTTGTCGCCGCCACGGTCGTCACGACGGAAACCGCCGCCACCACCACCGCGGTTGTCGCCGCCACGGTTGTCATCGCGACGGAAGCCACCGCCGCCACCACGGTTGTCACCACCGCGGTTGTCGTCCCGGCGCGGCCCACGGAAGCCGCCCCGGTCGCCACCGGCATCGTCCCTGCGACGCGGTTCGCGCTCCGGACGGTCGTCGGGAGAGTTGGTGGACATCGGTGTGACTCCTGTCTTTGGGTACTGCAGTCATTCTCGCGCAGCCGGCACTCGGCCGCGCATCGGAAAAAGTCAAGCAAAAAACAAAAGGACCCCTGGTCCCAGCGTGAACGCTGGGACCAGGGGTCCTGAAGATTTGTTCGGCGGCGTCCTACTCTCCCACAGGGTCCCCCCTGCAGTACCATCGGCGCTGAAAGGCTTAGCTTCCGGGTTCGGAATGTAACCGGGCGT